>CALXOK010000041.1 GCA_944390025.1 uncultured Spirochaetales bacterium | reverse complement strand
AGAAAAGAGCGCTACAGCTCGGCCCATTCAGTCTATGCGCTGAGATACCACATAGTTTTCTGTCCAAAGTACAGAAGGAAGGTTCTCACTCCTCTGGAAGAAGAATTGAAACAGCTTCAGTGTCGTAATCTGGATAATCATCGCCTTCTATAGCCAGAGCTATACGGGAGAAGACAGTATCGGAATGCTTGGTACCGGTCTTTTCGGTGTCATATCTTCCATGCTTGTCGGGCTGTCAATGGTTTCAGATGCGGGAATTTTCTCCCTGATAACGATGATTAACATCTTCACTCTTGCGGTCATCATGATAATGACGTATCAGGCGATTGCCGCAAAAAGAGCCGCTGTAAGGAAGGACAAGGTCCTCATAGCCTACAACGGCATCAAACTGAGAGTGCTTTTCGTGCTGCTGACACTCTGCACGGTTGCGATGTTCGTGATCATACCGGCTCTTGCCTATATGTGGGGCGTCTGAGTCCGGCACTCACTCAATCCATTTTATATCCTGACATGATGGCAGGCTGATGTATCTGATCAGCCTGTCATCAGTCTTTCCTGATGCATCATCAAGCCTTATAGCGCTGATTCGTCTGTCATTGTACGGGGAGAAATAGTAGGATCGGGACTCACTGCACATGACGCAGGTGCACAGTGTCATCTCATACTCTTCCTTGTCAGCGCTTTCCTTGAGAAAGCCCCGGGGTACGTCAACCGTTGCGAAGTTGTGGAACATCCTTGTCACGGCTTCTTCTTCATTCCTGCCTTTTGGTGCGAAGTTCTTTATCAGGGCCATGCGGACAAAACGGCTTGGTGAGGAGTAATCACCGGGAAGGCCGGCAGAGCCGCCTGTTCCGTTTCCAAAAGTGCTGAATTCCTCTTCACAGATTCTCACCGGTGGAGTATGGATGTTGCTTACATTCACATAGTTCCTGAGATTCATTTTCTGCCAGAGATAGCCTGGACTGTTCGCCATAACGCCTATTGTGTTGCGATGGACGCTGATTCCGCCTTCATCCGGTTCGATTATGACGTTCTCTCCTGTACTGTCTGAAAGAATGTAGTGAACGGACATGATGCTTCCGTAAACCTTCTCATCAGTGAGGTTCACATGCTTCACCGATTCGCAAGCTTCTTCCACGCCTGAACATGTTCCAAGGAGAAAGCCCGCAAGACTTCCCGGGTATATGTCTGTTCTGCCTTCAGATTTGTTTGTGTTGAAGTGTCCGAAACCAGGGAAATTGAGCAGGCACACCATGAGGCCGGAATCGTTGATTCCGTCAACGAACACAGGACTTGCTGTGGGGCCTGTGACGCACATCGCGGCAAGGGCGTGAGTCACTGGAATCTTTCTTTTTCCATCAGGATCCAGACTCAGCAAGTAGCCCTTGTCGATGATTGCAATCCTGTTTGCATCAAGATTGCCGAACATGTCATATGTACGTCCGAGAAAGTGTTTTCCATCAAGGGATGTCCATGAATGCGAAGTGCAGGAAAAGCTGGTCATTCTTCATTCTCCTTTTTTTCATGTTAACACAGCTTTGCAGAAATCCTTGCATGAATGATAATTCTTCTCATGAGGATAAATGACAGCACGATAGAGAGGAATTTTCTTTCCATCGCTTCGGATTTCGGCATTCCCCTTGCGGATATCACAGTAAGAGTGAGAGAAAAAGAGAATCTGTGCGGATTCGTCATGGAGCAGAATGGTGCGAAAGACTATGAAATTACCTATGGAGAGCCTGTTTTTGTTTACAGGGCCTTGTTACTTCTTGTTACAGGTGAGGCGAGTGTTTTCCCTTTCTCCGCTTCCTGCTGTACTGATCATGCCGGAATCATGATTGACGCATCCCGCAATGCAGTGGTGAGGCCTGACAGAGTCATGCATCTTGTGAGACTTCATGCACTGCTTGGACTTAACATGCTGATGCTCTACATAGAGGACACATACACCGTCAGGGAGCATGGGTGGTTCGGCTATCTGAGGGGGCGCTACACACCCGATGAGATAAGGCAGCTTGATGATTACGCCTCTTCTTTTGGAATCAGCCTCGTGCCATGCATACAGACACTTGCCCATCTGCATACAGCTTTACGCTATCCTGAAGCTTCAGGCCTCTGCGATACAGAAGACATCCTGCTTGCAGATTGTCAGGAGGTTTATGATTTCCTGAAAGATGCGATCAGAAGCATCAGCAGTACATTCTCTTCACGTATCATCCATATCGGAATGGATGAAGCTCACATGTTAGGTCTTGGCAAATACCTCAGATTTCACGGCTATCAGGACCGATTTGGAATAATGAAACGTCATCTGGAGCGTGTTTGCGGTATATGCAGGCAGGAGGGGCTTTCTCCTATAATCTGGTCAGACATGTTCTTCCGGCTGGCTTCGGTGAGCGGTGATTATTACAACGTGCCGCAGGATTATGAATGGAACCAGGAAAACCTGCCTCCGGAAAGTATAGGGCTTGTCTATTGGGATTATTACAATACGGATGAGGCTGTCTATGACAGAATGGTGAAGCTGCATGAGAAGCTTGCGAAAAAGGAGGATATCTGGTTTGCCGGAGGCGGATGGACATGGAATGGCATTGCTCCCAATTATTCTCTTGCCCTGAAGAGTACCGGATGTGCCCTGATGAGCATGAAGAAACACAAAATTAGAAACTGGTTTTTCACTCTGTGGGGAGATAATGGCAGCGAGACACCTTCTGATGCCGGACTCTATCCGTTTCTCCTGTTTGCTGAACATGTCTGGAATGAGAGTGTGAGCACATCCGCCTTGAGCAGACGTTTCAAGTCAGTTTTCCATACCGATGACAGCGGTATGAGAATTCTGGATGAATTCGACTCTCTCAATCCTGAGGATGAATCCAACACCAGGGCTTCCAATCCTTCGAAATGGCTGCTCTATCAGGATGTGCTGCTGGGACTCTTTGATGAAAATGTCAGAGGTCACGGGTGGGGCAGGCACTATGAGGATCTTGCATCCAGACTTGAGAAAGCTCAAATGCCTGAGTGCTTCAGCCTTCTCAGGCAGTATTATGTCACTCTTGCAAGACTTCTTTCGCTTAAGGCTGAACTTGGAATAAGGACAAGGGATGCCTATCTGAGGACCGAAAAGGATGAAATCAGGCATATAGCCAATAAGGATATTCCAGAATGTATCACAAATGCCCACTCTCTCAGGAATTTGCGTAAGAGCCTGTTTTTCCACGACTGCAAGCCTCAGGGATTTGAAGTCCTCGATATCAGGCTAGGTGGAGTAATCACACGTCTTGAAAGTGCGCGTGAGCGGCTTTTGTCATGGCTTGAGGGGAATGTGACAATTATTGAGGAGCTTGAAGAGGAGAGGAGGCCGTATGATCCTGCCTCAGATTATATCCAGCTTAATCTGTGGGAGAAGATTGTAACACCTTCTGACATGTGCGGAGTGTAGTGCCTTCCACTTCTCTTTTATTCTTTCTTTCTGATAATATTGCACTTATAGGAGTTAGCTATGTCAGATAATGTGAGACCGGAGTCAATGAAGAGAATCGAGACTCCCGATTTGGCCAATGCCTTTATTGCACAGCAGATTGAGGAAATCAGAAACCAGGTAAAAGATGGAAAGGTTCTTCTTGCACTTTCCGGTGGAGTGGATTCTTCTGTTGTTGCCGCATTGCTTATTAAGGCAATTGGAAAGAATCTTGTATGTGTTCATGTGAATCATGGCCTTCTTCGTCAGGGCGAGCCAGAGCAGGTTGTCAGGGTGTTCAGAGAGGAAATGGATGCGAACCTGATTTATGTTGATGCGGTAGACCGCTTCCTCGACAAGCTTAAGGATGTTACAGATCCTGAAACAAAGAGAAAGATTATAGGAGCAGAATTCATCCGTGTATTCGAAGAAGAGGCAAGGAAGCTTGATGGAATCGGATTCCTCGCACAGGGTACAATCTATCCGGATATCCTTGAAAGTGACGGCGTGAAGGCTCACCACAATGTCGGCGGACTTCCTGAAGATCTTAAATTCGAGCTTGTTGAACCTCTCAAGCTGCTTTATAAGGATGAGGTCAGGGTGGTTGGAAAAGCACTCGGTCTTCCTGATTCAATGGTATACCGTCAGCCGTTCCCGGGACCGGGACTTGGTGTGAGATGTCTTGGTGCAATCACAAGAGACCGTCTTGAGTGTGTCAGACAGTCTGATGCGATTCTCAGGGAAGAATTCGCCAGAAACGGACTTGAAGGAAAGGTCTGGCAGTACTTCACAATAGTTCCTGATTTCAAGTCTGTCGGTGTTAAGGATGGAAAGAGATGTTTTGAGTGGCCTGTGATTATCCGCGCGGTCAATACAAAGGATGCAATGACAGCTACAGTCGAAGATATCCCGTTCAGCCTGCTGAGCCATATTACAGACAGAATCCTCAAGGAAGTCAAGAACGTCAACAGAGTCTGTTACGATATGACGCCGAAGCCTTGCGGAACGATTGAATGGGAATAGACCTATACGCTATTAACTCCTTGCAATGCAAGGAGTTTTTTATTGCCTTGACCCTGTGGGAAAACCATTGTGATCTGATTCCGGTATTCAGATACAAGGTGGCGGTAATTATTTTTTCTGTCTTGCTGCTACTCTAAAAGTAGACAGAAGGGGATAGAAAAATAATCCTTTAGCTGTGAGATAATTTCTTTTGGAGGCGAATCATGGGAAAGCAACTGAATGCACTTGAAAAAGAACATCTCATAAAACGCTACAGAAGCAATCCATCTGTGAAACTTAGTGATTTCTGTACTGCAAACAAC
>CALXOK010000040.1 GCA_944390025.1 uncultured Spirochaetales bacterium | reverse complement strand
TTATAAAACATGAAAAACTCAGGACATAGTCTCATTCACTGTGGTGAGGCCACAGAATCATATATGTTTTTTTTCAGTCAGGTACGGGCATAGAATACCAGATAAAAGGAGATAATGATGCTTTACCCGGTTACAAATGAGAAAAGAACTGTCATTGACCTGAACGGGGTCTGGGGCTTCTGCCTCGATGACGGGACGAATGAGGAAAGAATCAACAACAGTTTTATCGCGCTTAACAGGGAGAATATTGCCGTTCCTGCCAGCTACAATGATTTGAAAGATGACCTCAGGTACAGGGAGCATTACGGCTGGGCTTATTACGAGAGAACCTTCACGATACCAGAGACTCTCCGCTCTCAGCGTCTTGTGCTGCGTTTTGATGCTGTGACCCATCATGCGCTTGTCTATATCAACGGCAAGTTGGTGAAGGAGCATCAGGGAGGTTTTCTGCCTTTTGAAATCAGCCTGGACGGCATTGTCACAGCCGGCAGCACCTGCCTTCTGCAGGTCGCTGTTGACAACCGTGTGAGCCATTCGACACTGCCTGTAGGAAATGAGGACGGTACAGCTTTCTTCGGCTCTGACAATGCCGGAGTCCCCTCTGTCGAGATGGCGAAGAAGTGGAGGAAGAAGAGAAACCTTCCGAATTTCGATTTCTTCAATTATGCGGGAATCAACAGAAGTGTGAGGCTTTATTCCACACCTGAGAAATACATCCGTGATGTCACAATAGTTCCTTCTGTCGATGGTGCAGACGGCATTGTGGATTACACTGTCGACACAGACTGTGACTCTGTCTTTGTGGCCATAACTGACCGTGAAGGAAGGACTGTTGCCACGGCTGAGGGGAAGGAGGGACGCATCCGTATTGAGAATGCGAAGCTTTGGAATCCGTATCCGGAAGACCCGTATCTCTACACTGCTGTGATAAAGACGGAAAGCGACCGCTATGACCTGAGGTTCGGAATAAGGACAGTCAGAATCGATGGCAGGAGATTCCTTATCAACGGCAAGCCTTTCTTTTTCAAGGGCTTTGGAAAGCATGAGGACAGCCCCGTGCACGGCCGCGGTTTTGACCTTGCCTTTGACGTGAAGGACATGAGCCTCATAAAATGGATGGGTGCCAATTCCTTCAGGACAAGCCATTATCCTTATGCCGAGGAGATGTATTCCCTTGCTGATGAGGAGGGCATAGTCATCATCGATGAAACTCCGGCTGTCGGAATCGGAGCCGGAACGGCTCAGGATCCTTATAAGACATTCAATATCAGGAAGCATCATGAGGATGTGATCCGGGACCTTATTGACAGGGACAAGAACCATCCGTCTGTTGTCATGTGGAGTATGGCTAATGAGCCGGATACAGAGCACTTCCCTGAGTCCGCAGAGGAATACTGGACCAGCCTGTATGATTACACCCACTCACTTGATCCACAGGACAGGCCGGTTACCTTTGTCTGCTGCCAGAACAATTACGAGGTGGACAGGGCAACAAGAAAGATGGATGTCGTGTGTATCAACCGCTATTACGGCTGGTATAATCTTTCCGGCGATATGGATGCCGCCTGCTATGCGCTGAATATCGAGCTGGACTTCTGGCAGACAATCGGCAAGCCTCTTATCATGACAGAGTATGGAGCCGACACCCTCCCGGGCTTCCATCTGAGCCAGCCGGAGATGTTCAGCGAGGAATTCCAAGTCATGTATTACGACAGGATTAACACCGAGTTTGACAAGAGGGACTTCGTCATAGGCGAGCATCCATGGAACTTTGCGGACTTCAACACAATCCAGGGCGTCTACCGTGCGGACGGAAACCGCAAGGGACTTCTCACCCGTGACAGAAGACCGAAAATGGCTGCCCATTATTTCAGGAAAAGATGGACATCAATCCCGACATTCGGTTACAAACCTTGACAGTGAGGCTCTCCTGAAAAGGAGGGCCGTTATTTTGCTGTCTTGACGCGGCTGTTCGCCCTGATTTTTCCGCTTTTGCCCTGGATGATGACAGAACCGGGAAGACCT
Organism: uncultured Spirochaetales bacterium; assembly: GCA_944390025.1. Lineage (GTDB taxonomy): Bacteria > Spirochaetota > Spirochaetia > Sphaerochaetales > Sphaerochaetaceae > Bullifex. The sequence goes on along the minus strand of CALXOK010000040.1, from coordinate 2,960 downwards.
GAGTTCCTGATGTGTGTCTTCGCGGCATCAACTGCCTCCTTCTGTGTCCTATAGTACTTTGTAACGCGGACGTTGTCGCGCTCTTTCTCGAACCAGCCTTTCTCCGGATCTTTAAAAATGTATCTGACCTGTCTGGCTTTGTCTTTTTTCGCGTCCGCAGTACTGACCTCAATCTCAGTTCCTTCAGCAAGGATTTTCTCTTCAGCCATGAATGACCTCCTGATTTGAATTGTCGCATCAGAAACACATGGAGTGAAAGCAAAATCTTCAGTCAGGGACAGGAGATTTTCAAAATATTCTCAATCATCCTGTGCATCAGGCGGGCTTGATCTGTGTCACAGGCTTTGTAGAAAACCTCTTTTTTCTCTTTTCTGGAGATGATGAGACCGGCGTCCTTGAGAATCCTCAGATGGTGTGAGAGGGCTGGACTCGACATCTCCATCACACTGGCAAGGGCTGTCACATTGTATTCTTCATGGCACAGAAGCCAGAAGACGCGGATTCGCTTGGCATCGCAAAGCTGCTTGAGTGTTTCCGCGACAGCCTCGAAGTCTTCTGTTCCGGGTTTTTTCGCATCCATGAATCAAGATTAGCACAAATCGGGAAATTCTGCTTTTCAGGTGTTGACAGCAGGAGAAGAGTGGAATATTATTAAATCATCAATTAAACATATATTTAATCGATGGAGGATGATATGTCTCACACGTACAGAATAGAAGTCGACTGTGCCGCATGCGCAGACAAAATGGAAGCTGCCGCCAAAAAGACGGCAGGAGTGAAGGACTGCACTGTCAACTTCATGACACAGAAAATGATTGTCGATTTCCATGATGGTGCTGATGTGGCTCAGGTGATGGGCGATGTCAGGAAAAGCTGCAAGAAGGTTGAAAGAGACTGCGAGGTTTTCATCTGATGAACAGAAAGCAGAGAATCATGCTTGGCCGCATCATGGCATCAGCCGTGATGATGGTGATTCTGGCCATGGTCCCAACGGCCGGGCTGGTGCGCCTTGCGCTTTATTTTCTTGTGTACATGATTATTGGATATGACATCCTCAGCAAGGCTGCCGGCGGAATCGTGAGAGGACAGGTGTTTGATGAATGCTTTCTCATGGCTGTCGCCACCGTAGGTGCTTTTGCCCTTGCTATATACGACAGGAGCGGGGATTACACTGAGGCGATTGCAGTCATGCTGTTCTATCAGACAGGAGAACTTTTCCAGAGCTATGCTGTCGGAAAGAGCCGCAGGAGCATTACCCAGCTTATGGATATAAGGCCGGATTATGCGAATGTTGACAAGGACGGGGTGCTTGTGAGGGTTGATCCAGAGGAGGTCCAGCCTGGAACGGTCATAGTCGTCCAGCCTGGTGAGAAGGTCCCTATTGACGGTGTTGTGGTGAAGGGAAACTCCAGTCTCAACACTGTCGCACTGACAGGAGAAAGTCTTCCCAGAGATATCGCTGAAGGCGATGAGATTGTCTCAGGTGCTGTCAACATGACAGGAGTGCTTGAGGTCCGTACTACAAAGGCTTTCGGCGAGTCAACGGCTTCGAAGATTCTGGATCTTGTTGAGAATGCAAGCTCCAGAAAGTCACGTTCTGAGGCTTTCATCTCACGATTTGCGCGTATTTACACACCTGCAGTATGTATGAGTGCTCTTGCTCTTGCCGTACTTCCTCCGGTGGTGAACATAATCATCGGAAATGCAGCCGGATGGGCCAGCTGGATATACAGGGCACTGACTTTCCTTGTCATCTCATGTCCATGCGCACTTGTCATCTCCATCCCGCTTTCCTTCTTCGCAGGCCTTGGCGGGGCCAGCAGGGCAGGAGTCCTCATAAAGGGCTCGAATTACCTTGAGGCTCTTTCTAAAACGGATACTGTTGTTTTCGACAAGACAGGAACGCTGACTCAGGGCGTGTTTGAAGTCAATGCTGTCCATCATAACAGAAGGGCACAGGAGGAACTCATTGAAGCCGCGGCACTTGCTGAAAGCGCATCTTCTCATCCGATAAGCAGGAGCCTGATTGCCGCCTATGGCAGGAATCCTGACAGGAGCCGGGTGAAAAACATTGAGGAAATAAGCGGAAACGGTGTCATTGCGGAAGTTGACGGACATATTGTCGCCTGCGGCAACGAGAAGCTTATGAAACGGATTGGAGTTGAATGTATTGCCTGCCATCTGCCAGGAACAATCATCCACGTTGCAATTGACGGAGAATACGAAGGCCATATAGTGATTTCCGATGTGATCAAGCCGGCAGCCTCAAAGGCAATTGAGGATCTTCACCGCTGTGGCGTTGACAGGACAGTCATGCTTACCGGAGACAGCGAGGCCGTGGCCGCATCTGTTTCAAAGGAGCTTGGGATCAGGGAACATTACAGCTCGCTTCTTCCTGCTGATAAAGTCGAGAAGCTTGAACAGATCATGCAGGAGCGGACTAATGGCAAAGTCGCTTTTGTCGGAGACGGAATCAACGATGCACCGGTCCTTTCCCGTGCGGATATAGGAATCGCAATGGGAGCTCTCGGCTCTGATGCGGCAATCGAGGCGGCTGATGTGGTGCTTATGGATGATGATCCTGTGAAGATTGCAAAGGCTGTCCGCATTGCAAGAAAGTGCATGAGGATTGTCTATGAGAATATCGTCTTCGCAATCGGCATCAAACTTGCCTGTCTCCTGCTTGGCGCGCTGGGAATCGCTGACATGTGGCTTGCAATCTTCGCTGATGTCGGCGTGATGGTGCTTGCAGTTCTCAATGCAATACGGGCAATGTCCGTCAGAAAGCTCTGAAAAGGTGTTTTCACCCGTGGCTGCGTGTCTGGAAGAGCAGATACCCAGCCATTTTTCTTTTCCCTTTCTCTTTCAGCTGTTTTAATGTTGTTTTAAAATATTCTGCGGGAATTCTCCCGTCTTCAGGCGGGAGATGAAAGCAGAATGTTGTAATTTATTTCTTTTTG
>CALXOK010000039.1 GCA_944390025.1 uncultured Spirochaetales bacterium | reverse complement strand
GATAGTCAATTTCAAAAAATATATGGAATTAATCTTGAATGGGCATTTGCTGCATAGTTATTATGCCAGAATTCAGGTCAGTATTTATCTGGCGCAGTTTCCGCGACCAGATAAAAAAAGAACCAGAAACACATCAATTCTGGCTCTTTTAATTTAGCAGGGGTAGGACTCGAACCTACGACCCCCGGGTTATGAGCCCGATGAGCTGCCAACTGCTCTACCCTGCGGCGATTTCTTAGCTATGTTAGACACAATGAGGATTTATGTCAATACTTACGAAGGACGGATTCTGAATTCTCATGAAAAAATGAACTTTTGAGGAATTTGTGTTTGATACACTCAGAAGAGACATTATCATGGAAAAAGGAAAGCAGGCCTGCTTTCAGTTGAGGAGAAACAACATGACAATCAGAGAATATCTTGAAAACAGGAAGTATCCGGGCCGCATGATTATCACAGGCAGCACAGAAGACGGAAGAAGTGTCATCGCTTACGCCCTCATGGGACGCAGTGAGAACAGCCGCAACCGTGTCCTTGTTTATGACAGAGATGCGAACATGCTTAAGACGGCGCCGTTTGACGGAACAAGAATCGAGAAAAGCGAGTATGTCATCTACACTGCGATGAGAAGTACCGGAAACAGAGTCATAGTCTCTAACGGGAACCAGAGTGATCTCATCTATGACGAGCTGTCAGCAGGCAGGAGTCTTGAAGATGCTGTCATCAAGATGACTTATGAAGATGACGAGCCGGTGTGGACAAGCCGCATCAGCGCTGTCTATGACGAAGAGACACACTCCTGCCAGATGGCAGTCGTGAGAAAGGAAGGCGACAGTACTGCACGCGTCATCTATACATATCCCGAACAGAAAGGCTACGCACACTGCATCCACACCTATCTTGAAACCGACACAGACATGCTCCCTCCATTCACAAAAGACCCGGAGAGAGTATGCATAGGCGATACTATTTCCCAGATTGCTTCTGAAATATGGGAAGCTTTGGACAGAGACAACAGGATTTCCCTGTTTGTCCAGGTTGGAGATGAAGTGACAGTCATAAACAGGAATGAGGAGGAAGACTCTGGAAAAACTGAAGCTTAAATACGGATGCAATCCGAATCAGAAAGAAGCTTCCATTTCTTGCGAAGGGAAGCTTCCTGTCAGCGTGCTGTCTGGCCGGCCCGGATACATCAACCTGCTGGACGCGCTCAACGCCTGGCAGCTTGTGTGCGACCTCAAGGCCGCCACAGGTCTGGCCAGTGCCGCTTCATTCAAGCACGTCTCCCCTTCAGGAGCTGCCGTGGCGCTTGAACTGGATGAGACAGAACGCCGGATGTACATGATCAGTGAAAAAACAGTGCTCTCCCCAGTAGCGACGGCCTACGTAAGAGCCCGGGGTGCTGACAGAATGAGCTCCTTCGGTGATTTCATCGCACTCTCCGAGCCTTGCGACTTAAGCTGTGCGAAGATGATCAACAGAGAAGTCAGCGACGGAATCATCGCGCCTGACTACAGTGACGAGGCCCTGGAACTTCTGCGGAAAAAGAAAAAAGGAACATACTGCATCCTCAGGATGGACGCGGACTACCAGCCGCCTCTTTTAGAGACAAGAACTGTCTATGGAATCACTTTTTCTCAGGAGCACAATGCGTACATCCCTTCAGACAAGGATTTTGAGAACATTGTGACAAAGGAAAAGAGCCTGCCGGACTGGGCGAGACGTGACCTGACAGTCGCTCTTGTCACAGCCAAGTACACGCAGTCAAACTCTGTTGTCTATGCCTGCCGTGGCCAGAGCGTCGGCACCGGCGCCGGCCAGCAGAGCAGAATACACTGCACACGTCTGGCAGGAGACAAGGCAGACAACTGGATTCTCCGTCATCATGAAAAAGTGCTGTCACTGCCCTTCCTTCCTGAACTCACAAGAAACGACAGGGACAATGTGAGGGAGCAGTACATCAGCCCGGATACAGAGGATGTCGTCTCCTCATGGCAGAAATACTTCACAGCTCCTCCCCAGAGGCTCTCTGATGAGGAGAAGAAAACATTCATCTCCTCTTTCGGCGCGCTCAGCCTTGCCTCTGACGCGTTCTTTCCTTTCCGCGACAACATTGACAGGGCTTACAGGAGCGCTGTCAGATACATAAGCCAGAGCGGAGGCTCTCTGCGGGATGAAGATGTAATCAGGGCGGCTGATGAACATGGAATGACCATGCTTTTTACCGGCATAAGGCTATTCCATCATTAAAGGGAGTTTTTTTATGGATGCAAACAGGAAGAAAACACTGCAGCTGAGTATCTCAAGGACAATGAGGAACCTTGAGGCAAACAACATGAATGCGGCCTATGCCGAGACAAAGGAAGATGCTCTGAAGCTTGTGAAAGCCCTCATACCCTCCTCTGCCATGACTGCAAGCGGCGGCTCTGTCACTCTTGAGGAATGTGGCATCATGAGATTCCTCAGGGAGGAGACCAACTACATTGACCGTTACGGCAAGGGAATAGACAAAGAGGAACAGAGAAGAAGGGATGGTCTTATCTTTCTTTCAGACTGGTATCTTGCAAGCGCCAATGCAATCACGGAGCATGGCGAGATTTATCAGGTTGACGGCAGAAGCAACAGGATAAGCAACCTGGCCTTCGGACCGTCAAAAGTCATCATAGTTGCAGGATACAACAAGATAGTTCCTGATCTCAGCAGCGCAGTCATACGGGTGAAGACCGTTGCGGCACCTGCCAATGCAGTGCGCCTTTGCCGGGACACATACTGTGCAAAGAAAGGCATCTGCGTCTCACCCCGCCATGATGAAGCTGACCTGATGTGCCATGCGGACTGTGGAGATGACACAATCTGCCGCAACACACTGGTCATGAAACGGCAGCAGGAAAAAGGACGCATCACCGTCATCATAGTCGGAGAAGAACTTGGCTATTAAAATTGAGTACCCTCTCCTTCCAGACAGGGACAGGAAGAAGGCTTTCATGGATTCCCTGATTCCGGAAAGCCCTCTCAAAAGTCTCGGCATTCCGATGCCAGTGTGCAGAGACATCGCGAAAAACCTCAGCTCTGATGACATTGAGATCAGGTACATCGAAGACGTTCTCATTAAAGCAATTGTCATCTTCTCACGCAAAGAAGCCTTCTGTGAGAAGAAAAAGAGAATTGAGACGCTTCTGTCATATCTTGTCAGCTGGATGGTGACTGATGTTGTCTCCTCATCCCTTTTTTACAGAAAAGAGGAAAAGCAGGAAGTCTTCAGTTATTTCTTCTCTCTGATGGACAGAAAAGAAGACATGACAAAGCGTCTTGGCATTGTCGCCCTGATGGACCGTGACTTCCTCACGCCGGAAAATCTTCCAGCCGTTCTGGAAAAAATCTGCACACTGGATTGCTCGGCTTACCTTCTCAGCATGGCAGCAGCATGGTATGTCGCAACCGCATACACGTATTTTGCTGATCTGACTGCCCCTTACTTCTCCAGAGTTGATCCAGCGACAAAAAGACGTGCCATGCAGAAATGCCGTGACTCAAGGAGAATCAGCAGGGAGAACAAGGAAAGGCTGAAAAGACTTTAATGATTTTCTTTTCTTATCAGCAAAAGGTGTTGACACAATGTTTCTGTTTACAGTAATGTTTCTATAAACAAAAACAGGAGGCAAGATCATGACCAATCTCATAAACAAAGAAATAGACACACTCAACATGCCGGACGACAAGGGTTTCTTCGGTGAATACGGCGGTTCCTTCGTACCAGAGCAGCTCCAGCGCGTCATGGATGATGTGACAACTGAATACGAAAAGGCTGCAGAAGATCCGGATTTCATCCAGCAGCTTGCAGATCTGAACGAGCACTACACAGGACGTCCCTCTCCTGTGTTCTATGCAAGGAACCTCTCACGCGAGATTGGAGGAGCCCAGATATACCTCAAGAGAGAGGATCTGAACCATACAGGTGCGCATAAGATAAACCACTGTCTTGGTGAAGTACTGCTTGCAAAGCGCATGGGAAAGAAGAAGGTCATTGCAGAGACAGGTGCCGGCCAGCACGGAGTCGCTCTAGCGACTGCAGCGGCCCTCCTCGGTCTCGAGTGCGACATCTACATGGGTGAAATTGATGTGATGAAAGAAGCCCCAAATGTTTCAAGGATGAAAATCCTGGGTGCGAAAGTCATTCCCGTAAAAAGCGGTACAAGAACACTCAAGGATGCTGTTGATGCGGCATTCAAGGCCTACCTTGAAGACCCTGTGACACAGATTTACTGCATCGGATCAGTTGTCGGCCCGCATCCCTTCCCGATGATGGTCCGCGACTTCCAGTCTGTAATCGGCGTGGAAGCGCGCCGCCAGATAGTCAGCATGACAGGCCGTCTTCCTGACAATGTCGTGGCCTGTGTCGGTGGAGGAAGCAACGCAATGGGAATTTTTTCCGCATTCATCGATGACAAGGATGTAAATCTCTATGGAGTCGAGCCTGCAGGAATGGGACTGGAAAGCGGTTCTCATGCGGCCTCACTCACAATGGGAAGCCCCGGGCTCCTTCACGGTTTCAAGACAATAATGATCCAGGATGACAAGGGACAGCCGCTGCCAGTCTACTCAATCGCATCCGGCCTTGATTACCCGGGAACCGGTCCGCAGCACTGCTTTCTTCATGACATCAAAAGAGTTGAGTACACGACCATCACAGACAGGGAGGCTGTTGAGGCATTCTATGCTCTTTCAAGGATGGAAGGCATCATTCCGGCTCTTGAGTCAAGCCATGCAGTGGCCTATGCGGTCAAGCTTGCCCAGAGTCTGGACAAGGACAAGACAATCCTCGTCAATCTCTCAGGACGCGGAGACAAGGACATCGACTTCGTCATGCACAACTACCCGCTGGTCGAGTACGAGCCTGAGGAGAACAGCCAGAACCGCTACAAGGAATTCCTGTCCCACATCGGCGGCAGGAAGTGAGAGGATTCATTTCATCATCAATTGTCAGAAAAAGTCTGTTTGCCACCGCGTCTTTCCGGCCTATGATTCAGGTATGGAAAGACGTGAAGCATTCAAGATGTATCTGAAACCCGGATGCAGGGAAGAGTACAAAAAACGCCACAGCGAGCTCTGGCCTGAGGTCAGACGCATCCTCAAAGATGGCGGTGTCTATGACTATTCAATCTACCTTGATGAGGAAAGCGGAACCCTTTTCGCCTTCCAGAAAGTCACAGGAGAGGAAACAAGTCAGGACATGGGAAGCGAAGAGGCCATCAGAAAGTGGTGGCACTTCATGGCACCCCTGATGGAAGTCAATGAGGATGAATCCCCGGTCTCAGTCCCTCTTGAGGAGATGTTCCACCTGGACTGATGAGGATTTTTCCTTCCATGCCTCAGGAGACAGTCCGAAAAAGCTTTTGAACGTGCGGCTGAAATGCTCAGGAGAGAAATAGCCGACTTCATACGCTATCTCCTTGCTGGTGAGCATGCCTCCCCTGAGAAGACGTGAGGCCTCCTCCATCCTTATCTTGCGGATAATCTGGGAAAAAGATGAGCCTGTTTTCTCCCGGATCAGCCTGGATGCATACTGGGCTGTGATACCAAAGGCCTCGGCAAAGCTCACAAGTGTCACTGTCCTGTAGTTTTCCTCAAGGTAGCTCAGGATTCTGAAGGCTTCCTTGCGCTGGGAGCTTTCAAAAGTGAGCCTGACAGGCGCATTTCTTTTCACATTCAAAAGCAGCTCCTCTAAAAGGACTTCCTTCATTGGCTGACTGACATCATCATCAAGCCGGTCCTGCAGGAGCATCTGTTCCAGTACATCCGAAACCTCAGCATCGCGGAAGATACTTCATGGGTGAATCAATAATTGAGACGGTCTGGCCGAAACCTCAGCATCGCGGAAGATACAGCAGACTTGTGAAGTCAGCCACGGCATGTGACGCTGACAAAGGGAGAAGAAAAAGTCCCTGTCTGCAAGTATGTTGATTACCACCGTTCTCTCGTCTCCGGCCCAGATGTCATGATAGAACCCGGGCATCAGCACGACCAGATTCCCTTTCTCAACATGGACATCCTGTCCTTCAATATTCTCATCAACGCAGCCGTCCATCACCCAGCTGAGTTCTACAAACTGGTGCGAGTGGACATAGCGCGGCATGAAACACGGATGCTTGAGGATAATGACCTTCTCGTCCATATTCCTCTCGTAATATGAAGAGGAAAGGACTATCCTCTCTTCAAGGCGTGCCCGCGACTCGACCTCCTCTGGAAGCCTGATATGCCTTGCTCCTTTCTCTCCTTCTTCCCAGAGCTTTCTGCAAAGGAGTTCTTCTTCACTCAGAGTGTAAAATTCGTCAAGAAAACGACTCATAACTGGAGTATGACAGCTCACAAGTGCAAAATCAATCATCTACTGTATCAATTAATCAATTGCGGCAGAAGGGAATGAGATAATTCCAGCGGTCGCAAACCCATTCTCTTGAATGTGGATAAGGCCGCTGTTAACTCCTCTTCAGAAAAGTCGGA
>CALXOK010000038.1 GCA_944390025.1 uncultured Spirochaetales bacterium | reverse complement strand
TCTTCAAAACAGTCCAAAACAAGGAGCTTCGGGGAAAGCAAAAATAATACTTGACAGAGGTCACATCATATGAAAGTTAAGGCTTACCTCCCCCTACGCATTATTTCTTTTTCTTCAAGAATCTTCGCATCATATTCTTCCTTTGTGATTCTTCCTGTCCTCAAAAGCATCTCTCCGAGGTTCTCATGGGTTTCAACCTGAGTTGTGTCATTATGTTCAGCTTCATTGATGCCTTCTCTTTTCAGGACGTAGGCAATTGTCTTGAAGAAGATTTTCACATCAAGGGAGAATGAGATGTTATCGACGTAATAAAGATCCAGCCTGAGTTTCTCATCCCAGGTGATGGAATTCCTTCCGTTTATCTGGGCCCAGCCTGTGAGGCCTGGCATCACAGACTGCCGTCTCAGCTGGTCATCTGTATAGAAGAGCATGTCTTTTACCAGATGAGGTCTCGGACCTATGAGGCTCATCTTTCCTGTAAAGATGTCCCACAGCTGAGGCAGCTCATCAAGGGATGTGGACCTGAGGATTTTACCGAACTTTGTCAGACGGACATTATCGGGAAGGAGATTACCATTTTCATCCTTTGCATTGGTCATGCTCCTGAACTTGTGATAGGAGACAATCTCATTGCCAAGTCCGGGTCTCTTCTGGGTGAAGATAACAGGACTCCCAAGCTTGACCTTCACCAGTATTGCGACAATGAGGAATACCGGTGAAAGGACTATCAATGCACAAAGGGATGTGATTACATCAAAACAGCGCTTGATACGGATGTAAGCACTTTTTTTAAGTTCAACTTTTCTCATTTGAATTTTCTTTTATGCTTTCAGGAAAAATAAAGCACCCCCAACCCCATGGGGTTAAGGCATTATGATAGAGATGAGGTGTTCAGCTGTCCCATCCTTTTTATCATGACACCTCACCCTGAGGGAGTCTTGATCCGCCTTTATGCTTTGCTTTCTGGGCGTACCATGAATGCAGGCGGAAAAAGAAACCAGAGTGTGTTAAAAGCACTTGTGAAAGCTTAGCATTTTACATCCCGGTTGTAAATGTATGACAAGACTGTTAACAGCTTTCTTAAAGATGATGAAGAATGTCTTCAAGTTTCTTCTTCGCTGCAATCTCACTACAAAGGTTCTTCACTTTCGTCCATTGCGGGAAACCTGAGTACTTGTAGCCAAGATAATCCTCATTGTCTATGGGAAGAAGGCCTGTGTCTCTGTAGTAAAGAACCTTCAGAAGCATGTCGCAGATATTCTCATCAAGCTGTCTGGAGCCTTTCCAGAAGGTGTCGAGACGGATGTTTGCACGGGATGTGGAGTTGTTGTAGAAAAGGAAGATGAGATTGCCCGAAGTGTCTCTGATGGAGCAGTTGCTGTAAGCTTTAAGGTGAGCTTCCCTCTCAAGACGGTTGCTTCTCACATACCGGGACATGTCTCGCACATAGTCGAATATATCACCCCGCGTGATTCCGCATTCATTCTCACAGAAGGATTTGTTCCTTACTATGTAAAGATAGTCATAGTCCTTGCATATCGCGGCAAGAAAGTAGCTTAAAGGCTTGTCGAAATAGCGGGCAGTGTTCTCAATCGTCCTGAGGGTCGGAGAGATATGAATTCCGTTGTCACGGCAGTCGAAAAGATGGGCAAGCTCCCTGAGCTCGGCATCTGTTGCTGAGGTGAAGCTTCTTCTGTCAAAGAAGAAATTGAAGCTCTGCCCGCTTGCCATGTCATATAGGTTGTTGGAAAGTTCAAGAAAAAGGTTGTCTGCAAGAAACTCATCGATTATGGTGCCCGAACTCTGCTGTAACATCTTCCTCTCTCTTCCTGCTGTTGCCCGCGCTTACAAAATCACAGAAAGACGTGTGGATAGTGTCTCAGATACCCGTGTTTTAATTATGCAGATGGCGAACAAAACCGCTAAAACCCTAAGCGATGAAAAAGGCCGCTGTCAAGCGAGAAATGGATAATTCCTGCGAAATCTGTTTGATTTGTGAACTACAAAAATGGTGAAGCCCTTCCATTGTGAGAGGGACAGGGTACAATCAACGGAAGAGCAACACCAGCTTCAATATATCAAATTATTACATTTTTGTCTTCACATTGCTGACAAAAATGGAATACCGATGATTCTGAACGCATTTTTCAGGCACTGGAGCACCATCTTTGACAGCGTGATGCGGGCCACGACAAGCTCAGGATTCTCAGCTTTGAGCACCTGATTGTCATGATAGTAGTGGCTGAAAACCTTCGCGATGTCATAGACAAGGGCGCACAGCACTGACGGGTCATAGTCCATCGCGCTTTTCGTGACAGTCTCCGGGAATGAAGCAATGAGCTTTACAAGAGTCTTCTCATCCTCATTGACAAGGAGGGAGGGATCAAAGGAAACGGACGAGTATTCATCCTTCACGGCCTCGAACTTTGAAAGCATGCTGCTGATACGTGCTCCCATATACTGAAGATATGGACCTGTGTTTCCGTTGAAGCTTATGGACTCTGCCGGATTGAAGATCATGTCACGCTCGGGGTCAACCTGAAGAAGGTAGTAATTGAGGGCACCGAGAGCGATGTCATGAGCGGTCTTGTCAGGATCCTCAAGAGCCGACTCACGCTCCTTTTTCACAATCTCCTCCTTCGCAAGACGTGCAAGGTCCTCGACAAGATCATCGGCATCAACGACTGTGCCTTCACGGCTCTTCATCCTGCCGGATGGGAGATTGACCATGCCGTAGCTGAGATGGTGAAGCTCGTCCGCCCACTTGTAGCCAAGCTGCTTCAGGCAGTAGAAGAGCACCTTGAAATGATACTGCTGTTCGCTGGCGACAACATAAATGAGGGAATCGAAAGGCCAGTCCTCATGGCGGCTGACTGCCGTGCCGAGGTCCTGAGTGATGTAGATACTCGTACCGTCCTTTCTCAGAAGGATTTTCTTATCAAGTCCGATAGGAGCAAGATCAATCTGGACAGAGCCGTCCGGGGCACGGTAGAAGACGCCCATGTCGAGGCCCTTCATGACTTCACTCTTTCCAAGCTTGTAGGTGTCGGACTCGTAGTAGAACTTGTCAAAGCTGATTCCCATTGTCTTATAGCTTTCATCAAGTCCCTGGAGTGTCCAGTCGTTCATCTTCTTCCACAGGGCTATGGTCTCTTCGTCCCCCTCTTCCCATTTGACTAGCATTTCCTGAGGCTCCCTGTTCGCCTGAGCTTCAGCCTGAGCCTTGAGTTCTTCCTTCTCCTTCTCATCGGCATCCGGATGCTCGTCAAGGAGCTTCTTCACGCACTCCTTCTCGTAATCGGCATAGCGGACGTAATAGCGGCCGACGAAATGATCCCCCTTCTCACCTGTGCTTTCAGGAGTCTCCCCGCCGCCGAAGGTCTTGTAAGCCCACATGCTCTTGCAGATATGAACACCACGGTTGTTGATGAGGTTGACCTTCATCACCTCAGCACCCTGACTCTTGAGAAGCACACTTACTGCCATACCGAGGCTGTCGTTTCTCATGTGTCCAAGATGAAGCGGCTTGTTCGTATTCGGACAGGAGAATTCAATCATGACCTTGCGTCCGGCAAGGGCTTTGCCTCTGCCGTAGTCATCACCTTCTTCCAGGACTGTCCTGGCAAGTTCTCCTGCAAGGGCGGCTGTGTCAATCATTATGTTCACATAGGGGCCGAGGACGAGAATCTGGCCAGCAGGAAGGTCACTTCTCTTCTCAAGACGGGATGCGACTTCCTTTGCGATAAGAGCTGGAGCCATACCGAATGACTTCGCATAGGTGAACATCGCGAACGCAAGGTCTCCCTGTTCAGCCTTAGGCGGCTTTCCTACAGTAATCTCACCTGTAAGGGTGATGCCTTTTTCCTGCGCAAATTCAGCAAGAACCGATTCTATTCTCTCTTTCCATTCATTTCTGATTTTCTGAAGCATCTGTTTTCTCTCCGGCAATCGTTTGGATATTATCGTTCAAAGTGTCTTTTGACTAGGCCTTATCGTCACCTCTCCGCTTGAGAGGGTTTCCTCGCTTCCGTCTTCATAACGCACGATGAGATGGGCATCGTTGTCGATATCAAGGGCGGTGGCGACTCTTGATGAATCTGTTTTGATCACATTGATCTGCTGGCCAAGGATGAAACACTTCCTGCGGTAGGAGTCAAGATAGTCATCTTCTTTCAAAACCTTCAGCACCTGATTCACAAGACGGGATGCGAAAAGGGAGCGGGATACAGGAGGATGCCCTTCCGGATAAAGAGACGTGACGATGTCTTTAATCTCTTCAGGGAATACCTTTGTCTCATAGTTCACTCCGATTCCTATAATCACCTGGCTTACGGCATTGTCCTCCATTGAGACAATCCCCTCGCACAGGATTCCCACGGCCTTCTTTCCGTCCAGATAAATATCATTGACCCATTTAATCTGGCTGCTGAAACCAAGGGCATCTATCACATCCGCTGTGGCAACAGCCGCAGCTGTTGTGATTCTCTCGACGCTTTTCACATCATGCGCACTCACGACAATAGAAAGGTAGACTCCTCCGTCTGACGAGACGAAGCTCCGCCCCCTTCGTCCCCTTCCTCCTGTCTGCTGTCTTGCAATCACGGCAAAAGGAGCTTTCTGTCCTTCCAGCACAAGACGTCTGGCCTCATTGTTTGTGGAGTCCGCCATCTCAAGATAATGGAAAGGCACGCTCATACAGCCAGAAAGCTCCGTCTCATTGAATAAATCACTTTGCCTGAGCCTGTAGCCATGATGCTTCACCTTCTCTATGTTGAAACCTTCTTCTTCAAGAGACTGGACTGCCTTCCACACTGCGGCTCTTGAGAGATTCAGTGTGTTTGCAATCTCCTCTCCTGAAACGAAAGCATCTCCTTGTGCCTGAGACAGCAGGCGGTAGACTTCTTCTCTAGTACTCATGAATAAAGAATAAACAATCTGAAAAAGAATAGTCAAAGCTGACATCCGCTCTGCTGCCGTTTGTCCTGCTATACGGGCAGATGAAGGGAAAGAACTTCTCATCCTGCAAACTGTGCAAAAGAAGGAAGAATGGGAAACAACATAGCTGATGCGCTTACCGATTATTGATGCTCCTGATCTTTTTTTTAAGACAAAAAGTGAATATTCATTGTTGCCCGGGAAAAAGCAGCGGAAGCATATACGGAGGGTATTTATCAACATCATCTGCGAAAGAACAGTTTTTCGGATGAATCACTATGGATTTTGCAATTCGGATTTTAAAACGGTTTTTAAATGCATCCAGTGATGTGGTTGTGTAGTTTTTAGATGATTTCACTTCAAGCGGGAAGACTTTAAAATTGAGTTTGCTTTCATTTGAAAGCAGGAAATCTATTTCAATATCGTTTCTTTTTTTCTCACTGCTGTAGTGCGAATAATAATACAGCTTTCTTCCTTTCGCCGTAATCATTTGTGCTATGACGTTTTCATAGAGCATTCCTTCATTGAGAGAAAGCTTATCATGCATTATCGCATTGTAGAGAATGTTATCAGACAGTTCGTTCTCTGAGAAAGTAAGACTTACAAGCAGGCCCGTATCACACAAATAAGCTTTCACCCTGCTTTCATCAATATTGAGGGCAAAGCCCACAGAAGGATCGGTGCACATGTAACATAGATTACATATCATGGAATCTTCAAGCCAAAACAACGGCTCATCATATTTGCTGAATCTGCCGTTACTATCAATCTCGGAGAGGACTATCCGTTTCTCATGTTTTGATAATGCTGCCGGAATATGTTCGAAAACTGCTGAAACTTTTGAGCTGTATTTTCTCGCAGCCTTTTTGATGTCATCCCGGTAAAGATTGAGAATGTTTCTCTTTTCCCTGTCTGCGGCATTGAAATCCCTGTGATTTGAGAAAAAAGCATTCACGGCCTGAGGCATCCCTCCAACGAGCATATACTCACGGAAAATCCTCATAGCCATTTCATGGACATCACGGTCCAGAGCTGTCCGCTTCCGGTAACAATCCTTGATATGTTCCCACAGGTTTTCTGCTCCTTCCGCCCAGATGAACTCTTCGAAATCCATAGGATACATGCGTATTTTCTCTTCTTCGGACGGGATTACGATGTTCTCAACATTTTCCTTTATCGAAATAAGTGACCCGGTTGAAATAATGTCATAGCGGCCATCCATGACAAGATACTTCGTAGCTTCTCTTGCTTTCGGAAATCTCTGGACTTCATCAAAAATTATAAGGGATTCACGCGGATACATCCTGACAGGGAAATTGAGCAGGAGATTCTGGTAAAAGAGATCGATATCGTGCAGATATCCAAATGCATCAAGGACACTCTTCGATGTATTTGCAAAATCGATAATGATGTAAGATTTGTATTCATTACGTGCAAATGATTCGGCAATTGTGGATTTTCCGACTCTACGTGTACCTTCTATCAGGACAGATGTCCTGCCATCTGATGTTTTTTTCCATTTAAGCAGTCTATCGTAGACCTTTCGCCTGAACTTCATGATTATTCTGTAACTCTCCACATTAGAGTATACAGGATTACACTCAATACGCAAAGTATTTTATTCTAAAATCATACACAGTACGCAGAGTATTTCATTCTGAAAACACGCACAATACGCAGAGTTTTGTACTAGTCAATGTACTAGTCAATAAAAAGGGACACAAAAAATAATTTGGCTCTTCGTACATGAAAGTGGGTAAGCAGTCACAATTCAAATTACTCAAGCCGCTGTCCTCAAAAGAATTCATATGATGTGACCTCTGTCAAGTAATACCTATTCCTTTTCTTCACACTCCTTATTTGGGTTTTGATAAAAGATATGCATCCAAGGCTCTCTTGCCAGACCGAATCAGTTTTTCAGCTTTTGACCACTTTCATATTCATGGGTTGGTTACCGTAGGCCAATGGTCCGCTTACTGCTCGTTCTGTTTGGACTCAAGAATCAGGTTGTTACTGCCTGTCTTACAATTCTACCGAAGATAGCAAGATCTTGACTGTCGCCAGTCTGGCAGGACAACCCTGGATGCATCCGTATCCAGCTTACTACTTTCCCAGTAGCTTATGATACAGCCGATGCAGAATCATAATTGCCAGTCACCATCCCCCATATGAAGCAGGCAAGCTCCCTTGCGCAGGCCGCTTTTGCGACATTCGTATGCTTTCCATTTTTCTTTAGTGTGAAGAATTTGGACTCAAGAATCAGGTTGTTACTGCCTGTCTTACAATTCTACCGAAGATAGCAAGATCTTGACTGTCGCCAGT
>CALXOK010000037.1 GCA_944390025.1 uncultured Spirochaetales bacterium | reverse complement strand
CATCATCGGAAACAGTAGCCACACCTTCATCATCGGATGACCAGACAACAGTCTTGTCTGTCGCATTGTCTGGCTGGATGTCCGCCGTGAGCTTGAATGTCCTTCCTTCTTCAAATACAATGTCAGTGGTTTGTAATTCGCTTGATATCGTTATGCTGTCGACAGCAACCGGGCCTTTGTCCGGCTGCTCACAGCCTGTGGCGGCAAGCGCAATAACAAGAAGGGCAAAGCCTAACAGCAGGGTCTTACCCCCCCCCATAAGAATCGAACGTCTGATTTTTTCCATAGTTTCCTCCTGTTTGCTTATTATCTCATAACCGCACCTTTTTATGATGCTTATTTTGTAAAATAGTATAACACAACGAAAAAAGAGACTTGAGTATAAAGTTTGTTTTAACATTCATCCGATTTTCGTTGACTGTTTCACAGTGGGCAGATAAAATGGGCAGAAAAAAAGCAATAAGAAGGATTAAATCCGATTAAGGTTTATCAAGGATTTGTTTTCTGTAAGTCTTTGTGTCAGATAAGGTTTGTTAAGATTTCATAAGGAGTCTTAAACAAATACCATCCAGTTTGCCAAGGTGGATGTCGCGGGTTCAAGTCCCGTCTTTCGCTCTAAGCCTGATTGCTTCTGACACAGAGAAGCAGTCAGGCTTTTATTTTGCCCTTGTGATTCTCTTGTAAAACTCAGACTGAAATTGCTTATTCCATGACAGAAAAATAACCAAGCAACTCAATCATTCAAAAGTAACAGTTAGGACCAATTCTTCAGGCGCGGCTGATTCATCAATCCAGATATTGTCAAAGCGAATCAGATACACTCTGGCATCAGCTTCTTCACCTTTGAAGTTGATTGTCGTATTTCCATCTGAAAGACTGGTATTTTTGCGGATTATCTGATTCTCGCCTGTAGCTTCAACTCTGATGGATGCAGAAAAGCAATCAGGAGCAGAGAATTTCATCGATTTCAGACTGGTGAGCTCTGTTGAATCGATATATACGTCCAGCATGTTTTGAGATTGACTGACTGCTTCTGACAGATTGATTGTCACTGTCTTCTCAGCATCAGATACATTCATAATCACAAAACGGCCATTGTCTTCTTCGTTAAGCGGTCTGAGTTCAAAGTCATAGTCGACGTCAAACCCTGTTTCGCCAGACTTCCAGTGCATCAAGTCATTACTTAAATAGACCTCTTTACTGACAGGAGGAACAAGATAGATTCTTTTCCCGTCTTCCCACCGTTGACTTGATAAACCGGAAAGCATGTATCCATTGTCCGGGATATACAATCCAGATGGTATCCAGTAATCAGCAGGGACATTGGTTTCAAGAATTCTGAAATAATCTGCAGGAGGAATGATAATTGCCTTGGGCCCGATTGCGGAAAGCTTGTTCTCAAGTCTTGCTGTGTTCATAAGCGTGACACGGCCAACTGCAAATCCATCACTTTCACCATCATACGTATTGTCATCAAACTTTATAAAGCTCCGGGCTATCTTGAATTCCTTTCCCGTAAGATCATTGATTCCGGAATCATCAAGACCGAGAAGTGCATAGTTACTTGCTTTATTCACATAGTTATTGTTGTACTGCCCATTGAGAACGACATCCTTTGCACTGTCAAGATAATAATCACCATAGTCAGCCATATCGATGTCATACCATCCTATATAGACTTCAACACCATCAGAGAATGTGTATACAGGATTATCAACAGTTGTATCAAACAGAGGCTTTTCGTATTCTTTCTTCTCAACGTTGAATAATGTCACCTTCTCAGCTGTCTCAAAGATTCCTAAATCAGCAAGACTGAATTCAACTGATTCTGAAGCAGAATCCAGGATAAAGACATTTCCCTGCAGATTGATTACTCCATCAGCATTGCGGAACCTGTCGGATACATATGTGTCGCCGACAACAAATCCACAGAGGCTGTCAGCATCAAGATTCTCTACATGGAAAACATCAAACGGGTTGACACCTGAGTAACCACCGGCTTTCAGGCTGCTGGCATCCACAGAGATGGTCTTCACTTCATCTGAGTCCGATTTGAAGAACTCAAGTTCAAGAGTTGCGTCAGAAGAAACATCTCCACTCCTTGTCACAAACAAATACTCAAGTCTCTGACCATCACGGTCAGATGTCCCTGCAAAAGGACTGAAAGAACTCATGGTATAAGGAATCCATCCTGTACGCCCGTTGGTTCCACAGTACAACACGCGGGCAGAAGCATCATCACAGGAGAATGTCCCTTTAATCTTGATATTTGTCAGGTCTTCCTGACTACCAGTGAAAATGACAGGAGTGATTGTCTGTCCTGCTGGAAGAGTTAGAGTGGCATTGCGGTCGTTCTCACTCACCTCTATCCTCTGAATCAAGCTGCTCTCTTCCTGAGTAATCTTACGTAGCGTAGCGTTCCCTGCATTCTTCAGAACCTCGTAATTCTGGATATCGAAAAGGATTGTTTCTGGAGGATTTCCAATGTAAAGAATCAGCTTCTTTGAAGCCGGGTCATAGCTCAATGGGAATACATAAGGATATCTCAGTCCGACATTATGCCCATATGCGATACGGCCATTCGTCGCCCCCCCCCCATTGGAAATAATAGCTATAGTAGTCTTGTGTCAACTCAATTTCAACAACAAGTTCCTTTCCATCATGAGAGGGAGAAACCTCATAAGTGCCTGGTGCAGAAATTTCAATCTTTTCATTTTCTTTCAGAATGACAGGATTCAGTATAAACAGCTCAGTCGTTCCCCCAAGCTTGTCAACTCTGTGCTGGTTGAGAACACTCATATAATCCCGACCAGAGAAATCGAAAATGCCTGTGTGTCTTACATATCCGGTCTGTTCGTCTATCACTCCGGCAGAAGCTGTGAACCCTCCTCCTGTGAGTGCTGGAAAGACTACTATTCTTGAACGGTCCAAGTCAGGATAGTCATTGAGATTGATTCTGTAGTACTCAATGTATACTCTGTTGCCCTCCCAATCGATATAGAGATAATTGTCTTCTTCCGTGTCGATTTTCATATCAGAATGTTCAGGCTCGTACTTAATCGTCCTTATGGTTCCTGTCCCGCTTATTCCGGCATCCTTACCGGTGAAAGTGAGCGGATCCCCATTTTGTGAGTAATGGATGAAAGCATCATCTCCCACATTCACAAGACCTGAAGAACCCCGATTTCCGTTTTCTTCACTAGTACTGCGAGATGTATTTGAAGAGATAACTCCGTAGAGAGAGTCCTTCTCAAGATTTGACAGCGTGATGACTGAGTCTGCAGTGACTGCAACATTTTCTGATAATTCTCCGGAATAACTGCTGACCTCAACATTATCAGGTATCGTGACTTTCTGCTCATTTGAACAAGAGAAAAAGACGATCACAAAAGCAATTATGGATACAAGAATAGCAACTCTTTTCATTTCCCTCTCTGCTTGATTCAAGGATAAGCCATATCAGTCCACCACACAACCCAGATTCACCCTTAAGCGAACACAAAGATAGCACGGTATCGTAAAAAGACATGAGGAAGGACTCTGTGCCGATTGAAATTGTTAAATCCGCAATCGTTTTGATTCTCTTCAGAATTACCGGATGCATTGCTATAATCAAACCATGAAACACAAAGTGAAAGTTACTGTTATCGACAAAAAGCTCTATCCTGAACTTCAGGAAAAATACTGCAAGGATCCTGTAGCAGGTGCATGTCCCTGCTACAATGTCGGAGATGAGTTCATGTTCTACCGCGATGATAAACGCGATGATTTCTGGCACATGGGTATCAATACTCTGGTAAAGACATCTGGAGACCCGGATAAAGTTGCCGGAGGCCCGAAAATGCCATTCTGTTCTGAAGCATGGGATGCAATTTCACGGTATCTATATGCTGCAATCGAAGGCGGGTCTGTCATGAGAAGCTGGATGAGGGAAGAAAACACCATGATCACATGCTGTAATGACGGAACCCGCCCTGTCATCTTCAAGATTGAGCGCATCGACTACGAAGACTGAGGATTTCAGATAACCCGTAACACCTGAAAAAGCACAGGAAAATCAATCAAGTAAATCAGCTCGCAAGAAGCAGCTTCTGAAAATACCCGTCTTTCACTTGAAGCCTGACTGATTCTGGAAGAGGAAATGGTCAGGCTTTCTCTCACAATGTTCTGACAGAAGTTCCATATTCAGGCATTGCAGACTCATCAATTTTCCAGCAGAATCAGGCTATGAACGTAACAGAAGCTATCGAGACACGCCACAGTTGCCGCCATTTTTCAAAAGAGCATATAGCTGATGAAGCTGTGAAGAAAATAATCGATGCCGCACGTCTTGCTCCGTCTGCCCACAACAGACAGAACTGGGCCTTCCTCATTCTGGAAGGAGAGAGAAAGGACAGGCTTGTTAGTATCATGCGCTCCCTCTTCGATGAAGATATTTCCTCTCTCCCATCCTTCTGCAGGACATCAAGAGTGAGTGCTTCTGTAATAGCCTCTTCAAGCCACACTGTCTTATGCCTGAGGAAGAAAGACGACATGTGGAAGACTGAGGACCTGCTTTCATGCGGTGCCGCAATCGAGAACATGATTCTCACGGCAACAGGGATGGGAATCGGGAGCCTATGGATACGGGACACATTCTGGACCGAAGAAAAGATAATTGAAGAGTTTCATCTGGATGGCTATGAACTTGTCTCAGCCATTGCCTTCGGCTGGCCTGCAGGAGAACACCGTCCGGTGAAGAAAAAGTCACTTGAGGAGATTATCCTGTGAGAAAACTTCTGGCTGTAACTACAATTTTCATCATTCTTCTTTCATCCTGTGCAAGTGTGCCTGAACCAGGAAAGCTTTCATTTCAGGACAGACAGAGAATACTTGAAGTCGCACAGAAGTACATCGGCATTCCCTATCGCTGGGGCGGACAGGATTTCTGGTGGGAGGAGAATCCCGGTGTCGACTGCAGCGGGTACATCATAAACGTCTACAAAGAAGCGATTGCACCTTCCGGCCTTGCTCTCCCCTTTGATGATTCGACAGTTGCTGTGATTTATTCCACTTTCAGCGAGGCAACAGACACTCCGCTTCCTGGAGACCTCATGTTCTTCTCAGATGGAGAATCAGACGTACCCTCTCACATCGGCATCGTCGCATACATTGAAGACGGAAAAGTCTGGTTCTATGATGCCTCTTCCCGTCCAGACACGGGCTATGTATTGCTTCGCAGCTACCCGGTGACTGAAGAAAAGATTCTTGGATACGGGCAGATGACAGTTGTCAAGAATTTTTCTAAAGCCTTCCTGTTATCATAAATGAAAGAAATCCGCCCCATCTTTTCCTGACAGGACGGAGAGGAAGGAACCTTTCAGATTACTTTGTATTCCTTGAGAAGCATCTCGATATCTGTCCCCTTGATTTTCTCAAGAACCATGTGCAGAGCCATTTTCTCTTTCATAGACAAATCCATGTCTGTAACAGGACGGCCATCTCTTATCTGCACAGCCGCATTCAGCAGGTCCCGGATGTCATATGTGCTGCCCCAGACCTCAGGAACACCTCTGTCAATGTCAAGAAGCGTGTAAACGGCTTCCATTCCAGTTCTCATTGAATACTCTGTTGTGAAGATTGTATCTCTCTTCGTTTCAGCGAACTGTCCTATGAAGGCAAAATTGACTGCATTTTCCGGCACGACATCAGGTCTGTCACCCTTGCTTCTTGGCATGAAGAAAGCAGTGATATAAGGCATCATCACAGGAACTGTATTGGCACTCTCCTGTGCAAGAGTGGCAATGAGATCCTCAGGAACTCCGATATGGTAGAGCCATTCTTCGCAGATTTCCTTTCCAGTGCACTCCTTCATCGGCTTTTTAACGTAATCTCCAACTTTGTCAAAGAACAGACCATACAGCCATACGACACACTGTCCTTCCTTCTGATTTCTGAACTGCGGCTGCCTATTGATTGTCCAGCTCAGGAGCCATGAAGAGTCCTTGACAGTGACAATACCTCCCGTCACGACTTTACCGCAGAATGGATCCCTTTTGCAGATTTTCGTGATATAAGGGATTATCCTCTCATCAAGAGTTGTGACTGTTGCGCTCATCCATGTTGTCTCCTCTGGCTTGGAACAGAACTTGTCAGGATGCCCGAAAGATGGATCCTGGGATGCTATCCTTTTCCACATGTCCCAGCCTCCACCTTCATGAAGTTCAGGCCTGTATTCAGCCCTTCTGTCCTGGGCGCCATATGTCGAGTTCTCGACACAGCCACCGGGTGTGATGAAAACAAGGTCATCTTCACTTAAATTAACGCAGTGGGTCTCGCCAGCCGCGAGAAGATCAAGGCGCACTGCCTTCTTTTTCTCACCTGCAGTGTCGAAAATGACATTGACGACCTTTGTGCAGTAATGAAACTGGACTCCATGAGATTCAAGATAGCTGATCATCGGAAGAATCATGGACTCATACTGATTATACCTTGTGAAACGCAAGGCCCTGAAATCAGGAAGTCCCCCTACATGATGGATGAAGCGCTTGATGTAGAGTTTCATCTCAAGAGCGCTGTGCCAGTTCTCAAATGCGAACATGGTTCTCCAGTACAGCCAGAAGTTCGAACCGAGAACCTCTTCATCAAAGAATTCTGTAATCTTCTTGTCGTAAAGTTCTTCATCCGGCGTGAAAAAGAGCCTCATTATCTGCATGGCGCCTTTGTCGCTGATGGCGAACTTGCCATCTGTATGAGCATCTTCTCCCCTGTTCACAGTCGCACGGCAGAGGGAATAGTTCGGATCCCTTTTGTTGAGCCAGTAATACTCGTCAAGAACGCTGATTCCTTCTGTCTCTATGGAAGGTATTGAGCGGAAAAGGTCCCACATGACCTCAAAATGGTTATCCATTTCCCTTCCGCCTCTCATCACATAGCCAAGGCCCGGGTATTCATAACCGTCACAGGCTCCGCCAGGAATCTCGTCCTTTTCATATATATGGATTCTCTTGCCATCCATCTGTGCATCACGCACCAGATAACAGGCTGCAGTGAGTGCGGCCAGGCCTGTACCGACGATATGAGCACTCTTTCTTTCTACCCCTTCCGGTTTCAAAGGATGTGCGAATGCCTCATAGTTTCCACTGGAATAATACATGTGTTTTCCTCCGTATTCAGATTTGTTTCAAAAGTTAACGGAGAAAGCAGCTGTGAAATATGGGCAGAGGTGGCACTTTGTCTGAATTCACGACATTTTATTGCTCATGACAAGACAGATTTCTCAATCATCTTTTCAAGATCACCTTCTTTTACAGAAGCAATTGTATGCAGCTGGGACAGGATATTCTCATCAAGTCCGCTTTCCAGCCAGAGGGAGACAAGGCCGAAAAGCACAGCCTTAAGGTATTTTATGACTATGTTTCTCTTATCTGGTGTAAGTCTTTGCCTTTCATCTGCGATGCTGACATATGATGAGACGACATATTCACAGACCCTCCAAAGGGACTGTTCAAAGACGCTTCTGCTGACAGATGAATAAATATTTCTCACAGCATTGCGGTGCTCCATCGCAAAACCTATTGCATCCTCAAGACAGTCCGCAAGAGAATTATGATTACGTCTGCTGGTCATTATTTTCTCAGCGTCCCTTTCAACGATATCTTCCAGCAGTGACGGGATATTGTCGTAATGGTAGTAGAAAGTGTTCCTGTTGATTCCGCACTTCGTGACAATGTCTTTCACCGTAATGGAAGCAAGCGGTTTCTCATCAAGTAGTCCGATGAATGTCTCTCTTATTGCCCTAGCTGTGAAATCTGCCATACAGTCTCCCTGATTCAGTCATCGCCGCCGAATTCTCACAAAACAGAATCATTATTATATTATGAAACCAGCTGCAGGCAGAATCAAAGCAAAAACGCCATGTAACATGGAAGAAAGGTGATTCCGTCTTTCTGGCTGTAATTCTTCGGATGAATCACAAAAGCTCCATCTATGCGGTTTTTATATTTTTCCATAAAACGTAAAAGTGATTTGCAACTGTATTTTTCTGATGATTTAACTTCTATGGGGATAATCTTGTTTCTGGTCTTGCCGCCTCTGGAAATCAGAAAATCTATTTCTATATCATTTCTCCTGGCTTTTAAATCATAATGCACATAAAAGAAAAGTTTGTACCCTTTGCAGGTAAGCATCTGCGCT
The DNA here is from genome assembly GCA_944390025.1 of uncultured Spirochaetales bacterium. Classification (GTDB taxonomy): domain Bacteria; phylum Spirochaetota; class Spirochaetia; order Sphaerochaetales; family Sphaerochaetaceae; genus Bullifex. Next base: position 76 of record CALXOK010000037.1, on the reverse strand, counting down.
GTTGGGGTCGGGATTGAAAAACCTTCCGACGTCGGGAAAGCTTAACCACACAGCGGCGGAAAACCAAAACCAGAGC
>CALXOK010000036.1 GCA_944390025.1 uncultured Spirochaetales bacterium | reverse complement strand
GCTGTAACTGACTTCGAGGAAGCAGGAAGAGTTCTCGAAAGAGAAGCTACCTGCCTTTAGGCGGGAGAGTTGTCACTATTGTTCTGTGACAATCACTCTGGAGGATAGTATGAGAGTACTGGTTGCAGAAGATGAGAAAGAACTCAACAGGCTCATTACAAGAAGGCTTGAGGATGAGCATTATGCTGTTGATTCCGTTTACGACGGAACCAGTGCCCTTGATTACCTGAACAGTGCCGATTACGACATAGCCGTTCTTGATATCATGATGCCGGGTCTTGACGGGATTTCTGTCGTGAAACAGTACAGACAGGCAGGAGGAGCAGCTCCTGTGCTTTTTCTAACCGCAAGGGATTCTGTCTCGGACCGTGTCACCGGTCTTGACAGCGGTGCGGATGACTATCTTGTCAAGCCGTTCTCATTTCAGGAGCTTCTTGCCCGCCTGCGCGCCCTTGTAAGAAGAAAGAATGAGAACAGGAAAAGCACTCTTGAGCTTGCTGACCTGTGTGTCGACCTCTACTCGCGGAAGGTGACAAGGGGAGGAAAGGAAATAGACCTCAGCTCTAAAGAGTTCTCGATACTTGAGTATCTCATGATGAATGAAGGCAGGGTGCTTGAGAGGGAAAGCATCCGCACTCATGTCTGGAGCTGGGACTATGACGGAGAATCCAATGTCGTAGATGTTTACATAAGGTTCCTGCGCAAGAAGATTGATGATGGTTTTGAGAAGAAACTCATTCATACAGTCCGTGGCGCCGGCTACATGATAAAGGACGATGAGCCATGACAATCAAGAAGAAAATAGTCATCTGGTATACCATCTGGATGGCGTTGCTTGCGGTAATCCTGCTTTTTGTCATTTTCGTCTCAAGCGGGACGATGATGCGCCGGGAGATGGTTTCTGAACTTGAGGAAGCCGTCCATGACGCGTATGACAATCTTGAGTGGAGGCGTGGTCAGTACGATTTTGATGAGATAGATGAATACGATGACGGAGTCTTCATCCAGATTTTCTCATCTGACGGAACACTTCTGTTCGGACGCAATGAAAGCGAGTTCCCTTCCGATTTCGCTGTGGGGCGTTTCAGGGAAAGCGGGGAATGGGTGATTTTCGAGCAGGGCTTTGCGGACGGTCTGATTATACGCTCCCTGATGAGAAGCTATATTGCTGCGGGATTCATAAACAGTGTGTCCATCTCTGCACTTGTCTTCCTGCCTGTCATCGTCATACTTGCCGCAGTAGGCGGTTATATCATCACAAGAAGGTCCTTCAAGCCTGCGGATCAGGCAATCAAGGCCGCAATTGACATTTCATCAAGTAATGACCTTTCAAAAAGAATAAATCTCGGAGAGGGCAACGATGAGATTCACAAGATGGCGTCGACTTTTGACCGTGTCCTTGACCGTCTCGAGGAGGCATTCCAGAAAGAGAAGCAGTTCACAAGTGATGCCTCCCATGAGCTCAGGACCCCTCTTGCCGTCATAAAGGCGGAATGTGAATACGCACTGGAACACACTGATGACAGCACACGCTGCCGTGAAGGTTTTGAAAGCGTGGAGCGTCAGGCTGACAGAATGACACGTCTTGTTGACGAGCTTCTGATGCTTGCCCGTTCTGATAAGGGAAAGCTTGAGCCTGACTATGAGCACTTCAACCTTTCGGATCTTGTCGTGATGGTGTGTGAGACCCTTTCTGACAAGGCCGTGGAAAAGAATCTTTCTGTGAATGTGAAGACAGATGAGATGCTGTACGTGGATGCGGATCAGGGAATGCTCACACGCGTCATGATAAATCTCCTGAACAATGCCATCCAGTATACCGGAGAAGGTGGATGGATTCTTGTAAAGGCATACAAAAGCGGCAATGATGCCGTGCTGAGCGTTGAGGATAACGGCTGCGGTATACAGCCTGAACAGCTTGAGCATGTGTGGGACAGATTCTATCAGGCGGACAGTGCCAGAAGCACAGGCGCCGGCCTCGGCCTGTCGATTGTGAAGTCAATAGTGAATGCCCATAACGGCAGTGTGAGCGCCCAGAGCACACCGGGCGTTGGAAGTGTGTTCACAGTAAAAATTCCTTTCAGAAAAAAAGAAAATCTTTAATGGAATTTTAATTTCCAGTGACTAAGATAGTGGTATGAAAGAAAACCAAAGGAGAATAAAAGATATGAAGAAAATCATCAGTTTCGCGCTTATCGCCATCCTCGCAGCAGGATTCGTTTTCGCTGCAGAAAATATTTCAAGACAGGAAGCAATGAGAATTGCTCTCTCTGATGCCGGTGTCAGTGAGAAGGATGCATCCTTCGTACGCTCACATCTGGACTGGGAAGACGGCCGTGATGTCTATGATGTCGAGTTCTACGTGAATGAGAATGAATACGATTATGAGATTGATGCACTCACAGGCGAGATTCTCTCAATGGACAGGGATGCGGAGTACTGGGCACCGGGAAGGAATGAAGTCGTTCTTACAGAGCAGGATGCTGTTGACATCGCCCTCGAGGATGCAGGGCTGAAGGATGTCACTGGCTACCGCTGCTATCTCGACCGTGATGACGGACGTTTCAGATATGAGGTGAGCTTCGCATCAGATACCAGAAACTATGAATACACAATCGATGCTGAAAACGGAAGAATCCTCGATGTCGATATCGAGCGCGTCAGGAAGGTCTCTGCTGAGGATATCGGTCAGGAAAGAGCCATTGAGATTGTCCTGGAGCGTGTCAAAGGCGCCAGTGCAGATGATGTCAGGATCAAGAGCGACTGGGATGACGGAAGGATTGTCTACGAAGGTGAGGTCTACTACGGAAAGTATGAATACGAATTCGAGATTGACGGAAGAAACGGCCGCGTGATTGACTGGGAGCGCGACAGAATCGGACGCTGACCATAATTAGTAGATGGCCCTGCACAGGCGGGGCCATTCTCATGTCCGGATGTTCTTTCCATCGACCATCAGGTAACAAGATGGTGTTACTACAAAAAACATTTTTAACGTCAAGGCATATCCCTCACAATTGAGAAAAATTAACAAACCTGAGTAATTCTATTTCTCAAGCCGGAAAGCAGCATTGCCAAGGTAGCGCCTGATTGGCAGATGCTGAGGACAGGCTTTTTCACACTTTCCGCACTGGAGACATTCTGATGCCTTTCTCTTTTTCGTAATCTCGGCATAGCTTCTTTCTGTCCGTCCGTTCATCAGCAGGAAGATGTCAGGAACCGGCATGCCTACAGGGCAGACCTCAGTACAGTAATTGCAGCCGGTGCAGGCGATTGCTCCTGTTTTATCAAGAATCGAGACAACTTCATCCACAGCTTTTTTCTCTTCATCATCAAGAGGCTTTAGAGCCGAGAAGGTCTGGATGTTGTCTTCAACCTGATCCGGGTCGCTCATTCCCGACAGCACGAGGGCCACGTTTTCCAGAGATGCTGCAAACCTCATCGCATAAGAGGCGTTCGATTTCCTTTCCGGCAGTCTGTCGAATACAGCCTGAGCCTGAGGGATGAGCTGAGACAGGTTCCCTCCTTTCACCGGTTCCATGACGATGACAGGCTTTGCGAATTCGCAGCAGACTTCATAGCACAGGCGTGACTGTACGCTTTCGCTGTTCCAGTCGAGGTAGTTTATCTGGAGCTGGACAAACTCGATTTCCTCTCTTTCACTGAGAATCTTCCTCAGGACCTGAGCACTGTCATGGAAAGAAATGCCAATGTGACGGATTTTCCCTTCAGCCTTAAGCTGAGCCGCTGTCTCGAAAGCCCTGCATTTAACATATTTCTTATAGCTTTCTCCATTGAGCGCGTGCATCAGATAATAATCGAAATAATCAACACCGCATTCTTCAAGCTGGAGGTTGAAAAGGGGAACGATGTCCTCTTGTTTCTCAAAAAAAGCGTTCGAAAGTTTGTCTGCCAGCAGATAGCTTGAGCGTGGGTGGCGTGAAGTAAGACAGGTCTTCACCGCATTCTGGCTACGTCTCTCGATATAGCCATGAGCGGTATCAAAATAGTTGAATCCCGCTTCAATAAACCTGTCAACCATCTGGCATACCATATCTGTATCGACATCCCTGTCCGCTTTCTGAGGAAAGCGCATACATCCAAAACCAAGCTTGTTTTTTACATCTGCGAATGTGTTATTCTCTTTCATAAGACTGATTATATCCTGAAAAAGGCAGGAGGAACATAATTTGCTTAAGCTGACAGTTGGTCATGAAGGTGAAGATTTTTATACAATCCAGGAAGCGCTGAACGCCGTTGAGTATAACCAGGAAGCAGAGATTGTCATCTCTGAAGGTTTTTACAAGGAGAAACTTTTTTCCGATAAGAGGAATATAACAATCAGAGGGCTGGGAAAGGTGACAGTCTGCTGGGATGATGGCGCGCGGGAAATCATGCCGGACGGGCTTAAGCGGGGAACATTCAGAAGCTATACCGCCTTTTTCAGCGGCTCTCATCTGCATCTCGAGAACATACGTTTCGAGAATACTGCCGGGCCTGGCAAGACTGCAGGCCAGGCACTGGCTCTTTATCTTGACTGTGATACTGCATTGCTTGAGAATGTGGAGCTTTTTTCTCATCAGGATACGCTTTTCCTTGCACCTCTTCCTCAGGAGGAGAGGGAGAGGCGCGGTTTTTACGGTCCACGGTGTTTCAGTGACAGGAAACTGAATACGGTTTATGTGAAAGGCGGAAGCATCTGGGGCGGTGTGGATTTCATCTTCGGCGGAGCTGATGCCCTTTTTGAGAATGTGAGGATTGTTTCCAACGAACCGGGTTATGTCAGTGCCCCGTGCACACTCCGTGAGAACACCGGTTTTGTATTCAGCTGCTGCCGCTTTGAGAATGACGGTCTTGAAGACGGCTCGGTTTTTCTGATGAGGCCATGGAGGCCTGAGGGAAAGGCCATGTTCATAGACTGTGAATACGGCAGTCATATCAACAGCAAAGGCGTTTGTCCCTGGCCGGGCCGGGAAGCCGAAGCATCATTGATGACATTTGCCTGTTCCTCCTCCCGTTTCTCAGAAAAATATCTCATAAAAAGTGAAGACTATTTACCTGTCTTGAACAGTTTTGCTATGAAGCTTGGAATTCAGGAGAATAGAGGACTATAATACAGCTGTGAATGTAGTGATTTTCGGCGCAGGCAGAAGAGGCCTGCGTCTTGCGCGTCATCTTATAGAGGAAAAGAAATCGGTCACATTTCTGGACAGCAGCCCTGCACGCTGTGCCCAAGCTCAGAGCAAGCTTGACTGTATGGCCGTATGCGGATCCGCAACGGATATCGCAATGCTTGAGGAATGCGGCTGCGGCACTGCCGACATTGTCGTTGCAGTGACAGACAGTGATGAAGTGAATATAGTCAGCTGCGGAATCGTCAAATCGCGTTATCCTGAAGTGAAGGCGATAGCGACAATCAGGGGGCTGACATATCTGAGCGAGGAATCCGGAAGGCCGTTCTCTCTTCTCGGAATCGACAACATAGTCAACCCTGAGCAGGAAGCGAGCCAGAGAATTTCGGATATTATCATATCAGGTCTGTTCACCGATATCGCATACTTCCCCGGAGCTCACTACCTTGTAGTCACGAAATCAGTGACCCGTGGTGACTTCATGATCAATAAGAGCCTCATCCAGATCAAGAAGGAATTTCCCGGCCGCTATCTGATTGCGGGTGTCAGCCACCGTGGCAAGATCATAACCCCGAACGGAAACACTGTCATCAGGGAAGGTGATGAGATTGCCATAATCCTGGATGATGATGAACGTGACGATGTTTACAGGATGTTCGGGATTTCCAGCAGCAGCTTCTCTCTCAACAAGATTGTTCTTGTGGGGGCAACCCGTATTGCGACTTTCCTGCTGATGAGTCTTCCCAAGAAGATGCTGAAGAACGTCACCCTTGTCGAGAAGGATCCGGAGCTTTGCAGGGAGTATTGCGAGATGTTCCCTGAGATCCTCATCCTGAACGGTGCCATCACGGATGAGAACTTCTGGGACGAGGAGAATATCGCCTCAGGCGATCTGTTTGTGAGCCTTACTGAGAATGATGAGCTCAACGTGCTTATTTCTACATACGCCAAGACTCAGGGAATCAAGCGCTCAATCGCACTGATCAAGACGAATACCAGTTACGTCAAACTTGCCAAGGCTATAGGTGTGGATGCGACTGTCTCGACCACTGAGTCCACCGTCGACGCAATAATGAAGATTCTCAGAGGACAGAACGTCAAGACGCTCCATGCAATCTTTGATGGCCGCATCGAGGTATATGAATATGTCATTAAACAGGGCTTCGTGCATACGGGCAAGGCTCTGAAGGATATCAGGCTTGACGGGGCTGCCGTCATTGCAGGTGTCAGCAGGGGAGAAGACAACTTCATCCCGGACGGAAACTATGTTTTCCAGGAAGGCGATACTGTCCTCGTAGTGGCACTTCATGAGGACTATGATGCTGTTCAGGCCCTCTTCGGTTCAGACGAGGAGGAAAAGAGTGAATCCTAAGACAGTTGTCAGACTGCTTTCCTTCATCACGATTTTCATGGCCTTGATTCTTCTCATACCGACTGCCGTGTCCTATGGGTATGGTGAGACGGAAGGGGTAAGGGCATTTCTCTCGACAATAGCCATCATGGTGGCTGTCTCATTTGTCGGAATCGCGCTTACCCGCAATAACGGGGAGATGAGACTGACAGTAAAGGACAGCTATCTGTTTGTAACCCTCACCTGGGTGATTCTCACATTCTTCGGCGCTCTTCCTATGCATTTCACAGGCGTCCTGGACAATTTCAGCCAGTGCTATTTCGAAATCATGTCAGGCTTCACCACGACAGGAGCCGCCGCCATGGTCGGCATAGACAGCAAGATGAAAGGAATCCTCTTCTGGAGGAATATGACCAACTGGCTTGGAGGAATGGGAATCGTTGTCCTTTTTGTCGCAGTGCTTCCTATCCTCGGAGTCAGGGGAACCGCCCTTTACGGTGCGGAATCTGTCGGACCGACAAAAGATAAGCTCAGGCCTAAAATCAAGGAGACAGCAATCATCCTGTGGTCGATTTACACAGGCATCTCCGCATTGCAGGTCGTTCTTCTGATGCTTGGCGGACTGGACTGGTTTGATGCGACGACGGTCATGTTCGGAACCATGGGTGCTGCAGGATATGTTCCTCATGATGCATCCATCGCATTCTATGAGTCTGCTTATGTGGACTGGATCTGCACCATATTCATGTTCCTTGCCGGAACAAACTTCGCTCTTTACTACAGGATTCTGCAGCGCAAGTTCTCCAAGGTCTTCAGGGATGGAGAGTACAGGCTTTACTGGAAGATTGTTCTGGTCAGCACGGCTCTGGTCGCCGCCAACCTTTACCTTAAAGGCTTTTACAACCTCAATGACAGCGTGCGCAATGCGGCATTCCAGGTTGTCAGCTTCATAACCACAACAGGATTCAGTAATGTGAATTACACTCACTGGCCGCTTTTTGCCCAGTGCGTGCTGTATGTGATGATGTTCATCGGAGGCTGTGCCGGTTCAACAGGAGGCGGCATCAAGGTCGTGAGAATCGGTGCGATGATGCAGCTTTTCAAGAACTCAATCACAAAGAGAATCCACCCGAATTCCGTTACAGTCCTGCGTCTTGGGGATGATACATTCTCGAATGACACATTGCAGGCAATTGCCGGGTTTGTCGGCTTCTATATCATGAATGCAATCATCGGAACACTGGTGCTCTCTCTAACCGATGTCGATTTCCTGGCAGTCCACACATCCGTTCTGCTGACACTTGGAAACATCGGAATCGGACTGGGCGGCATCGGCACGGATTTCACCTTTGCGATTTATCCGGAATGGGCCTTGTGGTGCTTTTCATTCCTGATGCTTGTCGGCCGTCTCGAGCTTTTCACTGTCTATTCAATTTTCACCCGCGATTTCTGGCGGCGCTGATTTCTTTCTCAGCTTGTGAATCACAATCTCACATGCAATCAGTGTCAGGATTCCGACCGATGAGTTGGAGATTGCCATTGTGAAGCCTACGGCTCTGAAATCCATACTGGTGAAATTCTGGAAGAAATAGATTACCGGAAGCCTGAACAGGAAAATGCGGGCAAAATTGATTGCAAGTATAAGCTTCGTCTTGCCAAGACCAAGCAGGAGGGCGAAGCCGGAATAAGCATAGGCAAGCAGCAGGCAGCCGAAAAGCTCATAGTGGAAAAGTGTGCAGATATTCTGGTGAAATACCGGATCATATCCTCCTCTTGAGAGAGAAAAGAGCCGCGCAATAGGATCTGTGAGAATCCTCATCAGCACAAAGCCTGCAAGAGAGATGACTGTCACTCCGATCTGAAGATGACGGTACATTCTTACCGTACGTTCAATCTTCCCGCTGCCGTACAGCTGTCCTTCAAGAGAGGAACCTCCGTCTTCAATCCCGACCTCTATTCCTGTCAGCAGTCCTGACATGTTGTTTGAAATCCCGGCAGCTCCGACAATATCGGTGCCGTAATCAGCCGCCATTCTGTTCACCATTGCCTTTCCTGCTGAGAATGCAATCTTCTCGACAACAGAAGGCAGGGACAGTCTGAATACCGGACCCAGAACATCCGCTTTCAAGGAGACATGATGCAAACTGAAGCTGAAGGCATCATCTTTTTTCATGAAGGCTCTGAGCGTGAATATGAAAAGAATCAGATAGCTTGCAAGAGTTGCGAAAGCAATGGATACGATATCTCCTTCAAGGACGTAGACAAACAGTGCTGTGAGGGCAAGCTTGATGAGCACGACAGACATGTTCAGCATCAGAATCTTCCGGCTTCTGCCGCGGCAACGCTCACAGGAGATATAAATCGTCGTGAAGAACTGGATGATTATCCCCAGCAGCGTTATTGCAAAATATGTGGAACCCTGTGTCACGAAAACTTCCGGTGTTCCTGCAAGACGCAGGATTGCCGGAGTTACCGGAATCACCAGAAGAATGACTACTGAAAGGAAGATGCACAGCGTGACTGTTGTAGAGAGCACTGTTCTGATTCTCTCCCAGTCTCCGCGTCCATAGGCATGGGCTATCAGGATTCCTCCGCCCACCGCAAGCCCGCCTCCTGCAGCAAGAACGATATGCTGCAGCTGTACCATGTAAACAACGGTGGAAACGGCTTCAGATGAGATGTGGGATGCCATGAGCGTGTCGAGGACGGCAAAAAGCTGGCTAATCCATGAATAAAGGGCAAGAGGGACGCAGACCTTGATAATCACACGCCAGATGCTTCCTTCCTGGACTTCTTTTCTGAATGCTTCATCATTGCTTGTAACTGTTGTCATGATTGTTGTTATAACTTTAATATTTCAGCATTTAAAGATTATTTTCTTTTGAATTTAATTAATATTGCTGATATCTTTTGATTATGGATGAAGTTTTTTCCTGCACATTCAGAAAGAGAGACGCATATGACCAGATGCCGGCTCTTCACAGCCACGAAGGTCAGTGTGAGCTGTATTATCTTGCATCAGGCGAGAGACGTTATTTCATTCAGGACAGTGTCGTTCCCGTTCATGCCGGAGGTTTTGTCTTCATCAAGCCTTCAATTCTGCATAAGACAAGTTTTCTTGGCCCTGCATCTCACAGCCGCTATCATGCTTCAGTGCCTCAGTCCTGGCTCGAGAATCTTCTTCCTTCACTGCCTGTTTTCTACATAATCAATGGATGCGAGGAGCTTGAAGTATTTTTCTCACAGCTTCTTCTGGAATCGGACAATCCTGATATTTTCGCACATGAGCATTGCAGAAGCCTGGTTCTTGAGATAGTCATCAGGACTTACAGACGCTATCAGGAGGAGAGCAGGAGTACAGATGCATTTACTGACACAGTCGCATCCTATGTGAAAAATCATATTTCCGGCAGAATAACCCTAGATGATGTATCTTCTGCTGTTTCTCTCAGCCCCTGCTACTTTTCTGCTGTTTTTCATGAACGCACGGGAATGCGGTTTTCAGACTATCTGACTTCAATGAGAGTGTCTGCCGCTGCGCAGGCTCTTAAGTCCGGTTGTAAAGTGCAGGAAGCCGCTCTTAAGTCAGGTTTCAGCAATGCCGGTTATTTCAAGGATGTATTCAGGAAGGTGATGAAAATCAGTCCTTCAGCATACAGGAAAGCATTCCACAAAACATGACAGCAGAGATTGCAGGCAAGAGCCACGCCGCAGTCGTTGTAGAGAATCTCTGTGTCAAAGGAATGGTCAGCAATCATCA
>CALXOK010000035.1 GCA_944390025.1 uncultured Spirochaetales bacterium | reverse complement strand
TGGTAACTAAACTTTAGAACTCACATGCTCCTTTTTTCAATCTCTACATTCCACCCCTCAACTTTCCGTGAAGAACCTCTTTTTCTGACATCAGGAAGGAGAATCAGGATTTCCTGATTGATGAGGCGGCAAGAAAGGCGGAGGCAAAGGCGAAGGAAAGGTTGTAGCCTCCGCACTCTCCGTCTACATCAAGGCATTCCCCGATTATATAAAGTCGTGGGCAGAGACGGGACTCAAGGCTTTTGCGGTCAACCTCGCCTGTGTCCACACCTCCCTGAGTCACTGTTGCACACATGCTTTCTTTCTTTGTCGTGCCGGTGAATGTGTATGATGAAATGGCGCTGACAATGCGCCTTGTATCTTCTTTTGACAGGTCACTGATGTTTTTATCTCCGGCAGGGCCGGCCAGAGTGCTTACAAGACGGGACGGAAGCCCGGTAAGCTGGCTTATTGCACCAGAGGCTTTCTTCCTGCCACCGAGGTTTCTTATCTTATCTTCACTGAGGGAGGCAAAACAGATTCTGACCGGTTCTGTTTCTGTCACATAACGGGAGAGGTTCATCGCGGCAGGTCCGCTGATTCCCGTCCGGGTGAAGACAGCAGGTCCTGTAAATGATTTCCCTCTTGTGCTTATCGTGATGTCTTCAAGGCTTATTCCCTCAAGCTCTGAGAAGGGAGTGTTCCTGATTCTGATCTGACACAGGGCCGCTGTGGGCGGTATGATCCTGTGCCCGAATGCTTTCGCAAGCGTATAGCCGTCCCCTGTGCTCCCGGTTCCAGGGTACGAGAGACCGCCTGTGGCGATTACAAGATAATCTGAAGTGTAAGTCGTTCTGTCCGTGGTGACAGTGAAGATGTTTCCGTCTTTTACTGCTGAAGTCACAGCTTCTCCTGTGACGATTGTTTTCACGTCCTTCATCAGGATATCAAGAACATCACTGGCTCTGAGTGTGGAAGGAAAAACCTTTCCGTCCTCCCGTATCACGCTGTCAAGTCCGCGTGATGAGAAGTGCTCAATGATGCACTCGCTTGTGAGGCTGTAGAGGGCAGGTGTCACGAAGGCACGTCTGTCATAATAGTGCCTTACCATTTCCTGCGGTGGAAGATCATGAGTGTAATTACAGCTTCCTCCTCCGGTGAGAAGAAGCTTGCGCCCCGGTCTTCCGTTTTTTTCGATGACCAGGGCGTCTTTGCCTAACAGACCTGCCAGAAAGAGGCCTGATGCACCGCCACCTGCTATGATGACGGTGTGATGCTTATTCATTTTTTCTCAGGAACATCAACCTTCAGGCAGAGTTCCTTGAGCTGAATATCCTCAACCTCAGCAGGACAGTCGTCCATCGGGCTTGCAGCAGCTGTGTTCTTCGGGAAGGCGATTACCTCCCTGATTGTGTTGACCTTGCTGATGATCATGCACAGTCTGTCGATTCCCGGTGCGATGCCTCCGTGGGGTGGAGGAGAGAAGCGGAAGGCATCAAGCAGGAAGCCGAAGCGCTCCTGTGCCTTCTCGTCTGAGAAGTTGCAGATTCTGAAGATTCTCTTCTGCAGCTCGATATCGTGGATTCTTATTGAACCAGATGCAAGTTCGTAGCCGTTGAGAACGAGGTCGTAAAGGTCTCCTTTCACTGCTCCCGGATTCTCCTCAAGCGTGTCTATGTACTCAGCCTGCGGCATGCTGAACATATGGTGGGCAGCTTCCCAGTGACCTTCGTCCTCATTGTATTCGAAGAGCGGGAAGTCGATAATCCAGCAGAAAGCATATCCGTCCCTGATCAGGCCGAGATCTGCACCGAGTTTGCTTCTGACGGCACCGAGGCTGTTGCAGCACTTCTTCCAGTTCTCGTGTGCGACGATGAGAATCATGTCGCCTTCTTCGGCCTTGGTTTGTGCAAGAATCTCAGCTTCTTTTTCCTGGAAGAACTTTGTCACGCCTCCTGTGAGCTTTCCGTCCTGAACCTTCATCCAGGCAAGTCCATGCGCTCCATATACCTTCGCGGCATCTTCAAGCTCAGTGATGTACTTTCTTGTGAATTCCTTTTTGTCGCTGTGCGGGGCGACAAGGTATTTGACGGCTCCGCCTTTTGCAAGAGCATCCGTGAAAGCAGTGAAGGAGCAGTCCTGTGCGAAGGAGAAGTCCTTCATCGGAATGTCAAAGCGGAGATCCGGCTTGTCGCTTCCGTAGGTGTTCATCGCATCGTTGTAGCTCAGGCGCTGGAAATGGGCCGGCAGCTCGACATCAAGCACACGCCTGAAGACGTCACCGAAGAGGTCTTCCATCAGAGCAAGAACATCATCTCTCTGCACATAGCTCATCTCGATATCCAGCTGGGTGAACTCAAGCTGTCTGTCACCTCTTGGATCCTCATCTCTGTAACAGCGTGCAATCTGGAAGTACTTGTCCATTCCGGAAACCATGAGAAGCTGCTTATACAGCTGCGGTGACTGGGGAAGGGCGAAGAACTTTCCCGGGTAGATTCTTGAAGGCACAAGGAAGTCCCTTGCTCCCTCCGGAGTGCTTCTGATGAGTGTCGGAGTCTCAATCTCCAGGAAGTCTGTCTTATAGAAGTATTCCCTGATGGCCTTCACAATCTTGTGGCGCATGACAATCCTGTCTGTCATGCCTTTTCCTCTTAAATCGAGGAAGCGGTACTTGAGTCTCAGGTCTTCCTTTGCGTTGTTCTCATCCTCAATCATGAAGGGGAGAGTGTCGCACTTTGAGAGAATCTCAATCTCCTCTGCCTTGACCTCAATCTCTCCTGTCTCCATGTCAGGGTTGATCATGCTGTCCGGACGGCGGCGCACGATGCCTCTGACTGCAATGCAGTACTCGAGTTTAATCTGCCCTGCTGTCTCCTGAAGAGAAGCCGGCGCGTCATCATCGACAACGACCTGTGTTATTCCATAGCGGTCACGTAGGTTTATAAAATGCAGTGCTCCGTGGTTCCTGTCACGATGTACCCATCCGTTGAGGATGACGGTCTTTCCCTCATCCTGACTTCTGAGCTGGCCGCAGGTGACGGTTCTCTGCATGAAAGCTTGTTCTGACATTCTGTTCACCTCTTAATGAATGTTCTCTGAATATATCATCAAGGACAGCAGTCTTGCAATTGTCAGCCCAGCCTGTGCTGAGTGGCGCCGGAGGACTCGATGAGCTTTTTCTCGTAGCTGTCTGTCTTCCTGACTCCTGGAATGGAGGAAAGTCTTATCAGATGGCTCTGGCAGGATGCATCCCGGGTTGTGAGGTAAATCTGGTCACGGCGGAAGGCCTTGTCCACCAGAGGTGAGATGTTTCCTGTAATCACGAACTGAGCGCCATGCGGGTTTCTCGCACTGCTTGAGAAGAGGGAGAGAAGACCGCTTGTGAAGAAAACACTGAGCATCGAAGGAAAGTCGTTGATGAAGAGAGTGGAACCCGTATCAAGAGCCTTGACGATATGTGCAAGGTGGCAGAAGAGCCTAGTGCAGCCTTCAGAGTACAGCTGGCTGTCCTGGAAGAGACGGGCTTTGAGCACCTTTATCACATTGCCATCGGCATCATAGACTTTATGAGCAGTCTCAATGTCGGCATAGCCTGGCCCGTGAATGAGGCTGGCATAGTCGATTCCGATGTCTGCTTTCTGCATGATTTTGACTGCCTCTGGCAGGTAGTCTTCCTTCTGGGTATAGATGAAAAGGTCTTCCTGAGACGGTGCCAGACATACAGTGAGTTTCGTGAACCAGTTCATGACATCCCCGATTTCCTTGTTGAAGTCGAGGTTTAGAAAACCTGCTGTTGTCAGGAAGAGAGTCTGTGGTGAGGGTGACAGGAGGCGGGCATTGTTCTGGCTGAGTCCTGCGACTTTCAAAGCGTATTCATCACGTTTGAAAAGAGGAGTCATCCTCTCATTTCTCCTGAAAAGCCACTCTTTGACTATTTTCTGGTTCCTGATTACGAAACCGTAACGGTAGAAGGAGCCGTTTTCTATGAACTCGATATCGAAATGACTGTCCATTGCCACGGCGCCTTCAATGAAGGCGAAGGGCTCACACTGGCTGACTATCCGTACTCTTGATGCGGACATGAGGACGACTCTCTTCATGTAGTCAAGAGCCTTGAGCACATTAGTCTTGCCGCTTGAAAGTGTGCCGAAGACAGCGGCGGTGCGCAGCAGCCCGGCACTCTGCGGCATCAGGGCCCTGTCCACAGGGGTGACGTTTGATGGCATCTGGTCATCCGGACCGGCTTCAAGAGAAAGTGTCTGTTCTTCGTAAAATGATTTGTAGTTCTTGAATGTGAATTTTACAAGCATTGCTTCACCTCTATGGAAACTTTAATCCTTAATAACGCTATTTGCAAGAAAATTGCAAATTACAGCATTAACAAATAGAGTTACATTACGAAAGAAGTGTAATCAGAAGAATGGAAACAAGAAATGGGGAATAATGGGAGGATATAAAAAAGGCACTGGTTTCTGCGTGTTTTGGTAAAGGTGTGTTGAGGGAAATTGTTATGAAACAGAAACCGAATGCCAGTGTTCGATTGCATAATAATGGCAATTTTTTTTCTTGAAAAGATGAAATGTGCTGAAAATGAAAAAAAAGTCGCAGTGAAGGGAAAAATAGACCCGGAAAAACAGCCTGTTTCTGCTTAAAGGGCCATAAAGTCACATAAAATGAGCAAAAAGGAAACAGGCGTATCATAATGACTCAAAACTGGACAGGCTTTAAGTTAAAAGAAAGAAAATGTAAATGCTAATTTGTTTGAATATAATGAGATAAATAATCTGGCATGCCTGATGCATATAGATAGGTGTAAAACGAAAACAACAGGAGGCCGGATATGGCAAAAGATATTACAACCAAGAGCATTGCGAAGGACATGGACAGGTTCTTCAATTCATTCTTCGCAGCAGACAGGAAGATTCCAAGTGTCAACATCAGTGAGACTGACACAGGCTATGAGATAAAGGCAGCCCTGGCAGGCTACGATGAAGACAGCATCTCACTTTATGTGGAAGATCATGTGCTTCACATCAAGGGAGAGGAGAAGGAAGAGAAGAAGGATAACAAAGAAAGGAAGTACATTGTGCGTGAGCGCAGTGTGACAAGTTTCGAGCGCAGCTTCACACTTCCGGAAGATGCGGATGAGACAAAGGTGGAAGCAAGCTTCAGGAAGGGAATCCTGAGCGTGAAGGTTGCGAAGATGGCAAAAGAAGAGCCGAAGAAAATCGAAGTGAAGATTAACTGAGGCAAGGAGGATTAGAAAGATGAGATATTATTACAGGACATATGATCCGCTTTTTGGATTTGATTCAATTTTCAATGACATTTTCGGAAGCTGGAGTGACAGCGGCAGGAGATATCCACCGGTGGATGTGTATGAGACAGATGGGGCATATGTGATAGAGATGGAAGTCTCCGGATATGATGAGGAAGCGATAAAGATGCATGTGGACAAGCATGTGCTTACAATCAGCGGAGAAGAAGGAAAGGAAGAAGAGGAGAGGGAGTATTACGCAAGGGAGATATACACACCTGAGTTCAAGAGAAGCTTCTCCCTTCCGGAGAATGCGGATGAAGGAGCAATCAGCGCTGATTACAAGAACGGCATGCTGCTTGTGACGATTCCGAAGAAACCAGAGGCCCAGCCGAGAAGGATTGAGGTCAAGATAAACAAGTAAACTCAAAGGGACTGCTCACACAGAACTCTTGAAGATAAGGCACCAGCACGGGAGAGAGGCTGGTGCCTTTCTTGTCTTCAGATTTCCCTGACGATGTATTCCTTCTTCTGGAGGAAGCGGATTGCATCGACTGCAGCGGCAGCGGCAGAGGTTGTCGTTGTATAGGGAATCTTGTTACGGACGGCTTCTGTCCTGATGTCATCATCGCTTCTTGTCGCATGAAAGCCCATCGGAGTGTTGATGATGAGGTCGACTTTGTGTGCACGAATCAGGTCGACGATGTTCGGCCGTCCGTCATGGACCTTGAGGACGACATCGGCAAGGATGCCTGCATCAAAGAGGTCGCGGGCTGTACCCCGGGTGGCGAGTATCGTGAAGCCGAGCTCCTGAAGCTGACGTGCAATCGGGATGATTGTCGCACGGTCCTTGCGGTTCACGCTAATTATCACACGTCCGGATGAGGGAAGAATGTTGCCGGCACTTGCCTGGCTCTTTGCGTAGGCTTCTCCGAAGGTGCGGCCAAGGCCTGCGACTTCCCCTGTGCTTCTCATCTCAGGTCCGAGCTGCGGGTCGACATTGACAAAACGGTCGAAGGAGAAGACAGCCTCCTTGATAGCCCAGCCTGTGTGGCAGCGGCCCTGTCCGATATGGCTTCTGCTGTCAGCAAGGCCCTGGCTGATCAGGCTTTCTCCCAGCCAGACGCGGACTGCTTTCTCAATCAGGTTCACACCGCTTGCCTTGCTGATGAAAGGAACAGTGCGGGAAGCTCTCGGATTGACTTCAATTATATAAAGCCTGCCATCCTTTTCAGCAAACTGGATGTTCATCATTCCCCTCACGTTCAGATGGCGGGCAATGGCCAGTGTCCACTGCTTCATCTGCTCCAGGATTTCCGGTTTGCTCTTATATGGCGGGAAGACTGCGGCGGAGTCTCCGGAGTGGATGCCCGCGGCTTCAATGTGCTGCAGGATGCCTCCGATGTAGACACTCTCACCGTCACAGACGGCATCAAGGTCGTATTCGAATGCGTCTTCAAGGAACTGGTCAACAAGGACCGGAGAGGATGGACTGATTGTGATGTTTGCGTTTTTGAGGAAGTCTTTAAGTCCGTCTTCATCGTATGCGATGAACATGCTTCTTCCTCCGAGCACGAAAGACGGCCTTAGGAGTACAGGGAATCCGATTTCAGAAGCCTTTGTGAAAACCTCATCCTCGCTTGATGCCATTCTGTTCTCCGGCTGCCTGAGGCCGAGCTTCTTCACCAGTGCCGAGAAAAGTCCTCTGTCTTCAGTCTCATCAATGCCATCAAGGCTCGTTCCGATTATTTCAGCGCCCCAGTCCTGAAGCTGTTTCGCCATATTCAGAGGTGTCTGGCCTCCAAGCTGGAGGACGACCCGGCGGCACTTCTCCTTCTTCATTATCTCAATGACTTCCTCTGCTGTAAGAGGTGCGATGTAAAGTCTGTCGGAGGTGTTGAAGTCTGTAGATACAGTCTCGGGGTTGGAGTTGATCATTATTGTCTTTTTCCCATGACTGCGGAAGGCCATGGAGGCAAGGGTGCAGCAGGTGTCAAACTCAAGCCCCTGTCCGATTCTGTTCGGACCAGATGCGACGATAATCACAGCATCGTCTCCAAGGCTTTCTCCTTCGTCCTCTTCGTTGTATGTCGTGTAGCAGTATGGAGTGAGTGCCTTGAATTCTCCCGCACAGGTGTCTACAAAGTGGACTTTTGCATCCAGTCCTGCTTCTTTTCTTGCCAGGGCAACATCCTCTTCCTTCAGACCGCACAGCTTTGCGATGCGTCGGTCGCTCATGCCGTTTTCCTTTGCAAGTGCGAGGTTGCCTCCTGCAAGGCCCTCCTTTTGGAGCTTTTTGTCCAGAAGGCTCTGCTCGTAGAGGGTGTTGATGAAGAAACGGTCAAAACCGGTCTGTGCGGATATTTCCTCCAGAACTGATTCTCCTTTCTCGCAGATGACAGTATAAGCGGCAAGAAGCCTCAGAGGATGTGCGCTGACAAGCAGGGTCTCAACATCATTCTTCGCCCTGTCAAGTTCTTCAAGCCCCTCAAGCTTTCTCTCGCTTGCCCTGATAGCCTTGTTCAGGCCTTCCGCCATCGTACGGCCAAGAGCGAGAGCCTCTCCGACACTTCTCATCTGTGTGCCGAGGGCAGATGAGGGAAGCGGGAATTTCTCAAGCTCGAAGCGCGGGACCTTGACTGCGACATAGTCCAGAGCAGGCTCGAAGCAGGATGCGCTCTGTCCTGTGATTTCATTCATGACCTCATCGAGTGTGTAGCCGGCGGCCAGCTTCGCGCTGATTCTGGCAATAGGAAAACCGGTAGCCTTTGAGGCAAGAGCAGAAGAGCGTGATACGCGGGGGTTCATCTCTATGACAATCATGCGGTCACTGTCCGGTTTCATGGCGAACTGGACGTTCGATCCTCCGCAATCGACACCGACAGCCCTCAGGATGTCGATGGATGCATCCCTCATCCTCTGGTACTGTCTGTCGGAAAGTGTCTGGATAGGGGCAACCGTTATGCTGTCGCCAGTGTGTACGCCCATCGGGTCGATGTTCTCAATCGAGCAGACAACAATTGCATTGTCATTTCTGTCTCTCATGACTTCCATCTCAAATTCTTTCCACCCGATAAGAGACTCTTCAAGCAGCGCTTCATGTGTCGGACTCATCTCAAGAGCCTTCTCGACAAGAGGGAGGAATTCCTCTTCGCTGTAAGCGATGCTTCCACCCATGCCGCCCAGCGTGAACGAGGGACGGATGATTACAGGCAGCGGGATGTCTTCATGAGCCGCAGAGGCTTCTTCCAGAGAGTGAACGATGCGGCTTTTCGCGCATTCAAGGCCGAGGCTTTCAATAATCTGCTTGAACTTTCCTCTGTCTTCAGCCCTGTCGATGCTTTCTGTTGAGGCTCCTATGACCTTCACATTGTATTTCTCAAGCAGCCCCAGCTTCTCAAGTTCCATTGTCAGATTGAGTGCAGTCTGACCGCCCATTGTCGAGAGGATGGCATCAGGCCCGACCTGCTGGAAGATTCTTTCCACGTACTCAGGCTTGAGAGGCTCCAGAAAGATGTGGTCGGCAATGCCGGGAGTGGTCATAACCGTAGCCGGATTCGGGTTTATGAGGGATACTTCATAACCTTCTTCCTTGAGTGCCCTGACGGCCTGATTGCCGGAGTAGTCGAACTCACAGGCCTGACCGATGACAATCGGACCTGAACCGATGACCAGTATGTGGTTGATATCATTCCTGCGGCTCATCTTGAGGCCTCCTTGAGAAAAGAGTCGAAGATCCAGAGAGCATCATCAGGACCCGGGCTTGCCTCTGGATGGAACTGAACGCTCCTGACGTGAAGGTTCTCGTCGTAAAGACCTTCCACAGTTCCGTCGTTTGCATTCGTGAACCAGATTCTGACGCTTTCAGGAAGACTTTCCGGATCACTCATGTAGCCGTGGTTCTGGGCGGTGACAAAGCTTTTTCCTGTCACATGGTCTTTCACAGGCTGGTTGCCGCCATGATGGCCGTATGTCATTTTCACAGTCCTTCCGCCGAGGGCCCATGTGATGAGCTGGTGGCCAAGACAGATGCCGCATACCGGTATTCTTGAGATGCATTTTTTTATTTCGCCTACTGCATCCTGAAGCAGGGCAGGGTCACCCGGCCCGTTTGACAGGAAGAGAAGGTCATAGCCTCTGCCCAGTACATCCTCAGCTTTGAATGTCGGAGGAAGAAGGGTGACAGAGGCGTTTCTCTTATAGAAGTTCTCTATGATTGATGATTTGATTCCGAAGTCTGCAAGCGCGACGTTCCACTGCGGACACTCAGGAACTTTCGTGAAGCCTTCCCCAAGATCCGGATTGGTGACGCTCTCCTTGACTGCCACAGCTGTTATCAGATCACGCTCCGTTATGGAAGGAAAGGATGCAAGGAAGGATTTTGCCTCATCAAGCCTTTCCTCGGGGCAGATGACTGCATTGCGGGCACCATGTTCTCTCAGAGAGCTTGTCACGGCCCTTGTGTCGATTCCTTCTATTGCGCATACACCTTCTTTTCTGAGTGCTTCATCCAGTGTCATGCGTCCTGGCGGGACCGGACCTGTGTACAGCTTCTTCACTACAATGCCGGAGACTTTCATTGAGCTGCTTTCCCTCCAGGAGGAATCGTAGCCATAGTTCCCGATAAGCGGGTAGGTGAACAGGACGGTCTGCCCGTTGTAGGATGGGTCTGTCAGGATTTCAGGGTAACCTGTCATGCTTGTATTGAAGACAAGCTCGCCGGCTGAAAGATGCGATGTGTCGCCGAAGAGACGTCCGGGGAAGATCTCGCCGCTTGAAAGTATCAGAAAGCCTTGCTGCATTGTTTTTTTCCTCTGCTCAAATTGCAGAAATGTTAGCAAAAACGGCTTGAATGTTGCAACAATGGTGATAAAAAAACACCAAAGTGCAACAAATTTGTTGCACAATGATGGCACCTTTCAGATTCAACCGGTTCTTGCCGAACTTTTTTTTTCGTATGTACCGTTATTTCAGAATCATATTCTAGTCATAGATTTCTCTTCTGTGTCCGAGTTCAAGGACATTGATGATGATTTCCTCATCAACAATGTCGCAGATTATCCTCCAGTCTCCAACACGGTACCGCCATAAGCCTTTCAAGTTGTTGACAAGGGCCTTCCCCCGGCTTCTGGGATTGTCCAGCATCTCAATCTCTTTCATGTAACAAATGATTCTCTTTGCTTCAGGTTTATCTATTTTTCTCAGCTGTTTTAAGCATGGCTCTGAATACACAACCCTCATAATCCAAGCTCTTTCTCAACTTCTTCAGTAGTGTACGTCCTGATGTTTCCTGCTTTGATTCCCTCACGGATGGCCAGACATCTGTAGACCTCTTCCAGTTCCTCGATATGTTCTTCGACCAGCTGAGAATAGAAAGAACTGGGACTTCTTCTTGTCAGTCTTGCCAGATTTTCTACACGCTCTTTAAGCTCAGGAGAAATCCTGAAAGTAGCTGTGGTTGTTGTGTGTGTGGCAGATGAAGACATTTTTTACTCCTGTACACATTGTATATTATGTACACGTTGATGTCAAAGCAATACTGCGTTCCAGAAT
Source organism: uncultured Spirochaetales bacterium (assembly GCA_944390025.1). Taxonomy (GTDB): domain Bacteria; phylum Spirochaetota; class Spirochaetia; order Sphaerochaetales; family Sphaerochaetaceae; genus Bullifex. The sequence continues at coordinate 150 of CALXOK010000035.1, read as the reverse complement.
TCTGTTTCCCTCATTAAGAGAATCGTCATTCTGTTCTCCTTTTTGTGAATTTGGTTTTCTATGCAAAAAAAAGGGCTCTTCACGGATTCTTGAGGGATTGAGCTCTAACCGAGGGAATGGAGATGAACTGAATCAATGAGAAGAAGTAGT
>CALXOK010000034.1 GCA_944390025.1 uncultured Spirochaetales bacterium | reverse complement strand
AATGTGTCCAGCGGGATGCCTGGCCGGCACAAAGGTGCTCTGGGTGGCAGCCTTAGTCCCAAAGTCTGAAAATGATGTACGGATATGGTATAATCCTATTCACCTGAACCCCACAGGCTTGCCTGTGGGAGCAGTCAGAACTGTCTGACAATCTGAAAGCTTTTATGTTAAGCTTCGTTTCATGAATGAGAACAGTCTGCCTGTATGGGATCTGAGTACGGTATTCTCCTCTCCTGATGGAGATGATTTTAAAGAAACGCTTGCCAGCCTTGGCGTGCTGTGCGAGAAGATGAAATGTCAGATGGAAGCCGGGGAGAGCCTGTCTTCAGTCATCAGCACCTACAATGAGCTTACCTCCCGCGATGAGACACTCAGTGCCTATGCTGAGGCTCTTCTCTCCACAGACACTTCAAATGAGCTTTATAACAGAATCCAGTGCGAAGTCGAGGCCATGGGGGTGAGCGTCAGCGAGGTGGACAACCTCTTTCTGGTGTATCTCAGAGATAGGCAGGCAGAAATCGCATCTGATGAGAATGCCCCATACCGCTATGTGCTGGAGCATATGAAGAGGGATGCGTGCCACAGGATGAGCCTTCCTGAGGAGACGCTTGCCAGCGATCTTGCCAGAAGCGGCTCTTCTGCCTTCGCCCGTCTTTTCGAGGCGGTGACAAGCTCAATAAACTACGAAGGAAAAACCCTTACTGAACTCAGGTCTGATACAACTTATCCTGAGAGGGCTTTGAGAAAGGCTTCTTATGAGAAGGAGAAGAAAATCCTTCAGGATGCCAGCCTGCCGCTTTCCTATGCTCTTAATGGCATCAAGGGCAGTTGTCTGACAATTGAGGCTCGTCAGGGCTGGAAGAGCCCGCTTGAACACAGTGCCTTCATATCACGTATATCAATGGAGGCACTTGATGCCCTGATCAGGGCTCTGGAAGAAAGCCTTCCTTTATTCCGGGAATATTTCCGCATCAAGGCACGTCTTCTGGGTCTTGATAAGCTTTGCTGGTATGATGTGTGTGCCCCTGTGGCTGCAGGAAAAGAAGAAGGATGTCATTATACGTTTGCTCAGGCACGGCAGCTTGTCACACAAAGCTTCTCGGCTTTTGATAAAGGCATGGGATGCTTTGCTGACTCTGCCTTTGAAAAGGGCTGGATTGATGCGCTTCCGCGCCATGGCAAAGCAGGTGGTGCCTATGACACTGCATTCCCGATGGTCAGGGAAAGCAGGGTGTTCACCAATTTCACAGGCGATTACTCATCTGTGGCGACTCTTGCGCATGAGCTTGGCCATGCCTTCCATGATTCCCTGGTAATGGATAAGCCCGCTCTCCTTTCGTCCTACCCGATGACGTTTGCTGAAACCGCAAGCATCTTCAGCGAGCAGCTTCTGTTCCAGAGCGTGCTCAAGGATGCATCAGCCTCACAGAGCTTTACGGTTGTCGAAAGCTTTGTCAGTGATGCATCTCAGGTGTGTGTCGACATCCTCTCACGTTTCTATTTCGAATACTCCCTGTTCGAAGAGAGAAAGAAGGGAGAAGTGTCTGCTAACCGTCTTTCTCTTCTTATGAAGGATGCTCAGGAGCGCACCTATGGTGATGCTGTTGATGACAAGCATGAGCTGATGTGGGCAGTGAAAAGCCACTATTACAGTGCTGATTTCAGTTTCTACAACTATCCTTATGCTTTCGGACAGCTGTTCGCTCTTTCCCTGTTCTCCAAGGCACAGAAGGACAGTTCTTTCAAGGACAGCTACAGAAGCCTTCTTTCTGTCACAGGGTGCATGAGCGCGGATGATGTCGCGCTTTCTGCCGGCTGTGATATCAGGACAGTGGATTTCTGGAAAGAAGGCATTAACGTGATTGCAGGATACATCAGGAGGCTTGAAGACTTTGCGCGTTGAATGTGAAGGCCTGATGACAGGGGCAAGAGGCTATACGACAATAGAAGGCAGGACTCTTGTGCTTCCATCTTTCCTCCCGGGTGAGAAAGGAGAGGTGGAAGGGCTGTGTGTCAGGAAGAATCATTATGAAGCTTCCTGTCTTGAGCGTCTTGACTCCAGTGCGATGAGAATAAAGCCAACCTGCCCGTACTCAGGACTCTGCGGAGGCTGTGATTTCGACTACGTCAGGGAATCTGACAGTGCCGCTTTGAAAAGCGGTATTGTCAAAAAGAATATAGAGCATTCTCTCAAAGTGTCGCTTGATGGCAGGATGGAGGCTCCTGAATACGGCTCATCAGCCGCTTACCGGTGCCGCTGCCGCATCCATGTATCAATGAAGGACCGTAAGGCAGGATTCCTTTCAGCTTCCTCCAGCAGTCTTGTGGAGATAAGGCACTGCCCGATGCTTACAGACAGACTCAATGAGGTGCTTGAGAATCCCCGCCTTATTTTCACGAAGGCCCAGAGCCATCTTTTCTCCAAGAGTGTGAACGCGAAAACAGGCTGCATTGAGCTTTCCCTTTTTGACTGTGACACAAAGGTGCTTTTTGAGAAGGATGAAGGAGTGAAGACAATCGGGCCGTGGAAATACAGCGTCAGTGCTGATGTCTTCTTCCAGTCCAATGCAGTGCTCATGGAGCGGATGCTGTGGTTTGTAAAGGAACATGCATCAGGAGAGCGTCTGATGGACCTCTACAGCGGGGTAGGCACTTTCTCTGCTCTTTTCGAGGGCGAAGGCAGAAGCGTGACAGCTGTAGAGCGGGACAGGAACTGCCTGCGCCTTGCTAAGAAAAACGCACCTTCTGCCAGATACTTCACGGATGATGTGGCCCGGTGGGCCGCGTCCTCTGACAGAAAAGTCGACACTGTGATTGTGGACCCTCCGCGGACAGGCCTCGGGAGTGCCGCTTCTATGATTGCATCATGGAACTGTGACAGCGTTATATATGTCTCATGCAACAGCGCGAGTCTTGCATATGACCTGAAGGCCTTCTCCTCATATGAGATTGAGAAGGTCAAAGTCTTCGACTTCTACCCGGGAAGCGGTCATGAGGAGACTGTTGTCATTCTCCGTCACCGCTGAGGGATGTCTTCCTTCTCGTGCTTGTGGCAAGCTGTCCGCAGGCTCCGCTTATGTTCCTTCCTTTCGGCATGCGGAGTGTGTAGTTCACATGCAGGTGGTCAAGGTCATTCGTGAATTTCCTTATCTCCTCAGCTGAGGGGCTTTCGTATTCGAGTCCTTCAACAGGGTTCCACGGAATCAGGTTGACTATGGCACTGAGACCTGACATGAAGTGTGCAAGGTCCTTCGCGCTCTTTGAGCCGGTGTTGACTCCTTTTAAGAGGCAGTATTCGAGCGTGATGCGCTTTTCCTGAGTGTGCTGGAAGGAGAGGAGGGCTTTCTTGAGCTCATCAAGCGGCCATCTTCTGTTGACCTTCATGATACGGCTTCTTGTTTCATCATCCGCACTGACAAGGGAGACAGCCAGGCGGATACCGAGGTCAAGCTCGGCAAGGCTTCTGATTCCCGACACGACTCCGCAGGTCGATATTGTCATCTTCTTGTATGAGATATTCATCAGTCTGGGGTTATGGAACCACGTCACGGCCCTCATAAGCGCTCCGAGGTTATTAAGCGGCTCTCCCATGCCCATGAAGACAATGTGTCCGGTTGACGGATCAAGGGAGCGGATGTGCACCATCTGCTCTATGATTTCATAGTCTTCAAGGTTTCTGATAAGTCCCATGGTCCCGGTCTTGCAGAATGAGCAGCCCATCGCACAGCCGACCTGACTTGAGATGCAGGCTGTCTTGCGTCCTGTCTTGTCAGAAAGCATGACGCATTCGACAAGACTGGAATCCTCCAGCTCGACAAGTAGCTTGACTGCATTCCTGTCTTCCTGTCTGTCAACGACTCGTGATGATATTGTATTTATGCCTTCACTCTTGCACCTTTCTCTCAGCTTTGAGGGAAGGTTTGTCATATCATCCCAGTCTGTGACACCTTTAACCAGCCAGGAGAGAATCTGGTCTGCCTGAAACGCCTTCTCAAGAGAAAGACGTGAAACAATTTCATCCCTGCTCAAACCATAAAGACTAGCCATGTGTGTACAGTAACGCAAAAGAAAGAGAAAGAGAAGGTGAGGAAGAGACAGTCTCTTCAGTAGAGAATTGCTATAATCTGATTTAGTATTGTTGATTATACTATAATTTGTTATACTAAGCTTGTAACTAGGAGTGAGAAGATGTTCATCGGAAGAGAAAAAGAACTGGCAATGCTTGAGGCTGAATACAGAAAGGATGATTATGGATGCATCATTCTTTATGGAAGGCGTCGTGTCGGGAAAACAGCCTTGATAAACGAGTTCTGCAAAGACAAGCCTGCAGTGGTTTACAGTGCAGTCAAAGGAGGGGAAAAAGACAACCTGAGGGAGTTGTCCAGAGTGATAACAGAGTACCAGTACGGGCTTGACAGCGAGCTTTCTACTACGTTCACAGATTTGCGTTCTGCGCTTGTAGCTGTGAGCCGTATTGAGAAAGACAGACATCTTGTGTTCTGTATTGATGAGCTTCCCTATCTTGCCACGTCAATTCCTTCAGCGTTATCCGTCCTTCAGCATTTCCTTGATTACGAAGCAAAGGAGAGCCGGCTTTTTATTATCCTCAGCGGTTCATCGATGTCATTCATGGAAGAAGGTGTCATGTCTGAGAAAAGTCCGGTTTATGGGCGCAGAACAGGACAAATCAGGCTTCAGCCTTTTGACTACAGAGAATGCGGACAGTGGTTTCCTGCTTTATCCTGTGAGGAAAAGGCATTGGTTTATGGGATTACAGGCGGCGTGCCTTACTATATGGAATGTTTCCGCAGTGTATCTTCTGTCAGAGGGGCCGTAATAGAATCTGTCCTTTCTACAAATGGACTTCTCTATGCTGAGCCTTCATTCCTCCTCCGGGAAGAGTTAAAGGATTCTTTTGTGTATGATTCCATGCTCAGAGCTATAGCAGAAGGTAAGACCAGAGTATCAGAAATATCTTCTGCTGTGGGAATTGAGAGCGGCGTATGCAGCATATATTTGAAATCGTTAATCGAACTGGGTTTCATAAAAAAAGAAACTCCTGTCGGGAATGAATCAAAACGCAGAACTCTGTACAGAATTGATGATTTATTCCTTCTTTTCTGGTTCCGTTTTGTCTACAGGTTTTCTTCTGCCATTGCATCAGGAAAGGGATCAGAAGTTTACGACCGGATAATAGCCCCGCACATCAATGAGTACATGGGACAGGTGTTCGAACAGATGGTCAAGGACTTCATCCTGAAATATGCCTCTCTGCCTTTTCTGCCAGGTCTGGCTGGCAGGTGGTGGGGTGGTAATCCTCGCACTCACAAGGAGGCAGAAATTGATGTTGTTGTTTTGTCTGCAGAAAACAACACAGAAGGAATAATCGCTTCCTGCAAATACAGGAACAGACAGACGGATGTGGATGAACTGAATCTCATGAAAGAATATGCTGATGCAATGAACATGATAAGCAAGAGGAACTACTGGTTTTTCTCCAGAGGAGGTTTCACTCCTTCCTTGCAGGATTGTGCAGGCAATGATGTAAAGCTGTTTTCCCTTGAGGACTTGTACAATGCACCCTGACTGCTCTGATGTATTTGCGAAAAATGTGAATTTTTTCATTTTCATATTGTATCCTTGAGGTTTTTCATTACATTTAAAAGGTGAAGCCTTATGGCCATAAGGAGAAAAATCGTATGAAAAAGAAGCTAGCTTTACTGGCACTTGTTTTTGTCGTGCTTGTCACTCCGGCTTTCAGCGCAGGAGTCTCAAAGGATAATTCCGTGGGAGTCGGTCTCAACCTTGGTACAAACACTGGTGTCGGCCTTCGGTTCGGTCTCGGGGATTTTGACATACTCTCCAATCTCGGATTCAGCATGCTGGATGCTTTTGAAGGGGATTTCCGTCTTGCAGGTGATGTCGCCGCAAGCTGGAACTTCTACACAATTGACGGCGGAAGAGGTCTTGAATTCCCGCTGACAGTCGGTGCCGGAGCAAATATCGCAATTGATTTCACCAATGATTTCAATACCGATGTCTCCGTTCTCTTCCCTGTCGGAATCGAGTACAACTTCGACCAGATCAGCGATGTTCCAATCACAGTCTATTTCCGCTTTGCACCCGGCTTCACGGTTGTTGAGAACAGCAAGGGTCATGTGGAGTTCGACTACGGCATCTATCTTGGTGCTCTGTGGAACTTCTGATTCCTTTTCTTTTCATGACAAGGCAGCCGTCCGGCTGCCTTCTGCTTTCTTGAAGCTTTTTTTCTCATTTTGTAGATTTCCATTATGAGTAATATAAAGGCCCTTTTCTTTGACATAGACCATACACTGTTTTCCCACACCCAGCACAGGATTCCTGCTGAAACCTGGGACAGCCTTAAGCAGATGAAAGATAAGGGATTGAAGCTGTTCATCGCCACAGGGCGGCAGTACCATGAGATGTTCACTCTTGATGAGGACTGGGCCTTCTTTGACGGCTATGTGACGCTGAACGGCTCTCTCTGTGTTGATAAGAATGAAGACATCATCGCATCTTTCCCTATTGAGGGAAAAGCGAGGGAAAGTGTCATTCATATGTTCAACTCAAAACAGATTGCCCTCCTTGTAGTGGAGAAAGACAGGATGTATGCCAACTTCCATAATGACAATCTGATTAATGCTCAGAAAGCGATTTACACACCTCTTCCCCAGATAGCAGAGCTGAGTGACAATCCTGTGTATCAGCTCATCTTCTTCGGTGAAAGAGGCGTTGAGGAAAAGGTCGAAGAAGCTTTGCCGGGCTGTGTGGCCACCCGCTGGAATGATTATGCCTTTGATGTAATCAGCCGCAAGGCAGGCAAGGACAGGGGCGTGAAGGCTGTCTTGGACAGCTATGGCTTTACTGAGGATGAATGTATTGTATTCGGTGATGGAGACAATGACATCAGTATGCTTGCAAACCTTCCGAACTCTGTAGCCATGGGCAATGGTACTGAGGCGGCCCGCTGTGCAGCCAGCTATGTCACAACAGATATCGAGGATGCTGGAATCAGGAATGCGCTCAGACATTTCGGCCTGATTTAACGCTGTTGCTGCTGCTACTGAACCTGAAGCAGACTTTTTCTTACATTAGTGTATGATTTTCTGATGTTTTAAACATATCCAGTTGAAATTTTTTAATTTTTATGTCAATATATTAAATTACGTTTTTGTACTTGTAGCGTAATCATTCTCTCAGATTTGAGCCAGCAGGATTGAGATGGAGGGAAACACAATCCAAGGCAGGCAATAAAAACAAGAAGGTGCAGTCAAGTGAGAATCTGACAACATCCAGGCATCAGTGATGCCGGCCTGAAAGGCCTTTTCATTTGTCATGTTTCTTTGCCTTCCGGGCAATGTCTTTTCAGTCATTTTACAGGAATTCCATATGAAAACAGTCTGTCTGCTTTTCGTGCTGTGTCTTTGTCTTTCACAGCATGGGTTTTTGTATCTGCTTGCCAGCAGAGGGGGTATCTGATGTCAACGGCTGAGTCACTCAAGATTCTTGCTCAGAGGATTGGTCCTGAAGCGACTGATCTTGAGCTTTGCAACATCAAGCAGAGCATGCTTGCTCTTCTGGATTCGCTTGATTCTGACTTGAAGGAAGAGAGTGATGACTCTTTTCTTCCTGACGGAACTGAGCTTCGTGACAGACTCTACCGCTCGAATATGAGCCGTGAGACTGTAAATGGCATTCTTTCCTCCTGGGAAAGTGTCATGCGTAACAGTGCTGACGGCATAGAAGAGGGAATCTGCACAAAGCGATGGCAGCTGATGAGCCGGTTGCTGTCATTCAATGCCCCTGCATTCACAAAAAAGGACTTGAAGAAGGCCGGAACCATGATGAACCTGACCCATGAAGGGCTTGGAAAACTGAAGAAGTTTCTTCTTGATGAAATGACCGGAAGCATCATGTGCAAGAAGAGCCCGCGTCCTGTCCTGCTTGTAGGGCCTCCTGGATGTGGCAAGACAAGTCTTGCAGTCAGTCTTGCCTCTGCCTTTCCAGCGAAAGGACATGCAGTAATCTCGCTTGCCGGAAAGGATGCGGCATTTGAGTTGATGGGCGCGGATCAGGGCTGGAGAGCGGCGACTTTCGGTCTGATTCTTCAGGCTTTTGCCAGAGCGGGAAGCCTTTCCCCCGTCATCATATTCGATGAGCTGGATAAGACAGGAACCAGTGACAGCCATGGAAGGGTGGAGTCTGCCTTTCTGGATCTTCTTCAGCCTGAAAGAGCGAAACTGTTCACCGATTCATTCATGGCACTTCCTGTGGATGTCTCAAAGGCCTGGTTCATATTCACTGCAAACACGCTGCAGGGTATTCCTGAGCCGGTTCTGGACCGTCTGTCAGTTTTTGAGATGGACAGCTATTCATTTGATGACATGAAGAGGATTGCAGAAAGGCTTGTGCAGAACCTGAATGCAGTATCTTCCTGTCACCTCGATTTCACACCTGAGGCAATGGGCCGGATTGTTCTTTCACGCTATGCTTCCGGCTGGTCAGTAAGACCTCTTGAAGAAGCTATAGAAAGGATATTTGCAGACAAGGCCACAGGAATTCTTGCAAAGAGAGACTGCAAAAGACTTGAGGTACAGGAGAATGATGTCATTCGTGTCATTGAGAAAGAGGGCATGCTTAATCTCATCAGCAACTTCTCTTATAGTCCCGGAACAGTGACATGCATCGCTCTCGTGGGAGATGGTGGCTGTCTTTTCCCTGTAGAGGCTCACAGTTTCCAAAGAGGAAATGCAGAGGTGAAGGTGACTGGACTGGTGGAAAATGTCATGCTGGAGAGTGCGAATATCGCCTATGATTTAGCTTCCCTCTGGCTTGAGAGAAACAAAAGGATTGTTCTCTCATCAGTGACTGTCAACTACACGTACAGTTTCCACAAGCGCGGGGATTCCGCCTCACTTGCAACAGCACTTGCAATCGTCTCTGATGCCACAGGCTGCTCTGTGAGGAAAACCCTTGCGGTGACAGGCGCCGTATCATTGACAGGCAATGTGCTTCCTGTTGGCGGGGTGATCATGAAAATCATTGCAGCTTCCAGACAGGGCGCGGATGAGATCATGCTTCCAGAGGCTTGCAGAAGCGAGGTGGAAAGCGTTCCTGTAGGACTCTTGCCTAGAGTGCGTCTGAGTTACGTGAGTGATTTTGATGAGGCGGTCTTTATTGCAATGGGACTTGTGGGAAGCAGAGAAGGGAGGAGCATTTCATGATGTCTGTTCCCAACTTCACTGACAGATGTGAGCTTTTTCCTCTCCGCTATAAACTGACAATCCTGCCTGCGGCCTTTATGCAGGCGGGTTGTCATGTTGTCATTTCAGGTTATCAGCCTTGAACATTTCATTATTTGTGACAAGCTCATCAAAAGTCACAGGTACGTAGCCGTTTATGTCTACACCTGCATTGAGCAGGCGAGGGGTCTGGCGTATGAACTGCCATACAGGGCAAACAACAAAAAAGACAGCCGGCACTCCAAGATTCCGGCTGTCAGTTAAAATTCTACCTTGTTTGTCTCACTTAACAAATGTAAGTGTTATGGTAGCATCTTCTAGAATTGTTGAATCATCCTCCGGCCAGACACCAAGCAGATTAATAAACCATACATTTGACCCGCCCGTGCGGAATTTAACTGCGGAGTTCTCACCGTTCTCCCATTTTTCCAGCCATTCAGTATACTGCCTGCCATCTTCAGACTCATAGTTTACAACCAGATTATAATAGAAGCCATCGGGGCTTATGGTTGCATTAACTCCAGAAAGGCCTCCTGAAACAGAAGAAGAATCAACTATTACCGGGACATAGGAACCATTCGGATTCGTCTTAATCTCAATAGCAAGGTCCGAATCAGACAGAGTTTCAATAGTAAACATCATTGTGTCTTCTTCATCAAATGCTCTCAACATAACAGCACCATTGCCAGTGACTATCTCTCCTGTCTCATAAGAGACCCATGGGAATGTAATCACACCATCTTCATTCATTGGCGGAACATACATTTTATAATAAGTCACATTTCCATCTGCATCCCTTTCTAGAGAATATTCTGTATTCCTGACAATCTGATTTCCTCTAGAAAGAGAATCAATTCTCACAGTGTCGTCTACATCGTTAGGAATGGAATATTCAATCACGCGTGCTTCATCTGATTCAGGAATAATCACCGCGTCACCAGAAGTTACTGTTATTCCTGTATCTGTACATGTCTCTGGCGTGGTAAGTGAAAGATACTGATAATAGGGCTGGCCTTCTTCCGATTTGCTTGTATCAACAAGCCACATACTAACGACTTTGTAATGGTCTTCAGTAAGTGACATCAGCTCGCTTGACCCATTATAACCGAGAACAGCATTCCGACGCCTGATCATCATATCCCCACTGGAACGTGAGTCTTCCACAATCATGACACTGGAGCTATTGTCAATTCCGTAATCTGAAGCTCTTGTCATGTCTATGTGATAATAACCGCCATATATACTCAGATTCCCAGCTGTATATAACGGCTCACTTGTTTTTGAAATAATCATCCGGCTTTCGTATTCAACCTGAGGAATCGTAAAGAACGAAATTTTCTTAATCGTCTCTTTACAGTTCACCTCTGAAAGAGAGAAAGAGAATTCCTCACCTTCCGTATTTATCACGAAAGCATTTGGAATGATATTTTCAAGAGTTCCTGTTGAGTAATACTTCCACTCATCAGATCCATCCTCTCCCAGTGTAAAACCGTACAGATTATCTGTACTCATACCTGTGATTGAGATAACGTCATCCGGTGAGACATTTGTCAGTCCGTTTTCAAGGAGAGAGCCAATATCCACCTTTGTCTCATTGACGTCGTACGGATTGATGTCAACTGTTATCGTAATGTTTTTTTCAGCATTTTCATTCCTTTTACTGATTGAGATAGTAGCGGAATTGAATATGATATTAACAATATCCTTATCAAAACGAATTGAAGCTTTACCACCTGTAATATAATCTCTCCAGGTTCCGTATGAAGTATCACTGTTCATCGAAACGTTGACACTGCCTTCTATTATCCACTCGGATTCCAAAGTGATATGAGCATTACGCACAGGATTATCATTACCGATAAACTTGATGAAGATGTTATCGTTAGTTGCGAATTCACTCAGATCAACTTCATATGTCAGTACGTCTTTATCAGAAGGAGCCTGAGAAGAAAGATCCAATTCAAGAATATTGCGCTTGTCTGTTTCTTCAAGCTTTCTCAAAGTGATGGACATCACATCAGATTGCTCACAGATTTCCCCTGATGAGCGATTGCAAACCCAAGTGTTGAAACGCAATGTTTCATCTATCTTGCCGATATAGACAACATAGGTTCCAGTAGAACTTTCTTTATCATAAGAATAAGAAAGATCAGTATACAGTGAAATATCCTGATTACCATTTTTTGCATTACCAATACTGTACCAGTAATCTTCCGGATTTCGGATCTTTATTTCAGCAACATATTCTGAAGTTGTATCAGTAGTGGAAAAAACTATTGACGTTGGAGATGAAATCTTAGTTTCTGAATTTTCTTTTACATCAGTAGGATTCTGTGCATAAACAGCATACTCCACTGCATTCTTCTGTTCATTGCTTCTGAAAGTAAAGAGCTTGAAATGAAGCGTTTCATTTTCATACTTGGTTAAATCCACAGGTTCATTGTTATTGCTAATGCGGTTGCCATTCTCATCGAAAAGGCCGGAGCTGTAACCACCAGAAGAATTAGCAACAAAGAACAGGACATTTGTTTTAGCATTAAGACTCAGTTCAGAAATATTTACAGCATAATCGGCAATAAAATAACGGTTCCCGTTTTCTGCTGTAAAAACAGGGCTTACAAGTTTTTCACCCAGAGAAAGAGACGTAGCCTTGAAAACAGAAACAACAGTATCTCCACCAAGGCCAAAATCGGATGGAGACATAGTCATAGGAGAAGCTGTACTTCTCCAATAGAATATATCCGAGCCAGTTCTCGTTACATTTTCATTGCTCCAGCCACTAATCTTCTCTTTTCCATCGAATGGTGCAAAGACAAAACCATAAGTAGCAGTTTCATCAGGATTTTCAATTGTAATTTTAGTACCGGAATTTTCTATTCTCAGATACAGCGGACCATTGTTGAGTTCGTCTGCCTGAAATACCGTATCACCCTTTACACTTCTGGCTCCTTCATAAGGTTCACTTGATGGCTGTGAGCAGCCACAGAGAACAAGAAGGAGGGACAAAAAAACAAACATTATTTTTTTCATAAACTTTCCCTCTTATTGAAGAGTACCCCCCCCCCCGACAGAGCTGTCAACGTTACGTTTTGTATCATTGAGCATTTTTTTTTCGTAGACACAGAAAGTCAAGGTTCAAAGAATTTGACCTAGGGTAAATTGTAAAAGTAAATGCAACAGAAAAGTTGATGCAACAAACTAGGCTCTTAAAAAGGTTTATTAGAATTTGA
>CALXOK010000033.1 GCA_944390025.1 uncultured Spirochaetales bacterium | reverse complement strand
GGGGAGTTGACTGTCTCTCCTTGCCTGAGAAGGCAGAAGCCGGTCGTTAATGTGTCCAGCGGGATGCCTGGCCGGCAGTTCAAGTGCTCTGGGTGGCAGCCTTAGTCCCAAAGTCTGAAAATGATGCACGGATATGGTATAATCCTATTCACCTGAACCCCACAGGCTTGCCTGTGGGAGCAGTCAGGAGAAGATTCAGTTATGACATACCTTGCAATCGACATCGGCGCTTCCAGCGGAAAGCTTGTCAGAGGCTGGCTTGAGGACGGGCGCATTGAGACACAGACAGTTCACCGCTTCAGTCACAGCCTTCAGAAAAGAAACGGACATCTGTGCTGGGATCTTGATTATATAATCAGTGAGATTATCAGAGGAATCGATAATGCAGGTCCTGCTGACTGGATTTCAATCGACACCTGGGCTGTCGATTTCCTGCTGCTGGGAAAAGACGGAAAGCCCCTTAGTGACCCGGTGTCATACCGTGACAGCCGCACTGCAGGCATTCAATGCCCCATAGACAGGAATGAGCTTTACAGCAGGACAGGAATACAGTTTCAGGAATTCAACACTATCTACCAGCTTCTTGCACTCCAGAAAGAGCAACCCGGTGTGATGGATGAGGCTGAGGACCTCCTCTTCATCCCTGACTATATTGCCTACATCCTTACAGGAAAGAAAATCCAGGAATACACAAATGCGACGACCACAGGCCTTGTGAAAGCGGGAAAAGCAGAATGGGACATGGATCTTATAAGAAGGCTTGGCTTCAATGAAAGACTGTTCAAGCCCCTGTCAATGAGCGGCAGCGTGAAATGTACCATCCCCGGCAGAGCGTCATCGTTCATCCTTGCACCGACACATGACACAGCATGCGCTGTACTTGCCTGCCCTCTCAGTGAAGATTCCCTCTACCTCTCATCCGGCACATGGTCACTGCTTGGATGTGTCACGGACAGTGCCGTCACTTCAGACAGTGCAAGGGAGGCAAACCTCACAAACGAAGGAGCTGACGACGGAAGAATAAGGCTTCTGAAGAACATCATGGGCACCTGGATGCTGCAGTGTCTCAGGAGGGAATGCGGAGAAAACACGGATTTTACCCAGCTTCAGCAAATGGCACAGACAAGCCCTCTGAGGGGACTTGTGAACCCGATGGACTCACGTTTCCTCTCTCCTGCATCCATGGCAGAAGAAGTCAATAAGGCTCTTGCTGAGGCTGGATACCCGAAGGCGGAAAATGCCGGCGAGTGTGCCAATGTGATTTACCACTCTCTAGCTGCAGCATACCGCGATTCTGTCAGACAGATTGAAAGTGTCACAGGACGGCGATTCTCACATCTGGCGATTGCGGGAGGAGGCTCTAAGGATGCCTACCTTAACAGGCTGACAAAGGAAAGCACCGGTCTTGATGTGACCACAGGGCCACAGGAAGGAAGCGCTGCAGGCAACATCATCAGCGCGATGCTGCATACAGGGCAGATTGAGCGGAAGGACATCCAGAAGCTCATAGAGGCTTCATTTGATATAAAACATGTTGAATGAGATGGAGGAGTTATATGTACAGCGAGGCTAAAGAGACATACGCACGCTATGGAATCGACACCGAGAAGGTGCTTGAGCAAATCAGGAAGGTGCCTGTGAGCATCAACTGCTGGCAGGGCGATGATGTCATCGGGTTTGAGAAGAATGCAGGATCCCTTTCCGGAGGCATACAGACCACGGGAAACTATCCAGGACGTGCGAGGAACGCCCAGGAGCTGATGAGGGACTTTGAGTTCGCCCTTTCATTCATTCCCGGTGCGAAGAGACTCAACCTGCATGCAAGCTACCTTGTCACGGACAAGGTGAAGGACCGCAACGAGATTGAGGCTGAAGACTACAGGGCATGGACTGAGTTCGCAAAGAAAAACAGCCTCGGCCTTGACTTCAACCCGACTTGCTTCTCTCACCCGATGGTGGTCAACAACCTTACCCTCTCATCCCCGCATGAGAACGTAAGGGACTTCTGGGTCGAACACTGCCGCCGCTCAAGGCTTGTCGCACAGTTTATGGCCAAGGAGACAGGCAGCCACAGCCTTTGCAACCTCTGGATTCCAGACGGATTCAAGGATACTCCCGCTGACCGGCTGACCCCCCGCCTCAGACTTAAGGAAAGCCTCGACAGAATCTATGACAGTGAGCTTGACGGGGTCATCGACAGCGTTGAGAGCAAGGTCTTCGGAATCGGAGTCGAGTCCTTCACAGTCGGCTCAAGCGAGTTCTACCTGAGCTATGCTGCAAAGCACAAGGGGATATCCCTTCTCCTCGACAACGGACACTATCATCCTACGGAAGCTGTCAGTGAGAAAATATCAGCTCTTCTTTGCTATTTCGACTGGCTGCCTTTCCATGTCACACGCTCTGTCCGCTGGGACAGCGACCATGTCGTGCGCCTCGATGATGAGCTCAGGGAGATAGCAAAGGAGCTTGTCCGCTGCAACGCACTGGACAAGGCACTCATCGGACTTGATTTCTTCGATGCATCAATCAACCGCATCACAGCCTGGATTGTCGGCACGAGAAACATGAAAAAGGCCCTTCTGATGGCAATGCTTGAAGACAATGCGACAATGCAGGACGATCAGGAGAAAGAAGATTACACACACCTGTTCGCCTACAGCGAGCAGATGAAGAACCTGCCCTGGCAGGAAGTGTGGAAGGAATTCCTCAGACGTGAGAATATCGCTGACGATTTCTCATGGTTTGATGATGTCAGAAGATATGAAAAGGAGGAGCTTCTCAAAAGAGGCTGATTGAAAAAATGCAGAAAGTTATTGAAGACTACATAAGGATGTGCTATGACGGCTTCCTTCAGGGATGGCACGAGAGAAACGGGGGAAATCTGACATACAGGATGCGTCCTGAGGAGAGTGAGGAATGCGCGTCACTGTTCACACATGACAGGCATGTTGATTTGCCGGTTGATGCATCCCCGCTTGCAGGAGAATACTTCATCACCACAGGAAGCGGACGCTACATGCGCAATGTCCCGCTCTGTCCTGAAGAGAATATCGGCATCATAAAGCTTGATGACGACGGTAAAGGCTACACAATACTCTGGGGCCTTGAGAGGGGTGCAAAACCGACAAGCGAGCTTCCAAGCCATCTGCTGAACCACATCAGCCGCATAAAAGCCACAGACGGGCGCTGCCGTGTCATCTATCACGCCCACCCTGCAAACATCACGGCACTGAGCTATACAATAGAACCTGATGCAAGGACTCTCTCCAGAATCCTCTGGCAGAGCGAGACGGAATGCGCTGTTGTCTTTCCACAAGGAGTTGGCATTCTCGACTGGATGATTCCCGGCGGCACCGAGATTGCATATGAAAGCGCAAAGCTCCTGAAAACCTACCCCGCCATCGTCTGGGCCTTTCACGGCATCTTCGGCAGCGGAGAGACCTTCGATGAGACCTTCGGCCTTGTCCATACAATCGAGAAGGCGGCTGAAATCTATCTCAAGGCCAGGAGTGCCGGAATCGTGAGGACAATAAGTGATGATCAGCTGAGAATCCTTGCAAATGCCTTCGGCGTGA
The DNA here is from genome assembly GCA_944390025.1 of uncultured Spirochaetales bacterium. GTDB lineage: Bacteria > Spirochaetota > Spirochaetia > Sphaerochaetales > Sphaerochaetaceae > Bullifex. Next base: position 10,494 of record CALXOK010000033.1, on the reverse strand, counting down.
AAATCAACGAAGAATTCCTTGCCTGAATGTTCCAAAACGGCTTCCTGACAGATGCGGGAAGCCGCTCCTTTTCCAGTCTTCAGGCCTTCTCTTTTAAAGTAATTATCAGCTTGAAGGCCATGAGAGCCAGCATGACGACAAGAGCCAGAAGAATCAGGGCAATCGCGAAGCCAAGCCCTGTCATCTCAGCAACAGCACCTATTATCATCGGCATTGATATGCTTCCGATTGTGGCGACTGCAATGCAGGTACCGGTTGCGACAGTTGATGAGTTGTATTTGCCAGGCATCGTGGAAAGTGTTGTCGGATAGATTCCGCTCATGGAAATGCCGACACCGAAGACAGCAATTAGTGCGACCACCGGGCTTGAGCAGAAAACCATCAGGGCAAAGAAAGCGGTCATCACAGAACCGAGAATCATGATGAGGACAGCCTTGTTCATCCTGTTCGACAGGCTTGCGCAGACAAGTCTTCCGATTAGAATCATGACCCACAGCAGTGACTGCACCGAAGGTGCGACCGAAGCAGGAAGCATCCCGCTGTCCTTGAAATACGTCACGAGCCAGCCTGTCAGGGAGGCCTCGGCGCACAAGTAGAAGAACATGATCATAGTGTTCAGCCAGAACATCCTGTCCTTGAGAAAAGCCTTGTCATCGCTGCTTGCCGCCTTTGCTCCCCTCTCGCTGCTGAGTCTTGATGAGCCCAGAAGAATGAGGGCTATGAGCATCAGGATGCTTATTATCCAGCAGGGCCAGCGCCAGAGGCTGTCAGAGCAGGCGATTGCAATCAGAGGAGAGACAAAGGCACCTACCGCGAAAGAAGCATGCAGGAGATTCAGTCCGCCTGCCTTGTTTCCCGCGCTCTGACCGACAACCACATTCGTCATGTTGGAAAGCGTGCCGCGGCCTACTCCTGTAAGTGCGAAAGAAAGCATCAGGAATACAGGGTTCCCCCACAGTGTCATGAAAACAAGTCCGAGTATGATACCGGAAGTGCCCAGCAGAGTGCTCTTCTTGCGTCCTATCGCATATGGCAGGAATCCTGCAAGATAGACTGCGAAAAGGTTGCCTATCTGATGAAATGACAGAAGGGAGCCCTGCACAGAATAGGACAGCTGGTATTCAGAAGACAGGCTTGGGAGAACCGCACCGAGAATCGTGGTCACCATTCCGGAAACAAGGAATGTGAAATACGTGTAGTAAAGAAGGGAAGTATCCTCCTTCTTCACATCAAGGAATCTGTTCAGAGAAAACACTGCAAGTCACCTCTGCGGGAGAATATGAATCAAAATTGACAAAGTAGCAACACTATTTGTCCTTGAGCGGGGTGAAACCGTTGCCAAGCACCTGGAAAGTCTCGCTGATGAACAGGAAGGCCTTCGGATCCGCATCCCTGACAATCGCCTCAAGCAGTGTCAGCTGGTTATTTGGCACGACAACCATGAGCATGTTGCGCTCCTTGGAAGTGTAAATCCCATAGCCTTTGAAAAGCGTTCCCCCATGATGGAGTTCACTGATTACCCTGCGGGAAATGTCCGGCACGCGGTCATTCGAGAAGATATAAGCGGTCTTCGCAAGGCTTGTTCCCCACTTCACGACGACGAAGCTTATCATCTGGCCTGAGATGTACATCGCGATGAATGCGAAAATCGTGTTTCTCACGCCGAAGAAGATTCCGCCAGCAAGCACGACACAGGCATTCATGCAGAATTCGATGCTTCCGACATTGAAAGGCGTGAACTTCGCCGCTATCTGGGCAAGGATGTCAGTGCCTCCAGTATTGGAGCCGGCCCTCATCACGATTCCGATTCCGCTTCCGACCAGAACGCCATAGCATACAGCTGAAATCAGCACGTTTGTCGAGTCTGTATAGTCGAGAATTCCCTTGTACCCCGTCAAGGCACCGAGGAATGAGGTCCATACAGAAAGCAGCACGGCACCCACAAAGACCTTCAGCCCGTATTTCGAGCCGAAGAAATGCATTCCAAGCAGGAAAAGAGGAATGTTGATGCAGAGCATCGAGACACCGGGGTCAATGCCGAGCGTGTAGTACAGGATGGTGCCCACACCGGTCACCCCACCTCCGGTCAGGCGCGCCGGGTTTGAGAATATCGCAATGCCGCAACCCGCGATAAACGTTCCGGCAATGATTCTGAAATAGTCTTTGGCAAGCTTTGCTGCCTTTGCCGCGCTGAAGTCTTTCATGCTGATAATTATTGCAGGCGCTGCAGGAGCTTAGCAATTGTTTTCTCTCCCTCTGAGTCAAAGAAATGAAAACATTACTGCTGTTGCTTTTTTCCTGCCGCTTACGATATAGTTTGTGCTGAATATATTCTAAATATTATTCAGGAGAATTCAGATAATGCTAACACTCTTAACGAACATGCCAAGAGATGTCCTCATCCGTCAGTTGCAGGACGGACTGGTGCTTCTCGTTCTGGGCATGGGCTTTGTCTTCATCTTCCTTGCGGTCCTCGTTTTTGTGACCAAGGCAATGAGTAAAGTCTGTGCGAAGGCCTCCCCTGCTGTGCAGCCAGCTGCAAAGAAAGCAGGCCAGGCAGTATCAAATACAAATGCGCCGGCATCAGCAGGTGCCAGCGACGCGGAAGTCGCAATAGCGATTGCGGCCGCTTATTCAAAGTCAAAGAACTAGAAGGAACAAGAATATGGCAAAGAAAAAGATCAACTTCATGTGCACGGCTTTCCGTGACGGCTTCCAGTCAGTTTACGGCGCCCGTGTCTTCACAAAGGATTTCATGCCTGCAGTAGAGGCTGCAAGGGAAGCAGGAATCAAACATTTCGAAGCAGGCGGCGGTGCCCGTTTCCAGGCTCTGTACTTCTATACAAATGAAGATGCCTTCGCAATGATGGACGAGTTCAGAAGAGTCGCAGGTCCAGATGCTAACCTCCAGACACTCTCAAGAGGTGTCAACGTTGTCGGTCTTGACTCACAGCCGAGAGACATCATCAAGCTCCATGCCCAGATGTTCAAAAAGCACGGCATGACAACAATCAGGAACTTCGACGCACTCAACGATGTCAACAACCTTATCGATTCCGGAAAGGCAATCCATGAAGCTGGCCTCAGACACGAAGTCACTGTCACAATGATGAGCCTTCCTGACAGCTACAAGGCTGCAGCTCACAATCCGGAATTCTATGAGAAGATTCTCCGCCAGATTCTTGATGCAGGAATCCCGTTCGATTCTCTCTGCTTCAAGGATGCATCCGGAACATCAACACCTCACAATGTCCATGAGACAATCAAGAGAGCAAGAAAGCTTCTCGGACCGGACATGAACATTGTCTTCCACTCACACGAGACAGCTGGTGTCTCAATCCAGCAGTACATGGCAGCTATTGAAGCAGGCGCAACACAGGTCGACCTCTCAATGGTCCCCTGCTCCGGCGGCACATGCCAGCCAGACATCCTCACAATGTGGCACGCTCTCAGAGGCACGGATTACGACCTCGATATCGACGTGGCAAAGATTCAGGAGGCTGAAAGAGTCTTCCAGGACTGCATGAAGGATTACTTCCTCCCGCCAGAGGCAACAGCAGTCAACCCCGAAATCCCGTTCTTCCCGCTTCCGGGCGGCGCTCTCACAGCAAACACACAGATGCTGCGTGACAACAACCTCATGGACAAGTATCCTCAGATTGTCGAGGCCATGGGCGAAGTCGTCAAGAAAGGTGGTTTCGGAACAAGTGTCACACCTGTTTCCCAGTTCTATTTCCAGCAGGCATTCAACAATGTCATGTTCGGACCGTGGAAGAAGTTCGCAGAAGGTTACGGCAAGATGGTCCTCGGCTATTTCGGAAAGACACCTGTCGAGCCGGATCCGGAAGTTGTCAAGGCAGCTTCCGAACAGCTGAAGCTCGAGCCGACCACAGAAAAGGTTGTCGATCTCAATGACAAGAATCCTGCAAAGGGAAGAGCCGCAGCAGAGAAGATGCTTGAAGAAGCAGGTCTTGAGAAGACAGAGGAGAACATCTTCATCGCAGCAAGCTGCAAGGAGAAGGGAATCCTCTATCTTACAGGCAAGGCAAAGGTCAACGGCGTGAGAAAGGTCGACAAGACAGCAGAAGCCAAGAAAGAGACCAAGGAAGCAAAGAAGAACACAAGCGGAGAGTATACAGTCACAGTCAACGGCACCGCATACGCAGTCAAGCTCTCTGACAATGCCGCTGTTGTCAACGGCGTAAGCTATCCTCTCTCAATCGCTGACGGAATCACTGTCCAGCAGGCTGCTCCTGCCGTTCAGACAGTCGTCACAGGCAGCGAGGAAGTCAAGGCTCCGATGCCGGGTCTCATCCTCCGCCTCAACGTCAAGGTCGGTGACATGGTCAAGAAGAATGATGAGATTGTCATCATGGAAGCCATGAAGATGGAGAACCCGATTTACGCTCCATGTGACGGAAAGGTCACATCAATCTCCGTCAACCAGGGCGACCAGATTCAGGCAGACACTCTGATTCTCACAATCGGTGGCACCGCAGTTGTCCAGCAGGCTGCTCCTGCTCAGCCGGCTCCGGTCCAGGCAGCTCCTGCCACACAGGCCGCTCCTGCAGCCCAGACAGTCGTCACAGGCAGTGAGGAAGTCAAGGCTCCGATGCCGGGTCTCATCCTCCGCCTCAACGTCAAGGTCGGCGACATGGTCAAGAAGAATGACGAAATCGTCATCATGGAAGCCATGAAGATGGAGAACCCGATTTATGCTCCTTGTGACGGACAGATCACATCAATTGCCGTGAACCAGGGCGACCAGATTCAGGCAGATACTCTGATTCTCACAATCGGAGGCACAGCACAGCCGGCTCCGGTTCAGGCAGCTCCTGCTGCACAGGCCGCTCCAGCAGCTTCTCCTGCAGCACAGCCAGAAGCAGCACCTGCACCTGCAGCCCCTGTTTCCGGTGGACAGACAGTGTCCGCTCCGATGCCGGGTCTTATCCTCCGCCTCAACGTCAAGAAGGGGGACAGAGTCAAGATGAACGACGAGATCATCGTCATGGAAGCAATGAAGATGGAGAATCCGATTTACGCTCCTTGTGATGGTGTCATTGCAGACATTCTCGTAAGTCAGGGTGACCAGCTTCAGGCTGATGATCCGATTCTCGTAATCGCATAAGGAGAGCAGCAAATGTTTGAAGGTATTAAAACTGGACTTACATTGCTGGCTCAGAGCACAGGACTTTACGGTTTCCTCCAGTCAGGCGGCTGGGGGAACTTCCTGATGATTCTTGTCGGCTTCGTACTTCTCTACCTTGCCATCAAGAAAGGTTTTGAGCCTCTTTTACTTATTCCTATCGCAATGGGATGTATTCTTTCCAACATTCCTTTTGCTTATATCGCAGGAGATCCGGACCCGACAAGCGGACAGCTCGGATTCATTCAGGTTCTTTACAACGCAGGTATTGAGACAGGTCTCTTCCCCGTCCTCATCTTCATGGGTGTCGGCGCGATGACAGACTTCGGACCTCTTATCGCGAACCCGAAGACACTCTTCCTCGGAGCCGCCGCACAGCTGGGTATCTTCACAGCTCTCATCGGCGCCCTGCTCCTGTCCTTCATTCCGGGAATCAACTTCGACCTCAACGTCGCGGCATCAATCGGAATCATCGGTGGTGCTGATGGCCCTACGGCAATCTACGTCACACGTTACCTTGCCCCTGACTATCTTGGTTCCATCGCTGTTGCAGCATACTCATACATGGCTCTGGTTCCTATCATCCAGCCGCCAATAATGAGACTTCTGACAACTGAGAAAGAAAGGAAGATCAGGATGCAGCAGATGCGCCCTGTCTCAAAGCTCGAGAAGATTATCTTCCCGATTGAAGTCATCACAGTATGTGCCATTCTCCTGCCCTCCGCATGTTCACTCATCGGTGCTCTGATGATTGGAAACCTCGCCCGCGAGTGCGGCTGTATCGACCGTCTGAGCGACACAATGCAGAACGCTCTGATGAATACTGTCACAATCTTCCTCGGACTGTCAGTCGGCTCCAAGATGGCAGCAGACAAGTTCCTCAACCTTGAGACACTCGGAATCCTCCTTCTTGGAATGGTTGCCTTCGGTGTCGGAACAGCAGGCGGTGTCCTTCTTGGAAAGCTCATGAACAAGATGGACCCGAAGCATCCGGTCAATCCTCTTATCGGATCGGCGGGCGTTTCCGCAGTTCCTATGGCAGCCCGTGTATCAAGCAAGGTCGGTCAGGAAGCGGATCCTCAGAACTTCCTGCTCATGCATGCAATGGGTCCGAACGTCTCTGGCGTTATCGGCTCTGCAGTTGCAGCAGGCGTCCTGATGAGCGTCGTGCCTGTCTTCATCCAGATGTCATACATGGCCTGATTCAGACATATCAGGAAAGTTCACAGCAGCGGATTCTCTTCCGCTGCTTTTTTTGTCTAAAATGAAATCATGCTGAGTATTGCAATCATTGCCATCATTATCTTATTCATCTGGTGGAACGCCGCCCTTCCCTTCTACAAAGACAGAAACAGGGAAAAGCTCGTCAGTAATGAATCTGAATGTTTCAGCCCCAGATGCCGCTCGATAATCTACAAGAACGGGAATGATGAAGCTGTCCTCATGATCCACGGCTATCCTACAGCTCCGAACATGTATGCATACACAGCAAAGAATCTCAGCGAAAACGGCTACGATGTTTTTGCACCCCTTATCCCGACCTTCGCATCTGATCCGGGGAAATTTGCCAAAACAGACTTTTCCCAGTGGTTCCGTTTCATTGATGAGTATTACCTCTCATTGAGAAGAGAATACAGCAAAATATATGTCATAGGAGTTTCAATGGGCGGTGCGATGACACTGAAACTTGCAGAAAAATACTCATCCACAGCTTCCGTAATGGACAAGATTGTTGTGATCTCCGCGCCGGTTGCTTACAACTGCATAAGGTACGGCATCATCACCAATCCGCTTGGCTATTTCGCACGGACAATCAACATATTCGTCAAAACAATAGGGCTCGGCATTGTTGACGGACGGCCGGATGGAGATGATGGCAATGAGGAATGGACAGGCTACAAGGGCATTGTACTGAAACATGGCATCTCGCTTTCTAAAGCTTTCACCGACATCAGAAAGAACCTTTCCTCAATCAGGGTGCCTATGTTCATCATGCATGACAGAGGAGACAGAACCGTTCCATTTAAAAACCTTGCAATCATAGAAAAGTTCTGCAAGGATAATATTGTCGTGAAAAGAGAGGTCCAGATGGATGGCAGGTATCATCACAGTCATCATTCGCTGCTGATGTACCGCTCTGTCCAGAAAGAATACACAGAAGAAATAAAGACATTCCTGAAGGAGGCAACAGATGGGGAAAAGGACTGACTACATAAGCTGGGATGAATATTTCATGGGAGTTGCAATGCTTTCTGCAATGCGGAGCAAGGACCCCAACACACAGGTCGGAGCCTGTATTGTCAATCAGGACAGAAGGATTGTCGGTGTCGGTTACAACGGTTTCCCGAAAGGCTGCTCAGATGAGGACCTGCCCTGGGAAAGAGAAGGAGACTGGCTGGAGACAAAATACCCTTATGTCTGTCATGCTGAGCTGAATGCCATCCTCAACTCAATCGGAGGCTCCCTTCAGGGCTGCACTCTATACGTCGCCCTCTTTCCCTGCAATGAGTGCGCAAAGGCAATCATACAGGCAGGCATAAGGAAAGTGGTCTATCTGTCTGACAAATACAGGGATACGGACGGCACAGTCGCCAGCCGCAAGATGCTCAAGCAGGCCGGAGTCGAGCTTGTCCAGCTTCATCCGGAAAAGAACGAATTAGTCATAAAGTTCCAGCAGTGACTCAACGTTCTGCCTGACCATCTCCTCAAGAGCGCCAGGCGCAGCAGTCTCAGGGAAGTTTCTCCACTGTATGACCGGTGTGCCTCCCTGCCCTTCCAGTGCAGCCATAGACGGGCTGTGGTAGTTGTCGATGATCACATCGTAAGTCCCGTTCATCACAGCCTCAATCTGGGAAGCAGTCAGCTGTCCCTGGAACGTGCCGGCAATATTGAGTCCCAGATCCTGAGCAAGAGGAAGCAGCATTGTCTGGCAGTAAACGCTGACTTCATCTATACCTTTTTCATCAATCCGGGTGATAAAGGAATCAACCATGTCCACATAATCATCGTAACGCGGTATTGTACCGGTGAAGGAGGCGATGTACTCTGCCTGTGCTGCGATATTCTGTCTGCTGTTTCCTGTACTTATATGAATGTCCGTCCGCCTGTCAGACTCAATGCTTTCCTGAATCGTGCTCATCATCCGCTCATAGCCGGCGCTGACAAAGAAATCTGCGCTCTGGACTGTCACGATATCACTCGCGGTAAGCTCATACTCAGGCGGATGCCTGAGAGAGGATGGAGCGATGACAGTGATGTCATCAACACCTGCAAGATATGCATAGGACGCCGTCCAGGAAGTGGATGCGACAAAGCCTGATGACTGCTCTGATGCCGCCTGCGCAAAGACGAAAGAAGGAAGCATCAGGACAAACAAAGAGACAAGAATCTTTCTCATCTGTTTCTCCTTTTGGGAACGATTGGATATAGAATCACACTGACAAGTGCAATCATACTGCTGGGAGGAAGGTCCAGAGCAAGCGAGAGGATGAACCCCGCTGTCGATGTGGCAAGTCCTGTGAGAGAAGAGAGTATGAAAAGGCTTTTCACGCTTTCTGCCCTTTTAAGTGCGATGACAGCAGGAAGAATCAGGAGAGCGTCTATCAGAAGCGCTCCCACGAAGCGCATCGAGAAAGCGACAGCAAAGGCAATGATAAAGACAATCATATTCTCATGAAGTCTCACGTTGCAGCCGCTGGAGTGAGCGACATCCCTGTCAAAGAAAACAAGAGTGATGTTCCTGTAGTCACGTACGGTGAAAATGATTATCGTGGCGGCAAGAAGGACAAAACAGGCCAGCTCAGCCCATCTTATTGTGAAAGGAGAACCCCACAGGATCTCAAGAGTGTCCTTTGAAGGCACATGTGCCACCTGTGTTATAAGAGCGGCGATGGCGACAGATGCGACCATCAGGAACGAGGCAGACACTCCCAGGTTCATTCCTTTTCCTCTGGAAAGATAAAGCATCACGATAACTGTCATGATGCACATCACAATATAGGCAGGAAGCTGGGGGAAACCCAGAGCAAGAGACAGCGAACCTCCCAGAAGAAGGCCATGCATCAGCGCATAGCGCAGCTGCATCAGATTCATTCTGACAACCATCACTCCTGCAAAAGGAAAAGAGGCTCCTGCAAAAAGCAACGAGATGAATGCCCTGTATATCGGGGGAAGGAGGAAAAGACTAAACAAGATGCCCTCCTTCCAGACGGCGGCGTGGCCAGTTCAGGGCCTGAGAGAGCCAGCTGTCATGGTTGACAATCAGGATTGTCGGCATCTCTGTGACAGAAAGGGAGTGCATTATTTCACAGAAAGCATTCCTGGAGTCTGCATCCAGACTTGCTGAGGGCTCATCCATGACAATCAGACGGCTCCGGGAAGCCAGAGTACGGGCAAGATTCACTTTAGCCATCTCTCCACCAGAAAGGGAGAAAAACATCCGGTCTCTCAGCTCCCAGGCTCCGCAGCGCCTGAGAGCAAGCTCGCACTCACCTTCCCTGTCGCTGACAGAGGAGTCCAGAGTGAGCATCACGACTTCCTTCACAGTGAAGGGAAAGTCATTCCTTTCCGCAAACTGTCTTATGTAGCCTATCCGGGGCCGATCAGGACGGTCATCATAAAGTATTGTGCCCGACGAAGGCTTCTCAAGACCGAGAATCAGCCGGAGAAGAGTGGTCTTTCCGCTTCCGTTCTCCCCTTCGAGAATAAGGGCATCTCCCCTTTCAAGATAGAAGCTCAGATTATCAATGACAGGCTTGTGGCCGTATGAAAAGCAAAGGCCTTCAACCTTGAGGGAAATCCCGCTGGTGAGACTGGCTTTCTTCCTGAGCGCCACATAGGCCTCATCAAGGCTCATATCAGGCCTGATCAGAGTTTCAGTGATACATTTTATTCTGTCGACTTTCTTCTTGTAAGTGACCTTCACCCCGTATTTCTCATACAGAGGAATGGCAAGAGAGGATATCATGTCGACATTCACCTTCCTGACGTTCAGCCGTACAGTCAGAAACGCGGCAGCAAGTCCGGATATACTGTCATGAAGTGTCAGCTCACCACAGATGCTGTCATGTTTTCTCAGCCAGTCCTCAGCCTCGAAAAGCGGATGAAGCCACTTGCCTTTGCTTGAGAAAATGAGCCTGTCATTGCAAAAAAGAGCAAGAGATGTGCCCTCGGGAAGGTCGCTCAGATAATTTTCCATCGATGAAAAATGATAGGAGCTCGGATTGAAATAATCAAATACTATTTTCCTATCTTCTCCATATCTATGTCTTAGGTAAATTGTAAAAGTAAATGCAACAGAAAAGTTGATGCAACAAACTAGGCTCTTAAAAAGGTTTATTAGAATTTGA
>CALXOK010000032.1 GCA_944390025.1 uncultured Spirochaetales bacterium | reverse complement strand
GCTCTGGTTTTGGTTTTCCGCCGCTGTGTGGTTAAGCTTTCCCGACGTCGGAAGGTTTTTCAATCCCGACCCCAACATAATCATTGTCCTTGTCGTTACTGAATATACGATTGATGGCTTTTGAAGCAGCGTGTTGAATCAAAATAAAATCTAACCGAAAGACTTAGAAAATCAAAAATCAGAATCTAACCATAAGGTTGTCAATTCCAGTAGCTGTAAGTCTTTTAAGTCAGGGTCAGAAAGTTCTCCAGGCCCTGCATCCATCTGGTTAAAGTAAAGCCCGTATTGCCGGTTCTGGTCAACACAAGGTGTTCTTCATCTCCTGATGCCTCCATCCTTACAGGCCAGAGACAGCAGTTTTTCCTGAAACCTCTTCTCCTCATCCTTAAGCTTAATGAGAGACAGGCTGTCTTTCATGGCTTTGAATCATTCCTTATCTTCCTGTGGAACGAGAGTATCCTTCATCACCCTCTCATAAGGAGTAAGTGGCTCATCGTATGTCTTGTAAGTTCTTGCTCCAATGCGTTCCTTAGAAAGAAGCTTTACTGACGGGTAGTAGAGGTTCACAAGCCACTGCCAGTCCCAGTAAAGGTCTTCCATCACAGAATAGGCATTCTGTTCATAGCGGAAATAACCGACACATGCTCTGACCACAGAATAATTCTTGTTCTCGACAAAGCTGTTCTCGTTCTTATGGTAGGAACGTGAACGGGTGACTCTTAAGCCATGCCTGTTACACCATTGCAGAAAACCATAGTTCTTGAGTTCCCCGCCATTGTCGATGTGCAGCTCCAGTATCGGATACGGTTTTTCATTCCATATGTCTTCCAGTGCCTCCAGTATACATCTCTGAGTCTTCTGCCTGAGCACCCTGATGAAAGTGAATCCTGTTGCAATATCAGTGAGAGTGAGTGTCCACAGGCAGTTTGCAGGCTCTCCGCTGCCACAGTGACATACAGTGTCCACCTGAAAAGTTCCCGCATACTCCCTGTCCTCAAAGGAGTAATAGACCCGCACATCGATGAGCTTGTTCAGAGAATCCCCAGGGCTTGTGGTTGTGCTCACACCGCGTATCTTGTATTTATCTCTGGCTCGTCTGAGCAGACGGCTAACTGTGGCAGAAGAGACCGACATCAGAAGCTGTGTGCACTGTCCGTTTATTCTGAAGGGTTTATACCCGGCTATTTCAGTGATATTATCCCTGATGAGTTTAATCAGCCGCTGCGGTGAGATCCTGTCGAAGTATTCCCAAATCCTTTCAAGTGGCTCCCGCAGCGGACTGTATTTTGCCGGCCGTCCCCGGTGGTAGCCCACACTGCCGGCCTTACCATCCCTGCGGACTCCTGCCTTCGTGACACTTTCTCCCATGAAATCTTTAGCCGTGTAGGTTAAAATCATCTTTGACAGCTTGTGGATAACATATTTGCGGTTGTAGCCGGTGTCTTGTGTGAGATCATCAATAATCCTTGTCTTCTCCTTCTTATTCCTTCTTACCACAGCTTTACCATACTCGGCAGCTCTGGCACGGAACAGATCATCTACGGATGACCTTGCCATATTGTGTTTCCTTTTCATTCATACAGCATCTGTCATCTTTCTCTGTTATGGTTAGAATTATTTTTGATTTTCAGCTTTTACTTCGGTTAGATTATTTTTGATTCAATGCGATGTGTTGATGGTTTTATTGCTTTGATAGTATTATTTAAATGTCTCGAGGAATAATTTCCCTTGATAAATTTGAATATAGGAGGTATTGCCATGGCGACAGAATCATTCAGCAGGACTTTTACTGTGAACCCAGACTGGGGCATCAAGAACCTTGAGAAAGCTATCGACAACGGATCTCCTACTGTAAAGAGGCTGAGCACTCCAGAAGCCAAGGCTAAATTCAAAGAGGCAACTACGATGACGCCTGAAAAAGCTGCAAGACTTAAGGCGAGGTATGGTAAATGAGATTGGAGTGTACTGAGCTCCGTGAGTTCGTGGATCTCGTAGGAGAGGATAGGGCTTTACAGGCTTTATCCTCTTTTTCTGTGAAGAGAAATCCGGATGTTGAAAACTTCATCCGTACCAATGCTGTTGCTTATGAGAAGAGTGACAATGCCAGAACCTATCTTGTGACAAATGAGAATGACGATATTCTCGGATATTTCTCCTTGGCTCTTTCTGTGGTCGATATTCCCCCCGGAATCTCAAAAGCTATGATGAAGAAGATGAGAGGGTTTGGAAGGTACTCTGCGGGTTCTGTTCCCTGCTATCTTCTTGGGCAACTTGCTCGTGATGATAATGCCTCGCATGATGATCTGATGATGCGTGATTTCATTGATTTCGCAATTGAATATGTCATGGCTGCAAAGCAGTATGTGGGAGGACGATTTCTCCTCATAGATTGTGTTGATGATCTTGTGGATTTGTATGAGAAGCACGATTTCATAAAGATTAACAAGACTGGAGATCTGAACCAGCTTATCATGTTCCTAGAGTAAGGTTGAAAATTATTTGCCTGTTCTGTGGCGGAGATCTTCTTTGTCACATATCTGTTTCTGAAGCGGTTATCAAGTTCAGAGAGGTTTTCCTTGCTACGCTTAATCGTTAGGTTTGCAAACTATTTTCCATTTGTGATTTCTCCCACATAGCAGTTGCATCCTTTGCATATTGTCTTTTCGTTTGGATCTCGTCATAGGTTTTCAACGAGGAACAGATTTTGATTTGTCTCCCTATCAGATCTTGGTATGCCCATTCCCTTGTCTTGAAACCTTCTGAGAAGTATATGCTGCTTGATAAGCAATTATATGGAAGGAACGCTGATGGGGCTCATCATAATGTAGATGTCGGGAAGGATAATGTGTTATTATTGAGAGAATCATCAAAAGGTTCTGAAATTCGGCGTAATGCAATACTTGATTTGATTAGGAATAATCCATCCATAACTATTCCGGAAATCGCAATTATACAAAAGGTTTCTACTCGCACAATTGAAAGAGATCTGGATTGGTTGAAGGATAGGGGAATCATCGCTAGGGAAGGATCTCGCTCAGATGGTCAGTGGGTTATTGTTGAATAGATTATTACTCTCATGCTTAGTATTACACTTAACACTTACCAAAATTTTTGATTAGTCAAAGGTAAAATAGTTGAACTTATAAATATTTTTTATAAGTGTAATCTTAAACAGACAAGACTTCTGGAGTATTCTGCTTATTGTCCAGAGTCTGATTATATTTACCGGTTTTTCACTGACTATTCTCAGGATGCATTTTGATTTCTTTTTAGGTAAAGTTTTGAGAATCTGATTCATTTTTTTCATGAGAAATATATGCTGCCTGCAGATTATCTGCATGGCGGAAATATCAACGAAGATTATCATCGGGCCTCAGTTGTCATTGATGTCGCTGATAATATCGTCGGTAAGAAAGCCGGTGTCGTTTATGTCTGATGCAGAAAATCGGTATGTTATAATAAATAAAAAACAGAGCAGGACTTACACTATTCTTCCAGCCTGAATGAACTGGTACAGCTTTGGAGGATGCAGCAATGGGAAAGGAAAAAGAATGGCAGAAAAAGCTTGATGAATGCATCAGGAGTGTTGCAGATATCACACAGAGGTTCCGCTTCACTGAAGATGAATTAAAAAGTCTTCTGGATATCGAGAAAAGATATCCTGTCTGCATACCAGAGTACTATCTTGATCTGATTGATCCTGATGATAACAAGGATCCCATCCGGAAAATGTGCATACCAGATGCTATGGAGTTTTCACCTGGAGGTTCAAAAGACACATCAGGAGAGGGGGATAACACTGTTGTGCAGGGTATGCAGCACAAGTACCCTCAGACCGCGCTCATTCTTTCCACAAACCAGTGTGCGATGTACTGCCGGCACTGTTTCAGAAAGCGTCTTGTCGGTTATTCCTCACAGGAAATTGCAAAGAGGCTTCCTGAAATGGCTGCTTATGTGAAGTCTCATCCTGAAATCTCAAACGTGCTCATCTCCGGCGGAGATGCTTTCCTGAACAGCAACGAAGTCATAGAAAAATATCTTGAGACATTCACATCCATTTCAAGTATATCATTCATACGTTTTGGAACCAGGACTCCGGTCTCATTTCCTTTCCGCATCACTGAAGATGAGGGCGTCTTGACAGCCTTGCTTGCTGAATATTCGAAAAAGAAACAGATTTTCATCGTGACTCAGTTCAATCACCCAAGGGAAATTACAGCGGAGGCGGTTAAGGCTGTGAAGATGCTCTCTGGTGCCGGTTGCGTGGTGTTCAACCAGACTGTCCTGCTTAAAGGTGTCAATGATAATCCGTCAGCTCTCGCATCTCTTATGAACGGTCTCGTTGAAGCGGGAGTAATACCCTATTATGTCTTCCAGTGCCGCCCTGTTGAAGGGGTCAAGAACCAGTTTCAGGTGCCAATTGTTCAGGGCTTTGAGATTGTGGACAAGGCTAAGGCCATGATGTCTGGTCCCGCCAAGTCTTTCCGTTACGCTATGTCTCACCCTACAGGGAAAATCGAGATTCTTGGCAAAATGGGGGAGAATATGCTTTTCAAATATCATCAGGCCAGGAATGCTGAGGACAATGCCCGGATTTTCACCCGTCCAATTGATGAGAACGAGTGCTGGTTTTAGCGAAATTATAAGAAAATGACTGTGAGACAGATGTGTGCACTCACAGTCATAATAGGTTTTTCTTTTCAGGTCATTTAACCTGGTTTGTAAGCGTTCTGCCTTCTTCTGCTTCTTTCACATTCTTCAGCGTTGTCTCGCTGATTGCCCTGAGAGCCTCTTCTGTGAGGTATCCCTGATGGGATGTGATTATTGCATTAGGCATGCTGATGAGACGGGCAAGAGTGTCATCTGCAATGCCCTCGCTGCTCTGGTCTGTGTAGAAGATGCCGGCTTCCTCTTCATAAACATCAAGGGCAGCTCCTCCAATCTTCTTTTCCTTGAGAGCCTCTAAAAGAGCATCTGAATCAATCAGGGCTCCTCGGGACGTATTGATGATGAAAGCAGTGTTTTTCATTTCATCAAGAGTCCTCTCATTGATCATATGCTCATTGTCCTTTGTGAGAGGGCAGTAAAGGCTTATAAAATCTGAAGTGCGAAGCAGAGTATCCAGATTTGTGTACTCAACATCGAGGTTCTTTGCCGGATAGGGGTCATATGCAAGCACATGCATGCCGAATCCTTTTGCGATGTCTATTGCAACCCTCCCGATTTTTCCTGTTCCGACAACACCGAATGTCTTTTCATAAAGATCCATGCCGACAAGCCCTGAAAGCGAGAAATTAAACTCTCTTGTTCTCACATAGGCATGAGTGAGTTTTCTCACGAGCGCAAGCAGCAGGGCAAATGAGTGTTCTGCAACCGCATGAGGACTGTAAGCGGGGACACGTACTGTAGGTATGCCCTGCTCAAGTGCGTACTTGTAATCAACATTGTTGAAACCTGCTGAGCGCATGGCGATAAGCTTCACGCCTTCTTCCTTGAGGATATCTATAACCTGACTGTCGATTGTGCAGTTGACAAACGGACAGACTACATCAGCTCCCTTTGCCATAAGTGCACTGTGTCTGTTCAGCGCAGGCTCAAGATAGATGATTTCGTAGCCGTAGGCCTGGTTTGCAGCATCAAAATGCTTCTTATCATAATTTTTTGCGTCAAAAAGAACTATTTTCATTGCTCTTCCTCCTGTTTTTAATTTAATTCTAATTTAAAAGAAAGGACAGGAAAATTTTTCCGTCATGAATTCAGGAGAATGACTGCAGGAATTATTATTGCAACTCCTGCCATGCTCCATCCAGTCAGCTTTTCCTTGAATATGAGACAGCTTACTGCAGTCATGACAAGTATTGCTCCGACACTGTATGTCGGATAAGCGATATATGCGCTGACGGCTGAGAGAGATTTCAGAAGAAACAATGATGATAGATAGTTAGGAATGCCGAGGCACAGTCCGAAAGTGATTTCCTTTCTCCCGATTCTTCCTTTTCTGACTGAAGTCATTACAAGGCACAGGATGGATGCGAATATAAAAGTCGCTCCCATGAACCAGTCTTCAAGAGTATGGTTTCCATATTGTTGGAATACTTTCAGCAGACTGTCTGCAAGACCTCCAAGCAGGAGAGTGGATACAAGCAGACTGAAGGAGGGCTTTGTGGCTACGGATTTTTCTTTTTCCAGCCCTTCAGGCAGATTCATGATGATGAATGCAAACAGCACGAGGATTATTCCTGCAAGCTGGACCAGAGATGGCCTTTCTCCAAACAGGAAGATTGACAGACAGGTCGGAACCATGACACCTAGTCTGGCGAATGTGGACTGGAGAATGGCTCCGTTCCTCCTTACATTCAGCTGGTTGACGACCATGCCTGCCAGATAGAACAGGCTGTTAACTGCAGCAAAAATAAGGCAGAGGACAAAATCTGCATCAGGTGCCGGGAGCGGTTTCCCGGCTTGTGACAGGAGGAATGGAATGATGCAGGATGCGTAGTTGACTGTGAGCATGCCGTACCGGAAAGCAGGCCAGATGCGAAAAGCCTGAATTTCTCAACGGACATTTTGTGAATGACTCCGCTTTCAATCAGATTGTCAGGGAATCCTGTGTAAAGGATATTCTCTCCGCTTTTATCTGTATCCTGCCTGAAAACAGTGATTGTCTTTTCTTTTATATCAAATTCCCACAGCTGATGACTGATCTGCTCAAGGGCGGCCTGAAGCCTGGTATTCATGTCTTCAAGATGGGATTCATTTTCCTTATAGCATGTGATGTCATTGCATGTGGCAAGCATGACAGGATTGCTTCCGTCCTGTTCCATACGCACTGCACGGATATGCCACCAGCTTGTTCTTCCTGATGTGACTGCCCTGATTGTATGCTCTATCGGAGAGTTATTCTGCACACCCTCCCAGAGTGCCTGAGCAAAGGGTGAGATGTCATCCGGATGAATCACCTGGGAGATGCTGACAGGCAATGACAGAGCCTTGTAATCCACGCCGATAATCCTGCACAGGCTCGGACTTGCGTATATGAGCCTTATCGTCTTGTCCATTTCAATGAGGGCAACTCCGCTGTCAAGATTCTCAAGCAGGCTTGTCAGCGGAATTGAACTGACATGGTGGAAATGACTTTCAATGCCGCTGTCAGATTTTTCCGTACGGATACTGTAACGTCCCTTTCCGGAGTTCTTGGCCTTGTAAAGCTCAAGATCCGCACATTTGTATAGAATCTCGAAATCAGAGGAAGTACCTGAAATGCAGATTCCGGCACTGGCGGAAAGCACGACATAATCAGAATCAGAAAGGGATATCTGCAGTTTCTTGCAGATTTCATGACCTTTGTCTTCGATAGTTTCAATAGTGAGCCTTCCTGATGTGAATATCAGGAACTCGTCACCTCCAAAACGGCTGATGATGTCATTCGCATGAAAGAGGCTGGAGAGAATCCGCGCAGTCTCCCTGATTGCAAGATCTCCTGCCTGATGCCCTAATGTGTCATTGACTGATTTGAAATCATCAAGATCAATTATGAACAGTGCACACTGTTCATCCGTAGCACTGTTTTTCAGCCGCTGTCTTATCAGCTGTTCAGCAGTCGCTCTGTTGAGCAGCCCTGAAAGAGAATCACGGGATGCTCTTTGCAAAAGCTCCTTAATCTGGTCCTGAAGCACAACACCTTCCATCTGCGGCTGCATCATTTAAACAGTTAACTCCTTTTTTTTGAAAGGGGATTATGCCTGCTATGTAGGTATCAATGCAGCATCTTTCAAGTTGTCAGTCGGTGCAGAATCCTCTCTGAGGGAGAATTACAACATCTAGAATAAATACTTCCAGTGCACTTAGGGCTATTTCACTAAATTCACTTGGTTTTTCTCCGTTCAAGAAAGAACCTGAAACGTTGGCTTGAGAGAAGGATGCTATGCCTGTATTATTTCAGACCATGAAAAGGGAAAGAAGAAAGTGTCCTCATTTTGCCCGTTGCGGCGGCTGCGATATGCTGGATTTGCGTTATTGTGATGAGCTTGAAGAGAAACGGCTTGAGGCTGAGCACTACCTGTCGCGTTTTTCAAAGGTTGCTGAAGTGGTTCCCAGTGAAAGAATTCTTGCTTACCGCTGCAAAGTACAGTCTGTGTGCGGAATGGAGAAGGGGCACCTTGTCACAGGAATTTACAGGCGTGGCACGCACACTCTTATTCCGGTTCGCTCCTGTCCGCTTGAAGATGTTCTTGCCACACAGGCACTTTCCGCAGTGAGGCAGCTTGCTGACAAAGCCGGACTCAAAGCCTGGGATGAGGACAGAGGCACCGGGGACATCAGGCATATTCTTGTCCGCTCTTCATCTTACTATCAGGAGGCGCTTGTGGTCCTTGTCGTTGCTGATGAGAACCTGAGGTGCGCACCGGATCTTGCTGCCGCCATCCATCAGCGCTGTCCGTTTGTCAAATCCGTGTCCCTTGTCGAGAACCGTGAGAAAACATCCATGGTCATACCTCCTGGCGCCAGAGAGAAGGTTATTTACGGCAGAGGCTATATTCTTGACCGGCTGTGCGGTCTTGATTTCCGTATCTCTGGTCTGTCTTTCTTCCAGATAAATCCTCCTCAGGCTGAAAAGCTTTATTCGATTGCTATCGATATGGCTGGTTTGAGGAATGATGATGTTGTCATTGATGCCTACTGCGGTACGGGAACAATAGCACTGATTGCAGCTACTTTAGCCTCCTGCCACGTTATTGGAATAGAATCAAATCCGGATGCTGTGAGGATGGCTCGGGAGAATGCACGTGCGAATCATATCGAGAATGCGGAGTTCATCTGTGCTGATGCATCGCGGAAACTTAAAGAGATGGAGAAGGAAGGTAAGAAATGCTCTGTTCTTTTCCTTGATCCACCACGCTCGGGGTCTTCACAGCAGTTTCTTGCCGCAGCAGGCCGCATGAAACCCGACAGGATAATCTATGTTTCCTGCAATCCGCAGACACTCGGCAGGGACCTGCGGTACATCCATCATCAGCTAGGTTACAAGGTTAGGGCAATTCAGCCTGTGGACCTGTTCCCGGCAAGCGTCCATATTGAGACTGTGGTTATGCTTGAACGTGCGCTCAGGGGGAAGCTGTCAGCCGGCCATTGAAGCCACGGTGCGGGCATGATGATGCATGAAGGCTTTTTTCCTTCTGATGAAATAAGCGCTCATGACCGCAGTTCCTGTGATTATCCAGCTGATCGGATATATCATCATCAGCACTGTGAAATCAGGCCAGATCCTGCAGACCGTGAATGCCCATATCAGTCTCAGCACGCAGGTTCCGAATACTGTCATGACAGCAGGGGTCATTGAATGCCCCATTCCTCGCAGTGCGGCACCGGGGATTTCATATGAGCTCATCATGAAGTGCAGGCACAGGACAATCTCCATTCTCATATATGCATATGAGGCAACATCACTGCTGTCTGTGAAAATGAAGCACAGTTGATGACGCATAAGGATGAACGACCAGCTGACAATGAATGAAGAAAGCATGCTCAGCGCCAGGCTTGTCTTAAACACCTTTATGCAGCGCCGGTACTGTCCGGCTCCGAAATTCTGGCTGGTGAATGTGACAACGGTCTGACTGAATGCTGAAATGAAGAAGTAGCTGAAGTTCTCGAAGTTCACAGCAACTGCACTTCCGGCAACAGCGTTTGTTCCGAATCCGTTCAGCACGGACTGGATGATTACATTTGAGACGGAGAAGACCATGGACTGGATTCCGGCCGGTATTCCTATTGCAAGTATCTTTTCCAGATTAGCCCTGCCTATTCTCAGTTTTCTCAAATCAAGATGGGCTTCTCCTTTCTCCTTTACCAGGAAATAGCAGACAAGGAAGGCGCTTACTGCATTTGATAGCACAGTTGCGATTGCGACTCCTGCCACATCCAGATGGAAGACGATGACGAGGAACATGTTGAGTCCTGCATTTAGGATGCCAGAGATTATTAGGCAGTAAAGAGGCCTTTTCGTGTCTCCGATGCTTCTGAGAATTGCAGAAGCGAAGTTGTAAATCATTATGACAGGCATTCCGAGAGAATATATCCTCAGATAATCAACAGCATAAGGCAGCACGTCCTCAGGTGTTCCCATCAGTTCAAGAAGAGGGCGGGAGACAGCAAGACCGACAAAAAGAAGGAAAAAGCCGCTGATGATGGCGACTGTCATTGCTGTATGAACGGCACTTCCTGCTCTTCTGCTGTCTTTCTGTCCGATGTAGTTGGATACCACCACGTTGGCCCCGACAGATATTCCGACAAAAAGATTCACAATCAGATTTATGACTGAGCTGTTGCATCCGACTGCGGCTGTGGCCTGTGCCTTGTTTGCTGCGAAATGACCGACAACAGCGACATCAACCGAATTGAAAAGCTGCTGCAGGATGCTGCTGGCTGCGATTGGCAGGGCGAATATGATAATCCTGCTCAGGACCGGTCCGTTGAGCATGTCAACCTTTCTGGATAGTTTTTCCTGTGAAGCCAAAATACCTTCCTCCGAAATGAAAGACAGCTGGATTATAGTTAGACTCGTCGGATGTGTTAACCACTTTTGAGTAAAATTGTTCTCAGCCTGTGAAATCAGAACAGGAGGTGATGTTCACCTCCTGTCTGTCCTGATTATTTTCTCAGCGCTTTCTCAATGTTGTCCAGAACCTTTCTGCTCATCAGGTCATAGGCCTCTTCTGTCATACCGGCAGAGACATCCGGACAGAGGACATTCCGTCTGTTCCTGACTTCAGGCCATATGTCTCCGACTCCTCCTGCAGTGTCTGAGATGAAGATGTTGCTGTCATCGCAAATCCACTTTTTCAGCTCAGCCATGTCTGCAGCCGGACCTATGGAAGTGTTAATCATGATTTTCCGGTTGCCAAGATGCCTGAACTCTTCCTCATGAAGCAGGATGACCCCTTTGTTCAGACAGGTGATAACAATCTCTGACTCTTGAAGCAGGGTATGTAGATCCTGATAGTGCATACCTTCCTTTTCGCAGTCTTCCTTGACTGAGCGGGCGTAATAAGTGATTTCTGCTCCCATTGCCTTCAGCATTCTTGCTGTCATCTGTCCGCTGGTGCCGAAGCCAACGAATCCGATTCTCATTCCGGTTATTTCTTTCGGTCTGGATCTCCACAGAGGCCAGTCATAACCATGGAGAATCCTCACAAGGGCATAGATGACGAATTCAGTGACACCTTTGTCTCCGTAATCCCTGATTCCATATACTGTGATGCCGTGTTTCTCCGCATAGTCGATATCGACATTCGCACTTTCCTTCGAATAGAGGGAGCAGCACATGCCGACATATTCCAGATTCCTGCATCTTGACATGACAGATGCCGGAACAAGAGGGAGTGTGCGGACCAGGAGCGCATCAGCATCCCCGATGCGTGATATAAGTTCATCCTCGCTTTGAGGCAGTGAGTCGTATCTTATAATCTCGCAAGCGTATTCAGCCAGCTTTTCCTCTGCCCAGGGCTGGAGACCTACCGGTCCTGCTTCCACCAGTTTCCTGAATTTCCTCATACAGGCCTCCTAGAAGAATACCATACTGGAGGAAAGATTCCTCAAAAGGGCAACCACAGACCAGGCAGCAATGTCGCTTGTTGCGGAGTAAATGTCTGAGACAGCCTTAAGGCCTTTTGTCTCCACAGTGATGCAGTGGTCATCTCCAATGAATCCCGGCACGCTTGTGATTACTGCCTGCGCATTTTGAGGGCCCGTTGTAGCAAGAGCGGAAGCCACAGCGACATTTACCTTTGTAGGAAGAAGAGCGATGGCTTCTTTTGTAGTGCCGCTGAAAACGCATTTCTCCTCTTCCTGGAGGTCATCAGAATACAGCGGGGTGTTCTTCAGTGAGTCAGGACCCTTATGTGTATGGATTCCTGCCTTTATTTGCCAGCCTTCAGCCTGGGCCATAAGTGCAAGTGTGCTCAGCACGTCAAAGCCGCCGACAGCGCCAGAAGGAATATAAATCCTTGCTTCAGAAGATTTTGCTGTTTCCATTGCTTCTTTCTTGAAGTCAGCATCGGCAAAAGCTCCGATAGAAAGCGGGATTATGCTGATTCCTTTTTCCAGAGCACTGATAGCAAACTCTTTAAGAAGGGCTATTGATGCTGTTTCAACAATGAAGTCTGGTTTTAATGAGATAATCTCATCCATAGATGAAGCGGCTTTTGCATCTGTTCCTTCTATAAGTGCCTGTGCATCGGTTTTCTGTGCGGAGAATGCGCCAATAAGCCTGTAGTCTTCAAGCAATCCTTGTTTATATGCTTTGCAGACAATCTTTCCCAGATGTCCGCAACCTGCGATGGCGAATGTCTTCATGAAAGACCTCCAAAAATATGTTCTTCTCAATACTTTTCCAAAAAAACGAATAAATTTAAAGATGCTTTGTCTTTCGTCAAACAAATAGTCCGTATATTGCCCAAAAGTGTTTCATTTTGCCCAAGGTCACGGGCAAAAAACCCGAAACCCGTTGGTCACATTTTGGTCACACGGGAGGGTAACAAAAAAGCAACTCCTTGTTCTTCAAAGAGTTGCTCCATAAAAAAACTTCGTGAGAGACGGGGCTCGAACCAAAAAGCCACGAATAAGTCTAAATCACTCCACTACAAATATTTGTATAGCACGTTGTAAAATAGATTTCAAGCCTGTGAAATGGGTTTTCAGCCTTGTGCAAGACAGTTGCATTTTCAATTGGTCAGCCCTGTGCCGCCAACTTTTCCCCCCGTCTCCTCATCTGCTTGGCAAAGATAAATCATTACAATTCTTGCAGTTGTGTTTCATTTATGTGCAATGCTATTTCCCCGTCGCCTGTCAGTGGCTCAAAACGTGATTTTCCGTGCTGAAACATGACTTTTGGGGAATCATGCTATGAGGTATGTGAATGAGGTGAGAATTTTCTGTTCTCAGCTGCATCATACAATCTTCCAAAGGAGGATTGTCATGACAGAGAAGAAGACAATCAGAGCATTGGAAGAAGCATATAGAGCTGTCTTCCAGCATCTTCTCATACATAAGCGTAAGCCAACCATTTCTCAGGAAAGATCATTACAGCAAGGGATGCAGGCTATAACTGCGGTGAGGTCAATGAATTCTGGTGTAAGGTAAGTTCTTATATTTCTTAGAATCTCCATAATTCAGCCCTGATATTGCTTCTGCTTCCGCTCTTCGCATGATACAATGAGTATAAGCTGTATTACGTACAGGAGGTTAGAGCTATGCGTAAGAAACTGCTTGCCCTTCTTGCTGGTCTGATCATTATGATTCCAGCTGCCCTTGCTGATACGACCTTCGATCTCGTAGGAGGATTTTCAGGAATCACGACGCCAACATACATTGGAATCGGCTTCGGTACGACAGGAAATTCAGGAGGAACAAACAGCAGCAATTTCAGTTTCATGCTTGGTGCCGATGCTGAAGCGGATATCTTCTTCTCTGAACAGCATGGAATGTATGCAGGAGTCGGTTTCAGCGTCAGCAATGTCAGCGGAACAACTGACGTAGGATACAATGTCGATCTCGGATACGCATATAAGATGTATTTTGATGATTTTGACCTACTTATCACTGCAGGACCGCATGTGCGCGGAACAGGCAATTCCGGCACCTACGGCCTTTCTGCGAATGTATATCTTGATTTCTATCTTACAAGTAATCTGTTCCTTCGCGGAGGAGGCGGATTGAGCATGGACTTCGTCAACTTCGGAAGCAGAACTCAGGGCTTTTTCTGGATGTCGATTGAAGGACCATATCTCGGAATCGGCTATTCTTTCTGAGATAGTTTTTCTGTCATTGGTTTATTTGCAGATATTTGGATTTCCTTTTTCAGTAGCTATTTTTGAATATGATCATCGTCTCATCAACGAGCAGAGCAAATACCTGCATATCATCGGAGAAGGAGAGTAGGATTCTCTTTCTCCCTTGATATGCCACAAGAAAGCCATCCTCGTATCTGAATGAGATGAGCGTAGGAAAGGAAGGGGAGGATAGTTTCAACAGAAGCTCTCCATTGCCTTCCTGTATTGTCTGTGCACTGCCATCTGCATCGATGAAGAGTAAGCGGTACTTAACCCTCAATCCAATCAACTTGAGCTAAGTGGTAGACTGGCAGTCATGGAATTCAAGACAGCAA
>CALXOK010000031.1 GCA_944390025.1 uncultured Spirochaetales bacterium | reverse complement strand
TTGGTTCTTGTTTAGCGGCCAATCTGTGGTTTCAGTTTCCCGACCTCGGGTGGCGATTATAGGCCGACCCTAACAGCCTGAGTTCTATGAAATGGTATTATCTTCTCCTTCTTCAATTCTTAAAGGTAGTAAACCCCGGCTTCTTGATGAATGGCAGATGATTCCTTCGTTAAGAGACCTTGTCAGAGCTGAAATAGATAAAAGATCCTCACAGACAGGATTATATATACTTACTGGCTCTACTTCAGTAGATGAAAGCAGAATCAAGCATTCTGGAATCGGCCGTATCTCAAGAATGAAGATGTACCCAATGAGTCTTGCTGAAACTGGAGAATCAAGTGGAGAAATTTCTCTTAAGTCACTATTTGATAATCCCAAACAAGAGATTGAAGGACTCGAAAATAAATTAACTGTTGAAGAACTGGCATTTGCCTTGTGCCGGGGTGGTTGGCCTTATTCTTTGTTCCTCAGCAATGACAAATCAAAACTTTTTATAGCCAAAGACTATTTGTCCGGGATATGCAATATTGAAGTTACAACAGTAGATGGTATTAAACGTGATGCAATGACCACCCGTCTCTTATTACGTTCTTATGCACGCCATGTTTCTGAACCGGCCACAACTTCTTCAATTCTTGCTGATATGGAAAGCAGGCCTGTGATTAAGTCTGACAAGACGCTTACTGAATATCTTATTGCTCTTGAAAAGCTCTTTGTCATTGATGACATCCCTGCATGGTGTCCTGCTATACGTTCGAAAACTGCAATAAGAAGCGGGGTGAAAAGAGAATTCACTGATCCTTCAATTGCAGTAGCAGCTTTAGGCCTGAATCCAGACTCTATGATGAAAGATATGAAAACGTTTGGTTTCCTGTTCGAGAACCTAGTTGCCAGAGACTTGAGAGTATACTCGTCAGTTATAGGAGGATCGTTATCTTACTATCGTGACAGATATGGTCTTGAAGCAGATTTCGTTATCCATCTTGATGATGGTAGATTTGCACTAATTGAGTGCAAACTTGGAAGTACTCAGATAGAAACTGGGGCTTCAAATCTGATTAAAATCAGAGATTTGATACGTCAGAGGAATCAAAGCGAATCACAAGCTCCATTACGAGAACCTGATTTAATGATAGTCATTACTGGTGGCAAGTATGCCTACAGACGTGCTGATGGAGTTTATGT
Organism: uncultured Spirochaetales bacterium; assembly: GCA_944390025.1. Classification (GTDB taxonomy): domain Bacteria; phylum Spirochaetota; class Spirochaetia; order Sphaerochaetales; family Sphaerochaetaceae; genus Bullifex. The sequence continues at coordinate 14,826 of CALXOK010000031.1, read as the reverse complement.
TATACCCATTGGTTTACTTGGATGTTAGAAAGCGAACTGCTTATTTCAGGAAAGGAATCTGTACTCTTTCTTTACTATTTGTAATCCCTGACTAATAAAACAAACCCCCAGATTTTACTCTGAGGGTCTGTATTGTCTAAACTGAATATCAGATTAGAAAGTCATCTTGATGGAAGCTGTAATCTTACCAAGTTCCTTAGCTCCATCATTTTCAGCCTTGAGGACATCTTCTGCATCAGCCCATGCAAGCTTGAGTGTTGCGCCAGGAATGATTGAATCTGATTCAACTGCAGCGTTGAGACCGAGCTTAACTTTAGCATCTTTCTCAACGAGCTGCTCTGCAGAAATACCAGCAGAGACCTTTGCAATACCCATGTCATACTCAGCATCAAGACCAGCGCTCCACTTGCCAACGATGTCCTTATCCTTGTCATCAAGAATTAAGCCCGCTGCATCTCTTCCGAATTTTTCATCAACAGTATAACCACCATTGACTGTAAGCTTGAGACCTTCAATTGCTGTGATTTCTGCCTTTGCAACGATAGCCTGCTTAGCAATAATATCATTCATGCCAACTGTGAGTGCAACAGGAACATCGAAGCTGTTGAGATCAACCTTGACCTGAGCTGAAAGCATATCTTCAGAATACTCTTTTGTATATGTATCCAGCTTACCTTTGACCGGATTCTTTCCTGTTACAGGATTTGTACCATAGTAAGCATTGACTGTGAGGAAGTCGTAAACAACATCAACAGCAACGTCAGCATCAATGGTTGTATCCTCATTCTCGACAAACTTGAATGCGACATCTGTGGCAGCCATCACACTGAGAGCATCCTTCTCATAACCAGCCTTTGCAGAAACACTGAGAGCATTTGTCTTTGTCCAATCTGGACCAGAGGTTGGCTGCTTGTTATCATTGAGCTTTTCAAATGATTCATAGCTGTATGCACCACCAACCTGGAACTTGAATCCATTGAAATCAAATTCAGGTGTTTCTACGAGAGCTGCAACATTGATGTTATCCTTAAGCTCCCAAGTATCCTCATCATCGTAGTCTCCAAGAAGACCGAAGCCAGCTTTGAAACCATAAACAGTAGCCTGGATACCTGTTGCCTTCTCAAACGGAAGAGCTGTGTTGTAGTTCTCATCGAAATCAGCTCTTGAGAGTCCCCACTTATCAATACCATCTTCAACAGTATATGTCTGGAAACCCTTTGCATAGTTAGGAGCATCATCAAGGCCAAGGATACTTACTTCCCAGTTTGCTCCTGCAATTTTTGCTTCTGTGATGTCAGCTATAATGCCAATTTTATAGTTAGAATTAGCAGAATTATCAGGATAAATAGCTGGAGCACCTGGAGTTGTAGGATCTTCAACTTCACCTCTTGTCTCTTCGTCAGTAGTAAGCTTAAGTCCGAATGATGCCTTGATGGATGCATATACATCACCATCAGCAATCTGCTCAGCTGTTGCAGTAGCGAGATCAACGTCAATCTTCACTTTAGCAGCGCTGTCGATGAAACCGAAATTTCCGTTATCTAAATTTCCACCGAAGCCAAGACTTGCTTCACCGCTGAATGCAGCAAAAGCAGATCCAACTGCCAGAATTGCAACTAAAAGAATTGCAATAGTCTTTTTCATAATTCCTCTGAGTTACGTGGATAAAGGTCAGAGACATCCTTAGGGCTCTGTTTTTGTCGTAATCTGACAGATACCCCTTAAGGAGAAAGACTATGGCAAAGAGAAAGGAGTTTTATCTTTACAGAAGAAAGAAGAAGAACGGGTATTACTGGTATGTGTGCTATATCAATCCAGATACTGCAATCCAGGAGAGTGCGAAGAGCATTGATGTCCTGAAAGAACGTCTCGGACTTGGAAGCGGATACACTGTCAAAGATCGTGATACTGCTGCAATAATAGCCTATAAAGCACTTGAGGCAGGGCTGATATTCTCAGCATCCGCATCTGTGTCCTTCAATTCCTACTGCCTCTCATTCTGGGATTACGACTCAAGCGACTATGTGATGATGCGTAACCGGATGAGGAAGAATTCCATCGGAAGGGAGTACTGCATGAACATGCTGTGTAACTACAGAAAACATGTGGAGCCTTGCATTCCTTCCCGCGTGAAGCTTTCCAATGTGACGGTCGAGATGCTGGACAGGGTAGTCAGCGAGGCGCTTTCAAGCGGACTTGCAACTGGTTCTGTCCAGCTTATAATCCTCTCATTCTCGATACCGCTTAAAGAAGCCTTCCGCAAGAGGATAATTAAATTCAATCCGGCTCTCTTTCTGATGAAGGTTCCGCGCAGTGAGAAGGAAAGGGGTATTCTCACTCATCAGGAAGTGAAGGCTCTTGTCAGAAAGATTGATACTCTGGGCTCTGACCGAATAGCTCTTGCAGTTAAGCTTTCCCTTGTCACAGGACTGAGAAGCGGCGAGGTGAGGGCTCTTACCCGTGACAGTATTGAGACCGGATGTATTGAAAGACCAGACGGCTGTATGCTTGCCCGCCTGACTGTCGACAAGTCCATTGCCCCGTATTCCGGGATAAAGTGCACGAAGAACAGGAAGTCAAGAGAACTTTATATAGATAACTCCTTTGCCTTGCAACTTTCCTGCTGTGCTGACGGAAGGGGGCATGTGTTTCCCGGAATCAGGAGTGAGTACATGACATCCGTTGAACTGAGAAACGGCTTTTATGCGATTCTTGAGTCAGTCGGGATAAATGAAGAAGAGAGAAAGAGACGGAATATAACATTCCACTCGCTCAGGCATATGTTCAACACAATCCTTCATGAGTGTGATGTGGACAGTGGAAAGCGGATGCTTGCACTCGGTCACTCAAGCCAGAGTGTCAATAACCGCTACCTGCACTCAAGTGAGCACAGCCTTGTCCAGGTGAGCTTTGTCTCGAGCTATATTCTCTCTCTTCCGGATGAGAGTGCAGTGAAAAGTGCAGAGGATTTTCAGTACTTTCTGCCGTCTGAGAAGACAAGATTTGATGACAGCCTGTCCAGATACAGGGAGCAGTCATAAGCCATTCTCAGAGCCGAGGATGGCGAGAGCACTGAGATGTCATCAAACAGGCACGATGCGACTGCCTTGGCCTTTCTCTGGTCAGGGCATGATACGATTATGTGCCTTGAGCTCATGATTTCATTCACTGACATCGTGATTGCTTTCACAGGAACCTCATCCAGCGTGCCGAACCAGCCTTCGCTGACTTGCTGGCGCCTTGAGCGCTTTTCAAGGTCGACTACGATATAAGGATCTTTTGTATCGAAATCGGCAGGAGGATCGTTGAATGCAAGATGTCCGTTCTCACCGATGCAGATGAAGGCGACATCAAGAGCATGGTCTTTCATGAGAGCATTGAGGTTCCTGACTGTCTCGTCAAGCTTTGCTTCAGAAGAGTCTATCGGATAATAGTTCTTCACTTTTGAGATGTGCTTGAGGAAAAACTCATTCAGGAAGAAGCGGGAAGAGGAGACAGATGTCTTCTTGAGACCGATGAACTCATCAAGATGGAAGACATTGACTTTTGACCAGTCAACCGGAGCATTTGCAAGGTTGAGAAGAGTTTCCACCTGGCTTTTTCCAGTGACGAAGACGACGTTGGCCTCTCCTCTTTCTTCAATGGCCTTGTTGATGTCCGATGCCCCTTCACGGGCTGCAAGACGTCCAAGTTCTTTTCTGGAATCACAGATGGTCACTCTCATAAGTCAAAACTCCCTCCTGTAAGGTTACTTAATCGGGTCTTTAATGACAACCGAGATTTACAAAGATTTGTAAAACTGCTATCTTCTGTGAAGATGGTCCCATAGCTCAGCTGGATAGAGCACTTCCCTCCTAAGGAAGGGGTCGCGCGTTCGAATCGCGCTGGGGCCATTGCTTTTTTATGAACTATTACGTCCTTGCCTGTGAAACCGGCCGAGAAGAGAGAAATATCAGACTTTTGATTAATACCGTGAGAAGGCTTCTGCCTGACTGTTACATTCAGGCCTACAGTCCGGTGAGGGAAAGCCGCGAGTTCTGTGCACGAAAATGGTCAATGAAGCTGCGTGTCATGCTCCCCGGCTACATCATCGTGGTATGTGATCAGGAACTGTGGAGAATACAGAAGGATATCTTCCTTATGTCCGAGACGTGCTATGGCTTTCTCAAAAATACCGACGGTTCGTATGAGCTTACCGGCACAGACAGGGCCTTTGCCTGCTGGGTTGAGGAAAACAAGGGGTATTTCAAATCTTCAAAGATCATTGTTGATGAAGCCCGCCTCACTCCGGATGAGAAGATAACAATCATTTCCGGCCCGCTTAAGGATTTCGAGGGAAAGATACTGTCAATCTACAAGGGTGTGCGCGTGACAGTCGAGGTGAAGTTCCTCAATCAGGTCAGGAAAATCACGCTTCCCGTTGAAATCGTTCGGAAGATCAACAGCAGTGAGGAAGAACCCGCTATGCAAGAAGCTGCCAACGAGGACGAAGAAAATAAAGAATATTTTGTAAGCCGAGAAGATTATTGATCAGGCATTTTGCTTTTTTCTTGAGAATGCAGTCTTCTCTTATGCCTTTATCTATCTATTATGCAATATTCCTAAATAGGATTGTTTATTCTGTATATTATATCCAGTCTTGAAAGTGCGTTCAGGCTCTGATAAGGTAACTCTTGCTGACGGAGGATGGTTTATGAGTTTCACTCTTACACTTATCAGGCATGGGGAGAGCACTGCAAATGTTGACCACATGCTTTCAGGCTGGATGAATGTAAACCTTACAGCCAGGGGAAGGGCAGAGCTTGAGAGTCTCAGGCAGACAGTCCGTTATCCTGCCAGCGAAATTTACTTCTCATCGCCGCTTCAGCGCTGCCTTGATACATTCCACATTCTCTTTCCTGACAAGACGCCTGTTGTCAGTGATGGTTTCAGGGAAATCAACTTCAGGCACATGGAAGGCCATGTGCTGAAGACAAAGGATGATATCACATCCTATTTCAGTGACTGGGTTGCAGACAGGCCTCACCTTGATGAAGAGACTTTTTCAGATGTTGAACGTCGTGCCCGTCCTGCTATTGTGAGTACTGTTAAAAAGTGTCTTGAAGACGGACTTCACAGTGCGACTGTTGTCATGCATTCTGGAATCATGAGGGTGAGTGTTGTGACACTCTTTGGAATGCACAAGGAGACTTTCAACAGGATGAGTGTCCCCAACGGACTTGGGTATGTGATCACGTTTGATGATAAAGCCGCACCTGTGTATTTCGAGAAACTCAGCAAATAATCAAATTTGAGATTTTCTCAGTACAGTATGTGTGAGCACAATACTGTCAGCCATATATCTTGTCTGTCTTTTCTTTCTTGACGGTCTTTCTGTCACAGTATTATCTGCTCTCATATCTTTCTTCATCATTATCCGGTGCAGAGGAAAAAGAAGGATTATTACCATTGTACTATGCCTTATGTTCATTCTATCTACAAGCCGAGTTCTGCTGTCATGTGTGATGAGCACCGGCTTTGAAAGCGAAGACGTAAGGGCAGTGTATGCGACTGTAGTCCAGGACAGTGTTCCAGGAAAGTGGGAGACAAGAAGAATCACGGTAAGGCTTGAAGAGTGTTTCAGCACTGGCGGAGACTGTGCCTCTGCCAGAGGCTGTGTGACTGTCACGTATCCTGAAGGAGTGAGGCTGTACAGCTCAGACAAGGTTATTTTCTATGGAAAGTTCAATGATTTCGGTTTCAAGGCAGACAGCTACCGTCTTGTATCCAGGGAACGTGTCACAGAGGCAAGAAGCAGGATTCTTGATTTATTTGAGAACCTGTTTTTCTCTCAAAGGAATGATGAGACAGTCCTTTCAATGATGCTGATTCTAGGATACAGCGAGTGTGAGGACTTCTATCTCACAGAGCTTGCCCGCTCAAGCGGTACAAGCTATGTGCTTGCTCTTTCAGGGATGCATCTGTCTCTTTTCTCAATAATCATAAGAAGGATTATCTCTCCCTTTGCCGGTAAGAGAGGGGCAAGGATTCTTTCTCTTGCCTGCATCGCTTTCTATGTTGTCCTTATCGGTCCAAAGCCTTCAATAATAAGGGCATTCATACTTTCTTCAGTGTTCACGTTTTTCCGTTTTAAACATTATTATGATGCCCTGTATATTACGTTTCTTATTCAAAGTGTGATATTTCCAGGGACTGTGAGCTCTCTTTCAAGTATTTACAGCTATCTTTCCCTTTTAGGGATAATGACGCTTTCAAGTGTAATAAAGAATGCTTTTGATGAGATAGTAATTCTTCCTGACTATATTGTCTCGGGTGCCTGTGCAAGCATTGCCGCACTTCTGTTCACCTGTCCGCTCTCCTATATGGTTTTTGGATACTACCAGCTTTCTGTGATTCTCACAGGAAGCCTCATTTCCTTCTTCATTTACCTTTATATGATTGTCTCATTCATTCCTCCTCTGGATGGAATCAGGAGTCTTCTTTTCATTGTGATCGAGAAGCTGATGAGACTCGGGTCTGCTTTTCCTGTATCTAGGAGTCCGACGCCATTCATCCTGCTTGTCGCGGCAGTGTTGCTGATTGTAATCCTTTCAGGTATTCTCAAGACGATAAGGACTGGTCAATGTGGGATTTCAACTACTCAAGCGTTAAAGATATCGGCAGGGTGCTGGATCAGGAGTCTCTTGGCATGATGAAGAAGTTCGGCCAGAACTTCCTTTTTTCTCAAAGTGCCCGTGAGCGCATTGTCTCTCTGCTCAATCCTCAGGAAGGGGACAGAGTCTGGGAGATAGGACCGGGGATTGGCTCCATCACATCACTTCTGCTGAAAAGAGGTGTATCTCTGACTGCTTTTGAGATTGACCACGGTTTCTGCCGCATCCTTTCTGGTGAGGCTTTCGGTGATGAGAGTGCTTTCACCCTCATTGAAGGAGATGCACTGAAGACTCTTTTCACTCAGAAAGAGAGGCCTGACTACATCTGCGGCAATCTTCCTTACAATGTCGGATCTGTCTGCATCGCCCGGCTCATCGAAGCTGGAATAACCGTCCCGAGGATGGTCTTCACACTCCAGAAGGAAGTTGTGGAGAGAATGTGTGCTTCTCCTGGAAGTGATGCCTGGTCCTCATTTTCAATTCTCACACAGACTGATTATGTGAACAGGCTTGCTTTCACAATCCCGCGTTCATGTTTCTATCCGTCTCCGAATGTGGACAGTGCTGTCGTTGTCATGGAGCGGAGGGAGAGTCCCCTTGTCAGTGATGACATCCGTAATGATTTCCTTTCTCTTGTCAGACAGCTTTTCAGCCAGAGAAGGAAGACTGTGAGGAATAATCTTTCCTCTGCTTTTTCAAAAGATAGACTTGAGGAAGCTTTCCGCGCTACAGGAATGAGTGGAATGGAGAGAGCTGAAAAACTTTCCTTTGATGAGCTTGTCGCCCTCTGCCGTGCATTGCAATGAACGAGTCTTTTCAAGAGAATAATCCGTGCTGGAAAATCTAAAGCAAAACCCTTGGAGAATCTAAAGCAAAATGCCTGGAGAATCTAAAGCTGTGTGTGTAACATATTGTAGTACAATAATATAGCTTGAGGTTTGGTATGAATTATGTTCCACGTATAATTGATCGTCTATTTCACGCATGGAGCAAAAGGTGTAGAGGAAGGGAAAAAGCATTTAAAGGAGTTAAAAGAGCTGATTGCCCGCTATAATGAAAACAACTCCCAGACACCGCTCAGGCTTCCGGATTTCATGATGGTGATAATTCCAGCGGTCGCAAAGGGCCTGCAATCGAAAAACTTCATGATGAAGAGATTGAAAGGATAAGGCTTTCTGGGAAAAGAGTGCTTAACAGCGGAATAAGAGTGTGAGAGGAGAAACAGTAGAGGATAAAAAAGTAAAAAGACAATATTGGGGGAGCTGACTGTCTCTCCTTGCCTGAGAAGGCAGAAGCCGGCCGCTAATGTGTCCAGCGGGATGCCTGACCGGCAGTTCAAGTGCTCCGGGTGGCAGCCTTAGTCCAAAAGTCTGAAAATGATGCACGGATATGGTACAATCCTATTCACCTGAACCCCACAGGCTTGCCTGTGGGAGCAGTCAGCCCGCTGGAAGTTCTGAAAAACTGATGTCATCGCCCTTCGGCTGTGTCCAGACGAAAAGAAGCTGCCTGCTTTGTGCAGACAGCCTCCGGTAAGTCTGATTCCGTTTTCAGTCTCAGTTGGCTGATGCGGCCTGAGCCATTGTGATTGCTGCTGTGACGACGATGTCCTCAACAGAGCATCCTCTTGAAAGGTCGCTGACCGGCTTTGCGAAGCCCTGGAGAATCGGACCGTATGCCTCTGCTCCTGCAAGGCGCTGTACAAGCTTGTAGCCGATGTTTCCTGCCTGAAGGTCAGGGAAGACGAGTGTGTTCGCATGTCCTGCGACAGTTGAACCTGGAGCCTTCTGGGAAGCGACAGACTGGACAATTGAAGCATCGAGCTGGAGCTCTCCGTCAACCTTCAAATCCGGACACTTTGCCTTCACGAGGGCGGTTGCCTGCTGGACTTTGTCAACAAGGTCTCCCTTTGCTGAACCCTTTGTAGAATAGCTGAGGAGGGCGACAACCGGCTCTGCCTCGAGGAAGGTGCGGCAGCTTTCAGCACTTGCCTCTGCAATCTCAGCAAGCTGCTCTGCTGTCGGATTCGGGATAGTCGCGCAGTCTGCGAAAATGAATGAGCCGTTGACGCCGTACTGTGTCTTGTCAGTTGCCATGACGAAGCAGCTGGAAGCACTCTTGATGCCCGGCTTGCACTTGATTATGTTGAAAGCGGCTCTGAGAACGTCAGCTGTTGTGCTCTCTGCACCGGCGACCATGCTGTCAGCATAACCGAGGTGGACAAGCATAGCACCCCAGCGGAGCTGGCTTGTCATATCCTTTTCTGCCTGCTCGGGTGTCATTCCCTTATGCTTTCTCATCTCGTAGTACTCATTTGCGAACTCAGCTTTCTTGCTGTCTGTCTCAGGATCCTCAATCCTGATGCCTTCAAGGTTGACTCCGGCTTCTTCAGCGGCAGCCTTGACCTTGTCAACAGGACCGACCAGTGTGACAGAGGATGCAAGACCCTCATCCATGATGATTCTTGCAGCCTTGAGCGTTCTCTTTTCCATGCCTTCAGCAAGAACGAGTGACTTGCCTGCCTTTTTTGCAAGACCCTTCATTTTCTCTGCGAATGTCATTGTGTTACTTCTCCTTGCAGCGGTGCTGCACTAAAATAATAAAACGATGTTCCATTTTTTGAAAGAGAAAATACTCTGATTCAGACGAATGTCTTTTCTGTTTTATTAAATCTGGCGCAATAACAGTTCCTGTAGCTCATTTGGCAGAAGGAGTCAGCACTCTTTCATAAGCTATTCTCTCACTGCCGTCCTCAAGATAGATTATGCCTCTTTCGCTCAGGCCGTTCTTTTCAAGCTGATGGCGCATGATCACATTGTCTTCATGTGTGTCGATGCGTGTGTGAGTGCACAGTGACAGGGAGAAATCAAGGGCGGCTTTCAGCATGCCGCGAAGGCGTCCGTCCTGAGCGATGCGGTGGATGACGCAGTATGGCTCGTCGCTGATCCAGCTTCCTCCTGTAATTTTGTGATAGGTCGGATCATCTTCTTTTGCAAGATAGAAAACTCCGTGAATCAAGCCATCATCACCTTTCACTGTATAGAGTTTTCCGCTTTCTATGTTCTCTGCTATCAGGGCCCGGGCAGGGTAGCCTCCTGTCCACTGATGCATGTTTCCAGATGCGCGCATAATACCTTTTGACTTGTCGTAGACAGACATTATTGTCTCAAGGTTTTCGATTTTAGCTCTTTCAATTTCCATACACTCCATAATATAATTTTTCCATAAGAAACAAAAAAGGTGTGAATTGCTATGAAATATCTGAACATTGAAATCGGAACAAAGGAAATAAAGGTTTTCAGCGCATGTCTGAAAGAGGGCCGCATCATCAACAGGTGCGAGGCCAGAAGCAGGATTGACGCTGTCTACAGCAATGGTAGCTTCTCTCTTGATACAGAGGCCATCGTGATGACGGCGGTTGAAGGTCTGAGAAATGCAGGAGGCTGTGACGTTGTCACTGTCACGGGCATCACTAATGCCTGTGTCGTCCTCGATGAGTCTGACAGGCTCCTCTTTCCCTGTCTTGCAAGCAGGGACCCGTCAATAGAGAGTGTCGATTCCTCAGTGATTGACCTGCGAAAGCTTTTTGATCAAAGCGGTCTTGTTCCGGATAAAAAGGCTGTCATCTATCAGCTTCTTGCCATGAAGCAGGAGGACGAGCATCTTTTCTCACGTGCCGGGACATTTCTCTTCCTTGCTGACTACATCCGCTTCCGCCTGACAGGCGTGAAGGCATCTGACTATTCTCTTGCCCAGGCTGCGGGGCTGACACTCAAGGAAGAAAAAGAGTGGAACGGAGGACTTTTCGAGACTCTTGGAATTAAGAATCTCTTCCCGGCTTTCTTTGAATACGGCACCAGTCTCGGTCCGCTTCAGCCGGAAGTGGTTAAAGAGGCAGGTTATGACACAACCGTGCTGGCAAGCCCCTGCAACAGCCTTGCCTTTGCAGGAGATGTCCTTGACTGCCACATGTTCATCACAAGCTACCTTGATGGAAGGGTAGGTGTTGTCTGTGACGGACCGGTTCTCAATGACGAAGTCTTCAACGCTTCAGGAAAGAACATCACGATGTGTGACGGAAGGAATGTCCTTCTCATGCCGTTTGATGGCTATAGGCTTATCGAGAGACTCAAGAACCAGTGCCAGGAAGGAACCACTTTCGACACTCTTGAGGAGACTGCACGCGACAACAAGGTGTTTGAATACATCGACATCCGTGATGAGCGTCTGATGAGCGGCGATGTGGTTGAGGCTGTCAATGCACAGGTGGACGAGCAGGGCAAGGAAAAGGTGGACAGTGATGTCGCAACCGGTATCCTCTACAACTCAGTCGCCCGCTACGTCTCAGGCTCTGTCAGGCTGCTTGATGAAATCAATGAGGCTTACAGCCCGGAAATCTGTGTCATCGGACATGGTGCGAAGGACTACTATCTCAACTCGCTTGTTACGATGCACTCAGGCAAGAAGATTATTGCCTCAGCTGGTTTCTTCTCATCAATGCTGGCATCTCTCCACCTGATGATTCTCAACAATGAGTGCTCCAGAGCGGATGTTCTGGATATCATGAGGAAGACATACGGTCTTGCGACATTCTCAAGAGCATGAGCCTGAAGGATAATGATTTCCTTGTTTACTGCGTCTTCGGCTTTATGGCCACAGCGGTGAACATGCTCTCCTATGAGTTGCTGTTCCGCCTTGCCGGCATGCCCAATGTGCCGGCTGTGGCCCTGAGCTGGGTTCTGGCAGTAACATTCGCGTTCTTCACCAATAAGTTCATTGTTTTCAGACATGAAGAGGGGAAGAAGAAAAGTCTTGTCAGCCAGCTTGGATTCTTCTATCTTTGCCGGGCTGCAAGCGGGCTAGTTGATGTCGTCATAATGTTTGTCTCTGTCGACATCTTCGCACTGAACCACACTGTGTGGAAATTCATCTCGAATCTTGCAGTGGGAGTGTGCAACTACCTTGCCGGCAAGTTCTTCATCTTCCGTGGAAAGAAAACTATCAGGGAATATAGATGACAGTGCAGCAGACAGGGCATGTCACATACAGCCCCTCATTATGATGCATGTTCCCCCTGATTATCCTCACTCCGTCTTCTGTGAACTGCAGAATGGAGCCTGCCGCTTCCTGTGTCACATTCACCCCGTCTCGCCTGAGAAGAGCGAGATCCGTTGCGTTTAACAGCCTGTCTGAAACCCATACTGAGACAGCCTTCAGCTGTTTTACGTCCTCGTATGTCAGCTCACTTCCCGCGCAGACTATCACAGGCTTCTCGGTTCCCCATTTAAGAGAGCTGAGAGCCAGGTCGATTTCTTCTCTTGTGGCATTGAGGAATACTATCACCTGTGTGGTGCCATCAAGCGTCAGCAGCGTGATTCCTTCACTGTAGCGCTCTGCAAGCAGGCTTCCGTCAAAGGCTCTTTTGTAGAATACCGTGTCATCGACAATGAAACGCTCATCGCCTTCAAGAAGCATGTAGTCACTGTCTCCGGCTTCAGGAATGATGAGGTCGGTTGCGGCAAGAGAGAAGGCCGCAAGCAGAATCAGCGCCAAGGCTATTGACTTTCTCATTTTTCTTTCTCCCCTGTCAGTTTGTCTATCGTCTTGCAAAGCACATTGAAGTCAATCGGTTTTGAGACATGCGCGTCCATGCCTGCATCGCGGGTGCGTGCGACATCCTCCGCAAAGGCATTGGCCGTGACAGCAATCAGCGGAATGGAAAGGCAGTCGGATCTTCCTGAATCCCTGATGGCCCTTGCGGCTTCACAGCCGTCCATCACCGGCATCTGCATGTCAAGAAGCACGGCATCGAAAAGTCCCTCTTCCGATTTCAGATACTCCTCATAAGCCTCCTGTCCGTTGAAGGCCTGGGTGATGATGGCTCCTTCATCCTCAAGCATCGCCACTGCGATTTCCATGTTCACAGGATTGTCTTCAGCGATGAGTATGTGCTTGCCCCTGAGGCTGTATCCGTCCTTCACTTTTTCACTTTCCTTCTTTTTTCCTTCCTGGGCAAGCTCAAGAGGAATCGTGACAGTGAAGGTGGAACCTTTTCCCAGAGTGCTGTGGACCTGGATCTGTCCGCTCATCTGAATCACAAGGCTCTTGACAATCGGCATGCCAAGCCCAGTCCCGTTTATATAATGCGGGGTGAAGCTTGTCTCACGGGCATATGGCTCGAAAATGTGGTTGAGGAAGTTCTCGCTCATCCCGATTCCGTTGTCCGTGACGGTGAAAACATACTGACAGACAGGACTGTTGTTTTTGTACTCCCTGACACTCACATCAATCTTTCCCGTACCGGGGGAGGTGAACTTGATTGCATTGGAAAGCAGGTTGTTTAGTATCTGGGTGATGCGGAACGAATCGGCAAGAACCATGCTGTCCTCGATGTCATAGCTGACAGTCAACTTCTTTCCTTCCTTCTCGCACAGGTCTGAGAACGGTTCGATGCATGCCGAGACTGTCTCGACAATATCGGTGGCTTGGGCATTGAGGACGACGCGGCCCTGCTCAAGCCGGCTCATCTCGAGTATGTCGTTGACAAGGGCAGTCAGCTGGCTGCTGCTTGTCTTTATTTTCTTAAGATAATCTTCTGTCTTTACACGATCGTCTGTGCTGCGCAGCGCGAGCTCCGTCAGCCCTGTGATTGCATTGACAGGAGTCCTCATGTCATGTGACATGCTGCTGAAGAAAGCCTGCTTGGCTTTCTCGCTCTTTTTAGCGCTTTCAAGGGCAGTCTCTAAAAGCAGCTGGTCACGTCTTGCCTTCTGTATCTCATCATCTGTCACCCTGAAGCAGAGTATGACTTCATCCTTCAGCCCTTCGTCATAGACAATCCTGACGCTGACGTATTTGTACACGCCGTCGAAAAGACGTCTGACATAGCCTCCGAAGTCTGCCGCCTTTGTACTGACAATCTCGCTCATGCGCTCACGGCTGAGGGTTTCGTTGAACACCTTCAGGTCCTCTGGTTTGATCAGGGTGCTCACGGCGTCCATGAAGTCCTCAAGGTGGCCTGTGCGCTTTATCGCTGCCCTTACCTCAGGAGAGCCTTTTATCATCTCGTATGTGCCTTCCACATAGTTGATTCTGTAGAGGGCATAGTAGAGGTTGCTTATGATGCTGACTGTCTGGCTGACGCGTTCCATCTGGCTCCTGTAGTGGCTGTCACGCAGCAGATAGATGAAAACGATGACCAGACCGATGAAGAAGAAGATGCCGAAAATGAGTCCCAGCACGTTCAGATCCGCCAGAATGACGGAGTAGGGCATTGCCACGACCGCCGCCCAGCCGTTCTTCATCACAGTTGCCGAATAAAGGCGCTTGCGTCCATCCATGCCCTCGGCGGTGAATTCAAACAGGGAGGAGTCAATATGCTCTCTCATGCTGTGAGCAAAGGCAGAAAGCTTTTCATCTGTTATCATACTGCTTTCCCAGTTGCTTTCGAAAAGAATCACATCACCGTTCTTGTCCAGAAGAAAGAGGCTTGTGCCTTCTTTCAGGTCCTTGATGCTGCTTGTGAAATCAAGGGAATCCAGCTTTATGTCGATTGCGACAACGGTGTCGCTGCTGTGGCACTTGCGGCTCATGGTAACGACCGGACGTCCTGTGAAAATGTCATTGTAGATATTACTGTAGGTGGTCCATTCGGTCAGCTTATACCATGGACGGCTGGTATAGTCTGTGCTGTCATCCTCTTCCAGCCCGTCCTGGCTGATGTAGCGCCCTTTATAAATCATGTAGGTCTCTGCCGACTCCTGACCGAGGACATCATTCACTTCCCTGAAAAAGCGGGTTGACCACTGGATGACGGTCTCATCATCCCAGCCGGAGGAGATACGCTCATCAAGGCTGCTGGATGCGAAGGTGAGAAGGGAGTCATAGGTGCGGTTGCGGCTTTCAATGTCATAGGCATATCCTGTCGCAAGGGATGAGGCAAGGTCCTCCGCATTTGACAGCAGTGTCACCCTGAGTGCGATGAAGCAGAGTGTGGACAGCAACAGGAAAAGGGCGATGGTGAATATGATGCCTGAGACTGTCTGCCTGTCAGTTTTCATAAAAACCTTTAGCGGGGAAACCCTCAGCCTTGTGCTGAAGGATGAACCGCTTTCTCCTTGTAACATAGTCTTGTATTTGTATGCTCAACGAGCATGATGTTCCTGTAATGGAT
>CALXOK010000030.1 GCA_944390025.1 uncultured Spirochaetales bacterium | reverse complement strand
TCTTCAAAACAGTCCAAAACAAGGAGCTTCGGGGAAAGCAAAAATAATACTTGACAGAGGTCACATCATATGAAAGTATTTGCATATCACTTTTGTTTCTGCTTTGAATATGCGCATGAATACATCATCGAATTTTCTGATTGACGTACTCCCACGGCTGAAGCACGTGGGATTCTGGCCCTGCTGACGATGGTTGCACCCGCACGGGTGTCTTGCACCATCTCGGACCTGGCAGGCCCACGTCCGACCTGCCTCCGACATCAGACGGCCTTGCCATCCGATGCCGATGCAATCATTTTCAATCCCTCCTTTAAGATAGACCTGGAAGCGTTGACGTCCCTGTCGTGGCTCTCGCCACAGCGGGGACAGGTCCACTGCCTCACCTTCAGGTCCTTCACCTCGCTGTTCCTGTGGCCGCAGACAGAGCACGTCTGGCTCGAGGGAAAGAACCTGTCCACCTTCACGATTGTCGTGCCGTATTTCCTTGCCACATGCTCGAGAATCGATATGAACTCCCCATACGCATAGTCCGACACCTTCCTCCCCCACAGCCTCTGCATCGCCTTCAGGCTCAGGTCCTCGATAACGATTGTCCTGTACTTCCGGCACAAATCGTGGGCCGTCTTCCAGAACCAGTCCCTCCTCTGGTTCCTGATGCGCTCATGTACACGATAGAGGGCTTTGGATGCCCGCACCCAGCCTCCGCTTCCAATCTCCCTGCGGCTCAGACTGCGGTTGGCCTTCCTGATGGCATTGATGCCTTCCCTGAAGAACTGCGGAGACTCTATCCTCTCTCCATCCGACAGTGTGAGGAAAGTTCTGAGCCCAAAGTCCATGCCGATTTCTCCTCTTCCGTCCCCGGTTTCAAGCGTGGTGACGTTACAGTCGATTACGACATGGAGGAAGAACTCTCCAAGCGGATTCCTCTTCACTGTGACGGTGTGGATCCTTGCAGTCTCCAGGATACCGCCATAACTGTCCCAGTATCTGAACGTGGCATTGCCGATTCTGACCTTCGCCCCAGGCAGAAAGCTGTAGCCTGCCTGCTTCAGAGTGAAGCTTCTGTACTTCTTCACCTTTCTTCTTCTTGGAGGAGATGCCTTGAGCCCCTTCTGCCTGTTGGAGAAGAAGAGCTTGTATGACCTGTATATCCTGTCGGTGATGTCCTGCACTGCCTGGCTGCCGACAAGACGCCAGTGTGAATTATCAGGACTGTTGCGCATGTCCTTCAGGATTGTCTGGAGCTTAGTCTTAGCCATTAGGGCTCCAGTCTCATCGTAGAAGTCCTTGAGGACGGTGATGGCCGTGTTCCAGATGATGCCTGCGATGTTGACTGTGTCGTGCAGCTGTGGCGTGTACTCGCTGTTGTACAGCTTGACCGTGACTGTCTTCATGCCTTCTTCTGATCCTCCACGTAACGTCTGATGACCGCCTCGCTCAGGTGTCCGACACTCTCTGCATAGTAGCTTCTCGTCCACAGGGTGGGCACACGAGTCCTCAGACTCTTGTACTCCTGTCTGAGCAGTCTTGCGGATGTGCCCTTGAATTGCTGCACAATCATATGGGCTGACAGTGTAGGATTGCAGTGGACATAGACATGGACGTGGTCAGGCATCACTTCCATGGCCTTGATGGCGATGGCCAGCTCTTCGGCCTTGGCTGACAGAATCTCCTTAAGCCTCTCATCGATGCCATCGACCAACAGCTTTCTGCGGTATTTTGTACACCAGATGAGGTGATAATTGATGTTGTGCACACTTGTATTCGATAGCGACCACCGTTGTTCCATGAAATTATCTTATTTCGTTTGAAGATACGATGCAACCTTATTATTAGATTCTCTCCAGATAAATTGCTTTTTCAGCCTTTCATCCAACGGCTAAAGCCGTTGGCTTTCCCGGCTGGTTATCGTAATCTGCTTCTTTTTTCTTTGTTCTTCCTTATAGCCAGTGAATAGAAATCTATGCACGAACGGTAATGGTTTAATCTATAATAGCGACCTGCATATGCAACTATAATTCTTCTGTTTTCATCAAGGATCAAAGTGTTGCCAATAATTCCGCTGTGTTTTTCTCCAGAATGCTCATAAATGAGACCTTCTCCAAAAAGATTCCAGTTCTCATATTCCATCGTTCTGAAGAACCCATTGAGATTACGACAAGTCAGATCAGGTAGATGCCCATAATCCAGATAATGCCCAGTCTGACTTATGTAGATGGTTTTAGAGAAAGAACCAAGTGCATTTTTTATGAAATATACATCATCAGAGACATAGGCAACCGACTCAATAGTTGTATGGAAATCTTTGATTATATGGTTCTGGAATGCAGGATTGGGAAGGTTGAATCGCCACTGCTCGATTGCGGTTGCATTGACGAGTTTCTGCTGGAAGTCATCCATTCGCCGTGTCAGGACAATGCATCTGTGTTCAGACATGAAATCATTCAGCATTTCCATCTCATGGTCAGAGTTTTCACAGCCGAGCACGTCATCAACGTGAAAGACAAAAACATCAATGTCCTTTCTGTACACTGTATTCTCCAGATGTATCTGCAACAATCATATTGTCATCATCGAACAGGCCGTATGTACTATTGGAATGAGACTCTTCTGACCTGTACACTCTGTGTTCGGATAGTATGTCGATTATCTCGCTTGGTGTTTTCACTCTTATGGCTCCAAGCTTCTCGAACTTTTCAGGCCAGGTAATGGATGGGATATTGAACGCGTTCTGTGGAATCAGCACAAGCCGTTTCTGCTTCAGGGCATATCTGGCCTGTTTCAAAGCACCGGAGGTTTCTCCTGCTTCCATTATGACTGTTGCCTGCGAAAGTCCACTCATCACACCATCCCGCAAAGGGAAGAACCAGCGTTCTGTTCTTGTGGCAGGAGAGAACTGCGATACTACAAGCCCTTCACGTTCAATCATCTTCTGAACTTCCATGTTCTCACCTGGATAGTATTGGTTCAGGTTGGTTCCAATCACTGCTATTGTCGACAGACTGTTGTCCAGAGCGGCTTTGTGCGCTGTAACATCTATTCCTTTCGCCAGACCAGATACTATTACTATTCCATTGCTTCCAAGGATTCTTGCAACACGTTCTGTATTACGTTTACCCTCTTCACCTGCATGACGGCTGCCAACCAGGGCAACAGTCCTGATGTCCTGAAGGAGATTCACCCTTCCTCTCAGGTAGAGAAAACGTGGAGCCTCTTCTGTCTGACTGAGCAGAACCGGGTATGCAGAATCCCCAATTCTGATTATCTCGTCTGTCTTTTGCAGATGAGAGAATGCCTGTCTGGCTCGCTCATACTCTTTCTCAATTACCAGAGATGAAGTATTAAGCAGTTTTTCCCAAAGATGAGAGTTTTCTGGCATTGGCTCACATGCGATACGCTTGTCGAGCATATCAATAAGATTGCAGGCTTTCTTCTCGCTTGCATGCAGTATGTTCATCGTGACAGCAAGATTCAAAGCTTCGCTTCTTGTGCTTGTATTGATTTCGAACATGCCTGTCTTTTCTCCTTTTAGCTCATGTTCTGCATACGTGGAAGAGAATATAGACATCTCTTTTTTCCGTTTTTTCAGTTCATTTATATGATAAATCGTTCCTGAGGAGTTTTTCTTCAGAGGGATGACCCGCCCTTCTTTTGTAAGAACAGCCAGGCGTTGTACGCTGATTCCCAGATATTCTGCTGCTTCTTTTGAGAACAACAGTTTTTCAGCCAATGCTTCACTATTGTCTTCCATAAGAAGATTATCTCTTCAAATATTGAAGATTGTCAATACTTGACATAAAATCAATTCACTGAATTTAAATTCAATGAATCAAAATTCAGTATTTACGATATAGTGGCGATTATGATAAGATATCACTGAATTAAGATTCAATGAATCATGATTCAGTAAAAGGATATAAGGAGCACAAAGATGTTTTTTTCCAGAAAAGCAGAATTGAAGAAATTAAATACATTCCTGTCAGGGGGAAGTACTGCTGCACTTGTTTACGGCAGACGGAGAGTTGGCAAGACAAGTCTGGTAACTGAAGTATCAAAATCCTTTTGCGGAAAAACAATCAGCTATTTGTGCACTACAGAAAGCTATGAGGTCAATCTGGAGGACCTCGTTTTGGAATACTGTCTTGTGTTCGGCGATACAAACCGGACTTTCAGCACCTTCCCGGAATTCTTCCGATTTCTGGCAAGTCTTAATGAGGAAACACTCATCATCCTCGATGAATACAACAACCTTAAAGACAGCTATGGTGGCAGCCAGGCTGATTCCATGATGCAGAAGATTATTGACAATCTGGCAGGCAGCAAGGTGAAAGTCATCCTACTCGGCTCTGAAGTGACTGTCATGAAAGAGCTTCTGGACAGAGGAAATCCTCTTTTTGACCGCTTTGACACTGTCATTCATCTTGAACCTTTTGATTATTACGACAGTTCCCTTTTTTTCCCGTCAGCGACACCCAGATGGAAAGCTGACGCCTATGCTGTTTTCGGAGGTCTGCCTGCTGTCCTGAAGCATGTTGACACTTCCCGCTCTCTTCCTGACAACATCAAAGAGCTTTTCCTTGAGAGCGAAGGCAGGGCAAGAACACTTGTGGAAAGAACCATAATGCAGGAATTCCGCAAGCTGGGTCCTGTCTACTCTCTTCTGACACAGCTTGGAAACGGAAAGAAAACCTATGGAGAACTGAGAGACAGACTTGATCCGAGAAACACTGGCAACCTTTCGAAACTTCTTAACAAGCTCATTGAAAATGAAACTGTTGTCTGTATTCATCCTGTGAACCGTCCTGATGCCAGGAAAAACACATTCTATACAATCAATGATAATCTTCTGAGATTCTATTTTACTTATGTTCATCCTAACCGCTCCCGCATCCAGCAGTTCGGTGCGGACGCAGTCTGGGAGATTGCCATCCAGCCATCTTTTGAGACTTATCTGAGCTACAGGTTCGAAGAGACCGCACGCTCATATTTCTCCCGAATGATAAGAAAAGGTTTCATAAAAGGAGTCCTTGATGCAGGAACCTACTGGTACGATAACAGGAAGACTCACAAGAATGGAGAATTTGACTGTGTCCTTGCATATAGTGACGGATATGAAATCTTTGAAGTGAAACATCTGGCCTTTCCTCTTGACAGGGTTCTCGCTGATGAGGAAGCAAAGAAGATTCTTGAAATAGAAGGAATTAATGTCAACAGAATTGGATTTGTCTCACTTGAAGGATTCTCTTTCTCAGACTCTGACTATAATCTTATTACTGGTGAAAACCTGTATTCTGTCACGTTGGAATAGGGAGAGAAGCTTCTGCACGCACAAAAAAATCCAGGGAAAATTTCCTCTAATTTCACTTATTTTCCCTTATCAGAGAATCGAATGTTTTACTGGCAACATAGCCTGACAAACGTTTATTCTTCGCTATTTTCTCGAGGAAACCAAGTTTCACCAGACCTTCCAGATCAGTGCGGATTGTCTTATCAGTAACACCGAATGAAGAGACAAGCTCTTTAGCAGAGAAGATTCTGTGAGGCTTCTCCTCATACAGTTTTATGATTCTGGCCTGCCGTTCATTTATGCCATCAATATTTCTGAATTCGAGAAGTGCATTTTCTTCATTCTGCTTCCTGGCAAGATATTTCTTCAGATCATTGAAAGATTTGTTCAAGGCTTCAATGTTGTATTGAATGAAGTATCCCAGATCTCCGTCATCAAGTTCTGTATGGATAAAAGCCTTCTCGTATTGTCCTTTCGTTTTATAGATATTTCTGGAAATTGCGATGAATTCAATCAGCCAGTACCCTTTCTTAAGCATATACCAGTAGAACAAAGAACGGGCAGTTCTCCCGTTACCATCAGCAAACGGATGCAAATACGAAAACATGAAGTGGATAATTATCGCCTTTATCACAGGATGAATGAACTCAGATTCTTCATTGTTTGCAAAATCACAGAGAAAATCCATGCTGCTTTCTATGCTGCTGCAATCAGGCGGGAAATGAACTATATCACCAGAAAGACTGTCTGCGACAACAATCTTGTTGTTATCCCGGAAATTACCTTCATCTTCTCTGTTTTCCAGAGTACCTTGTGTGATTCGTCTGTGAATCTCCAGGATGAAGTCTTTTGTCATGACATCATTCCTGTGTTTTCTCAGATATTCAATCGTCTCATAATTGTTCAGAATCATCTTCTGGCTTTTATCTTTCGGTTTAGCCTGTGTGCGTATCATTTCCTTCGCCCTCTCGCGAGTCGTCACAGCGCCTTCCATCTTACTGGAAGCTATTGCTTCCTCTGCTATGGAACTGAGAAGATAATACTCCCTTCTTTTTTCAGGAATTTCATTTCCTGAAAACATTGCTCCAACAGGATTCATATCGAACTCATGAAGCATCTGCTGCATATAATTTGTTAATTTAAAAGAAAATGTTTTTCCGGAAAAACTTAATGTCCTTCCTTGTCTTGTGAATTTGACCGCAGCCCAGAAATCCGTCTTGTCAAGTTTCTCCGGCACTTTATATTTAACTTTGTCCCAATACAGGTATCTGTTGTTTATCTCTTCAATCAGTTCGCTGTATTGCGAATCAAGCAGAATTGCTATTGCAGAATTACTTAATGTAGCTACTGGAGGTTTTTCAATCATAAATACACTGTAACATGCAAAGCAGGAATAAAATAGGGAAATTTTCCTCTAATTTCCACTAATTCCTCTTCTCAAACCAGCTGAAACCGTGTGAGCAACGTCTTGAACCGGTCCTGTGAGGTGAGGACTGTATCACGCAACCATCCCCGCTCCTGAGTCCAGTTCTGCAATCCCCTGTAGTAGAACATCTTCAGGTCATCTGTGATTATAAACGGGATAATGTCCCAATGGAGACATTCCTTGAACAATATGAGACGGCCTACTCTTCCATTACCATCCTGAAATGGGTGAATACGCTCGAAAGAGACATGAAAGTCTAAAAGCCCATCTAGAGTCTTCACTTCAGCGGCATTGTAGGCTGCGAGCAGATTTCTCATTGCCGATGGGACATCTTCTGGCAAGGTTGTTTCCCGGCCACCAACTTCATTTGCCATCCTCTTGTAGCCACCAATGGCAAACCAGGGTTTCCGGCTATCTGAACTTCCTGCCTTAAGAGTATGATGAAGGCTTTTAATCATCGCCTCTGACAATGGCCTGTGTGCATTCTTGATACAATAATCCACACAACGGAAATGATTCACAGTCTCCACAATGTCATCAACATTGACAGCAGAAGCGTTATCAAGAGAGATGGTATTGGTCTCAAAAATATACCTTGTCTGATCGTGAGTGAGCCTGCTGCCTTCGATATGGTTAGAGTTATATGTGAAATCTATCTGAAGGCGATGATATATTCCACCGGAAAGCCCTGACTCCTGTTCTTCTCTGAGCCGTTTGATCAGTGTATCCGGCAATTTGCCGGCCCGTGGCTTACGCTCCGGCTTTGGGGCACCGGCAGGAATCATCCACGTCTTGCCATCACGATACGCACCTTCCACACGTCCCTGGGCACAATAATTGCGTACAGAACGCTCTGAAACGTTCCAGCATTCAGCAGTATCATGTATCGTGCTGTATTTCATGTGGTGAATAATATCAGGAATTCGGCAAATTATCTATCAGAATACTACATAATATTCCATTTTATTTTGCCGAATCCAGTGACTGTCTTTCCAAAAAGTTATTGTATAATCCCTGTGCCTTCTCCTTTAAAGCACAGGAATCCATCATAGTGGAATTAAATTAGATGTTTCTGATTCAAAAAACTTCAATTTTTTCCAAGTCTGGAGGCAATTTTCTGTATCTCAGAAACAGGCATGCCTGAATACAATGAGATTTTCTCAAACGGAAGCACTCCGTCTTTAATCATATTCTCAGCAACCTGAGCCTGGTTTTGCTTCGCGCCTTTCAGCAGTCCTTTCTGCATGCCTTGCTTCAGACCCTCATTCATAATCTGTTCCATTACACAAGTCATCTCCCTGACTCCTTCCTTTGTGTTCATGGCAAAGAGAGAAGCCTGAGTGTTCATCTTCACAACATTTAAATCCGGTTTTGAGAGGATACCCCGGATAAGATGCTGGTTCAGATCCGGCATTTCACGGAAGGCGCTCTGATAGTAGAATTGTTTTTTCATTTCTCATACTCCTGCATATGTAAAGAATGCAGGTTTTGAGCATGAGGAAAGAAATGATGCCAAGATCCGCTCTTTTTCCTTGATAGCCGCCATATGGGGTGGTAGTCTTTTCATATAGCTATGATAGAAAGAGAAGTTTATACAGTAACGGAATTTGAAGTCATACCAACTCCAAGCGATGTCCTGCAGTCAGGTCAGCTTGATGAGATTGTCAGCCAGAGACTCAGGATGTGCATCGACACCGAAGCCCCTATCACGAGAGAGCTTCTTCTCAAACGTGTCATCAACTCCTTCAATGTCTTCAAGGTCGGCTGGAGGGTCAACGAGTATTTCAAGAGAATGCTTGTTCCCCTTGAAGGCTGTCTGAGGGACGAATGCGGAGTTCCTGTTTATCACAGCGCGAATGAGAACACTGCCGCCTTCCGCCCTGACACCAAGACCATCAGGTTCTCGCACCAGATTCCCCCTTCAGAAGCTGCAAACGCCATCGTAAAGGTTCTAGAGGACAAGGGCCGCAGAGTTAAGAGACAGGAGCTTTACTCCGCTTTCATAAACATACTCGGCTACAGCAAGAGCGGAAGCGACCTGAGTGACCTTTTCAAGAAGGCATTGAAGTATGCTCTGGACAACCAGCTTGTATCGAAAACGAGTTATGGCTCTTTCTATGTTTGAGTTATTTTGAAATTTCTTTATTTATTTTTTAGCTTTCTTTCATTTTTCACTCAATTTAATGCGATTGAGTGAAATTTTTCTTTACAATATAACCAATACACCCTATTCTGCATCTGGAGGCTTTTACAATGTTGATAAACCTTACAAAGCATGAAGACATCATCAGGAAAAACATCCAGCGCTGCAAGGAAAAAGGAATTCTCCTGCCGACTTTCAGAGAGATGATCAATCCATCTCTGGTTTCTGATGATATAAAGAAGAAACTCAGAGAGACAGGACTGTGGGACGTGAATCCTGTCAATCTTTACCGCATCACCTGGCATAACGAGCCTGTAGAGAAAGGCGGACTCTTCGGCGGTGTTAATTTCATTGAGATTCCCCGCGAGATTACCGGCACAAAGGCCCGTATCCTCGCCCTTGCTGGAAAATTCTTCCCCTGCGGCGTACATAAAGTCGGCGCGACTTACGCCTGTCTCGCCCCGGCACTCGTGACCGGAAACTTTGACGCATCAAGCCAGCAGGCCGTATGGCCCAGCACAGGCAACTACTGCCGCGGTGGCGCATACAACAGTGCCCTGCTTGGCTGCGACAGCATCGCCATCCTTCCCGAAGACATGTCGCAGGAGCGCTTCAACTGGCTCAAGACAGTCGCAGGAGAAGTCATCGCAACCCCCGGCTGTGAGTCAAATGTCAAGGAGATCTTCGACAAGTGCCATGAGCTGGACGAAGAAAGAGGCAAACACATCGTCATCTTCAACCAGTTCGAGCAGTTTGAGAACTATCTGTGGCACTACGAGGTGACCGGAGATGCGATTCTTGAAGTCCTCAGACAGCTTGGAATCAAGGAAGAGAATGTGAGAGCCTATGCTTCCAGCACAGGAAGCGGCGGAACCCTTGCGGCAGGCGACCATCTGAAGGACGTCTACCCGGGAATCAGAATCGGAGCCGGAGAGGCCCTGCAGTGCCCGACCCTCCTGAGAAACGGCTTCGGTGCCCACAGAATCGAAGGCATCGGAGACAAGCATGTTCCATGGATTCATAATGTGAAGAACACTGACATGGTTCTTTCCATCGACGATCAGGACTGCATGGACATCTACAGGCTCTTCAACGAAGAAGCCGGAAAGGATTACCTGAGTTCAATCGGCGTCAGGGATGAGGATATCGCGAACCTTTCACTCTTCGGCATCTCCGGTATCGGCAACCTTCTGAGCGCAATCAAGATGGCGAAGTACTACGAGATGGATGAGGATGATGTGGTCTTCACAATCCTCACTGACAGCAGTGTCATGTACACAAGCCGTCTGAAGGAGCTGACTGAACAGCAGGGCGAGTTTAACCAGACAGAGGCCGCGAAGGTCCATGCCGCAAGCCTGATGCATCAGTCAATCGACAATGCCCTTGAGCTGGGTTATTACGACAGGCTGAGAATCCACAACCTCAAGTACTACACCTGGGTCGAGCAGCAGGGCAAGACCTATGAGGAGCTCAACAGGCAGTGGTATGACAGGAACTACTGGAAGGATCTGCCGAAGATGACAGCGCAGATTGATGCACTTATTGATGAGTTCAATGCTGAAATAAAGAAATGATTCTCCTGTGAACCAGACAGGAAGGTCCCGTCCTTCCTGTCTTTCTTTTTTTGTGGTGGAAAAATATGAAATTCAGATACAGATGTTATGACTGCGGCTATGAGGGCGAAAGTGATGAGATTGTCTACCTCTGCCCGAAGTGCGGAGGAAGCCAGAAGGAAGGAGAGTTCCTGAAGGGAATTCTCTCTGTCATTTATGACGAGAAGGAGCTCCGGGCTCTTAAGGACAAGAAGGATCTTTCTGTCCAGGACTTCCTTCCTTACCAGATTGTCACTCCTGAGTGCTTCCCTGCCGGAGTGACTCCTCTTGTGAAGCCTGAAAGAATCAGAAAGGAAACAGGATGCGATGTCTCCTTCAAGATGGACAGCCAGCTTCTGTCCGGGTCATTCAAGGACAGGGCGAGCCTTCTTGTCGCATCCCAGGCAATAGCTCATGGACAGACGAGAATCGCGCTTGCCAGCACCGGCAACGCCGGAGCCGCGATGAGCGCAATCGGAGCCGCCTATGGCCTTGATATCATCCTCTTTGTTCCCGCCACCGCTCCGGTGAACAAGCTGATGCAGTCGGTTCTCTACAACGCCCATGTCGTTCCTGTGAAAGGCACCTACGATGATGCATTCGCCCTTTCGGTTGAGTACACGAAACGCAAGGGAGGCGTCAACAGGAACACGGCTTACAACCCGATGACGATTGAGGGAAAGAAATGCTCGTCAATCGAGATGTTCCTCCAGATGGGAGAAAAACGGCCAGATGTAATCTACGTCCCGACTGGAGACGGCTGCATTCTGGGGGGAATCTACAAGGGTTTCTATGACCTTCTGTCTGCCGGCCTGATAGATGCGCTTCCACGTATCATCTGCTGCCAGTCAGATGCCTCCGATGCAATAGCCTCCGCCTTTGAAAGCGGACAGTACAGGAATGTGAAGGCAAGCACGATTGCAGACAGCATCTCAGTCTCATCTCCCGCCAACGGCCGCATGGCAGTGCGCGCAATCCGTGAAAGCGGAGGATACGCAGTCAGGGCCACTGATGATGAGATCCTCACAGCCCAGAGAGAGCTCTGTGCGAAGGCAGGACTCTTCGTCGAGCCGGCCTCAGCCTGTGCCTATGCCGCATTCAGGAAAGACTGCAAGAACATAGGAAAGGACGAGAAAGCGGTTGTACTGCTTACGGGAACCGGCTTCAAGGACATGTCAGTCTTCCAGGGCCGGGTCAGTCTGCCTGATGCGATAGAAAATGACGTAAAAGAGCTGGACAGGCTTCCGTTCTGATCTTTTGTACAGAAAAACAGTCAATAATAATTCAGGGAAGTCTTCTGCCCTGCCCCCGTCTTTTTTGAGGGTAGAAAGACTTCCTGAATTGATTTAAAATGAAAAAGCTCATTAATCCAGAGTCAAATTTTTCAAGGAGAATGCATAGTTATGAAGTACTCTAAGGAAGTTGAAAACATGTGCACTGTCAAGTGCGGTGCACAGCACGGATGTGCTCCGATTCCAGAGGAAGGAAAGTGGGTCTATTCAAAGGAAATCAAGGATATTTCCGGACTTACCCACGGTGTCGGCTGGTGTGCACCTCAGCAGGGTGCCTGCAAGCTCACACTCAATGTCAAGAACGGCATCATTGAAGAGGCTCTTATCGAGACTCTCGGCTGCTCAGGCATGACACACTCAGCAGCAATGGCTGCAGAGGCAATTGTCGGCAGAACTGTTCTTGAGGCTGTCAACACAGACCTCGTCTGTGATGCCATCAACACTGCAATGAGGGAGCTGTTCCTCCAGATCATCTACGGACGCAGCCAGAGCGCCTTCAGCGAAGACGGTCTTGTCATCGGTGCAGGACTTGAGGATCTTGGAAAGGGAACCTGCTCACAGGTCGGTACGGTTTACTCCACAAAGGTCAAGGGACCACGCTATCTCAACCTTGCTGAAGGCTACATCCTTCGCCAGGCTCTCGATGAGAACAACGAAATCATCGGTTATGAGTATGTCAACATGGGTGTCTTCATGGAGAACGTCAAGAAGGGTGTCGATGCCAATGAGGCACTTGCAAAGGCAAAGAAGACATACGGACGCTTCGATGAGGCTGTCAAGTATATCGACCCGAGACACGAGTAATTGAAGGAGGTGTAACATGGCATTATTCGAAGGATACGAAAGAAGAATCGACAAGATTAACGAAACACTCAAGAAATATGGCATCTCCTCCATCGAGGAAGCCAAGAAGATCTGTGATGATGCAGGTGTTGACGTCTACTCAATCGTCAAGGGCGTTCAGCCAATCTGCTTCGAGAACGCATGCTGGGCTTACATCACAGGGGCTGCCATCGCAATCAAGAAGGGCGACAAGACAGCATACGAAGTGGCAAAGAGCCTCGGAGAGGGTCTGCAGAGCTTCTGTATTCCCGGTTCTGTCGCTGATGACAGGAAGGTCGGTCTCGGTCACGGAAACCTCGCAGCAATGCTTCTCAGCGATGAGACAAAGTGCTTCTGCTTCCTGGCAGGTCATGAGTCATTCGCAGCAGCTGAAGGCGCCATCGGTATTGCAAAGAACGCAAACAAGGCAAGAAAGGAGCCTCTGAGAGTCATCCTCAACGGACTTGGAAAGGATGCTGCGAAGATTATCTCAAGAATCAACGGCTTCACCTATGTCGAGACTGAGTTCGACTACTTCACAGGAAAGCTGAAGGTTCTTTCCCGCACACCTTACTCAAAGGGTGAGAGAGCTGCTGTCAACTGCTACGGTGTTGATGATGTCAGAGAGGGTGTTGCTGTCATGCACTATGAGGGAGTCGATGTCTCCATCACAGGAAACAGCACAAACCCGACACGCTTCCAGCACCCGGTCGCAGGCACATACAAGAAGGAATGCTGGGAACTCGGCAAGAAGTACTTCTCAGTCGCTTCCGGCGGCGGTACAGGAAGAACACTGCATCCGGACAACATGGCTGCAGGTCCTGCTAGCTACGGCATGACAGACACAATGGGAAGAATGCACTCTGATGCACAGTTTGCCGGTTCTTCCTCTGTTCCTGCACACGTTGAGATGATGGGTCTCATCGGTATGGGCAACAACCCGATGGTCGGCGCTTCTGTCGCTGTCGCAGTTGCTGTCGCAGAGGCTGTCAACAAGAAGTGAGCTTTTACAGGCACTCTTAAAGTCACAGGGCATCCGGATGCGTCCGGATGCTCTGTTTTTCAGCCTTGAAACGTAATTTTTCCCTATAGGAGAAACGGATGATCAGAAAAATAGTCAGTATTGATGAAGAGAAATGCAACGGCTGCGGACAATGTGCTGCTGCCTGTCATGAGGGAGCTATCATGATGGTTGATGGCAAGGCCCGTCTGATAAGAGATGCCTACTGTGACGGGCTTGGGGACTGCCTCCCCGCCTGCCCTGCCGGAGCCATTTCCATCATCGAAAGAGAGGCCGCAGACTATAGTGAAGAAGCTGTCAAAGCCCATAAAGCCGCCTCACCTCTTCCATGTGACTGTCCAGGCAGTGAGGCAAAGGTCATCGGCAGAAAGGAAGAAATTTGTGACATACCTGCATCAGAAAGCTGTCTCAGCCAGTGGCCTGTACAGATTAAGCTCGTTCCTGTGAAGGCTCCATGGTTCGACAAAGCCTTTCTACTTGTCGCAGCTGACTGCACAGCCTATGCCTGTGCAGACTTCCACAGGAAGTTCATGAAGGACAAGATTACCATTGTCGGCTGTCCGAAGCTGGATGCTGTCGACTACAGCCAGAAGCTGGAAGCAATCATGAGGGAAAACAACATCATGAATGTCACTGTCGTGCGGATGGAAGTTCCATGCTGCGGAGGCCTGGAAAATGCTGTGAAAAAAGCTCTTCAGGCAAGCGGAAAGGCCATCAGCCTGTCTGTTGTGACAATTTCGACAGACGGAAAGATTCTTGGTTAACGGCTTCTCATCCTGAAGTTACTTTTACATGGGGTGTGCTGATACAGGCACCCCTGAGTCAGGATGATGCCATGATTTTCTACGCCTTCGCCCGCTATCTTGAAAAGGACAACGAACTGCCTGTCATTTAGCCAAGGACAATTTTCGTTCCCGCATCAGAATAGAGCGCGTCATAAAGATGAGTCGGGTCTGTGATAAGCCCCATGTTTCCGCTTGAGCGCACGAAATCAGTGACAGCCTGAATCTTCGGGAGCATGGAACCTGGAGCGAAGTGCCCCTGGGCCATGTACTCCTCAGCCTCGCTGACCGTGATTGTGCCAAGCTTCTTCTCATCCGGTTTGTTGTAGTTCAGACAGACGCGCTCAACGGCAGTGGAGATTACGAAAAGATCCGCTTTTATCTTACGGGCGAGCAATGCTGCGGCCAGGTCCTTGTCGACTACGGCTTCACGCCCTGTAAGACTTCCATCAGCCTCACGTACAACAGGGATTCCACCTCCGCCGGCTGCGATGACGACACAGTCATTCGCAAGAAGCTTCTCGACTGTACCGGACTCTATTATTTCAAGAGGCTTAGGAGATGCGACAACACGCCTCCAGCCACGACCGGCATCCTCAACCACGCTCCAGCCATCATTCTGCCTGTGGTACTCCGCCTCCTCCTTCTGCATGAAGGAACCAATCGGTTTGGTCGGGTTGCTGAAAGAAGGGTCCCTGTCATCGACAAGCACCTGAGTGACAACAGTGGCGACATCCTTTTTCAGTCCGAGTTTTCCAAGCTCATTATCCAGAGCCCTCTGCAGCTGATAGCCAATTGCACCCTGAGTGTCAGCGACACAGCTGTCAAGCGGCACCGCATGAAGAATCTTGCGGGCATACTCGGCACGCAGAAGGATATAACCGACCTGAGGGCCATTTCCATGAACGATGACAACCCTGTTTCCTTCCTTGATGAGTCTTGCGATATGAGCAGCCGTCTTGCTTGCAGCTTCATACTGCGCGCTGACAGTGACATGCCTGCTGTCCTCAATCAGGGAGTTACCTCCGATTGCGATTACAATGAGTCTGGATTCCATAAACGGTCCTCCTGACTCCATGATAACACGAATGCAACAAAACGCAACAAAAAATGAAACTTTTAAACTGTAACCAGTTCACGCTTACTAGTCGTACATCCAGACAAGCCTTCATTCCTCTCCACCTTTCGCTACGCTATGAAGATAGTGGCTCCTGAAGAAACGGATTAAATTTCATTGATTTGCTCCATAAAGTGGTGTAAAGTAAAACTTACTGGAGAGAATATGGTTTTTTCTACAAGCGAGCTTATGCAGAAATATAGCAATTATGCCGATGCAAAAGGAAAAATCAGGAGACTTGTCTGTGAGGGAAAGCTGATTCCTGTTACCAGAGGCTTGTACGAAGATGATGCAGGTACAGACCCCGCATATCTTGCACCTTGGATATATGGGCCATCGTATATTTCATTCGATTACGTCCTTTATATCCATGGCCTTATTCCAGAAGCAGTCTATGTGCTCACATCTGCAACATTCAACAAGAAGAAAACGAAGATTTTCAGGAACAGGTTCGGAACATACATGTATCACGACATCCCGAAACTTGCCTTTCCACATTGCGTGAGAGCAGAAATAAAAGGCAATTATTCTTACCAGATTGCAACCTGTGAGAAAGCATTATGCGATAAGCTTTACACAATCGCGCCTGTCAGGAATATGAAGGAATTCAGGAATCTCCTGTTCGATGATTTGAGATTAGACGAGAGTGATTTCTGGTCACTTAATGTGGAAGATATTGAATTCCTTGCGCCACTATACCATTCAACGAATCTGAATTTTCTGAATCGTCTGATAAAGAGAGGAAAATAATGAAAAACGTGATTGAGCAGATGCTATCCCGCTATGAAATCAGGAATGTCAACGATGAACGGAATGCCATGAAGGAAGTAATTCAGGAAGCAATACTGTCCGGATTAGCCAAAGCTGATTTCTTCTCAGCCGCTGCATTCTATGGAGGAACGGCATTAAGAATATTCTATGGGCTAGATCGTTTTTCTGAGGATTTGGATTTTTCGCTGCTGGAACCTTCTCCGGAATTTGAACTGACAAAGTATTTTTCTCTTCTATCAGATGAGCTTGATTCATTGGGACTGAACTTCACGGTGGAAGAAAAGAAAAAAAGCATAAGCACCTTCGAACGGTCAGCATTCGTGAAAGGAAACACACGTGAGCATCTGCTCAGATTCTATCCATCCAACGCATATGACGTACCATATAATGAACTGATAAAAATCAAATTCGAGGTTGATACAAACCCGCCTGCTGGCTTTGGCTGTGAATTCAGGACATTACTGCTTCCGACACCATGCAAAATCAGGATATATGATATTAGCTCACTGTTTGCAGGGAAAATACATGCTCTGCTATGCAGAAACTGGTCAAGAATCAAAGGCAGGGATCTTTATGATTATCTCTTTTATCTGGCAAGACATGCAGAAGTGAATATGCTTAATCTGAAAGAAAAGCTTGCTGATTCTGGCCTGATTTCAGCTGACACAGTTCTTGACAAAAAGTATCTTACAGAGCTCCTGGATAGAAGATTCCAGAGCATTGATTACAATCAGGCAAAAAACGATGTACGTCCGTTCCTGAGAAATCCGGATACAATCGAAATATGGGATGCTGATTTCTTCATATCTGCAACACATCAGTATCTTGAATTCTGCTTTAATAACTATGAGATCTGAATAGAGAAGAGCTCGTCAGCAGCCTCAGAGGGCAGGCATTCAAG
>CALXOK010000029.1 GCA_944390025.1 uncultured Spirochaetales bacterium | reverse complement strand
AAAGAAGTGGTGCTGAAGTGCATATCGGCATCGGTGCTCATTCTGTGAGCATCGGTGCTTTTGCGAGCGAATAATCAATACACACCTCCCGTAAGTTATTGACGGTGGGTCCTGGAGGCGTCATTTCAGAGACTGGGCAGTATGTTGTCTCATTTTTATTATAGAGGTCATTCCCGCCTCTCAACGAGCGCTGCGGGAAGCCTCACAAGATACTTCGATGACCAGCGACTTGTGTAATTTTTTAGTCAGAAGTAATTCCATCATATGATGGGTTCTTCACAAAACCTGCTCGCATAGCCACCGGCTCCCGACTCCGTCGAGTCAAGATTACCATCGATACTGCATCTCTGTAACTCAGACCTCTCTGACTTACGAGGTCAGTGTATTTTTTTTATTTTAATTAATATATTAGTATTTTAATTATACTCAAATTATATTTATATATAGCCTATCTTATTGCTCAATAAGAAAAAACTGAGACTGAGAGAATACAGCAAACCCTTCAGACTGGATTTGCCAGCCTGAAGAGTTAACTGTTTGCCTTTTGAAAGTCTGTTACTTTGCCTCTGCTTTTCTCCCTCTTCCAAGATTTTGCACGACTTTGAAGTATGGTTCATAGAAACCGAGCATTGTCTTTGATGTAATCAGGATGTCATGCACCTTCATGGCTTTTACCATCAGATAGAGGGTAAGCGGGGTTTCATTCAATAGCTTTGCAGTTTTTGCAAGGCTGTTGTATGTGATATCCCCATCTTTCTTGATGTTACTGATTACAGGAGTCTTGTATATAAGACTTCCGTAGTAAAGACTTCCCGGGTTTCTGTGAATGTTCATTGCGATTTCATGACGCTTGAGAATGAATTCAGCAAAGTCTTTGTTCGTGAACTGGGCTCTTGTCTCTATGTCAGGGATGAAATCATTCTTTCCTTCACAGATAGCGAGAAGATACTCGAAAGGGATATCCGTCACTTCTGATATCGCATAAAGGCTTGTGAGTTTAGGATTCCATCCTTTCGGGTTGTAACGTGCCATTGAGAGATAGCGCTCATTCTTTCCGATTCTCCTTGAGATCCTGGTAAGAGGTTCTTTCCTGGACTCAAGGTAATCAAGCAGCAGATTTGTATCCATGGTTCTCCTTCTGGTTCATTTGAACTCGTTGTAGTTGACAGGATTGAAGATGAGTCTTTCCTCTTCTCCTTGCAATACAACGACAGGCCACTGTCCGTCTTCAAACCAAATAGGGCATTGAGAACCTGATATGTTGCAAATAAGGGATTCTCCGCTTTCATAAATCTGGGCGTAGGTTTCGTTTTCATCCTCTTTGCTTATGAAAACGCATTCCAGATAGTCAAGTTCCTTGTCATGCCGTTTTATCTCAAGACCTTTTATTTTCTCAAAGAAGAACTCCTTCAGCCGGACATCCTTTGTCGCCTTGTCGATGACAAACTCCTTGTCTGAGAGAAGTTCAATCCACTCCTGACGCTCATCTGGAGTGCTGTCAGGGGGAAGGGGACTTGCGACGCGCCAGGTGAACCAGATGAAGATTCCGATTATGATTGCTATTACAACAGAGAGGGAAATGATGAAGATCTTACTTTTCGTCATAGTACACCTTTGTATTGTTGCCTTTGAGCGTGAGTATGAGTCTTCCTTCTTCTATCAACATTGATGACGTCATTTCGCTGACTCCATCTTCGGTAAGCTGGATTTGCGGTGCGTTTTCATCGCTGAGGGAAATGATGAGGAAGCTTCCGTCTTCAAGGTGCTTGAGACTTATTTCCCTGTACTCTTCTTCTGTCTGTCCGAGATGAAGGAATGACAGATCTTTGTTGTAGACATACAGTGTCTCTTTTACCGGTACTCTGTTGTCTTCAGCAGTGCCTTCACTGAAGAAGGGAAGACCGAGGGAACATGAAGTGAACATCATTACTGTGATGAGCAGGGTGACAATTGTCTTTACCATTTTACTTTTCTCCTTTGGATTAAGATTTCCTCCTGAGTAAAGACAAATGATTATTTTGCTTCCATGCTTATTTTCATGTCTTCATTTGTATCCAGATGACAGGAATGAGCCTTGAATAATGATTTCAGGTAGTTTTTATGGCTTTTGAGCTGGTATTTTCATGAGTCTTGTGAATAGCGGAAGGCCTGGAATGATTCACATTTCATTCTTCTGCAATGCTTTATAAGAAGTGTAGCTGTTTACGAACGAAGAGGTGGTGAATAAAACAGAATTTTCTGCTTTCATGGCAGTTTTGGGATTGCCGGAAAGAGATGGTAACTCCTGTTTCAGGGCTGGAATTGCGATATTACGTTTATCAAAGGCTCTATTTGTTCTTGTTATTTATCAGATGCTTACGGAAGTTGTTAGGAGTCATTTTCGATTCTAGTGCGCCGTCCTTGACTCTTTACAGAACATTATCGTTACGTAAGTTATCATGATGCTATTCTGCTTCATCAAGCTTGAGGCTACCTGAGCATTTCATCGATTCTTGTGGCAAGATTTGTCCTGAAGCGGTTAGTCTTGTTGTTTCTGCCTCCGTCTTCTTCTGTCTCTCTTATAAGTTCATCTCTTATTTCTATAAGGGCATTAATGGTTATCTGGGACAGAGGACTTTGAATATCATTGATGTTTGCCTCAGCGATGCGGTAAAGCCCTTTATCGTTAAGAGTGCTTAATTCTCTCACCAGATCGTAATCACATATCTTCTCGAAAAGCTTACTTCCTTTGAGTCTGGGATCCTTGACGATATAGTTTTTATCAGAGGAGGCAAGCTGGAATAGCTGGAGGATTTCTTCTTTCTCCTTCTGTTTGTCGTAATTGTCTTTCTGGGCTTTAAGAAGTTCATTCACCTGATATGAGAATGATTCCCGGTCAGAGACGTTTTCAAGTTTCATACCAGAAAAATACTCATTTCTTTCCGGATAAGTCTTGTCATTGATTGCATCCATGACTGTCTTTTTGTAGCTTTCATCGATGAGTTCGTCCTCGACACCTGAAAGCGCTTTTGCTGCGTTGACAAGCTCGCTGTAGGGAAGTCTTTTTTCCTTTATACTGTCAAGGAGTGTGACAATGTCCTTTCTGACCTGGCTTTCACTCTGCTGGGAGTAGTGCCCGAGATGGGAAAGGGCTACAAGCTCCTGCGTCAGCAGCCCGTAATCCTTCCGGATGTATTCTTTAATATCATCGGGATCACAGTAGCCATTGTTGATGTATGCAAGGATGAGTGGAGAGAATCCGATGCTCTCGAAGTCTCCATAGGATGCGTAGAAGCTGGGAAGATAGCTGTTCATGTTGTCATCCCTGAGGTTGTAATCCTTCTTAAAGGAAGAGAAAGCATCCTCACTTCCGTCATCAGAGCCTGATTTCACGTATGCTGCATGCGTCAGGGCCGAAAAGAAGAGATACAGCGACTGGTTGTTATCGAGAATCGGGCATACTGATGCAAAGTGGTCATAGCAGTTCACAGCTATGATGAATGTCCTGAGGTTGATTATGTCTGTCTTCTTCATCCACTGGACAATGAGGGATGCGTTGTCATTGACTTCGACAAGCTTTGAGAATGCTCCCTTGTCGTTGTCAGCTCCCTTTGCCACCTGGCGGATGAGATCTTCATCAAGTATGTCGAAGTGGAGAGTGTAGCGGATGTATTTCTCCTTGTATTTGCGGTACTGGGCGTTATCAAGAAGGTCATCCTCGAAGGCTACGTAAATCACATGAGCATGCCGCTCGATGAATGTGTTCTGGATTGCAGCAAACAGCTCATCTGGTCTTCCTTTGTAGCGCTCTAAATCATCGATGATGATGACGTTTTTCGTCTTTGTCCTTTCAAGTTCCTTCCTTATCCTTCTTTTCTGGAAGAGATTCGTGAACGATGAGATGAGTGATCCCACAAGCGATATATTTGAATCTTTCTGGTTTGAGAAGAAGGATGAGGATTTGGTGATTGCTGACAGCATGCGATTGCCTTTTATTTTCTCATAGAGCATAGACAGCAACTGGCTGGAGGAGGTGAGTCCTGCCGCAGATACTGTAATCACGGAATACAGTACATTCTCTTCTTTGAAATCTTTTCCGTTGTACTCATCAGTAATCGTGTTGTTGAGATAGTAGCTTTTTCCGCATCCCCAGTCTCCTGTGACGAGAATCGCATAGTCTGTGTTGTCGCGGTGGATGTATTCATCAATACAAGTGTGGAATATGTTTGTGCTCATGGGTTCAGCTTAATACTGAATAGATACTTTGTCAGGGAAAAGTCATATTTCTGATTCATTCTTTTCCTTATCAGCATCTGTGACTTGCTCTTTTCACTTCCTACATTGGTTGAAAGGTTTTGCAACAATAATGTAACATCAATGACTGGCACTGCCATGAGATGGTGGATGGTAGCCTCTTGAAACAGAATTGGATTTCGGGAGGCGTTGCCTCCTGATTTGCTGTACAAAGCTAAGAGAGGAGGTGATGTTTGGTGAGTGATTATGAGATAATCATGGTTGTAATCGCAATCATCTGTCTGATAGTATCAGTCATGAAATAAGCCGCCCTGCTTCGACCTAAGGCGGCTTTCGTCATAAAGTTATGAGGCTACCGTTCATCGGCAGTGCCTCTCTATAAAGAATAATTGCAATACTCTTTTAGTTTGTCAACATTTGCAGTTAAACCGTCTGTGTAACCGCTGTATTATTTCTGATTCATTCTTTCCATGGTATTATTATGAAAGAATATGGAGGCTCAGTGAGATGGTTGACAAGTACAGATACGGGGTGGTTAAGGTGAAGGCATCCCTTATGGATGTCGATGACAGTCAGCGGTTTGCTTTAAAAAGAGTCGGAGGAGTTCTTGGCGATACTGTTTCGCGTATTTTCCTGATTCCTGATGACATCCAGCTGTGGGCTTTGCATTATGCAATGACTACAGCTTTCGGCTTTTTGAATGAACATCTGCATGCATTCCGTCTTACAGAGGAAGATTTCCGTCGTCTTACTGATGACGAGGCTGGTGGCTGGATGGAGCTTTGTGGGAAACTTTTCAGAAGTCCTTTCATGGACGATGAAGATGTATTCTGGTGTGATGATTATTCCTATGGGAACTTCAAGAACTGGAGAAGGAAGAAATACACAGGTCCTTATGAATACAAGGGCCAGTGTGAGACGTACAGTTACTGCCAGACCTCTGTGAGGGAATTCTTTAATCCGGAGGAGGAGTTTTTTGTCGGCTACAGTACTTCAGATTATGACAAGAAGGAATACATCTGCCGGGTATCAAGCAGAGAAGAAGATATCTCAGGTGCGAAATGTGAACGGTTTGAGAAGTTCAAATTCAAGGACCTGACAATCGACATGCTTGAAAGAATCTATCTCGAGAGAAATGTCAATGAAGTGCTTGAGCCTCTGACGGTCAGAGAACTGATGGATATCTACACTGACAGGCTTATCTACAATTACGATTTCGGTGATGACTGGCAGATTATGCTGGAGTTCTCAAGGGATGTCTATGGAAGTAAAGAAGAGAGAAAGTGCCTTGAGTCTCACCGTCCTGTCATGCTCTATGCTGACGGCTTGAATCTTGTTGAAGATGTCGGTTCTGTTCATGGCTTTGCAGCTTTCCTTCTGTCACTTTACGGCTCTCCACGGGACATTGCAAGGTATTCTGGTAGACAAGATTATATGGCCTATTCTGATGAATTCGAGAATACCGGTTGTGAACAGTATGAAGATAGGGAATCATCTCTTGAATGGGCTTATGGTCTTGAATGGAGTGAGAAGAATCCGAAACTAGAAAACTGGTTCTGAGATGAAAGCCTGAAGCATTTAAGTCAGGCTTCTCTAGTTATAATATAGAAGGTATCCGTAATTTTTTTACGGCAAGTGCTGACTGTTTGTTTCTGTCATCGTACCATTAGAATATTCATGTAGGAGATAGTAAGAAATGGCTACCAGACTTGCCCGTTTTATCGTCAGCGGATTCAGAAATTTCTCTCATCCTGTGACAATGGATTTCAGTGAGGTTCATGATTACACATTCAATACTGAATGTATTGACGATGGCATAATCATCAAACTGGGAATTTATGGTCCCAACGGGAGTGGAAAAAGCAATCT
Organism: uncultured Spirochaetales bacterium; assembly: GCA_944390025.1. Lineage (GTDB taxonomy): Bacteria > Spirochaetota > Spirochaetia > Sphaerochaetales > Sphaerochaetaceae > Bullifex. Next base: position 12,888 of record CALXOK010000029.1, on the reverse strand, counting down.
TGGCATTGCTCTGTTCAATATTGTGCAATTACTGACAGATAAATTTGTTGACAAGGATGTTAACAGAGCAGGCCTTTTCCTTAATCGTGATATCAAAACGGATGTTGCCGCATTCAGATATGAGTTCAAAGAAGGATCTGACCTGATTGTTTTCGAATATGAGAAAAATGATGAAATCACATTGAAGCGGGAGAAGTTCTGTCTCAATGATGAGATTATATATGATTATGACTTCACAAAAAAGGCATTCAATGTGTTGAAAAGAGATGAGCTTATTGGAGAGAGCCTCAATTTTGAATACCTCGACAGTAACTTATCAATACTGCGTTACATTGCCAATAACAGTTCGTTAAGTGATGAATCTCCGTTCCGAATTGTCATGAATTTCGTTTCTCATATGCTCTGGTTCCGCTCTGTAGGGCAGAATGCCTTCATAGGGTTGGATTCCAGTTCGACTATTCTGGAAGACTGGATAATCCGCAATGGCATGATTGGAGACTTTACAAGATTCTTGAACGAGATTTGTGATGTCCGCGTCCGGCTGGATGCAGTTTCAACCCCGGATAACAGAAAAGTTCTGGTTGAAAAACATAAGAATGGTGATTTGATTTTCAGTGCTGCAATGTCAAATGGTACAGCAGTCGCTGAATTGTTCTATTTTTGGATGAAACGTTTTAATGATGTTTCTTTCCTGTATATGGATGAGTTTGATGCATATTATCATTTCTCCCTTGCAGGGAAAATCATTGAACTGCTTAAAAAATATAAGAACATGCAGGCTGTTTTCACGACACACAATACGTCTCTTCTTTCAAACAGGATTCTGCGCCCTGATTGTTATTTCATTCTTCAGGATGGAGAGCTGAAACCTTACATAGACCGTACAAACGGACGTGAGATAAGAGAAGGTCACAATCTTGAGAAGATTTATCGTAATGGTGGCTTGAATGGCTGAAAGAAAAATCCTGTTTGTCTGCGAAGGAGAAAAGGCTGAATGATATCAGCGAATTTAAGAAGAATATCTTTATTCCGACAATGGATTATTGAAATTTACTTCAAAGCATGAAAATATAAGGTAGTCTTTTAGCCAGAGTTTTGTAGGAGTATATAAATACTGTGTCGAATAAAAACTATGCAACATACAATTCTCTTATGAAGCACATGAGGGATAATAAACACATTGCAATTAAAGGGACCTCTGACAAGAAGCGGCTTATGCGTATAGGTTACTACCATGGTGTAAAAGGATACTGTTTCTTCAAAGAAGCTAAAAACACAATCAATTATTCTACATTTGACGAAATATGGGCAGTAATCTCTTTCGATGAAGATTTAAAAGCGATTCTTTATCAGCCAATCATGCAACTTGAATTTGCGATAAAGAGTTACGTATGTGATCATGTAGTCAGATTTGTGGGGTCAAGTAATTTTTCTGATGTATTTGATAAAGGTTTGGACAACTCGCCGAAGTCAAAGAGCAGGAAGTATAGGACTAGGGATACTATATATGCAGCTCTTACCAAAAGATATGGTGTCAGTAAAATAATCAGTCATTACTACAATCAAGATAAACCTGTTCCGCTTTGGGCAATATTCGAGGAGCTTATGCTGGGGGATTTGTCTATGTTGATTGTCTCATTGGATTCGCAGCTTAAACTCAAAATATCACAGTCCTTTGGTATCCCTAAAAATATGAATACGGATGGTGTATTGTTGCCACAGGTCATATTAGCAATCAAAGACCTTCGCAATGCCATAGCTCATAATAAAGTGATATTCGATGGACGATACATAGAATTTAAAAAAAGGGATGCTCTTAAAAAGATGCTTCAAACACAAACTTCAATCCCGAATATTGGATTTGATTGCCTGATAGATGATGTGACGCTAATTTGCTTTGTAATGTATAACCTTGGGTTTTCTAAATCCCAGCTCTTGAAAATTGTGAGCCAGATTGAAAAAGGAATTCTTCAGTTAAAAGAGCAGTTGCCCAATATGTTGTTCCAGCAAATAGCAGGAAAAACGAATCAAAAACTTCCTTTTTTGAAACGCTATGTCAATTCACTCTAAAAGAGCATTGCTTTTTTGACTATTTAGTTATAGACTAATTTACAGAAATGACGTAAAGATTTGTCGTTCTTGATAGACTTTATGGATAAGCGAAGTCTCGTGTAGGCTTTGCTTTTTTTATAAGATATGCCGCCAGAAAACCTGTCAGGCTTGTCCTGAAGGTCGTTGACTTCAATTCAATAGCTTTTTTGAGATGGAGGAAAAGAAGGCTGTTGCATTTATCTTGCAGGACAGTTTGACAGATTTTCTTAAGCCCTATCTTAATTCCAAGGCGGAATCAGATTATGAAAAAGAAGGATGTATTGAATCTCATCAGGTACCATGCGGAAAAGAATGAGGAAGCGTTTAATCGTACTGCTTGTATGATAGCAGAGGATTTCAGCAGAAACGGAGATGTTGAGCTGGCTGAATATATCATTGCCCAGATAGCTCCACATACTGCCTGGATAGCTCAGGATTTTGATGCTTCTTGCACTTGATTTTTCTCAGAAAGAGCCCATCAAGTGACACTTCTTTGACTCTTTCTGAAAGCATTATGATTGATTTTCAAGGCCTGCTAGATGCTGCCATCAATCATTCTGGTGTCACCTGCCGTTGCCATGAATGGCGTCATCTTGTAATTGCCCTGCAGTACTGATGGCATTCATCCTCCTGTCTGTGTTTCCTCATTAGACTTACAGGTGATGTTACATCGCAGGGTGGATGACTGCCTGCGGGGACGGAGGTAAAGGCAAGGCCTTTGAGATGATGCACAGGTGCATGGATTACGATAAGGCTCTTTTCCATTTTCACATGAATCTGGCAACTGAGACATCGAAAATTCCGGCAAGTTTTTTTGCAGTTGCTTTGCTTATAGGTTTCCGTCCATTTTCCATATCAGAAACAAACTGCTTTGTCGTACCGAGTTTCTCAGCAAGAATTGGCTGTGTCATACCTGCAAGTTTCCGGTAGAACCTCATATTCTTCCCAGGAGTGTCTTCTTCTTCGAGATTCTTGAACCACTCCATTTCCATAGCATTTACACAATCGTCTCTTTCTATTCTCACGTTATCAGCACCGTACTCTTTAACAAGTCCGTAAAGGAGTTTCTCTGGGACAGTTCCTGTGATACTGAACTCAATAGGGGGCTTTCTCACGGCTACCAACATATTCAACCTCCACAAAATATTCTCCATTTTCGCATCGCCAACAGGCAACCCATTTATATGCCAGATGGCAGTGATAAGTAATTTTCCCAATCTTGCCGTAGTTGTGATTCGATAGTACTAATCTTTTTAGTACATGTCAATTTGTCCTGAATTGTGTACTGTGGAGAAAATTGATGCCGAGGAAAGACTCAGGATTTTTGAAAAGGTTGAAGAAGAGTTTGTTTTTTCCAAGTAGCAAAAAATTCATGCTGTAAGCTGATTTCTTTTTGGTATGTAACAAAGTTTCATGTTCTCTTCTCTTGCTGATGATGGGATGTGCAACTTTATTTTTCTGTTTTGTCGAAAAAATTTTTTAAATTTATTGTGTGTATTTTGAATATTTTGCAAAAAATTTTCATTGACAGGTGCTCATTCCGGCATTAAAACAGAACTATATCTAACTGTTTGGAGGTAAGTTTGATGAAGAAAGTTGGTTTGATTCTGCTTGTTGCACTGCTTTCAATGTCCATCTTTGCCGCAGGAAGCGGGGAGAGCACTGCTTCTCAGGATAAGGATTCTGTAACATTGGTCGTATCAGGAAATCCTTACCGCTTCTATGCTTTGTCAGAGACAGGTTGTGGCGGTGATGACAACCTTGTTTTGAGCAATGTCTATGACTGTCTTCTCTGCCTTGAGGCAGATGGAAGTCTGACTCCGGCTCTTGCTGAGAGCTATGAGGTCTCCGATGACGGCCTTGTCTATACATTCCATCTCAGACAGGGCGTGAAGTTCCACAATGGAACAGAAATGACTGCTGAGGATGTGAAGTTCACCTTTGACAAGGGAGCTGCCGGTCCTCTCGGCTCTGCACTGTTCATCAACTATGACCACTGCAATATCATCGACGATTATACGGTTGAAATCGTGCTTTCTTCTCCTTTTGCCGCTTTCCCGTATGGCGTTGCTTCCCGTCTGGGCGGTATTTGCAGCAAGTCTTACTGGGAAGAAGTCGGGGATGAAGGATACCTTGCTTCTCCAGTCGGAACCGGTGCCTACAAGTTTGTCGAGTATGTCAATGCCGACCATGTCACTCTTGAGGCTTTTGAGGATTACTGGAGAGGTGCTCCTTCAATCAAGAAGGTCACCATCGCTCTGGTTGCTGATGTCAACACCCAGATTCTTGGCCTTCAGAACGGAGACTATGATGTCATGAGAGATCCTTCCATTGAGATGTGCCAGCGTTTTGAAAAGATGAACGGCATCAGCACAAGCATCGGAGACTCCACAGCAAGAATCACAATGACTCTCAATGCATGGTCCGGTATCGGCGCTGATCTGAATTTCAGAAAGGCTGTTCAGGCTGCAATCAACAAGGATGACATCAATGCTGCTGTCAACAACGGAGAGGCTACAATCCTCACTGTTGACATCTGTCCGATGTATGGCGGATATCCTGATCAGATTGAGGGTGTTCCTTATGATGTTGAGGCTGCGAAAGAGTATCTTGCTTCTTCAAGCTACAACGGAGAAGAGTTCGCAATCAATGTCCAGGCCGGCACAACCTATGAGACTGTTGCCAGAGTCATTCAGGCCCAGCTGATGGAAATCGGTATCAACTGCACTGTCGAGGCTGTTGATAACATGACCTATCAGAGCAAGCTGACAGAGAGAAACTATGATGCAAGCATTATCAACGAAGCCAGCAGCCTTATTGATGCTGACTCCATCTCAACCCAGTTCATCCCGGGACGTTTCGGTCAGTCCTATCCCAGAGAGGCCGAGATTTATGAGATGGCTCAGCTTGGCAGAGGCCTGAGTGGTGATGAGAGAAAGGAGCTTTATGGAGATATCGCACAAATCCTGCTCGATGAAGCTTACACAGTACCGCTTTATAACGGCATCAATACTGTTGCTTACAACAGCCAGCTTGATGGTGTTGAGGCTCACTGTCTCGGTTATTACAACTTCCGTTACTGGAGCTGGAAATAACTGAATCATGTCGAAGGAGTGCCGGCACTGCCGGCATTCCTGATAAATTAAAGGAGGAAAAGGAATGGACTGGCTGAAATATGCGCTGAAAAGACTTCTGATGCTGATTCCGGTCATCATCTGCGTCACATTCATCCTTTTTGTGATTCTTTCTCTTGCACCAGGAGACGTTGCCAGAATGGTGCTTGGTGCGGATGCCACAGCAGAGCAGATTGCCGCACTGAATCATGAGATGGGGCTCGATAAGCCGCTTCTCATCAGATATGTAAGCTATATGCTGGATGCCGTACGTCTTGATTTCGGCACCTCATGGACTGGAAACTTCGATGTTCTGGAGGAGTTCTCCTTCAGGCTTCCATATACACTTCTTGTATCAACACTGGCGATTTGTTTCGCAATCGCTGTCGGTGTTCCTCTTGGTATCGCCTCTGCCATAAAGCAGTACAGCCTTCTTGACTATGGATGCACCTTTGTGGTCATGCTTCTTTTCTCGATGCCTGCCTTCTGGCTTGGTACGATGTGCCAGATATTCTTCTGTCTCATGCTGCGCTGGCTCCCGGTCTCCGGAGTGGGTTCCTGGACCTGCTATATCCTTCCGACAATAATTCTCGGAGCCAATACTCTGGCATCTATGATAAGAATGAGCCGGACAAGCATGCTGGATGTCATCAAAATGGATTACATCCGCACAGCACGGGCCAAGGGAAATTCCCAGAAGGATGTCATCCTTCACCATGCAATCCGCAACAGTCTGATTCCTGTTGTGACGCAGATTGGCATCAACTTCGCCGGAACAATCGGAGGCGCCGTTGTCACTGAGAATATCTTCGCGATTCCAGGCATCGGCTCGATGCTTATCAATGCCGTGAAGGGCAGGGATGTACCTGTTGTCATGGGTACCGTTATTTTCATCACTGTGATTGTCGGTGTCATCAATCTGATTGTCGATCTTGTCTGCGCGCTGATTGATCCGCGCATTGACCTTGCAAGCTGAGGAGGCGGGGGATGAAGAAGAGAGTTAAGAAACCTTTGTCTGAATACAGCACAGGAGAACTTGTCCTTTACCGTTTCAGGAAAAACAAACTGGCAATGCTTGGTGTGGCAATGTTCCTTTTCGTCACACTGATGATTCTCATTGCTCCGCTTATCAGGCCTTATGACATGGTCGTGAAGCAGAACATCGCTGACAGGCTTCAGGGCCCCAGCAGTCAGTATCTTTTCGGTACGGATGAGCTTGGACGTGATCTCTTTTCCAGAATTCTATATGGAGGAAGGATTTCACTGTTCTGCTCACTTGCAATCATAGCAATCGCCTTTGTCTCAGGTGCATTGATTGGAGGTGCTGCCGGCTTTTTCGGAGGCAAGGTGGACACGGTTCTGATGAGAATTGTCGACATGCTGATGAGTGTGCCTTCCGCACTTCTTGCCATGGCTATCATAACAGCACTGGGTAACGGCGTGTGGAAGCTGGTCCTAGCTCTTTCCATAGGCCAGATACCACGTTTTGCACGTATGGTGCGCTCAAGTGTCATCACACTCAGGAACATGGAGTATGTTGAAGCCGCACGCTGCTTCGGCATTTCGAGCATGAAGATAATGCTCAAGCATATCCTGCCTAACGGAATCGGTCCGATTATAGTGTCAGCGACACTGACACTGGGAGCTGTCATCCTTTCAATCTCCTCGATGGGATACCTCGGACTCGGAGTCGCTTCCCCGACTCCTGAATGGGGAACAATCATCAGCGAGAACAAGGTGAACATCCAGTACTATCCGTACCTGGGAATCTTCCCCGGTATCTGCATCATGCTGACTGTCATGGCAGTCAACTTCATCGGTGACGGACTCAGGGATGCCTTTGATCCGAAATCCAAAAACTGATAGGGAGAGTGGTGATGAGTGAGAATCTTCTTGAGGTTAAAGACCTCCATGTCCAGTACAATACAGATGATGCAGTTGTCTATGCCCTTAACGGTGTATCCCTCAACTTGAAAGAAGGTGAGAAACTCGGTCTTGTCGGTGAGACGGGAGCTGGAAAGACAACGCTTGCCCTTTCTGTACTGAGACTTCTTCCGAAAGTTGGACAGATTGCATCCGGCTCCATTTCTTACAAGGGTGAAGAGCTTCTTGACAAGCCTGAAAGCTATATGCTGGGCCTCAGGGGACGCCGGGTCTCCATGATTTTCCAGGATCCGATGACGAGTCTCAATCCGGTCAAGTCCGTAGGAGATCAGATAAGGGAAGTGCTTGATCTGCATTTTCCCCAGCTGACGAAGGAAGCCAAGAATGAGAAGGTTGACCAGATGCTTCAGCTGGTCGGAATCCCCGCTTCGAGAAAGAATGAGTTTCCTCATCAGTTCTCAGGAGGGATGAAGCAGAGGGTTGTCATAGCTATGGCCCTGATAAGCCAGCCTGAGCTGCTTCTGGCCGATGAACCTACAACGGCTCTTGATGTGACGATTCAGGCCCAGATTATGGCATTGATGGGACAGCTGAAGGACAGATTTAATACTGCAGTCCTTCTCATAACGCATGACCTTGGCCTTGTTGCCGAGTTCTGTGATACCGTCGCAGTCATCTATTCCGGGTGCATAGTCGAGAGCGGAACTGTTGAAGACATTTTCTCTGGCAAGAACAACCATCCTTATACGAAGGGGCTTATAGGGTGCATACCTGATCTGTCAAAAGATGAGGACCGTCTCCATCCGATTCCGGGACATATGGCGGATGCCAGAACACTTCCCTCTGGCTGTCCCTTTGCTGACCGCTGTGCGAATGCAATGGACAAATGCCGCAAAGAACGTCCTGAAGCCTTCAGTGAGGGAACACATACAGTTTTCTGTCATCTCTTTGACAATATGAGAGGAGGCGTGTGATATGGCACAAGCGCTTGTTGAAGCTGTTGATCTTTGTAAGTATTTCAAGACACCTAAAGGGCTTCTCCATGCTGTGGAGAATGTGAATTTCCGCATTCAGGAGGGAAAGACTCTGGGTGTCGTAGGAGAATCCGGCTGTGGCAAGAGTACCCTTGGCCGTACCGTGCTGCGATTGCACAAGGCGACAAGCGGCAAGGTTCTGTATGAAGGCAAGGATATACTTTCTTTCTCCAGAAGCGAGATGCACAACGTCCACAGGAACATGCAGATGATTTTCCAGGATCCTTACAGCTCACTGGATCCGAGGATGTCCATCAGGGCGCTGATTGGCGAGCCTTTAAGCGGACTGCCCCGTTCAGAGCGCCTGAGTGCGGCTGAAGAGAAGGAAAAGGTGGATGCCATCATGCAGATGTGCGGCCTTCCTCTTCATTATGCGAATATGTATCCGCATGAGCTTGACGGAGGCATGAGACAGCGTGTCGGACTTGCCCGTGCAATGGTGCTTGGACCGCGCTTCATTGTCTGTGATGAGCCTGTCAGTGCTCTGGATGTCTCAATCCAGGCTCAGATTCTTAATCTGCTTATGGACCTTCAGGATGAGCATAAGCTCAGCTATATGTTCATCACTCATGACCTTGCTGTCGTCAGGCATATCAGCGATGACATCATGGTGATGTACATGGGGCAGGTGGTGGAATACGCTCCCTCCCATATGCTTTTCTCTTCTCCAATGCATCCTTATACGGTCGCCTTGCTCAACTCGATTCCTACAATTGATCTCAGCCGCCGGGGAAGGGAGAGAATCACAATACATGGTGAGATTTCAAGTCCGGTCAATCCTGCACCCGGATGCCGTTTCGCGCCCCGTTGTCCTTATGCGACTGAAGAGTGCAGAAATGAACATAAGCTCGTCGAGGTTGAGAAGGGGCATTTCGCTGCATGTACAAAGGGGGTGAAGTGATGGCTCATATAAGATGTGATTTTCGCTCAGAGGCTCTGGACATGTTTTCATCCATGACTGTCATGATTCCTGATGGTGTGAAGTCATCTCAGGTTCCTGTCGTATACCTTCTTCATGGTCTGGCTGACAACTGCACAGGCTGGAGCCGTTTCACCAGCGTTGAGCGTTATGCCCGCTTTGCAGGTGCCGCTGTCGTGATTCCTGAGGTCCAGCGTTCCTTTTACACAGATGAGCGTCATGGGCTGAAGTATTTCACCTTCATATCCCGGGAACTGAGGAAAATCTGTCACAGCCTTTTCGGTTTCTCCACATCAGGAGACAAGAATTACATCATGGGTTTTTCCATGGGTGGCTACGGCGCCTTGAAATGTGTGCTCACACGTCCTGGCTCCTATGCCGGCTGTGCTGTCTTCTCTTCTGTTACCGACCTCACAAGCGAGGTTCTGGCATCTGAAGGCCAGAGGAGGAAGGAATACAAGGCGATTTTCACTGAAAACCTGAATGTACCGGCATCCTCAGATCTTTTCTGTCTGCTGGAAAAGGTGAAGGGTGAGGATCTTCCTGACATTTTCATGACATGCGGACTGTCTGATCCATTTCTCGAGCAGAACAGGAGATTCTTCTCTTTGCTTGAGAAAAAGGCATCTGTCTGCAGTCTTGATACCTGGGACGGCGGCCACGAATGGCCATTCTGGGATGAGTCTGTAAAGAAAGCTTTTGATCATTTTTTCCCTGGGAAAGTGAGGTGAGACATGGAAATCTGTCTTGACAATATGACGACTGAAGCCCGAAACGGAGCTTCATATAATCTTGATATCATGACTCCTCTTGAAATCATCACGCTGATGAATCAGGAGGATATGAAGGTTCCTCTTGCCATAAAGCCTCATCTTGAGCAGATTGCAAGGGTGATTGAATGGTGTATCGCATCAGTCGAACGTGGCGGAAGAATTGTCTATATGGGTGCCGGCACCAGCGGACGGCTTGGTGTTGTTGACGCATCCGAGTGTCCTCCGACCTTCGGAGTCTCTCCAGCAATGGTTGTTGGTCTGATGGCAGGTGGAGAGAAGGCTTTTGTGAAGGCAGTGGAAGGAGCCGAGGACAGTCCCACCCTCGGACGTGATGATCTTGTTGCCATCGGGCTGACTGACCGTGACACAGTCATAGGGCTTGCGGCAAGCGGCCGCACTCCATATGTTGTCGGTGGTCTTGAGTACGCAAAAGAGACAGGCTGTCATACAGCCTCTATATCCTGCAATACTGGCTCTGATGTCGGCAAGGCAGCTGAGCTTGCGATTGAGATTACGGTCGGTCCGGAGGTGCTTACCGGCTCTACAAGGCTCAAGGCCGGAACTGCCCAGAAGCTTGTGCTCAACATGATTTCCACTGCGACGATGGTGTCAACCGGAAAGTGCTATGAGAATCTGATGGTCGATGTCATTCAGGCGAATGAGAAGCTGCATGTACGTGCTCAGAATATCGTCATGGAGGCTACAGGCGTCAGCCGCCCTGAAGCCCGGGATGTTCTTGAGAAGGCTGGAGGAAGCGCCAAGAAGGCGATTGTCATGATTCTTGCCGGTTGTGCCGCAGTGGAAGCTGATGAGCGTCTTGCCAGGGCTCATGGCCATGTCAGGGCCGCACTCGGTAAAGAAGGAGAGGCTTGTGGAATACTTTGCGGGAATTGATGGAGGCGGAACACGCACTAGTGTTCTGGTTGAGTCATCTGACCGGAGTGTGAGTGACAAGAAGGTTTTTCCTGCCTTCAATTTCAACAGTATAGGAGAGGCGGCCTTCCGCTCTCTTGTCACAGAGATTCTCTCTTGGCTTGAGACCTTTGGACCCTGCCAGAAGCTGTGCATCGGCGCTGCGGGAATAAGCAATGCCAGGATGAGTGAATGCCTTAATGACATGCTTTCCTCTTCCTCTGTGGTGAAGTCTTATGAAGTGACTGGAGACCAGGTGATTGCCCATTATGGAGCCATGTCCGGGAAAGAGGGTATCATTCTCATTGCAGGAACCGGGAGTGTGTGCTATGGACGTGATGAAGGTGGAAAAGAGGCAAGATCTTCCGGCTGGGGCCATCTGATTGGCGATGAGGGCAGCGGCTATGCTCTCGGCAGGGATGCTTTGCGGCATCTGGCGAAAGTCTATGACGGATATGGACAGGCCACAATCCTGAAAACTCTTGCCAGTGAAAGACTCGGACTTGACTCAAGGGAAAGGATTATAGGCTATGTGTATTCAGGAACAAAGAAGGATGTCGCTGCCCTTTCTCCTCTTGTAGAGCAAGCCGCTCTTGCCGGCGATGATGTCGCATGCACCATTGTCAGTGCAAACGTCTCGGCTCTGGCTGATTATGTGGGTGCAGTATCTTCTCATCTGGATATTGAGAATGCGGACTGTGCGACTCTTGGCGGGCTGATTGACCATGACACGCTGATTAGGCGCTCTCTTGTGCAAGAGCTTGCAAGAAGAGGCTCTCATGTGACTCTTGTGTATCCTCAGCATGATGCGGCTCATGGAGCCCTTATGATGGCACGTTCAGAACGATGATGGCTGAAGGCAGGTTTTCCTTTCTTTCAAGAATATTCTCGCCAGTCTTTCCTGGATTCATCACAGCCGGGCTTTGTGCGGGGTTTTCAGCTCTTCTGACTCAGATTTTTCCTTCTCTTGAAGGATGTATCCTCATACGGATGCTTAATCTGGTGAATGAGGCTTTTTCAACGTACATTCCGGTTTACACTGGCTGGCAGGCTGCAAGGGTATTCGGAGGTGATGCGGTTCTTGGCGCCCTGCTTGCCATGGTCACCATGATGGATGGCATCAGTGTTCTTGCTTCATTTCTTCCTGATTCTCTTTCTTTTCTCATACAGCCAGGAGCCGGAGGCGTGCTGGCAAGCATTGCCGGCGCCTATGTGCTTTCCCGGCTTGAAAAAGCATTCTCAAAGGTGATAAAGCCTGCACTGGCTGATATCTTCACACCTCTTCTTTCTTTCCTGGTTGTCCTTGTTCCTTATGTTTTCATACTGATGCCATTCTTTTCATTTGTCAGCCAGATTCTTTGCAGTTTTGTCTCTTTCCTCTTTTCTGCAGACAGCGTGGTTATCCGCCTGGTTGCCGGTTATTTCTGTGCCTTCATTTTCCTTCCTGTCAATCTCATCGGACTGAACTATGCCTTCGTCGCGCTTTATCTTGTCCAGCTGGAAGAGAGCGGAAGCATCTCTTTATATCCCGTTCTGGCTATGGCAGGAGCCAGTCAGGTCGGCATGGCTGTCGCCGTGATGCTTAAGTCAAGGAAAGCGGGAAGAAATGATCTGAGGAATATTGCGGCATCCGGTATCATACCGGGACTTCTTGGAGTGGGTGCGCCTCTGATGTATGGAGTGTCTCTTCTGCGCAGCAGACTCTTTCTTTGTGCATGTGCCGGTGCGGGTTTCGCTGGTTCCTTTATCGCCATGACCCGTGTCGCATCCACAGGATGGGGCCCTTCTGGGCTTCTGGCAATTCCTCTTATGACAGCAGGAAACAGTTCCTCGCTGATGAGTGTGGCATGTTACGTTGCCGGACTCGGAATTTCATTTATATGCGGTTTTGTCATTACATGTATCTTTGTGAGACGCGAGAGTCTCAGCAGTATCATCATTGGCAAGGCTGAGCGGGAATAGTCCGGAAAGAGTAGAATCTTGCTGATTTTACCTGGGTTTCATGTTGAAAATAAAGATGTTTTATAATATCCTATTTTTAGTTCACAAATTTATAAAATTGTGTTCTTAAAATATAGGTGGGATAGTCAACAACCTGCAGGACGAGCCTGCAGGCATGAAGGAGGAATCCAGAATGCCTGATGTTGACCAGCCCAAGTGAT
>CALXOK010000028.1 GCA_944390025.1 uncultured Spirochaetales bacterium | reverse complement strand
GCAAGACACCCGTGCGGGTGCAACCATCGTCAGCAGGGCCAGAATCCCACGTGCTTCAGCCGTGGGAGTACGTCAATGAATTCTGACACTCAGCTTTGTCACATATTCTTCCTCGTTTCTTGTAACTGTCGCTGATATCACAAGCTCCTCATAGATGTCGCTTACAGGAGTGAGGGCGGCATCTTTGAGCGCGTCAAGAAAACGGGTGTAGAAGCTTTTGAGGTGACTTAGCGGACCTGAGAAAAACATATATGCATATTTTCCGGCAGGAATAGTCGCTCCTGATGGCTTGCCGTATGTGGCATACACCTCCCTGCACACTTCTCCGAGCCAGGCTTTCGCTTCATCCAGACGCACGATGCTGCCTATGTTGATCAGAGCTTTGCCGTCTGCCTGTGAAAGAAGGCGCCGGTATGCCTCTTCCCATGCTCCGTCACTGGTGTGGAAACATCCCTCATCCTCTATCGGTATCCTTATAACATGCTGTGCACTGAAATCTGCTGTGTAAAGCTTTCCCTTTTCCGCTTTCTTGGCTTCATTCACTGAGGCTTTTATCGTGCTGACCACATTCAGCAGTGAGCGGTATGAGGCGATTTTCTTTCTGATGCTGTCTTCTTCAGCTTCCAGTAGGGAAATGAATGAAGCCGGGCCGAGGTTCTCAATTGATGACTTTATTGCCGGAATCGAGAAGCCGAGATCCCTTAAAGAGAGTATCGTGTCCAGTTCGTCAAGCTGGTCTGCCGAGTAATAACGGTAGCCGTTTTCCTTCCTCACTGCAGGAGAGAAAAGACCGATTCTGTCATAATAGAGAAGGGTGTCTTTTTTTATCGAGTAAAAGGAGGCAACCTGATGCGGTGTGTAGAAAACGCGATTGTTCTTCATAGCTTCCAGCATAGCACTTGACTATGGAGTTGCTCCATAGTGTTGAATGGAGAATCATGTACAGTGGAAATGATTTTTTCATAAATACCAGACCATCACATCTCTTTTTCAAGGCCGCCATTCCCGGTGCTGTCGGAATGATTGCCTCGAACATATACTTTTCCCTTGAAATGCTCCTGATCGGCCGTCTGATCGGGCAGGAAGCCTTTGCCGCCGGCAACCTTGCGCTTCCTCTGATTCTGATTAACTTCGCTCTTGCGGACATGATTGCGGTCGGCTCAGCCGTCAGAATAGCGATAAGGCTGGGCGAAGGCAGGAAGAAGGAAGCCAATCAGGTTTTCACGACTGCCATCCTCACGGCCATCATTCTCAGTGCGCTTTCCAGTCTTGTCCTGATTTTAGGCGCGCCCTGGTTTTTCTCCATGATGGGTGCCAGCGGAAACCTTCTTGAGAAAGCGGTGCTGTATCTGCGCGTCTATTCAGTCTTCACACCGGTCACCTGTCTTGTCTTTGTCTTTGACAACTATCTCAGAATATGCGGAAGAGTGCGTTTTTCCATGGTCATGAACATCGTCATGTCCGTTCTGTGCCTGTTTTTCGAATTCCTCTTTCTGTATGTCTTTGACAGGGGAATCGGATATGCCGCGCTGGGAACAAGCCTGGGAATGACAATAAGCTGCATCATGTGTGCCTTTCCTTTTATCAGAGGAAGGCTCTCTTTGCGCTTCGTGCGTGTAAAGCCATCGGCATCACTTCTTGCTGATCTTTTCGCTCAGGGGCTTCCGAATTTCCTGAGCAACATCTCCTCAAAGATCACATCCATCCTCATGAACAGCCTTCTGCTGATGTGGGGCGGGGACCTGGCAGTCTCAGTCTATGGCGTTTTCATGAATATTGATGGAATCGTTGTGCCGGGAATGTATGGCATCTTCGATTCCCTTCAGCCTGCTATTGGCTATAACTGGGGCGCTGAGAGAAAGGACAGGGTGAGGCGTATTGCCCTTTACTGTGTCATCGCAATAGCCATACTCTGTCTTGCAAGCACTCTTCTGCTTGAAATCTTCCCGTCTCAGGTTTTCGCGATGTTTGTTGAATCGGATGAAGCCGGAATGGTACTGGCCCGCCATGCCATCAGCATAATGGCTCTTGTATATCTTGTGCGCTGGATAAGCTATGCCTGCCAGTCATTCTCTTCTGCTATCGGATACAACAGACAGGCGACAGTCATATCGCTGTGCAATGCCCTTGTCTTTCCTCTGCTGATGATGCTTGTCCTCTATCCGCTTGAGCTGGAAGGCATATGGCTGGTCACACCAGCCGCCGGACTTCTGACAGGAATTGTCGCCATTCTCATATATCTGTTTTCAATCAGGAAGGCCTTGAGGCTTCCTCATTGAGAGGGAATGCATTATTTTTCTTCTTATGAGGTTCCCCTTTTCAAGGAAAAAAGAGACAGAGACTGAACTGTTCACGACAGTAAAGAAGAGCCAGAGCGTGAGAAATGCCGGAGTGCTGAAATCTTCCGCGCTGGCTTCTGCCGCCATGCAAAGATGTGCCCAGATTCTCTCACGCTGTCCTGAAAGGAAAGCCGGAAGTGAGGAATCCCGCCAGGCAGCCCGCATGCTGCATGAGGCATTCTGTGATGTGAGCGATGACTGTGTCATCACATCGTTCAGGTCAAATGAAGCACGCTACAGCAACATCTTCCGCCTGATAAGCGCGGCTTCTGTCCTGATGACGGTTCTCTGCTGGCTTGATCTGTCCTTTTTCTCTCTTGTGACAGCCGTTATAGTCTCTTTCATCACAGTCCATGATTACATACTCTGTCTGAAAAACAATGACAGCAGAGCCCGCGGCAGTGACTTCACCAATGTCCATGCAGTCATAGAACCGGAAGGGGAAGTGGAGAGTACAATCATATTCACCTCCCATCATGACAGTGCGAGAATGCTCTCATCCGGCAGAGGGGAGGGCAACAGCCTGATTATGAGCCTTCATGTCCCTCTTGTACATTTCATAGTCCTCACTCTTGCCTCTTTCTGTCTTTTTGTAAATGACCTCTTTTCAGGAGGAGCCTTGAGGCTGAATCTTCCTCCTCTTTCGATGGGCATCCTTCTGGCACTGCTTACATTATGTCTGCCTTTCCAGTGGAAGCTTTTCAACCTCGTGACTGATGAATGCAGCCCGGGTGCCGGTGACAATCTGATTTCCAGCTGCATTCTCACTGAGACGGCCCATTACTTCAAATGGAGGAAGGACAACGGTCACGGACTGAAGAACATAAGGCTTGTCTTCGCTTCATTTGATGGCGAGGAATGCGGATTGAAAGGCTCTGAGGACTGGTACAGACGCTATGCCGGGCTGTGCCGGAATGCAAGCGTCATCAATCTCGACTGCCCGCTGAGGCTTCAGGATCTGTGTTACATAACAAAGGATGTGAACGGTTTTGTACCGCTTTCCGGCGAGCTTGCAGCTGAACTTGCCCAGGCTTCTGAGATGATGGGTTATAAATCAAGAACGGGCTCTCTTTCCCTTTTCAGCGGAGCGACTGATGCGGCATCTGCCGCAAGGGCGGGTCTGAAAGCAGTGACGCTGATGTGCATGATGCCAGGCGGGCCTGGAAGCGATGTGATTCATACCTCGGATGACACTCTGGAGAACCTTGACAAGAAGACGGTTGAGGCCGTCATCTCAATCTGCATAAAGTTTGTGCTTAACAGGGCAGGAGCTGAGGAAAACGTTGAAGAACGAAGGCCGAGTGCTCTTGAGGATACGGCTAAAAAGCTGACAATCAGCGGAAAGTGAGCCTTATTCTCCCTTGGGATATGTCACTTACGCTGTGGGTGAAATCCTCTTTGTCCTTTATGGCAAGATTGCCTGTTATCGTGATTCCTTCGGCAAAGTCTTCTTCCAGCTGTGTGATATCGAAACGGGTGAATGCTTTTTTCAGTCTGTCGTAGAATTCATAGCCGGTGAGGATGCTGAAGCTGATACGCGCGATGATTTCCTCATACTCGATTTTCGACAGCACTTCCTTCGTGCTGTCTCCATACGCCTTTACAAGGCCTCCGGTGCCGAGAAGAGTGCCTCCGAAGTAACGGACGATGCATACGATGATGTCTGTCACACCGCTGCCTTTCAGCACCTCAAGGGCCGGGCGTCCTGCAGTGTTTTTCGGTTCTCTGTCATCAGAACAGGACCAGAGGGTTCCGCTTTCCCCGACAACTGCGGCATGGACGACATGGGTTGCCTCCTTGTGCTCTGCCCATACGGTTTTCACCACGTCTTTCACCTGATCAAGCCCTGTTATCGGGATGGCAATCGCGATGAAGCGTGATTTCTTCACGATGATTTCCGCTTCAGCTCTCTGCTTCAGTCTCTTCATCTTTGTTAATTAATTTAAGGTCGCTGGAGAGCATTGTCCTGTCATCGAAGACAAAGCTGGCCTCGAAATGTTCGCCGCTGAGGGCATGTGGCAGCCAGATGCGGTCATCGGCCCACATGTTCTCATAAGGAATCTCATTGCGGTTAATCCAGAAGGGGCGGGCTTCATCGCATTCTTTCAGCTCTCCTCCTGCATAGTCCGCGAAGTAGACATAGCCGAGCTCTCTTGTTCCGTCTGAGAACTGGAAGCGCAGGATTCCTCTCATCTCAAGGTTCGTGATGTCAGCACCTGTCTCTTCTTTTGTCTCCCTGATGGCGGCTTCATCTGCAGTCTCGGCTTCCTCTATATGACCGCCGGGTGCGTTGAAATAACCGTTTCCCAGCCCGCGCTTTTTCTCAATGAAAAGCAGCCGGTCGCCATCCTGCACATAGGTGATGACACAGCGGTGGTTAGGCTCCCAGATGTCCCAGTCGATTTCACTGACGTTCTTTGCATTTGCATAGCTTTCGTTAATCAGTTCCTCTTTAGGACGTGCCGCTTGTGCTTTCTGCTTTTCTGCTTCTTTTCTTGCCTCGGCTTCTTCCGGGTGATGCTTGTCATAGCAGTCCTGACAGAGGTTGTCATCATGTCCGATGATGAATTCCCACTTGAGACGCTTTTTGCATTCTGCACAGTGGAGTCTGAATGGCCATACCTTCCTGCGGAAGATGATGATGACTGCCAGAAGGAGAACGAGTCCTCCCCATACACCGATCTGCGGCCAGGGGGAAGCGAACATCGCGCTTACGACCACAATAAGGTAGTAGGCAAGAGTCAGAGCCGCAATCCAGATCAGCGCAAGGCGCTTGTTGTTTGAATGTGGAATCTTTCTCTGGGAGAAATTGATGACGAGTATGAGGACGAGTATCCAGGTGTAATTGTCTGTCAGAAACTTGAGCATGTATTCTAAGATAGAGTAATCAGGGGAGTGTTGCAACTCTTTCCGCTTGTCTTGACCCTGCTTTTGGGTTAGTCTGGACGGGAGGAGAAACGCATGAATATCGCATCATATATCGACCATACGCTTCTTGCCGCTGATGCGTCAGAAGCCCAGATTATAAAGCTCTGCGATGAGGCCAGAACATGGTCTTTCGCATCCGTATGTGTCAACACCTGCCGTGTTCCGCTTGCTGCGAAGGCTCTTGAGGGAAGCGGGGTGAAGGTGTGCACCGTTGTCGGTTTTCCGCTTGGGGCAATGGACAGCCGCTCCAAGGCCATGGAAACGGAGAATGCAGTGAAGGCAGGTGCAGATGAAATCGACATGGTCATAAACATCGGTTATGTGAAGGACAATGCTTGGGATGCTGTCCTTGATGATATCATTGCCGTGAGAAAGGCCTGTGAGGGGAAGGTCCTGAAGGTCATTCTCGAAGTCTGCCTTCTTTCTGATGAGGAAATCGTGAAAGCCTGTCAGCTTTGCGTTGAGGCCGGAGCCGATTTCGTGAAGACCTCCACAGGCTTCTCTAAGCATGGCGCCACACTTGAGTCTGTAAGGCTCATGAAGAAGACAGTCGGTGACAAGGCTCTTGTAAAGGCTGCTGGCGGCATCAGGGACAGAGAGACTGCTCTTAAGATGATAGAAGCCGGCGCAGACCGCCTTGGATGTTCAGCCGGTGTCGCGATTGTCAGTGGAGAATCGTCCAATGCCGGGTATTGAGGCCAGGCCTTCAAGCGAGGACTTTCTCAAGTCCCTCGGCTTTCCGACTCTCAGTGTCCATGACACATTCACTCATTTTGATTTCACCGTTCCCGGCCGCAGGGTTCTTCTCATAGGGCCGATGGGCTCAGGCAAGACCGAATTCGCGGCACGTGTGTGGAGGGATGCCGCTGTCGCCCAGACAAAAAGCAGTGTGGTGAGGGATCTCACAAGCACAGGGGATGCGGACAGGAGGAATGTGTTCTTCATCCGCTCTGAGATTGACAGCGCCCGTTTTTCTGATTACCCGGAGGATGCGCTTGCTTACAGAAGCGGTTATGTGCGCTGCGGTGAGAACATTGCCCGCATCCGCGATTCTTTCGGACTTGAGCAGGTGATTCACGACAACCCGACTGTCGGAACCTATATCATCGATGAGGCTTCCTTTTTCGATGAACGCCTTGCATATGTTGTGCGCAACGCTTCCATCGAGAGGGGCTGCATGTTCATTTTCCCGACACTGGTGCTCAACTTCAGGCGGGACCTTTTCAACAACACAGCCCGGCTCATGCTCGACATCGCCACTGATGTCATTCCGCTTACAGCTTACTGCGAGCATCCTGACTGCATGGATCCGGCTTTCTACACATACCGCTACTATTCGGTTGACGGAATAGAATGCCCGGCTCTTTTCTTCGATCCCCTGATTGTTGTCGGAGGAGACAAGATAAAGCAGGGAAGCCTTGAGCCGAACTATGCCGCACGCTGTGACAGGCACCATTATCTTCCGGGCAAGGAGTACACTTTCTTCACTCTCAAGCCTCTGGGAGAAGATGCGAGCAAGGGGGACTCAAGAGGCCTTGTGAGAGAAATAGAAGCGCTGAGAGGGAATATTGAGTCATCTCTTCTTTATCGCAATCTGTCTGCCCGCTACAGCGATGACAGCCAGGGTGAGAAGTATATGGCGTCCCTGCTTCCGGGCCGTATTGCGGAAAAGGCATTGTGCTATCTTTTCTGCGAGCAGAATCTCATCTCTGAACAGCTTCTTACCAAGCTTGTTTTTGACCTTGAGCTCGACATCCCTTATATGGAGAAGACCCTGTCTGACAACAGAAGGCCGGTCGTCTTCAACCAGCCTTATCTGCTGTAGTCTGAAAAATACAAAACAAGGTATCCTTTATTGAGCCTGGCTGTCCTAGAATTTATCTAGGGCAGAAAGGGTCTGGCTGAGTGTCGCCGGATTGTGGTTTTCCAGCAGGACAGGCACATTAATGTCTCTCTTTCTGAGTTCTTTGAAAAAGTTTTCCCAGTCGAAAACACCAGTGAGGGCGGGAAGATTTCCTTTCTTGAAACCTTTCTCATCCAGAACATAGTCCTTGCAGTGGATTGCACAGATATGACTGCTGAAGGCGTCAAGCGCCTCATTGTAGAATTTCCTCTGCGCCTGTGCCGACGCTCTGGCGGGGTAGGATCCGTCCAGTTCCCTGATTCCGTTGACGGGGACCAGGTTTACCGGGTCGTATACAACTTTGAGATGGTCGCTTTTGAAGGTGTCGAGGACCTTCATCATTCTCTCGACAGAACAGATGGTGTGATGTCCGCTGACCGCTTCAAGGGCACAGATGCAGCCGTTTTTCTCTGCTTCATCGAGCATCTGCTCCACGCTTTCAAGGAGAATGGTGAAGACCTTGTCTGTATAGGTTTCAACGTTGTAGGAGATATCAGGAGTCCAGCTTCCGGTCTCGGTTGCGACAACCGGACAGCCAAAGGCTCTGTTGAGGCGCAAGGAGGTTTTGAAACGTTCAATGTTCTCCTTTCTTTTCTCCCCGTCAGGATGCACAGGGTTGATATAACAGCCGACAACGGCGATGCTGACCCCATAGGAGGCAAGGGTGTCTCTCACCCCTGAAATATACTCCTCGTCCCATTCCTGCCAGCTTCTGGACGGCTTTATCACCTTGCCCAGCGCAAGCTGTATAAAAGAAGGGCTTCTGACCTGGCAGACTGTCTTTCCAAGGTCCTCGACTGAGGAGAACGTACCGAAATCGTGAGCACGGAAACCAATGTTTTTCATGCTTAAAAGAATATTTCCAACCGGCTTTTCTTGTAAAGGAAAACCTTCAAGGAGGAATTTATGAAAGAATACAGGCTCTACGGAGATGGAAAGAGAGACAACACTGCGACACTGCAGGAACTGCTTGACAAGAAAGGCAGGCTTGTCCTTGTCAGAGGAGAATACCTGACCGGACCTCTCACAGTCTCTTCTGACACAGAGATTGTCTTTGAGGAAGGCGCGAAGCTCCTGTTCAATCCGGTTTTTGAGCTTTATAAGCCCGTTTACACCCGCTGGGAGGGCGTGAGATGCTGGTGCATGCACCCCTGCCTCTATATAAAGGATGCAAGGAATGTCACGATAAAAGGAAATGGTACAATCGACGGCAGCGGTCAGATCTGGTGGGATACCGCCCATATGAGGCGCAATGCCGGGGACGGCCCCCAGACTGAGATTGAGAAAATGTTCGCTTCCCTGAATCCCGGTTATGAAGATCAGCCGGGTGGTGGCGGCGGCCGTCAGGTCCAGTTCCTCAGGCCTCCTCTTATCCAGATAGATTCTTCAAGCGAGGTCACCATTGAAGGGCTGAAAGTGCAGAACAGTCCGTTCTGGACGATTCATCCGCTCTTTTCTGACCATGTCACGCTGAAGAACCTTGAAATCTTCAATCCAGCAGATGCTCCGAACACAGACGGAATCGATATCGAGAGCTGCACTGATGTCGTGGTTGACTCCTGCAACGTCTTTGTCGGCGATGACGGTATCGCGCTCAAGAGCGGTTCAGGCAGAAGCGGAATCGAGGACAATGCTCCGACTTCCCGGGTAAGAATCACGAACTGTCTGGTGAAGGCGGCTCATGGCGGTGCCGTAATCGGTTCTGAGACAGCGGCCGGAATCAGCGATGTCGAGGTCAGTGACTGTACGTTTGACGGCACTGACAGGGGAATCAGAATCAAGTCGAGAAGGGGTAGAGGAGGTGTGCTTCATGACCTGTCTTTCAGGAACATAACAATGAAGGACAACCTCTGTCCTCTGGTTGTGAACATGTATTACAAGTGCGGCCATCCTGATGCCGCTTGCTTCTCTCTTGACAGTCAGCCAGTGACCGATGAGACTCCGCGCCTTTACAACCTTGAGGTCATCAACTGCCGCTCATACAATTCCCGCTCATCTGCAGGAATGCTGGTCGGCCTTCCGGAAAGCAGGCTGACGAATGTGACTGTGAAGGACTGTTACTTCTCGGTTGCGAGTGAAAACCTCCGTCCTGTGAGCGAGAGCGACATGTATCTTGGTCTGCCGGAGATTGAGGACAGGGGAATACGCATCCGCTTCACGGACAATCTCACTCTGGAGAATGTACACGTGGAAGGCGTCAGCCGGGAGATTGTGCAGGAGGATTAGGCTTCCTTGAGGACGCTCTCAAGCTCCCTGATCACATCTGGAATCATATGTGCGCCTGCGAGTCTTGCTCCGCAGGCGTATTTGTGTCCGCCGCCTCCGAACTTCATTGCAACAGAGACGACAGGAATCCTCTCTGAGCGCAGTTCCACTCTCACTTTTCCATCAAGGTCGGCAAAAAGAACATATACCGGGTGTCCTTCGATATTCCTCATTACAGACAGGGCCTGTGAGACCATGTCCGGAGAAAGATGATAGCGGTCTATTGTCTCCTGCTTTACATAAATCCAGGGCACTCCGCCCTCGCTGATTCTCAGGTCATTGTAGCACTGTGCCATGAAACGCACGCTTTCCATGCTGCGCACTTCAATGCGCTCAATCAGTGAAGGCATGTCGAAGCCCGTCTTCAGGAGGAGAGAGGCCACCTCCAGCGTGGAGGCATCCACTCCGTCATAAGCGAAGCGTCCGGTATCAGTCACCATGCCCATGTAGAGTGCCTGGGCGGCTTCTGCTGATACCTTAAGGCCTTTTGAGAAAGCCTCCCCGGCGATTATCTGGCAACAGGATGAAAGCTGCTTCTCAATATTCCAGTTACCGTAGCTGTCAGTGACTATATGGTGATCAATCTTGAGAATTGACGGAGCATTCATGAAGGAGGGGTCAGCGCTGCGCTCCCGTGTTGAGTTGTCAACCTGAATGACAAAGGCATCAGAGTAATCTGTATTGCCGGGAAGAGTCCAGCTTCCAAGGAAGTGAAAGCGCCTGATGTCCTGATTGACTACAACCGGTGTGATGCCCCAGTTGTCTTTAATAAGGTGAAACAGGCCGAAAGAAGAGCCCATGCAGTCGCCATCAGGCTGTATGTGTCCGATAATTACAGTCTTTGCGTGTTTTTTGATTTCCCTTTCAATGATGTCAAAAGCGTTCATGTTCTCAAGAATATAAAAAACATGCCCGGGGGAAAACCCTCAGGCATGTGACGGGCTCTTAATGTCTCAAAGAGCTGCGATTGTTCTCTGAGCCTCTGCAATCAGGGCTTCGATGTCAGCATCCGGATCGAGAGCGATAGCCTCGACGATGTCAGACAGGGCCAGACGTGTCTCGTAGCTGTTCTCGAAAACCGGGTCGTAGGCGAGCACTCCATCAGGATATGTTGCACTGATGTCCTTTGCCTCAGGTCCGATTCCGCCTGCTGCGATTGAATCCTTGTAAGCCTGTGTCTCAAGTCCGCCCTTGCTGGAAGGAGCGTAACCTGTGTTGGCTGCATACAGTCCGCTTGCTTGTGCATCATACATGTACTCGAGGAAGATGCTTGTTGCAAGGTCTGTCAGCGCATCCCCTGTTGAGAAACCGCAGAAGTTTCCGCCCTGCTGGATGACTGCCGGGTTCTTTCCGACAGGAGAGTATGTGACAGCACACTCGAATCCGTCAGGAAGGATGTATGCAGTACCGGCACTTGAACCGATGTAGACGATGATTGTTCCGTTGCTGAAAGGTCCTGAGCAGTAGCGGTCTTCACCGGCTGTGCGGAAATAACCTTCCTGAATGCCCTTCTGCCACCAGCGGTAGAACTCCATTGTCGCATCGATGTTGTCTTCATCGAAGATGTAGAGGTTACCCTGGGTGTCTGCATACTTTGCGCCGAAGTTGACAGGTCCGTAGATTCCGAGGTTGTCCATTGAGTCGAATCCGACTGACGGGCGTCCTGTGATATCTGCAATCTGCTTTGCCACTTCAGCAAGCTCCTCATAGGTTGTGGGAACCTCAAGGCCGTGCTCGTCGAAGAAAGTCTTGTTGTAGAACATGACCTCTGTGGACTTTCCGAGGCTTGTCGCATAGGTATTGCCATCAGGGAATGCGTGGTTCTCTTCAAGGTATGAAGGAACGACCTGGGCAAGCTCTTCTGCTGTGATGCCGAACTCGTCATTGAGGTAGTCTGTCAGGTCCATGAGCTTTCCACTTGGCATGTAGCTCATCATGTTGTTGTTATAAGCCTGACCGATGTTCGGATAGTTGCCCGCGGCAAGAGAACTGAGAATCTTGTTGTGGCAGTCTGTATAGCCGCCCTGGCAGGTGGCATTGACTGTGATTCCGTATTCGTTTGTCTCGTTGAAAAGCTGGACGACCTTGTCGAGTGCGATACCGTTCTCATCTGTCTGTGCATGCCACAGCTCAAGTGTGATTCCCGCATTTCTCAGGTCATCTGCTGTAATCTCTCCAGCTGCACCAGAACCTGCAGCTGTGCTCTCGCTGCTTCCGCCTGCAAAGAGGCTTGAAGCCAGAAGGAGGGCTGTCAACAGGAAAACAATTGTCTTTTTCATCATGTTTCTCCTTTATGAAATTTCACGGTCCCAAAACCGTCTGTTAACCTTTTAATCCTCCACGGGCGATGCCCTGGATGATGTACTTCTGGAATACCAGGTAAATGACTATAAGAGGCAGGATGACGATTGTGGCACCTGCCATCATCAGATGGTAGTCCGTTCCCGAGTCGCTTGCGAAATACTTCAGACCGATGGAAAGAACACGCTTTTCGACCTTGCCAGTGACCATGAGAGGCCAGAGGTAGGCGTTCCAGCTGGCGATGAAGTTGAAAAGACCTATCGTCACAAGGGAACTCTTCGCGTTAGGAACCATCATCTTCCACAGGTATTTCCAGTCAGAGCAGCCATCAACTTTCGCCGCAAGATATATCTGGTCAGGAATCTGGTTGAAGAACTGTCTGAGAAGATAGATATAGAAAACGCTTGCCGTGTATGGAAGAATCTGGGCCCAAAGGGAATCGTAGAGGTTCATCCTCGTGATGGTGATGAAGTTCGTGATGATGTACATCTGGCTGGGAACCATCATCGTGGCAAGCAGCACGCTGAAAAGCTTGTCGCGGCCTTTGAACTCCAGACGGGAGAAGGCGAAGGCTCCCAGAATTGTCGTCAGCAGGGTGAAAACCGTGTTTGCAACAGCGACGATTATGGAATTCTTGAAGTAGATGCCGAATGGGTTTGTCTTCATCGTGAGGACGGTGGTGTAGTTGTCCCACTGTTCCTCTTCCGGCCACCAGATGATTTCAGGGCTTGTGATTTCCCTTATGGTCTTGAGTGAACCGCTGATCATCCAGAAGAAAGGAAAGAGCATCGTGATGGCTCCAAGCGTCAGGAGGATGATGACAAGCGCCTTTGCCCAGCGGCTTTCTATTTTCATTGAATCATTCATCTTGCTCCTCCTTACTGGTCCGCCTTGCGGTTGCTCATTCCCAGCTGGATGAATGTGAACAGCATTATGATGATGAACATTATCACACCGCTGGCGGCAGCAATCGTGTAACGGTTCGCGTTGTAGAACTTGTCGTACATGTAGTAGACCATGGTGATGGCGCTGTGAAGCGGTCCGTCATCTCCGAAGAGTCCGACAACCTCGTTGTATGCTTTGAATGCGTTGATTGTCGCTATGACAAACTGGTAGGCCATAATCGGGCCCAGCTGGGGGAGGGTGATTTTCGTGAACATCTTCCACTTGCCGGCTTCGTCAATACGCGCCGCCTGATAGAGCTGAGGGTCGATTCCCTGCAGGCCGGAAAGGAAGATGACAATCTTGAAAGCCAGTGCGGACCAGGTTCCGAAGATGCATAGCGTGACCATAGCCCAGTCCGGATCGGTGAGCCATCTGACTGCATCGATTCCGAAAAAGCCGAGGAATTTGTTGAAAACGCCGAATTCACTGTGGAAGATGAAGCGGAAAGCAAGTCCGATGGCAATCGCGTTTGTGACATAAGGCAGGAAGTAGGCTGTCTGGAAAAACTTCGAACCCCTTATTCCGCTGTTGAGCAGTATTGCTATTGCCAGGGAGATGATTATCGATACAGGGACTGTGACAACCGCATAGATGAATGTGTTTATGAGGGCCTTGTGGAAGGTCGGATCCTCCAGAACCCAGATGTAGCTTGATAGTCCGAACCCTTCTCCTGTCTTGGTGAAGATGTTGAATTTCTCGAAGAAGCTCATTCTCAGGGTATGGAACATAGGCCAGACAACAAACACTGCTATGATGACCAGTGCCGGCAGCAGATACAGCATTGCCTTGAGGAAAGTCTTCTTCTGGTTCTGTCCTACCATTTCTCTATTCTCCTGCCATCATTGTCGAAGATGTGCACGCCGCTTTTTCGAAGCCTGAAGCGTACGCTGTCTCCTTCTTCAATCTGCTGGTCGGATTCAATCAGGGCCTCGCTGTAGTGTCCGTTCATGTCGAAGCGGACCTGGAAGTCCCGTCCTATTGTCGCCTTGTATGATACAAGTGCGGAAAATCCTTCATCTGAGAGAATGAAGCTTTCCGGTCTCACGCCGACTTTATACTGGCCGTCAGGTAAATCAGCCTCGATTGCCCGGTCGCTGTTTATCATCACCCAGCCGTCTCGTATGGATGCGTCAATCATGTTGATAGGCGGGTTGCCGAGGAACTGTGCGACGAAGGTGTTTGCCGGGTGGATGTATGTCTCCTGCGGATGAGCCACCTGCTGGACGATGCCGTCCTTCATCACGATGATTTCATCAGTGATGCTCATTGCCTCTTCCTGATCGTGAGTGACAAAGACTGTCGTGATTCCAGTTGCCTGCTGGATACGTCTTATTTCCTCTCTTGTCTGGATTCTCAGTCTCGCATCAAGGTTTGAAAGGGGTTCGTCTAAAAGAAGCACCTTCGGCTGTTTTGCAATGGCACGCGCGATTGCAACACGCTGCTGCTGTCCGCCGGACAGCTGGGACGGCTTTCTTTTAAGAAGCTCCTCAATCGCGACAATCTTCGCTGTCCGCTGGACAATCATGTCGATTGCCTCTTTCCTTTCTCTGCTGTCCTTATGTGCTTCTCTGAATGACTTGCTGTTGCGAAGAGGGAAGGCGATGTTGTCATAGACTGTCATGTGAGGATAGAGTGCGTAGTTCTGGAATACCAGACCGATTCCCCTTTTCTCCGGAGGAAGGTCTGTCACATCCTCGTCGCCGAAATAAATCCTTCCGCTTGTCGGCTCGTGAAGTCCTGCAAGCAGGAAGAGCGTCGTGCTCTTTCCACAACCGGAAGGGCCCAGAAGCCCGACCAGATGGCCGCCCGGAATTGTCACAGTGAGGTTATTCACTGCAATTGTCTCTGTGTTTTCTTTGCTGGAGAACGTCTTTGTGAGTCCTTCAATTCTTATATCCATCGCAGTCTCCCGAGCACGCATGCTCATTACTCATTCTAGACGTTTTAGAGGAATGCGACAAAGGCTTTTTGGAAAATGATGGAAAAACTTAAAAAAGATTAAGAGGCACAGCCCATAGCCATGCCTCTTTGAAAAATCATCCGCGAAAGAATCAGCCCTTCACAAGGTGAACGGCGAAACCTCCGATTTCCTCGTTGAAGTAACAGACTTTCATCTTGCCCTTGGCATCGAGCTTGACGCTCTCTTTTTTGACTGTGAAGCCTTTTCTTCCAAGATAGGAGACTGTTCTCTCGAGATCCGGGCAGCGGAATGCAAGGTGTCCCTTTGTTCCATAGAACGGACTCTTCATGACTTCAATCTCCTTGTTCATGAAGATTGAGGAGTTGCCCGGGTTGACAGCCATGCCGAAGAGGGCAAGCTGGCTTGCGACCTTGTCAGCTTCAGCTGCATCAGCGTTGTTGATACCGACATGGACAAACTCAAGACCCTGGACAAGAAGCTCGGCTTCTTCGCAAAGTCTTGTAATCTCATCCCATTTCTCGTTTTCAATGAGGTCGGCCTTCACCATCCAGCTTCCGCCGATTGCGAACACGTTCGGTGTCTTGGCATAGTCCTTGAGGTTAGCCGGATTGATTCCGCCTGTTGTCATGAACTTGACCTGAGGGAAGGGACCTCCGAGATCCTTGAGCATCTTCACGCCGCCGCTTGACTCTGCAGGGAAGAACTTGAGCTCTGTAAGTCCGAGGGAAAGACCCTTCTCGATTTCTGAAGGAGTGCAGACGCCAGGCACGCATGGAATGTTGTGTTCGTTGCACCATTTGACTGTATCAGGATTGAGGCCGGCAGAGACGATGAACTTGGCACCGGCTGCGACAGCCTTCTCTGCAAGAGCCGGGTTGATGACAGTGCCTGCTCCGACAATCATTTCAGGGCACTCTCTTGAGACATTCCTGATTGCCTCTTCTGCTGCATCTGTACGGAATGTGATTTCAGCTGTCGGGATACCGCCTTTGATGAGGGCCTTTGCAAGGGGGACAGCCTTTGCGGCATCGTCAATCTTCACGACAGGCACGATGGCAACGTCGTGGAAAAACTTCAAAAGTTCGTTTTTAGTCATATCCTTCTCCTCTTTTTTTAAAGGTAATGGAATTATAACACAGGTTTTTTGAAAATGAAACGATGTTTCGAAATTTTATTGACGGATGGAATTTTATGCCATACAATCGTTGCTATAAAGAAAAAACGGAGGCAGTTATGGCTAACAAATATGTTACATTCGGTGAAATCATGCTCCGCCTTAAGAGCCCTGAAAGACAGAGACTTTTCCAGAGTCCTTCCCTTGAGGCCACATTCGGCGGTGGAGAGGCCAATGTTGCAGTTTCTCTTTCAATTCTCGGCGAAGATGCCAAGTTCGTCTCAGCGGTTCCTGACAATGCTGTCGGTGAAGCCTGTGTCAGAGAGCTTATGAAATACGGCGTTGATGTCTCAAGCATCAACCATGTCAAGGGCGGAAGGCTCGGTATTTACTTCCTTGAGACCGGTGCCAACCAGCGCCCGTCACTCGTCGTTTA
Organism: uncultured Spirochaetales bacterium; assembly: GCA_944390025.1. GTDB lineage: Bacteria > Spirochaetota > Spirochaetia > Sphaerochaetales > Sphaerochaetaceae > Bullifex. Next base: position 3,818 of record CALXOK010000028.1, on the reverse strand, counting down.
CGACAGAAGCGAGAGCGCAATCGCAAAGTCCACAGTCAAGGATTTTGATTTCGATTCCATCATGAAGGGTGCCACATGGTTCCACACAACAGGTATCACACCTGCAGTGAGCCAGGAGGCTGCTGACTGCGCGCTTGCTGCAATGAAGGCAGCCAAGAAGGCCGGTGCCACAGTCTCAATCGACCTCAACTACAGAAAGAAGCTGTGGAACTACGGCAAGAAGGCTCCTGAAGTGATGAGAGAGCTTGCCAAGTACGCTGATGTCATCATCGCAAACGAGGAAGACATCCAGAAGTGTCTCGGAATCGAGGCTGACAGTGATGTCACAAGCGGCGAGCTTGACACCAAGGTCTATGAAGCCCTTTCAAACGAAGTCAAGAAGCAGTTCCCGAACATCAGTGTCGTCGCAATCACACTTCGTGAAAGCAAGTCTGCAGACAGAAACGGCTGGAGTGCAGCTCTCAGCGGCAAGACAGGTTTCTATCTTTCCAGACATTATGAAATCACAGACATCATCGACCGTGTCGGTGGTGGTGACTCCTTTGCAGCCGGCATCATCTATGCTCTCAGCCATTATGATGACGAGCAGTATGCAATCAACTTCGCAGTCGCATCTTCCTGCCTGAAGCACTCAATTGACGGTGACTTCAACCTCACAAGACTTAGCGAAGTCGAGGCTCTTTGCAAGGGAGACGGATCTGGCCGCGTCCAGAGATAAAAATGTCATCCTTAGGATGAGAATTCTCCTTGAAATAAAATCGTTTCTCTCCGGGACAGAGTCGTCCGTCCCGGAGTTTTTTATTTATTTTTTCTGAAAAAGCCTATGACTGTCAGCTTTTCTTCTGACGCTTGCCCTTGGAATTACATATTTGTAATATTTAGGTAATGCAGATGGATGAAAGTACCTTTGAATCCCTTTGCCGTTTCGTCAGGCCTTATCTTTCAGCAACACAGGCAAGTGTGGTTGCTGCAGGGGTAAGAAAGAACGGTACTCTTACCGGGCCCTGGATTATCTGGTTCACAGACAGGTTTTCTGACCCATATGCGGAAATCAACGCATCCCACTGGTTTGCAAACGCTTCAGTGAGCAATGCGTGTGAGGTCGTGTTCTTCATACAGAAAGAAGATGTGCATGACAACGGGAAAGAAAAAGACCTCCTTTCGAGGCTCCGTGAGCTTGCAAAGGAGGCATATCCCTCAATAGAAATTCCCTGCTGTGTTCTCTTCAGCAGGGACGAATGGATCAGAATCGAATAGACTCACACAAAGATTGAGAATGCGGCGAAGAGTCCGGATGCCAGTGATGCGACTAGGGATACAACAGTAATCTGCGTGTTGATTGAAGGTCCTGCCGTATCCTTGTACGGGTCTCCGACAGTGTCGCCGATGACCGCCGCTTTGTGGGCTTCACTTCCTTTTCCGCCTTCAGCGCCTGCTTCCACATACTTTTTAGAATTGTCCCACAGACCGCCGGAATTCGACATGAAGAGGGCAAGAAGGAGTCCGCTTGAGATATTTCCGACAAGGAAGCCTCCGATTGCTTCAGGTCCGGCTATGAATCCGACCAGAAGGGTTGTCACGATAGTGATAAGGCCTGCCGGGATAAGCTCTTTCAGCGCTCCTTTTGTCGCGATATCAATACATGAATCGTAATCAGGCTGTCCGCTTCCTTCTTTCAGGCCGGGTATTGTGTCAAACTGCCGGTGAATCTCACTGACCATTCTCTGCGCGTTCTTGTCGACACCTAGGATAAGCATTGCAGAGAAGAGGGCTGGAATCGCAGCACCGACAAGCAGTCCGAAGAAGACTGCCGGGTTCATGATGTCAAACCCCGTGATAAGCGGCTTGCCAAGACTTTCCAGTGCGGCATTTGTCTCTGCCATGAAGGCTCCCAGAAGAGAGATGACAGTCAGTCCTGCTGCGCCTATTGAGAACCCTTTTGTGACTGCTTTTACAGTATTACCTGCACTGTCAAGCTCGTCAGCGATTCTGAGCGTCTCTTCTCCGAGAGAGCCCATCTCAGCAAGGCCTCTGGCGTTGTCAACGATAGGCCCGTATGCATCGTTCGATATGATCATTCCGACAATCGATAGCATTCCCACTGCTGCCATGGCGATACCGAAAATCGCACACTCGTCTCCCAGCGGAGCGCACAGCTGATAGGAAATGAGAGCGGAAACGGCTATTCCCGCCATTGCCGGCAGACAGGATATGAAGCCGTATGATGTTCCCGAAAGGATGGTGAAGGCAGGACCGGATGCTGAGGCATGGGCAACCTTCTTCACAATAGGTTTTGTGTCATCGGTGAAATAGTCAGTGGTAAGACCGATTACAAGACCGACAATCAATCCGGTTGCAGAACTCAGCCAGATACGCCATGAGAAACCTGTAAAGACTGCCGTTGCTCCTGCAGTCAGAACCAGGAAGATTGCCGTGGTGACATATGTTGAGCTGTTGAGTGCCTTTGTAGGATTGCCGTCCTTTCCCACGCGGGCCGCCGCTATTCCTATCACAGAGGCAAGCAACCCAAGAAGTGCATAGCAGAAGACCATCTCTATGGCAGCAAAGCCGGAAGATTCAAGCGTGCTGGCTATGACAAGCGCACTGGCCATTGCCGCGACATTGGAATCGAAGAGGTCTGCTCCCATTCCCGCGACGTCTCCGACGTTGTCGCCGACGTTGTCTGCGATGACAGCCGGGTTTCTGGGATCGTCCTCGGCGATTCCCAGCTCGACTTTTCCTGTGAGGTCTGCTGACACATCAGCCGTCTTGGTGAAGATTCCTCCACCTGCCTTCGCGAAGAGGGCAAGGGAGCTTGCACCGAAAGAGAATGCGAGCAGGATGGTCGTATCTCCTGTAATCATGAGTACGGCTGCAACGCCTGCAAGCGAGCATCCTACGACGAGAAGTCCCATGACAGAACCTCCGCGGAAGCCTACAAGGAAGGCGTCCTTAAGACCCTTCTGGGCCCTTTCAGCACAGCGTGAGTTGGAAAGCGTTGCCACAAGGATGCCTATCTTGCCAGCAAGTGCAGACAGGACAGTTCCTGCGATATAGCTCAGGGCACTCATCACATTTGAAATGATATCGCCTTGCCACACAGGCTGCGGAAAGAAGAGGAGTATCACAAGCGCGGCAATGCCGGCAAAGACCGCAAGCAGCTTGTATTCCCTTCTCAGGAATGTGTCGGCACCCTGCTTTATCAGCAGAGAGATACGCTCGATTTCCTTATTTTCAACCTTCTGCCTTTTCACCCACAGATAAAGATAGAGCGCGAAAAGAAACGCTATGAGGGCAGTCAGAAATGACAGGGCATAAAACATTGGAAGAAAACTGGACATGTCTTGCCTCCTGATTGCAAATCCATGACGACAAAGGAGGAGACATTCTCCTCCAGAGACTGTTTCCTTTTTTCAGTTTATCTCTTATCAGCAAGAAGACTCAATACCCCCCCCCTTATGGTGGAGATGAATTGCTGAGGTTAAAATGAAATAAAATATTGTTATTTAAACAAATGTAATTGAATATCAAGTCTATTTCTGATACAATTAAAACATGGATGACAATGCAAGAAAGGAGAAGAACAGAACCATCAAGGAAAAGGGAAAAGCAACCCGTCTCCGCCACTCATCCATGCGTCCTTTAGTCGTTGAGATGAAACTTGATCTCAAGTGCCTTAACAAAAGTGAGAGAAACAATCTGTGGATGTCTTTCACCCAGTGCCGCTGGCTTTGCAATTACCTCATCTCTCTTGATGCTGATGCTTTCAAATCATTCAACACCAGAACAAGGAATATCACATCACTCGACAAAGACGG
>CALXOK010000027.1 GCA_944390025.1 uncultured Spirochaetales bacterium | reverse complement strand
CGAAAGTGAAACACCTCCTCGCCGATGGTACTGCGGTTCGTCCGTGGGAGAGTAGGTCGTTGCCAGGTTTTTTATTTGTTCTCGTAAGTCAAGAGAAATCTGAAAAAATATTTTGAAAGGTTTTTCGTTGACAAGAAGATATAAAGAGTCGAACCTTGAAATACAAGGTTTAAAAAAACTTTAAGTATGTAAGCGCTCTTGTTTTACTGTGGTAGGTAAGGGACGAGAGCGCTTAGTTTATATCCGGTCAGCTTCTGTTTCAGTTTCTTATAATCATCCTCCTTTGCAGTGCAATAGAGGTTGTTTTTTTATTTTCAGGCTTTACTGCTTTTGAAATCTGACAGTACTGACGGCTTTTTAACAGCCCGGACTGCAATGAAAGAAGGAATGTTCAGCTCATCAAAGAGGCCGTAGCCGTTTGTATCCTCATAAAGGTCCGTAATGATGAAGCCGGCTTTAAGCAGTCCTCCAAGCTGTTCAGTAAGTGAGTGAGAAAACTGTATGCCATCTTCTTCACGAAAGAGGGAAGGATCTTTCAGCGGGTTGAAAGGCAGTGACTGCACAATTCTCGATTCATCTTCTGCATCGCAGATGTAGTTAAGCCCGTTTTCGAAGGTAATCATCAGGATTCCTTCATCTTTAAGTATCCTTGCGCATTCTTTCAGCAATGGTTCGACTTTCTCAATGTAACAGACGGATGGAGGACAGAAGACGATGTCAAAGGATTCATCAGTGAAAGGAAGAGGTTTTGACATGTCTGCCTTTATGATTTCGACATCATATCCTTCCCGTTGTGATACAAGACGATCAGATTCAAGCTGCAGGTCGTTGTAATCGAGGACTGTGCATTTTGCACCTAGGGTTGAGAATATGGGAATCTGCTGACCACCTCCAGATGCAAGTCCTAAGAGGCGCTTTCCTTTCAACTGTCCGAACCAGGAGTGAGGCACGTTTTTCTTTGGAGTGAGCTTCACATTCCATTCTCCATTCAGAGCTTTTCGGTAAGTTTCGCTGTCAATCGGGACTCCCCACTGCCAGCCGTCAGAAATCCATCGTGAAATCGTTTCTGCGTTGATATCCTGATAATCCATGACCTTATCATAGCAGAGACAAGCATCCTCTTCATCCGAGGACACAATACAAAGATGATGTTTCGAAAAGGAGAATATTATATTGCTAAATATATACATATAATTTAATATGTATACGAAAGAATTGTTTGATGGAATTTGAGTGGGATGAAGAGAAGAATCGCGCAAATATCAGGAAACATGATGGAATCAGTTTTGAAATGGCTGTACGCGTCTTTCTTGATGAGAACAGGATTGAGAAATATGATGCCAGACATTCTATAGATGAAGACCGGTATAATGTAATCGGAATGGTTGAGAATCTACTCTTCGTTGTTTATACAGAGAGGAATGATGACACTATAAGAATCATTTCAGCAAGAAAAGCAACTAAGGAGGAATGCAATGAGTATTATGAAGAGAATGACAATTGAAGAAGTTAAAGCCTTGCCTCCTCTTTCCGATGAAGAGAAGAAGGTAATAAATGAGGCGAAGCCCGTTGAAAGCGAAGATTGTCCTTTTATGACAAAGGAAGAACTTGAAGAGTTTAAGCACTGGAGCAAAGTTCATCCGCAATGGTATAAGCCCACTAAAAGCAAGATTACGATTATGATTGATAACGATGTGCTTGCTGCCCTTAAAGCAGAGGGGAGAGGATACCAGACGAGAATCAACGCAATCCTTCGAAAAGAAGTAATGGGCGTCTGATGCATAAATTCCATTAAGGTAGCGTGAAACCTGCCTCATTTTCAGTTGAGGGAAGACTGTTATCCCGTTGCTTGAAGATGAATCGGGATGCATGTTAGTGTTCAGGCAAAGGAACTGACACGGACTATGGCAAAGCAGAATGACAGGAAAGACCTCGTTTCCACGATTTATGATGATATGAGCAGAAAGATACTCACTCTTGAGCTTGAACCCGGTGCAAAAATCTCTGACAATGATATCTGTGACTACTATGAGGCATCCCGGACACCTGTGAAGACAGCCCTCAACCGGCTTTCCGATGAAGGATTTATTGTCATGTCTCCATATCAGCAGACCGTTGTCAGTTATATCAATGCAGACCATGTCCTCCAGCTCATGTATGCCCGCGTCTGTATAGAAACTGCCGTGATAAAGGACTTCCTGAGAAAGGACAGTGCCTTGAACCTTGAAGATGTCGCACACAGCCTCCGCCGTCAGGCCATTGTCATAAAGGACACACCGGTGGACATGCTTGCCTTCCATAATCTTGATGTGGCCTTCCATGAAATCTGGTACAAAGCAGAGAATAAGATGAGGCTGTGGAATGCCTTCAAGTCATCCATTGACTACATGAGGCTTAAGATTCTTGATTACAGGTACGAACAGGACTATGACATGATTGTCGGCGAGCATGAGGAATTCTACAACTGCATAAAGGACAGTGATGAAGAGCGGGTCGAGTCTGTCGTCCACAGACATATCTATGAACACATCAGCGACCTGATTGATAAAACGCGTACTACAGGCTTTTTTGGATGAGCATCTGTCTTACAAAAGGTCCCATTGTTAAGCCGATGCTGCTTTTCACGCTTCCTCTTACTCTGGGAAACCTCCTTCAGCAGCTTTACAATATCACGGACACTGCAATAGTCGGCCGCTTCGTAGGATCAGATGCCCTTGCCGCAGTCGGTTCGGCTTACAGCCTCATGACCTTCGTCACAAGCATTATCATCGGCCTGTGCCTTGGCTCCATGGCCCTTTTTTCTCTTTATTATGGAAGAGGGGATGATGAGCGCTTCGGAAGGACATTCACGGCCTCTTTTGTGGTCATAGCCTCAGTCAGCGCTGTACTTATGGCCATCTGCCTCGGCTTCAATGATTCCATAGTCAGATTGCTGAACACTCCGCCAGAGCTGGAAGAAATGCTTTCAGCCTATCTTTTCATAATCTACCTCGGGCTGCCTGCCACATTCATCTCAAACTTCCTTTCTGCAGTGCTTAGAAGCACTGGAGAGTCCAGAGTCCCTCTTATTTACTTCTCCGTTTCAGTTGTATTGAACATTTTCCTGGATCTTTTCTATGTTCTGGTACTTCATCAGGGTGTGGAAGGAGCGGCAATCGCGACAGTAATCTCCCAGTATGTCTCGGCTATCCTCCTTCTTGCCCATACCCTGATAAGAAACAGAAATCTATATCCTTCAGGAAAACAGCTGCATCCTGATGTGTCTGACTGTGCTGATGTCGTACGCTACTCATTCATCACATGTCTCCAGCAGTCAGTCATGAACTTCGGAATCCTGATGGTCCAGGGACTTGTCAACTCATTCGGAGTTTCCGTAATGGCAGCCTTCGCGGCAGGTGTGAAGATTGACTCATTCGCATATCTTCCCGTTCAGGATTTCGGCAATGCATATTCCGTCTTTGTCTCTCAGAACAGGGGTGCAGGGGAGAACGAGAGAATAGTGAAAGGCACACACAGTGCGCTGATTGTCACTGTCGCTTTCGCAATTGTCCTCAGCCTGCTTGTGAACCTCTTTGCCCGTCCGCTTTTCTCCCTTTTCATGGATCCGGGGGAAGTGGAAATCATGGCAATCGGAACAGGATATCTCCGTCTGGAAGGAAGCTTCTATGCCGGCATTGCAATCCTTTTTCTGCTTTATGGTCACTTCCGTGCTGCAGGAAAGCCCTCGGTATCACTTCTTCTGACTATTCTTTCCCTTGGAACAAGAGTTCTTCTTTCATATGCTCTTGCTCCTTCTCTTGGATACCAGATGATATGGATTTCCATTCCTGTCGGCTGGGCTCTTGCTGACGCTGCCGGTTTTTTGATCTACCGCCGGAACAGGAACATCACCTCTGCCTGAGAATTATTTCATTGAAGTTTTTTCGCTGATGACTCTCTTCATCACTTTCAGTTAGACTTCCTTTCATGACAAACATTCTTTTCGTCTGCCACGGAAACATCTGCCGCTCTCCTATGGCAGAGTTTCTTTTCAAGGATATGGCTAAAGAGAAGCACAAAGAGGGTTTCTATCATATTGAATCTGCTGCGGTTTCTTCTGAAGAGACAGGCAATCCTGTCTATCCTCCTGTGCGTCAGCTGCTTGCTGAAAAAGGTATCTCCTGTAAAGGAAAGACAGCTCGGAAGATTACACGTGAAGATTATTACGAATATGACTACATTATCGCGATGGACAGGTCCAATCTGCGCTATCTTGAGCGCATCCTGCCTTCAGCTGACAAGACATATCTTCTTCTCTCCTTTGCAGGTATACACAGGGATGTGGCGGACCCATGGTACACCGGTGACTTCGATGCCTGCTACAAAGACATCATGACAGGTCTTGAAGGATTGTGGATGCATCTTGAGAAAGCTTGATGCGTTGTAACTTTTAATCTTTTCATATATAAAGACAAAGGTAATTTTTCCACAGGAACAAAAAGAAGAATGCATATAAGACTGAAGAACCTGAAACGGGATTATGGACAGCTGCATGCGGTGCAGGATGTTTCTCTTGATATCCCGTCGAATACAATCTATGGAATCATCGGCCGCTCCGGTGCCGGAAAGAGCACGCTTGTGCGTCTTGTCAGCATGCTTGAGAAACCGGATGCCGGTGAGGTCTACTATGATGACGAGAGAGTCGACAATCTGGAAGGGAAGGCTCTGATTGAGAAAAGAAGACATATCGGAATGATCTTCCAGAACTTCAATCTCTTCTCTTCCCGCAATGCGAGTGAGAACATTGCCTATCCGATGGAAATCTGCAAGATGGACAAGGCTTATATAAAGAAGAGAGTGAATGAGCTTCTTGAGCTTGTCGGTCTTGAGGGAAGGGGAGATGCCCCGATTTCCACACTCTCCGGCGGCCAGAAGCAGCGTGTGGCAATCGCACGTGCTCTTGCCTGCAAACCGGACATCCTTTTCTGCGATGAGGCGACTAGCGCCCTCGACCCGCAGACAACACGTTCAATCCTGGCCCTGATCAAGGAGCTTCAGGCAAAGATGAACCTCACTGTTGTCATGATCACACACCAGATGGAAGTGGTGCGTGATGCCTGCCAGAGAGTTGCGGTTCTCGACAGCGGGAGAATCGTTGAAGAAGGACTTGTCTCAGATATCTTCGCGAATCCGAAGAGCGAGGTCACGAATGACTTCCTGTCAAACCTGACAAACGTGAAGGATTCCATTGTCAGGTGGTCAAATGTCGCCGGGCGCTTCACGCTCCGTTTCCGCGGCGGTACGACAGATGAGCCGGTCATCAGCAATGTCACGGCAGAGACAGGGGCCACATTCAACATCAGGGCAGCCGGTGTTCAGGAGGTTGCCGGAGAGGAGCTTGGCGTAATGGTCCTTGATATCGGACCTGATGAGCAGCATGTCAAGGCGGCAATCAGCCTGCTCAGGAAATACGGAGTCAGCGTGGAGGGGGATTTATAATGGATTCACAGATGTTATCTCAGCTTTTCGAGGCGACAGGAGAGACCCTTGTCATGGTTTTCTTCTCAACGCTTTTCTCCCTTGTGCTCGGACTTCCGATTGGTGTCCTTCTTCACATAACAGGAAAGGAAGAGGATGGAGGAATCATACCATCCGCAGTTTTCAACAGCGTGCTTTCACGTATCGTTAATGTTCTGCGTTCCTTCCCGTTCATCATCCTTCTGATTGTCCTCATTCCGCTTTCACGCCTCATTGTCGGAACAAGCATCGGAACAAAGGCGGCGATTGTCCCGCTTTCAATTGCGGCAGCTCCGTTTGTGGCAAGAATCATTGAAAGTGCGCTCAAGGAAGTGGATCCCGGAGTCATTCAGGCAGCAAAGGCCATGGGAAGCACAAACTGGCAGCTTGTCTATAAAGTGCTGATACCAGAGGCGATGCCTGCTCTCATGAGCGGACTCACTCTCACAATCATCAACCTTATCGGCTATTCGGCTATGGCCGGAACCATCGGAGGCGGAGGTCTGGGAGATCTTGCAATCCGGTACGGCTATCAGCGCTTCCGGCCATCTTACCTTGTAGGTGCAGTCATTGTCATTCTCATCATGGTTGAAATCATCCAGGTGGCAGGCGACAGGATTGTAAAACGCATGATGGCTAAGCGTTAAGTCTCGAATCGTCGTAATGCAAAGATTTGTGTTATGACGATTTTTTTTGTTAGTCACTTATCGCTGTTATCTTATTGTGTTTAGTAATACATAATCTATTTCCCAAAGCAGTAATTTTATGTAGATTCCAGAGTTCCAGAATATGCTATAGATTTTTTCTGCCAAAACATTTTAGATTGTAAACAGGATAAAGACCCTCGCGCGCCTCCTGACAGTGCGTACCATGCGGGGGCCGAATTTGTCTATTCAGCCATGGCCGGAACTATCGGAGGCGGAGGTCTGGGAGACCTTGCAATCCGGTACGGCTATCAGCGCTTCCGGCCATCTTACCTTGTAGGTGCAGTCATTGTCATTCTCATCATGGTTGAAATCATCCAGGTGGCAGGTGACAGAATTGTAAAACGCATGATGGCTAAGCGGTGAAATCGGGGCAGGGCTCAACCCTGCCTTTTTTCATTCCGGGAAGATTCTGTTAAGAAAATGTGAAATCTTTACTAAATTTTACTTTGATGTTGACTCTCTGTCCTTCAACATAGTTTAATGGCAACAGAGGAGTGGAGAATGGCTTCAATCAGAGAGATTGCAGAAAACTGCCATGTAAGCCCCGCAGCTGTTTCAAGAATCCTCAACAGGGATGAGCGGCTCAGCGTGTCTGCCGCCGTGAGGCAGAGCGTTGAAGAAGAGGCCCGCCGTCTGGGTTATGAGACTCCACGTCAGAAAAGAAACAATCAGATTAAGAACATATCGGTGGCGCTTGCACCTTTTGACAAGCCCGGCTTTGAGGAGCGTGTAATCTCCCGTCTCCAGCCTTTTGCCGGACCGAAATGCCGTATCCAGCTGTTTAACCGCAATAATGAGAAAGTCGACGGAATCATCGCTATCGGTGAGTTCACACGTGATGAAGTCCGGGATTTTGAATCCGTAAGCTCGAATCTTCTCATGATAAACAATCTTGGTACCAGCTATGCCCATGACTCAATCATGGTCGACTATGCCCAGAACGAGGAGTCTGTAATCCGGATGTTCCTCAGAAGGGGTATTTCCTCTCTTGCCTATCTTGGTGGTACCTTCCAGCGCTGCGGAAGCACTATCGGTGTGAACAGGGCCTGCCAGTTCAAGGCACTGATGCAGAAATACGGACTTTACGAAGAGAGGTTCTTCCTTCTTTCATCCATGGATGAAGAGTCGGGTTACAAGACGGTCATGAATATGCCCGTGATTCCTCAGGGCATCATTTTCAGCGATCCGGATTTCGCCCGTGGCGCCTTGAAGGCTTTGAAGGAAAGGGGAGCTGATCCTCTTACGGTCACTTATGTGAACTTCTTCGTACAGGATGTCACCTCAGGCTGTGCCCTTCTTATTTTCCCTGATGACATTCTTCGTACGGCCCTGAAGCTCCTGATGGAGAAAATCAGGGAAGAGAGGGTGCAGAGCTACAGCATTTACGCACCTTCCGTTCTGATGGAAAAATCTTCCCCAGAAGGGGAATGGAGGTTAATATGAAAAAAATTTTGTTGACATGTCTCATGGCACTTCTTGCCCTGAGTCTGTTCGCAGGCGGCTCCAGCGAGAGTACAGGTGCCGAGGACGCAAAGACCATCGACACTCTGCGCATCATGTATGTTCCTTCACGTGAGCCGGAAGAAATCATCACAGCAACAGAGCCTCTCAAGGATCTGCTCACACAGGAGCTTGCTTCTCAGGGCTGGACTGTGAATGATATCCAGATTTCTGTCGGTACCAACTATGAGGCAGTAGGTGTTGCTCTCACAGCCGGAAGTGCTGACGTCTCTGTCGGTATGCCTGCAAACACATACCTTCTGTATGACAAGGGCTGCGATGTCATCCTGACTGCAACAAGAGACGGTCTTTCCGTTGACAGCGATGATCCGAGAGACTGGAACAACAATGAGCCAATCACAGCAAGCACAGAGCAGGCTGTCGGTTACCGCGCTCTCATCATTGCAGGTCCTTCCGAGAAGGGTAAGGAGCTTGCTGCCAAGGTCAACGCAGGGGAATCTCTCACATGGGATGATCTCAACAGCGCCAACTGGGCTGTCATGAGCACAACAAGCAGCGCAGGATACGTCTATCCTACGATGTGGCTTATGGAGCGCTATGACAACAAGACAATCGCTGACCTCCAGCACACAGTTCAGGTCGATTCCTATCCTTCCGCATTCGCACGCCTTGCATCCGGCCAGGTTGACATCGTCTGCTGCTTCGCTGATGCGAGAAGGGATTATGAAGATGACTGGAACACATCATTCGGAATGGAGAATTCCATCTGGGAGGATACAGACCTCATTGGCGTCACTCCGATGATCTACAACGACACAGTCTGTGTCTCCAAGAACAGCCCTGCCATGACTGACGAGTTTGTCGCTGCTCTCCAACAGGCTTTCATGAACCTCAACAAGACTGAGGAAGGAAAGGGCGTCATCGCAATTTACAGCCACACAGGATATCTTCCGGCAACAAGCTCTGACTATGACAATGAAAGAGTTGCTCAGGAAATCATGAGAAGCCTCAACGGCTGAAACTGAAAAAGCATTTCTTTAAGGCATGGGTGTGTACTGCACCCATGCCTTCAGGAGTCATAAATGATAAAGTTTTCCAATGTTACAAAGGTATACCCGAACGGTACGGTCGGCTTGAAGGATGTGAACCTCACGATTGAAGATGGCGAGTTTGTTGCAATCATCGGCCGCTCCGGTGCAGGAAAGAGCACACTCATCAGGGCAATCAACAGAATGCATCCTGTCACTGAGGGAACGCTCACTGTGGACAATGTCGATGTGTGCAGGCTTTCAAACAAGGAGCTCAGGCATCTGAGACGGAGAATAGGAATGATCTTCCAGTCCTTCAACCTTGTTACGCGCACCAGCGTGATGAACAACGTCCTTACTGCCTTTGTTCCGTCTCTTCCATTGTGGAGAAGAATTCCTGGCATCTTCACAAAGGAAGACAAGCTGAAAGCGCTTGAGTGTCTGGACAAGGTCGAGATTCTCGAGAAGGCTTTCACTAGAGTCGACCAGCTGTCCGGCGGACAGCAGCAGCGCGTCGCTCTTGCCCGCACTCTTGCACAGAACCCGACAATCATACTGGCTGACGAGCCGGTTGCCGCCCTTGATCCTGTGACAGCACGTGTCGTCATGGATGACTTCAGGAAAATCAACAGGGAAATGGGAATCACCGTTCTCATCAATATCCACCATGTCGAGCTGGCGCTTGAGTACTGTGACAGGGTCATCGGAATAAGGGACGGCCAGATTGTTTTTGACGGACCTTCAGGTGATGTCTCGCAGGACGTCCTGGACTCAATCTACGGAGGAGAGCGATGAAACTGTCCGCTTATGACAGGATCTTCAAACCGAAACAGTACGTGCTGGAAAGTGGCAGGACGGTCCAGGAAAGACGTTCCCGTCTGCCGCTGGTGCTTGTCATTCTCATCATCGCGACAGTTGTAGCAGGTGAGGTGACAGGCTTCAGCTTCTCAACGCTCGTCAGGAGAATCAGCTTCTTTTTTGTCATGCTGCGTGACATGGTCCCGCCGGACTGGTCGTACATGCCGCGTGTATGGCAGCCTCTGATGGATACGATAAAGATGAGCCTTCTGGGCTCATTCATCGGAGCTGTGCTGTGCATCCCGTTCTCGGTTGTCTGTGCATCTAATCTTGTGAAAAACCGCTTTATCACAGGCTTTTTCAAGCTCTTCTATTCAGTGGTCAGAACACTTCCGACACTGGTCATCGCGCTCATCGCGACTTATATCTTCGGACTGGGAACCTTTGCCGGAACAGTCGCAATCGCCGTATTCACATTTGCCTACTGCGGCAAGATACTCTACGAGCAGATTGAAACAGCCGACATGGGAAGCCATGAGGCTCTTGAAGCTCTTGGAGTCGGAAGGCTTTCCGCAATCCGTTATGCAATCTGGCCGCAGGTGCTTCCCCAGTTCATATCAACAGTGCTTTTCTGCTTTGAGGGAAACGTGCGTTACGCATCAATTCTGGGCTATGTCGGTGCAGGCGGGCTCGGACTCATACTCAATGAGCGTATCGGCTGGATGGAATACGCGAGGGTTGGCATGATCCTCCTGGCGCTTTTCGTGACAGTCATCATCATCGAGAGCATCAGCTCTTATTTCAGGTCAAAGCTTACGTGAGGAGAAGACAGAATGGAAACAAGACTCACATATGCTGAAACACTTTCAAAAGAGCCGAAAAGATGGATTACAACCCTTGTAATCGTTCTTGCCGGCCTCATCCTTTTCTCATGGTCAGCCAGTGCACTCCAGTCTAACTCAACAGGCGGCTCCGGCCTGTCTGTCGCGAAAGGAATCATCATCGGGATACTTCATCCGACTCCATCTCTGCTTCTGACACTTGGAAGCGGCGGGGTTCCTTATCTGCTGTTTGAGACAATAGCAATCGCCTTTCTTGGAACGCTGGTCGGCGCAGTGCTCGCGCTTCCCTTCGCCTTTTTAGGAGCATCCAACATCGTCCCCCGTCCCGTGGCTCTTGTCGTGAGGCTCGCAGTAATGGCGGTCAGGACAATTCCTGCCTTTGTTTACGGCCTCATGTTCATCATGGTCACCGGACCCGGAGCCTTCGCCGGCCTTCTGACGATGTCCACCTGCTCAATCGGAATGCTCTCAAAGATGTTCACTGAATCCATCGAGGAGCTTGACAGAGGCATTCTTGAATCCCTCGATGCTGCCGGATGCAACACCTTTGACAAAATAAGATACGGCATCCTGCCTCAGCTCATGCCATCATTTTCCTCAACGCTGATTTACCGCTTTGACATGAACCTGAGAGATGCGTCTGTCCTTGGCCTTGTCGGAGCCGGCGGAATCGGAGCCCCTCTCATGTTTGCCATGAACAGCTACCGCTGGAATGATGTCGGAGCCATTCTTCTGGGACTTATTATTCTGGTGCTCATTGTTGAATGGATTTCCTCGAAACTCAGGACAAAACTGATGAAGGGCGAGTGAATATGGTCAGACTCTGTTACACAAGTGACACACATTCATACGTCTTCCCATATGATTTCGTGAAGGGCAGGCCGGAGGCCACTGGGTATATGGTACTTTCTTCCGCCTTCTGTGATGATGCCATCATCATCGACGGAGGTGATGTCCTCCAGGGGTCCCCGCTTGCACGTTTTGAGTCGAAACAGGGAAAAAGCCTGCTTTACAGCGCGCGTGCCTTCAATGCCGCAGGCCTTGATGTCTTTGTTCCGGGAAACCATGATTTCGATTTCGGCTATGAGCGCCTTTTCTCATTTGTATCGAGCCTTGATGCTTCATTTGTCTGTGCAAACCTTGCCGACGAAAGAGGGCTTCTTGACGTGAAGCCATATGTAATCATCGAGAAGAACAGAGAACGCGTCCTCATAACAGGAGCCGTCACTGATTACGTGAACGTCTGGGACAAGACGAAGCTTGAGGGGCTGAGAATCACGGATTCACTCAGCAGTCTCAAT
Organism: uncultured Spirochaetales bacterium; assembly: GCA_944390025.1. Taxonomy (GTDB): domain Bacteria; phylum Spirochaetota; class Spirochaetia; order Sphaerochaetales; family Sphaerochaetaceae; genus Bullifex. Next base: position 11,602 of record CALXOK010000027.1, on the reverse strand, counting down.
CGGGTGATGGAAGAGACGGAAGACCTTGATGTGGATTATAAGGTATGCGTTTACCATGGCGGTTTCTCCCGCAGCGAAAAAGGAATCCTCAGAGAAAACAGAGCCTATGAGATTGCCTCTCTCGGCTTTGATGTCCTCCTGACGGCCCATCAGCATGAGATCATTCCTCCTTATATGGAAGGTCACACGCTGACACTTCAGGCAGGAAGCAAGGCTTCCCTCTATGCCATTGTGACTCTTGAAAAAGGCAAAGAGCCCTGTGCTGAAATCAGGAAGCCCGTTCCGCCTGAAATGCTTTCAGAAAAGATGAAGGAGCTGTTTGAAAGTGATGACACTTTCAATGATCTCAGGGCCTATCTTGAGCAAAGAGCCGGAAGTGTTGACGGATCTCTCGAGGACAGGTCAAGAATCCACAGCTTCCTGTATGGCTCGAGCCTTGCAGATTACATCAATGACCTCCAGCTTTCGATAAGCGGGGCAGAGGTGTCCGCCGCATCCCTTTTCAACAACCCGGTATCGCTGTCAGGAAATGTCTCGATGCTCGATATCCTGACAGCATACCCTTTTTCAAATACTCTTGCGGTTTTCTCCATTACCGCTGCTCAGCTCCGTCTGGCTCTTGAGAGAAGTGCCTGCTTTGCTGATTGTCGTGACGGACGTGTCATTGAGTCTCCTTTGTTCTCTCCGGGAAAGGATGAGCGCTACAACTATGACTTCTACCGCGGTATAGCATATTCCTTCGATCTTGCCAGAAAGCCTGGATGCCGTGTTGTCAGACTGGAAATCAAAGGCGAGGACCTTCTTAAGAATCCGTACAGGAAACTGAGAATCGTGCTCAACAGCTACCGCTCCTCAGGAACAGGCGGATATGATGTCTACAAAGATGCTGAGCTTCTTGAGAACATAAGCACAGACATACAGGATGCGCTTATCGACAGTTTTCAGTCAGAGGCAGTGAAAGTGCCTGAAAAAACTGACTTTCAGGTCCTGTATGACGGGCAGAAACTGTGAAATTTGAGGAATTATCTCTTTTTATTGCAAGTTAATATTTATTTTTTATGAATAAAAATTGAAAATTTTGCATAAACCCTCTTGAAAAAAAGGTCCATGCTCCTGTATTCTCTAACCATCTGGAACAAAAGGAGGACATTGTAATGAAGAAGTTCTATTCATCACTCTCAGTTATGATGATGTCCTCTATGATGATGCCCGTGAGGGCATAGTATTCTTATTTTCACCAAAACAATTTTATTTTCAAAACAAAACCAACAAATCTGAAAACCAATAGGGAGTTACTATATGAAGAAATTATTAGCTGTTTTTGCTGTTGCTGTCGTTTCCTGTGCATTCGTCTTCGCAGGTGGATCTTCTGAGTCCGCTGATTCCTCTGTCCTCAGAGTCGGAGCAAGCCCGGAGCCGCATGGAACACTTCTCAACCTCGTTGTCGACAACCTCGCCGAAGAGGGAATCACACTTGAAATCGTCGAGTTCACAGATTATATCATGCCGAATGAGGCTCTTGAGTCCGGAGAGATTGATGCCAACTATTTCCAGCATCTTCCATACCTTGAGTCATTCAATGTGGAGCATGGCTACAACCTTGTCTCTGCTGGCGGCATTCACATTGAGCCGATGGCTCTCTATTCAACAAAGCACGCTTCTATTGAAGACATTCCGGATGGTGCCACAATCGCAATTCCGAATGACCCGACAAACGAGGGAAGGGCACTTCTCCTGCTCGAGTCTGCCGGCCTGATCACACTTTCTGAAGATGCAGGTATCGAAGCTGTTCCGTCCGATGTCGTTGACAATCCTCATAACTTCCGCTTCAGCGAAATTGAAGCCGCTTCTCTTCCCCGTGTCCTCGATGATGCTGATGCAGCTGTCATCAACGGCAACTATGCAATTCCCGCAGGACTCATCGCAACACGTGACGGTCTGTATGTTGAAGGCGGAGACAGCCCGTATGTGAATGTCATCGCAGTCAAGGCCGGAAATGAGAACAATGAAGCCGTCCAGGCTCTTGTCGAGGCTCTCAAGAGCGATGAAGTCGCAGATTTTGTCGCACAGAACTATCCTAATGGAGAAGTCATCCTCGTCGACTGAAGTCCTGATTAAAGATGATGCTCACCTGCTGCCCGGGGCCGTCAGCCCGGGTGGCAGGTTTTCTTTTCATCCTTTAAAGTTCACGTTTTTTCCGCTATATTTCCTTGTATGAATACCGTGACTGTCCTGTTGTGCGTCCTCTCGTTTTTATGTGTGCTCAGCCTCATCCTCCAGATAGTCCTTTTTACAAGGAGGAAAGGAGATTCCGGTCAGCTGCAGTACCAGAGGGAAAAGGAAATAAACAACCTCCTCACTTCAAGCCTCAATGATTTCCGCTCGTCCATTGACTCACGCTTTGATGCAATGGATCTCAAGAACAGCCAGTTCCGCGAAAGCCAGCTGCAGGCTCTTGAGCGTATCAGAGTGGATAATGCCCGCCAGATGGAAGCTGTCCTCAAACGCAGTGACATCCTCACTCAGACACTTGAGAGGAACATGCAGAATCTCAGAAAGGAGAACAATGAGCAGATTGACCGCATGAGAAAGACAGTGGACGAGCAGCTCAAGGACACGCTTGAAAGCCGTCTCACGCAGTCTTTCGAGCAGGTGCAGAAACAGCTTGAGTCTGTTTACAAGGGACTTGGTGAGATGCAGAATCTTGCAAAGAACGTCGGAGACCTTTCCAGAATCTTTGCCAATGTGAAAACACGTGGTGTGTGGGGCGAGCTTCAGGCTGAGTCCATTCTTGATGACATTCTCACGAAGGACCAGTATGTGAAGAACTTCAAGGCTCGGCCGCGCAGTCAGGAGGTAGTGGAATTCGCCATCCGCCTTCCGGGCAAGACAGAAGAGGACAATGTCTATCTTCCGATTGACTCAAAGTTCCCGAAAGAGGATTACGAGAACTACCTGAAGGCTCAGGATGAAGGAAGCCTTGAAAAGATAAAGTATTACCAGCTTGCAATGAAGAACCGCGTGCTTGCCGAGGCAAGGGATATAAGCGAGAAGTATATCGCTCCTCCGCGCACGACGGACTTTGCGATTCTCTTCCTTCCTTCAGAGAGCATCTATGCTGAAATACTTTCCATTCCGGGTTTCACTGACGAGCTTCAGACCAGGTACAGGGTGACAGTTGCCGGTCCGACTACGCTTGCGGCTCTGGTGAACAGTCTCCAGATGGGTTTCAGGACTCTTGCTGTCGAGAAGAGGAGTCATGAGGTATGGAAGCTTTTCAGCCAGATGAAGAAACAGTTCTCACTCTTCGCATCCTCTGTTGATGCCGCAGGACGCAGTCTGGGAACTGCTGTCTCAAAGATTGAGGATGTCTCTTCGAGGACAGTGAAGATAAGCCAGAAGCTCGATTCAATCGAACTGCCTCAGGAAGATGAAGTGTCGAGACCTGACCTTCTTGAATAATTGCATAATAATTCGCTAATATAGGGTGAATCTGAATAAAAATACACAAAAAGGAGCAGGAAAATGAATCTTTATGGAAGAAGCTTTTTGACACTCAAGGATTATTCGAAGGAAGAGATTCTTTATCTCATCAGTCTGGCCGCCCAGCTCAAGAACAAGAAGAAATCAAAGCCGTGCGACCCTGCTGTGACAGGCAAGCTTCTTTCAGGCAAGAACATTGTCCTCATTTTCGACAAGACATCGACGCGTACACGCTGCTCCTTTGAAGTCGCATGTTTCGATGAGGGTGCGGGAGTCACTTATCTGACAAACAGCCAGATGGGTAAGAAAGAATCCCTTGAAGACACTGCAAAAGTCCTTGGACGGCTTTATGACGGGATTGAATACCGCGGCTATGAGCATTCCGTGGTTGAGGACCTTGCAAAGTATTCCGGCGTTCCCGTATTCAACGGACTTACTGATGATGACCATCCGACTCAGGTTCTTGCGGACTTCCTTACTGCAAAAGAGCACCTTGGAAAAGATCTGGACCAGATGAAACTTGCTTTCATCGGAGACGGAAGGAATAATGTCGCCAATGCTCTTTTCATCGGTGCCACAAAGGTCGGTATGGATTTCGCGATTGCGGCTCCTGAAAGCCTTTTCCCTGCTGACAGCCTGGTTGCAACATGCAAGGCCTTTGCAGAAAAAAGCGGAAGCAAGGTGACAATCACAAGTGACATCAATGAGGCAGTCAAAGGTGCTGACATTATCTATACGGACATCTGGTGTTCAATGGGAGAGGAGGATAAGATGGCTGAGCGCATCAGTCTTCTCAAACCGTATCAGGTGACACGTCAGATGATGGAGGCCACAGGCAACCCTGAGTGTATTTTCGAGCACTGTCTTCCTTCATTCCATGATCTCAACACAACCACTGCCAAGATGGTTTATGAGAAGTTCGGCCTCAAGGAAATGGAAGTCACTGATGAAGTATTCAGAAGCAAGGCAAGCGTTGTCTTTGATGAAGCTGAGAACAGAATGCATACAATCAAGGCCGTGATGGTTGCGAGTCTCTGTCCTGATCTGCGCTATCAGGTGTGACAGTAATTTAAGAGCCTCTTTCAGAATAAACAAAACTCAGGCGTGCTCAGAGTGTAAGAGTGCGCCTGAGTGTATAAATCTGAGAAGTTTGTTTGCAAAGAAAGCTTCAAAAACAGGATTGAATTTTGTATCTTATTTCAATGCAAAGAAATGTTTATTTGCACGTTGTTGGCATGTTGTTTGCAATGAAATGGCGCTTACGTTGTAGGCAGGAAGAACTTTCTGTGCTGCATCACAAGCCTTGGAGCAGAAGTTTCCGCACTCTATTATTCCATTGTTGAGACCTGCAAGGCGATGAATATTGCCCCTGAGGAGTACCTGACTCATCTCTTCATGAATGCAGGCTCCATTGCCAAAGCTAGCCCTGATTACGATAGGATTGAGCCCTATCCTATCATGGGCAAGGTCAACTGATGTACTGCTCCTGCTTTCCATACATAAAAGATGTTACCTGTGGGCCAGGTGTCCTTCGATGCCCGGCGAAATTACGCTTACCTTACAGAAAACAACCCCTTAAGTCGTTGACATGTTTCAGGGGGGGGGTACTCTTTTTCTGGACGAAAGTTATCGTGAAGCAGCTTTGCTCATCAGACTGCAGTGAAAGTAAACACAGAAGTTTCAAGTAGCAGATGAACATAAACTCCTCACGTTTGACAAAAGAGAGGGAATACACAGTGAAAAAAGTCGGGTTTACACTGCTTATTGCAGCAGTTGTTTTTGCGATTCCTCTTTTTGCTGCAGATGTGACGTGGTATTGGGAACCGGATAATCAGAATATAGATTTGTATCGTTATCGAGTAGATTCTCAGACAGAGGACTGGACAATAGTTGATAACAACATAAACAGTGCTACCTTCTTTGATTTAGACGATGAGGCTGATATCTCATTCACTCTGCAATATTCTGAAGATGATGGTAAAAGCTGGTCAGAAAGCATTAATTCAAAACTTCCTGATGACTCTGTTAATGACGATGTCAGACTCATCTGGGACTTGAATGGTTCTTCTGATGACTATTTTGTCAGATATCGTACGGGTGATAATCAATGGACTGATATAGGTAAAGGCAATAATCATTTTGTTTCCGACAATGTCCAGCAGGGAGAGGAAACAACTTTCTCATTCCAGTTTTCTTCAGATGGCCTGAACTGGGATGACAGCGTTTCAAGGACTCTTAAGCCTTATGCTGTGAATGTTGGAAAGATTGGAGGCTTTGAGCCTTACATTTCTCTGAGATTTGCTTTTGCTCCTATGACTATGGGAATTTTCGACTTCTATAACGGTCATGATGTGGAAGGAGCAAGATACCTCACAGCCTCAAAGTACGGTCTTTCTCTTGATATTGAGCTGGATATGCACATCCATGAAGTCATTGATGTCTATCTGAGCACTGGATATGCTCTGGCTCTGAAGAACAGGACGGTGATTGAGAATGCGGAGGATGTGCATTATTTCAATCTGTCTGCAGGTCTTGATTTCAGACTTTTCAGCTTTTCGAATCTTGAGCTCTATCTTGGAGCTTTCGCAGGTCCCTCTTTTAATATGAACAGCAACTATATGAGTTTCGCGCCTGTTCTCGGGGGAAGGGTAAGACTGGACATGTTGCTTACAGAGAATGTTACATTCAGTCTTCAGTCAAAAGTATCCGCGTCTTATCAGCATAACGATGAGCCTTTGTTCAGAAGCATGACATATCTGGTTGATATATTCTCATTTGCAGTGGAATACAGGTTTTGAGGGAGGTGAGTGGACATGAAAAGGATACTGACAGCTGTGATTCTTGCACTGATGACACTCATCTCCTGTGATATTGAAATGCTGGGAGGAGATGAAAGCAGTGTCAACCAGTTCATTTATCCGTATCTGGAATTCACCCTTCTGGACGATGGAACATGTTCTGTTTCCGTTCTTGAAGGCGCGGCAACAAGAACTCTGAGAATCCCTTCATCCTTGGACGGTGTCAAAATAAGTGAATTCACAGGATTCCAGAATCCTGCAGATGCCGAAAGACTGGAAAGACTGACAATTGACATAAGTACTTCGATTGTTGATGGTGCACTCGATAAAGCCATCAATTTGAGAGAAATCATTTTCGAGGGAATTACTGCCGGCTCTGTATGGCCAGAGCTTCCTGCCCCTGAAGCTTCTGATGGAAAACACTTTGCAGGATGGTTTGCCGGAGAAGAGGAAATTCATGCCGGCATGCCGGTTGATCCGGAGAATACTGTTGCAAGGCCTGTCTACGGTACCCACACACTGACTTTCGTGGAAGGACAGAATCCTACTTGTACTGAACCGGGAAAAAGAGCTCATTACATCTGTTCTGGATGCGGCGCTCTATTCTCTGATTCTGAAGGGCTTGATGAGATCCATGAAGAAGACATTGTCATATCTCCATTGGAACATGATGAGACAGGAACGTGGATTACTAGTGCTGACCAGCACTGGAAAATCTGCTCCCGTTGTGATGCTGAGATTATGCGGGGTAATCATGTTTTCTCTGATTATGAGCATACTCAGGACAAGGTCTGGACGAGAACCTGTACCGTATGCGGTTATTCTGAATCCAGTGAGCATGTTGAACACACCCTATCACATCATGAGTCAGTTGAAGCGACCTGTACGGAAAATGGCAGCATAGAATACTGGGAGTGTTCTTTCTGTGGAAAGTATTTCAGTGATGAGAATGCGACAGCAGAACTTGATGAATCAGAAATCATTGTTCCCGTTCTTGGCCATCTGAGTCCTGATAATCCGACTGCTGATGATTATAATCATAACGATAATGAACACTGGTTGCTGTGTAACAGATGTAACGAAGAGCTTGCAGGAACCAGAGGAAAACATGTTTATGATGTTACTTTCGAATTCGACGCTGATGACAGGACTCTGACAGCAACCAGCAGCGCCTGTATATGTGGTTATAAGCCAGAATCTGGAACAACAGGTAGCCAGACGGGTGCATTCGATATCTCTGTCGGTGCTGGTGCCACAGCAGAGCGTCAAGGAAATAATAATGTCTGGCTGATTTCAATTAATCCGGAAGAGGTATTGGATGTGGTTACCTGCATATGGACTGAAAATGGCAAGAATGAGCCTCTTGTCACAGGAACCGCTCCATTCAGTTTTTCTTGGAATGCAACGACACAGGATGATTCGTTCACACTCGTCGGACACCTGTATGACGGGAGTGGACATCACATCAGAGATGTTCTTGTATATATGATGAGCAAGTGAGGAGGAGAAAATGAAAAAAGGATTGAGAATCGCTTTGGCTCTTGTTCTGGCAGTTGTCTTCATGTTCACATCATGTGACAACCAGACTCAGACTCCGCCAGCAACAGACACTGTTGGATATGCAAGATTTGCAGGAGGCGATGTTCAGAGCAGGGATTTGTCTGCAGATTATGAACTTCAGGCCTATGCCGATCTGTACTGGTTCTATGATGCTGAAAAGGCTGATTCGTTCGGTACAACTGGTGCTGGTAGCATGCTGAAGGTACCTGGTGATACGGAGGATGGAAAGGGGCTTGATGGTCAGATTACTCTGTCTCAGGGGTTGTGGAACTTCACTCTTTATGCTTATGCGTCGATTGATGAAGCCGGTAAACCTGTAGAAGGTACTCTTGCATACAAAGGAGAGACCTCTGGTGTGACTATCAGGGGCGGGGAGGTTACAACTGTACCTGTCGCAGTATCTCCTCAGGGTGCTACTGGAACTGTGAAGTTCGGAGAGGCTTCCTTCTCTTGGGAAGATAGCGGCAAAGAAAAACCGGTTATCAGATTAACATTTACAAATAATCGTGAAAATAAGTCTTATGTTGCACATGTTACACCAGACGAGAACTTCAACCTGTCCGGACCGCTTTTTTTTGAAGAAGAGTCTTCATCTTTATTTGGAGAAGAGTCTTCATCTTCCATTCCGGTTGGTTTTTATACATGTAAAGCAGAGGCTTTCCTTGTGTCAGCTGCTTCAGAAATCACAGAGGATTTGACATCTGTAACAGATATGAGATTTTCTCTGCAGGTGATTGGCGGGGCAACTACTGTCATCAATGGTGTTATTACTGAGAATTCATTCGGATCAGTCTCTTTTGATGTTGTCACGGCAGAGTCTGATGTTGTAGTTTTCCAGCCGACAGCGGGCAACAATTCTGTGACATTCGATACAGCTCCTACAGAGGATGATTCCAAAAAGACGACAGTTGTCGACTTCGGAGAAAAAAATTTGTCTGAAACGCAGCAGTATGTCATCGATATAACAGTACTTTCTCAGGTTGCAGCTGACAAAGGGTTCCAGATTGTTGAGACTGCGCCTGAAACAGAAGGCAAAGCTGTTGCTTCAATCACTCTTTCCCTTTCTTCAATCGGGAGTGACACACAGACTCCTGTAACTGAGTTTGAAAGTGAGGTTACAGTAAAAACTTACATTGCAAAAGAACTAGGTTCTGTTGACAGTCTCAAGCTTGTATATGTATCAGATGGCAATGAGGTAGCAACTTCGGAGACAATCAAACATGAAATCAAGAGCTATAATTCTGAGACTGGCGAGCTGGTCTTCATCACAAACCATTTCTCCCAGTTCTATGTAGTCTCAAATAAAGCACAGAATTATGTTGCTGTAAATGTCACAACAGATGTTGGATACTCATCATTTGCAGACGCCTTTGATGGTGCAGAAAACGGTGATGTTATCAGGCTTGTGAGTGATGTCGAAGTGACCAAATCTAGAAGTCAGTTTGTTATTCGGAATAAAACTGTTGAAATTGATTTTGCAGGTTATACCATTTCTGTTGCAACAGATTGTATCAATGGACAAGGAATCTTCAAAGTTGAAGGCGGTGGAACTCTTGTTTTTAATGACAGCAGCAGTGCTAAGACGGGTAAGTTGGATGCAACAGCGGGCAATACAGGCAACGTATATGCTGCAATTTGTGTCTGGCCGCAAACGAATCCTGGTAAAGCAACCCTGATAATCAATGGCGGTACTTTTATCGGGTACTATTATGCAATTGCGGGTAATGGTACATATGTTAGTGAGCCTCTTACTGAGATTGTAATTAACGGAGGCATTCTTAAATCTGTGGCTTCTGACGGTCTTGGTATTTATCATCCTCAGTATGGTAACCTGACTGTCAATGATGGAGAGATTTCCGGCAGTGAGACGGCAGTGGAAATCCGTGCGGGAAATCTTGATATCAACGGAGGAAAGTTCGTATCTACTTATGAGACGTTCTCGGTAAATCCTAATGGTAGCGGTACTACTACAAAAGGTGCTGCAATTGCCGTGTCACAGCACACTACTGCAAAGCCAATCTCTGTAGATATCAGCGGTGGAAGATTTGAGGGTGTTAGACCTTTGAATCAGTCTAATCCGCAGAATAATCCATCAGCAGAGGAATCAAAAGTTGTTTTAAATATTTCAGGAGGAGAGTTCATTTCAACAGATTCAAGTGCTGACGCTGTCTCTATCGCAAGCGTAGAGTGTACAGGATTCATCACGGGAGGTACTTTCTCTGTTAAACCGAGTGATGCATATGTAGCCAGAGGCTATGTTGCAAAAGAGTTTGATAGCGTCTGGACAGTCAGTGAGGATGGTGTTGAAAAAGGCTTTTCAGGTGGTGCCGGCACAAAGACTAATCCATATGTAATCACGAGTGAAGAAGAATTCGCAAAAATCAGTTCACTCGCAGAAGAAATGGAAGAAGGAGCATACTATTATTTCTCAGTAGATTCGGATCTTGATTACTCTACAGGTGATGCAAACCCTCATATCTTGAAGTTCAGAGGTGAAATTGATTTCAACGGTCATACTCTTGGAGGACTTTCATTTGCCAGACTTGCAGAGTTAAATGGAGGAACCGCAAATAATTTGATTGAAGAATGTTATGGCGGTGCCATCAGAAATCTTGATTATCAACCGGTGGGACAATGTAATCTGGTTTTTATATTTGAACCTAATAATGAGGAAAATAAAGAATTATTATTGGAAAACATTACTGCTGGAAAAGATACTGAACCAAGATTTGATGTCGGAGTAAATGGTGGTTCTTTTGCTTGTGAAGTATTCGGACCTGCAAAACTGGTGATGCGTAATTGTACGAACTATTGCGACATTGATGTCATTGGATCTGGCTATGCTGGTATATTCCTCAGTGGCTATGGCCTTTATTCAGCCGAACTTGTTTTTGAGAATTGTGACAATTATGGAACAATATATGCTAAAAACTATGGGTTCCTCATTGGTAACGATAATGGTATAAATAATCAGGGTTATTCTTCTATAACTGCAACTAATTGTGATAACCATGGTGAGATTTATGCTACACAATCTTGTGGTTTTGTTGGCTGGGACGACGAAAAGTACACATCTGTGTATACGGGGTCTAATAATACTACAGGTACAATCAAAAAATTGGATTCTGTTTCCGCTCAGACAAGTCTTTCTAAAGATAATGTCATAACTGTTTCAGGCCTTGATAGTGGTAAATACACAAGCTATGAGATTGTCGCATATGGTTATGGAGATCTTAAGAGTACAGATGGAGGTGGAGGTACTTTAAGAATTGTTGTTTCATCCGGGCGCATCGAAATAACAGATTCAAGCACCTTTAAGAAGCTGAATTTCATTGATAAAGCTCATGCTGGAAATGTTTTTGCAGATGATGCTTATGGCAATGAAATAGCAACAGTTGATGGAGTAGAGTACTATTCAATTGATTTGGATTCCCTTGGAACAGCGCTATATGATGTTGAGTTCAAGGCTCCGGATTATACTCTTAGTGAATTGACATATTCTCTTAACGTTTATGATCAGGAAGGCAACCTCGCAGGTTCTAAGACATTGACTTTCTGAGCATAATCTGTGGGGAAATTTTCAAGCAGGATGTCCCGGTAGCGGGCTCCTGCTTGTTCGTTATATCTGGCGGAATTGTACAAATCTGTTAAGACAGTCAGAAGAATGTGAATCAAGAAAATAATGGTTCTTCACGGAAAGTTGAGGGGTGGAATGTAGAGATTGAAAAAAGGAGCATGTGAGTTCTAAAGTTTAGTTACCA
>CALXOK010000026.1 GCA_944390025.1 uncultured Spirochaetales bacterium | reverse complement strand
TCGAGTTTTATTTCCATGCCTCATAGACTACTTCCTGTTACCCTGCTTCTGTAACTAGAGGTTAAGTTCCGCTTACGAAAGAGGAGGAAATTGATGAGTACTATCGTGACTATGACGCTAGATGAAGTGAAAAAGATGCCTCCTCTCTCGGATGAGAGGCTCAAGGAGATTCTCGACTTTCAGGATACAGAGGATCCAGACAGCCCTGTTCCGACTAAAGAGCAGCTGAGAGAATTCAGGCCCTGGTATGAGGTTCATTCTGAAGGAAACAGCGGTATCTGAGGGCATGACTGCCCCCATTTCATATGCATGCTCTGGGACACTCAATCTACTCGCCAGACACTTTCGTCAAGAATCTTTCTTTTCTCCTATGAAGATGCACCTTTTCACTCAGTCTTCAGAAATAACATTAAGGCTTATTAGTGCCAGACGGGCTGCATTCTGCTCTGCCTGCTTCTTGTTGGAGCCGCTTGCTGGCCCGAAGGCTTTCTGCCCGATGAAGACTTTGACATAGAATGTCGGATTATGTTCAGGACCTTTCACCCGGTCAAGGAAATAAGTCGGAACCTTTCCCCTGTTTTTCTGAACCCAGGCCTGAAGCTGGCTTTTGTAGTCCTTGTTCGTGTTCTTTCCTTCCAGCACCTTCTCAATCTGACCGGTAAGCCAAGAAAGGACATACTTCCTCGCACACTCGAATCCCTGATCAAGATAGATTGCTGCAATGATTGCTTCCATTGCATCAGCAAGAATTGCCTTCTTATGGCGGCCGCCGTTAAGTTCCTCGCCATGCCCGATATGAAGACGTTCAGCAAGATGAAAACGGTGAGACACTTCAGCAAGGCTTTCTTCGGATACGACCATGGACTTGATGCGTGAAAGATCTCCTTCAGGATGTCCGGGAAGCGTTGAGTAAAGATAATCCGCACACACAAGGCCTAACACACTGTCACCGAGGAACTCCAGACGCTCATTGCTCGGGCATCCGCTCTCATTGGAATATGAGGTGTGTGTCAGGGAAAGCTCAAGAAGGCTGATGTCATTGAACGTGACACCCAGTTCCTGTGAAAAAGATAAAAGCTCCTCCAAACGAGCCTTTGAAGGAGCCTTTGTTGAACTGATGGTAAACACAACGGGCTTAGTTCAGTGCCTGTGCAAGATACTTGACGGCATCGCCGACTGTCTCGAACTCGTTAGCCATATCATCCGGGATTGTGACACCGAGTTCCTCTTCAATTGCATAGACCAGCTCATATGTGTCGAGGCTGTCAGCACCAAGATCCTTTCTGAAGGATGCACCAGGAACAATCTTCGCAGGGTCGACAGAAAGCTTCTCAGCAACCAGATCCTTAACTTTTTCAAGAACTTCAGCTTCAGTCATTTCAATATCTCCTTATTCGCTGTCTTTCTCGACAACCTGTCTGCCATTGTAGTAGCCGCACTTCGGGCATACCTGATGTGAAGGAACAAGGTTTCCGCATGTCTGGCATGTTGAAAGTGCAGGAGCTGCAAGCTTCATGTTGGCAGCCTTGCGGGAAGCAGCCTTGGATTTAGATGTTTTATACTTTGGAGTAGCCATTACTTAACCTCTCTGAAATGTTATCTTTGATGAGACACTTTCACGATATTACCGGAAAGACAGACCTTGGTCAATATTTCCGCGTAAAGATTTACCACGAAAGCGTCCCTTCTCACATCGGCTCCTCAATGAAACCCATCATGTCATTGATTGAAGCGCCCGGCGCAACCATCGGAAGAACCTTGTCATCAAGCGGAATCTGGCAGTCGACGACAACCGGACGATTTAAGGCAAAAGCCTCTTTTATGACCTTCGCGGGATCATCTCCGGCTTCCATCCTCATTCCCTCCACTCCGTAGGCCTTTGCAAGAGTGACCCAGTCAAGCGGTGTGTCAAGGGTGGTCTCACTGTAGTGGCAGTCATAGAAAAGAGTCTGCCACTGACGCACCATTCCAAGACAGTGGTTGTTGAAGATAAGAATCACAATCGGAAGGTTGTAACGTGCGATTGTGGCAAGCTCATTGCAGTTCATCCTGAATGAGCCATCGCCTGCGACGTTGCACACACGGCTTTCAGGATGGGCAAGCTGGCAGCCTATTGAGGCTCCGGTTCCGAATCCCATCGTGCCAAGTCCGCCAGAGGTGATGAAGTGCCTCGGCTGGGTGTGCTTGAGGAACTGGGCGGCCCACATCTGATGCTGGCCGACTTCCGTCGTCACATAGGCATTCCCGATTCTGGAAAGCTCCTTGTCCAGAGCCCTTATGATTTCCCTCGCCCTTCTCGACTCGCTTGTGACTTTTACCGGATAGCGTCTGCGGTTCTCACTGATGAAGTTCATCCACTCAGGATGGCTCTGGTTCTCAACAAGACGCTCATTGAGAACGCGAAGCACCTGTCTTACATCACCAACGACATGAACGTTGGAGAGGATATTCTTGTTGAACTCTGCTGGATCGATGTCAATCTGGAGGATTCTCGCCTGACGTGCAAATGTGGAACCCTTGCTGATGACCCTGTCAGAGAACCTTGCTCCGATTACAATCAGAAGGTCACAGGCGTTGATGCTCATGTTGCTCAGCTTTGTTCCATGCATTCCGACCAGTCCGGTGAAACGCGGGCTGTCAGCACGGACAGCACCAAGGCCCATGAGGGAAGAGCAGACAGCGGCATCACACTTGTCAAGGAACTCACTGAGCTCCGGACTGGCATCAGAGCGTATTACACCTCCTCCGATGTAGCACATGGGCTTGATGGAGTCGTGTATCATGCTTATGGCCTTCTGGATATCCTCCTCCCTGAGCCTGCTAACCTCACGCTCAACCGGCTGCGGTTCCATGTACTCATAATCCATCTCATCCGTCTGGATGTTCTTCGGTACATCAATCAGGACAGGACCGGGACGTCCTGAACGTGCGATATGAAAAGCCTCGCGGATTGTCGGAATGAGATCCTCCGCCTTTTTCACGATGTAATTGTGCTTGGTCACAGGCATAGTCACGCCGGTGATGTCCACTTCCTGAAAGCTGTCCTTTCCAAGCAATGAAAGGGGAACGTTGCCTGTGATTGCAATCACAGGAGATGAGTCCATGTAGGCCGTGGCAAGGCCTGTCACCAGGTTTGTCGCACCGGGACCGGATGTGGCAAAACACACACCAACCCTGCCGGTTGAACGGGCATAGCCGTCCGCGGCATGGCTCGCACCCTGCTCATGGGCTGTCAGGATGTGCCTTATTTTCCCCTTCTTCTCGTAAAGGGCATCATAAAGAGGAATCACCTGGCCTCCGGGATAGCCGAAAACCGTGTCCACTCCCTGCTCAATAAGAACCTCAATAATCGCCTGCGCACCTGTTAATCTCACTTAGTCCTCCCTGAACACAGCACCTCTGCTTGCTGATGTCACATTGTCGCGATAGCGCTTCAGATAGCCTGAACACTCATTGACCCGCACCTTCAGCTTCTTCCTGCGCTCCTCAAGCACATCATCCGCAACATTGAGAGAAAGGCGGCAGGAGCGGATGTCAATTTCAATCTCATCTCCTTCCTCGACCAGTGCGATGGTGCCACCTGCCGCTGCCTCGGGGCAGACATGACCGATGGAAGCGCCCCTTGTGGCTCCGGAGAAACGGCCGTCCGTGATAAGTGCGACGTCCTTGTCCAGCCCCATTCCTGCGATTGCACTTGTCGGGTTGAGCATCTCCCTCATTCCGGGTCCTCCCTTGGGCCCTTCATAACGGATCACGACAACATCGCCTTTGTTTATCTTTCTGTTGTATATTGCCTCAATAGCCTCTTCCTCACTGTCAAAGACACGTGCGGGACCTTTGTGGTAAAGCATCTCAGGAGCGACAGCAGAGCGCTTCACGACAGCACCTTCTTCTGCCAGATTGCCTGAAAGTACCGCAATGCCGCCTGTGGTGTCAAACGGATTGTCGACAGGACGGATGACTTCAGGGTTGTAGTTGACCGCTGTGTCGAAAGATGCGCTGATGCTCTTTCCGGTAACCGTGATGAGGTCTCTTTCAAGAAGTTTCTTCTTATCCAGCTCCTTCATCACCGCCATGATACCGCCGGCGAAGTAAAGATCCTCTATATGAGCACTTCCGGCAGGAGCAAGATGACAGAGGTTCGGAACTCTCATGGAAAGCTCATTTGCCTCGAATATGTCAATCTCGACGCCTGCACTGTGGGCGATTGCCGGCAGATGAAGCATCGTGTTTGTCGAGCAGCCGAGAGCCATGTCGACAGTCAGCGCATTCCTGAATGCCTTCTCTGTCAGGATATCGCGGGCTTTTATTCCCTTATCAAGCATTTCCATTACAGCATAGCCGGCTTCCTTTGCAAGACGCTCACGCTCTGCATAGACTGCAGGTATGGTTCCATTGCCGGGAAGTGCGATGCCGATTGCCTCGCAAAGGCAGTTCATGCTGTTTGCCGTATACATTCCAGAGCAGGATCCGCAGGTCGGGCATACGCTGTCCTCCCACTGCTTCACGTCCTCCTCACTCATCGTGCCGGCCTTGTATTTTCCGACAGCCTCGAACATTGAAGAGAGGGAGAAACTCCTGTCCTTCATTCCCTTGATGTGTCCGCTGAGCATCGGGCCGCCGGAGACGAAGACAGAAGGAAGATTAAGACGGCATGCCGCCATAAGCATTCCAGGAACGATTTTGTCGCAGTTGGGGACAAAGACAAGCGCGTCAAACGGATGGGCGTTTGCCATGACCTCGATGCTGTCCGCAATAAGCTCACGGGAGCACAGGGAGTACTTCATTCCCTGATGGCCCATCGCGATTCCGTCACACACTCCGATGACCGGGAATGTCACAGGATTTCCTCCGGCCTCCCTGACACCTGCCTTGACAGCGTTTACAATCCTGTCAATCTGGACATGACCCGGTATAATCTCATTCTGACCGCTCACAATCCCGATTACAGGCATCGACATCTCGCGCTCACTCCAGCCGAGGGCCTTCATCAGGGACCTGTTAGGGGCTCTTTCAACCCCCTTCATCATCGTATCGCTTCTCATGTGTCTCACCTTATGTTGCTCACGACTGCGTCTCCCATCGCGCGGGTGCCGCAGAGTTTCGTTCCTTCACTGAAGATGTCAGCAGTTCTCCAGCCGTCATCAAGAGTCTTTCTTACCGCCTCTTCCACTGCATCAGCCTCCTTCTGGAGGGAGAAAGTATAACGGAGCATCATCGCGACAGAAAGGATTGTCGCAAGCGGATTGGCCTTGTCCTGTCCTGCGATGTCAGGAGCGGAGCCATGAATCGGCTCATACATTCCGAAAGAGTCAGAACGCAGACTTGCTGAAGGAAGCATGCCGATGCTTCCTGTAATCATACTGGCCTCATCAGAGAGGATGTCACCGAACATGTTCTCCGTCAGGATGACATCAAACTGCTTCGGATTCCTGACAAGCTGCATGGATGCGTTGTCGACATACAGATGATTCAGCTCGACTTCAGGATAATCTTTCGCGACTTCCTCTACAGTTGCCCTCCACAGACGGCTTGTCTCAAGAATGTTCGCCTTGTCGACGGAAGTGACTTTCTTCTTTCTTTTCATCGCGATTTCGAAAGCCTTTCTTGCAATTCGCTCGATTTCACTCTTCGTGTAGCTCATAGTGTCATAAGCCCCGTCCTCACTGCGGCCTCTCTTGCCGAAGTAGATTCCGCCTGTAAGCTCGCGGACGACCATGACATCAAGGCCGCCTTCCACAAGCTCGCTTCTTAGCGGACAGGCATCAGCAAGCTGGCTGTAAAGAAGAGCCGGCCGGAGGTTGCAGAAAAGTCCCATGCCACCCCTCAGGCCGAGGAGAGCCTTCTCCGGACGGAGACTGGATGGGACGTTATCCCACTTCGGGCCTCCTACTGCTCCAAGAAGGACAGCATCGCTGGAAGAGGCTTCCTTCAGTGTCTCTTCAGGAAGCGGCTGACCGGTCTGGTCGATTGCCTCCCCGCCTGCGATAAGATGCTTGTAAGTCACTTCATGACCGTAAGTGAGGGCAACTGCATCAAGTACTCTCACCGCCTCCTTCACGATATCAGGACCGATTCCGTCTCCGGGAATAAGTGCGACTGTGAATTTCATTTTCCTTCCTCCTTGGACAGATATGGAATCAGGCCGCCCTCCTTGATGATTGCCTGCATGAACGGAGGGAACGGCTCGGCCTTGAATGTCAGGCCCTGAGTGACGTCAGCAATCTCGCCTGTGTCGAAGTTCACCTCAACCACATCACCTGCCTTTATCTTCTCGCTCGCCTCCTTGCACTCAAGAATCGGAAGCCCGATATTGATGCTGTTGCGGAAGAAAATGCGGGCAAATGTCGTGGCAATGACACAGCTTATTCCGCTTTCCTTGATGGCAAGCGGTGCATGCTCACGGCTTGAGCCGCAGCCGAAGTTGGCACCGGCGACGATGATGTCTCCCTTTTTCACCCTGCTGACAAAGTCCTTGTCAATATCCTCCATGCAGTGCTGAGCAAGCTCGGCTGCGCTGCTTGTATTGAGGTAACGGGCCGGGATGATGACATCCGTGTCCACATTGTCGTTGTATTTGAATACGTTTCCTCTGACTTTCATAAATTTCCTCCTCTCAATCCAGCCTAGCAGGATCTGCGATCTTTCCTGCAACCGCGCTTGCAGCAGCCACTGCAGGGCTTGCAAGATAGACTTCACTCTTCACATGCCCCATGCGGCCGACAAAATTCCTGTTGGTGGTTGAGACACAGCGCTCACCTTCGGCAAGGATTCCCATATAGCCGCCCAGACAGGGGCCGCATGTCGGTGTGCTGATGACACAGCCGGCATCAAGGAAGATGTCGAAAAGGCCTTCCTTCATCGCATCGCGGTAGATTTTCTGGGTAGCAGGAATGACAAGGCATCTGATTCCGTCTGCGACATGCCTGCCTTTCAGGATGGATGCGGCAATCTCAAGATCGGAAAGCCTGCCGTTCGTGCAGGAGCCGATGACGACCTGGTCGATTGTGACCTCAGGACACTGGGAGAGTGTCTTTGTATTGGAAGGAAGATGCGGGAAGCTGACTGTGCTCTCGATACTGCCAAGATCGATGTCATAGACTTTCTCATAGACAGCATCCTCATCGCTTGTGTAGATTCTCGGTTCAGCTGCACCTGACTCTTTCAGATAGGCAAGTGTCTTCTCATCGACAGGGAAGATTCCGTTCTTTCCACCGGCTTCTATCGCCATGTTACACACTGTGAAGCGGTCATCCATTGAAAGGGAGGCAACGCCAGGACCGCAGAACTCCATTGTCTTGTAAAGGGCTCCGTCAACGCCGATCATTCCGATGATATGGAGAATCAGATCCTTTCCTGAGACATACTTTCTGAACTTTCCAGTCAGATTGAACTTCAAGGCAGAAGGAATCTTGAACCAGGCCTTTCCTGTGGCCATTCCGGCAGCCATATCTGTCGAACCGACACCGGTCGAGAATGCGCCGAGGGCACCGTATGTGCAGGTGTGGCTGTCGGCTCCGATGACGACATCGCCGGCTGTGACAAGGCCTTTTTCCGGAAGCAGGGCATGCTCAACGCCCATCTGCCCGACTTCAAAATAGTTTTTTATTTCCATCCTGCGGGCGAACTGCCTGACGCACTTGCACTGTGTGGCCGCCTTGATGTCCTTGTTCGGGGCAAAATGATCAGGCACAAGGGCAACTTTGTTTTTGTCAAACACTTTGTCTGTGCCGAACCTGGCAAACTCCTCTATGGCAACAGGGCTTGTGATGTCATTACCGAGCACCAGATCGAGCTTTGCCATTACAAGCTGGCCTGCATGCACTTCATCAAGACCTGCCGCACGGGCCAGGATCTTTTCTGTCGATGTCATTCCCATATGGTTATCTCCTTCTGTTTCTGTCCTTGAACAGTTTGTATTCAATGCTGTCTGAAAGAGCCAGGAAACTGGCTTTTATCACGTCGGTGGAAACTCCTATCGTGGACCAGGAGTCCTCTCCGTCACTTGAGTCTATAAGAACTCTTACACGGCTTGCTGTCGCATCCGAAGCGCTGAGGACACGGACCTTGTAGTCTGTGAGGTAGACCTGCCTGAGCGAGGGGTAGAACTGCTCCAGGACTCCTCTGAGGGCTTTATCAAGAGCGTTGACAGGACCGTTTCCTTCGGCTCCTGCGATTGCGCTTTCCCCTCTTACCCTCGCCTTCACAAGCGCCGTGTGGCTCGCGCCGTCTTCAGGATCGGCATAAGGCAGGGAGCCGATGGTCTGGTAATGGACCAGAGAGAAGAAAGGCTCACTGTGGAACAGCTCCTTGTAAATGATTACATCAAAGCTGTTCTCGGCTCCTTCATACTGGTAGCCTTCCGCTTCTTTCTCCTTGAGAATGTTTATCAGGCGGACGACTTCAGGGCTGTCCTTGGAAAGTCCCGGCATGATTCGCTCGATACGCTTCATCAGCAGGGCCCTTCCGCTGACCTCGCTCATCAGCAGTCTTCTGGATGAGCCGACATCCTCAGGTCTGATGTGCTCAAAGGATCTTGGGTTCTTGAGCACGCCGTCGATATGCATCCCGCCTTTGTGGGCAAAGGCCGATGAGCCGATATAAGGGGCGTTGGATGCAATGCTTATGTTGGCCAGTGCTGCGACTGTCCTGCAGATTTCATTCAGGTCCTCCAGCTTTCCCTTGATGCACCTGATATCCATCTTCAGCTCAAGGTCTGCGATGATTGTGGAAAGATCCGCGTTGCCGCACCGCTCTCCGATTCCCAGCAGTGTTCCCTGTACCTGACATGCACCTGCCCTGACAGCTGCAAGGGAGGAAGCCACGGCACAGCCACTGTCGTTGTGCGCGTGGATTGCAATGCGGCTTGAAGGGAAACGGCTAATCACCTGCTCTGTCACTTCCTTCACCTCGTCAGGAAGCCAGCCGCCGCGCGTCTCGCACAAAACCAGAGTGTCAGCTCCGGCATCCAGCGCCGCCTCAAGGCAGCTGAGCGCGTACTCAGGGTTGTCCCTGTAGCCGTCAAAGAAATGCTCAGCGTCAAAGAAAACCCTGCGCCCATGCTGTCTGAGAAAAGCCACAGATGATGATATAAGCTCAAGGTTCTCCTCAAGAGTAATCTTCAGGATGTCCGTGACCTGGAAATCCCAGGCCTTGCCGAAGATTGCCAGTGTGCCGGCACCGCTGTCCAGAAGGGAGCAGAGATTTCTGTCCTCCTGGACGCTGACACCATGACGGCGGGTTGATCCGAAGGCGACAATCTCAGAGCTGGAAAGACGGATCTTCCTCAGCTCCTCGAAGAAAGTCATCTCCTTGACGTTGCTTGCAGGATTGCCTGCCTCGATGTAATTCACACCGAGCTCATCAAGAAGGCGCACTATCCTGATCTTGTCTTCAACGGAGAAGCTCAGCCCCTCACCCTGACTGCCGTCCCTCAGGGTCGAATCGAAAGTCTCAACACTTCTCACCTGGCCCCTGCCTTGTCTGTATGATCGATGAGCATGTCATTCTCAAAACTCATCATACTTGCACTCTGGCCAGCTGAAATCGCACTTCCGTTTCCGAGCATCTTGTTCACAGCCGCAAGAGCAGAGAGGATGCTCGCTTCTATGACATCCGTGCTTACACCGCGGCCGCGGTATGTGCCGCTGGCATCAGTGACCTTAACAAGGACCTCTCCAAGGGCATCACGGTGCTCCGTGACAGCCTGAAGCTGGTAGTCATCCAGTGAGAATGGGTGCTTGATGATTTTCTCTACTGCACGCAGGGAAGCATAAACCGGACCTGTTCCGATTGCGACATCCTTGTAGACCTTTCCGTCCTTTTTCAGGCAGATGCATGCTGTGCTGTCCATGTGGTTGCCGCTGTTGACGACAAAGGATTCAAGCTGCCACAGCTGGCTGTCCGCACCGGAAGTGCTCTCGACCAGGGCGACGATATCCCTGTCGCTGATGGTCTTTTTTCTGTCGCAGGTCTTCTTGAACTCGGCAAAGAGCCTGTCCTCTTCTTCCTTCGTGACACTGTAGCCGAGCTCGACAAGCTTCTTGGCAAAGGCATGCTGGCCCGAATGCTTTCCAAGCACGAGGTTTGTCTGGCTGACACCGACACTTTCCGGAGTCATGATCTCGTAAGTCCTGCTGTCCGCCATCATGCCATGCTGATGGATTCCGCTTTCATGAGCGAAGGCGTTCGCACCTACAATGGCCTTGCTCGGGAAGATCTTGACACCTGTGATTGAAGACAGAAGACGTGCCGTACGTGTGATTTCCTTCGTATTGATTCCTGTGTCAACCCCGTAGACATCATGACGGGTCTTGAGAAGCATGACGATTTCCTCAAGAGCCGCGTTTCCTGCCCTCTCGCCGATGCCGCACAGCGTGCATTCAACCTGACGGGCACCGGCGGCGACTCCGGCTGCGCTGTTGGCGACAGCAAGGCCGAGGTCATCATGGCAGTGCATGCTGATTCTTGCCTTGTCAATGTTGCTGACATGGGATTTCACATACTCAATCATCTTTGCGATTTCCCCTGGTGTCGCATAGCCGACAGTGTCAGGAAGGTTGATTGTCGAGGCTCCGCAGCTGATGGCAAGCTCGACGACCTGACACATGTAGTCAAGATCCGTCCTGGTCGCATCCTCAAGGCTGAACTCGATGTCATCGCACAGGCTGTGCGCGTATGTCACGCTTTCCCTGATACGCTCAAGAGCCTCCTCACGGGTCAGCCTGAGCTTGTGCTCAAGATGGAGGTCGCTTGTGGCAAGAAAGACGTGGATGCGGGGTTTTTTTGCCTCCTTGACAGCATTCCATGCCGCGTCGATGTCCTTTTTCAGGGCACGGGCAAGGGATGCGACTGTCACATTGGTGACAGCGGAGGCAATAGCCCTGACTGATTCGAAGTCACCGGGGCTCGATATGGCAAAGCCGGCCTCGATGATATCAACACCCAGACTCTCAAGCGCCTTGGCCATCTTGATTTTCTCCTCAAGGTTCATTGAATAGCCCGGAGCCTGTTCACCGTCTCTTAATGTCGTGTCAAAAATGTAAACCCTGTCGTCTGCCATATCTTGTCCCCTTTTTTCTGTATCTTATTTCTTCAGCCAGCTCATCAGGCCTCTCAGTCTCTCGCCTGTCTTCTCAAGCAGGGACTCTTTCTCCATGCGCTTTCTTGCATTGAAGTAAGGCCTTCCCACCTGGTTCTCGAGCAGCCAGTTGCGTGCGAAGGTTCCATCCTGAATCTCACTGAGAATTTCCTTCATGGCCTTCTTCGTGTCATCTGTGATGACTCTCTTTCCGGAGACATAGTCGCCGTACTCGGCTGTATCAGAGCATGAGTAACGCATGAATGTCAGTCCTCCCTGGTTGATGAGGTCAACGATGAGCTTCATCTCGTGGCAGCACTCGAAATACGCCATCTCCGGCTGGTAACCTGCCTCGACAAGAGTGTTGAACCCGGCCTGAATGAGGGCGCTGACACCACCGCACAGGACAGCCTGCTCACCGAAAAGGTCAGTCTCTGTCTCTTCCTTGAAGGTTGTCACGAAAACGCCGGCTCTTCCGGCTCCGATTCCGATTGCATATGCAAGTGCAATCTGCTCAGAGTCTCCGGAAGGATCCTGATAGACAGCAATCAGGGAAGGAACCCCCTTGCCTTCCTGATACTGGCTTCTGACTGTATGACCCGGCCCCTTGGGGGCAATCATGATGACGTTGACATCTGCCGGAGGTGTGATCTGACCGAAATGGATATTGAAACCATGTGCGAATGCAAGGTACTTGCCCGGCTTGAGACCCGGCTCGATTGACTCCTTGTAGAGCTTTGCCTGCTTCTCATCATTGACAAGAATCATGATGATGTCGCACTCCTGTGCAGCCTCGCGTGCTGTCATGACCTTCAGTCCTGCCTCTTCCGCCCTGGCCCAGCTTTTTGAGCCTTCATAAAGACCGACTGTGACATCGACACCGCTTTCGTGCAGGTTCAGCGCATGTGCATGTCCCTGGCTTCCGTAGCCGATAATTGCGACCTTCTTTCCGTCAAGAAGGCTGAGATTCCCGTCTTTCTCGTAATACATCTTACTCATGGTTTTCCTCCATTTCAGTTTTCAAAGTCTATTTCACTGAGTGCCCTGCTGCCTCTTTCAAGAGCAGTTATACCCGTACGTGCAAGTTCGACGATGCCGTATTCCCCGATCAGGGAAAGGAAGGCATCAAGTTTGTCCAGATCTCCGGTGATCTGGAGTGTCAGAGTGGTCTTTGTGACATCTATGATTTTCGCCTTGAATATCTCGGCAAGCTCGACAAGATGGGTCCGGCTTGTCTCATCCGCCCGGATTTTCACCAGCACAAGTTCCTTCTGCAATGATCCGGCCCAGGTCATTTCATATACCCTTATGACATCGACAAGCTTCTCGACCTGACGCTTGATCTGGTCTATGACTGACTTGTCGTCCACGCTCACGACAATCGTTATGCGGCTGATCTCACTGTTCTCTGTCTCTCCGACAGAAAGGGAGGAAATGTTATAGCCACGTCTGGAAAAGAGCCCGACGACACGCATGA
Organism: uncultured Spirochaetales bacterium; assembly: GCA_944390025.1. Classification (GTDB taxonomy): domain Bacteria; phylum Spirochaetota; class Spirochaetia; order Sphaerochaetales; family Sphaerochaetaceae; genus Bullifex. Next base: position 10,858 of record CALXOK010000026.1, on the reverse strand, counting down.
GAACACCTGACTTGTTGTTCACAAGGATTGCCAGCGTGCTTTTCTCAACATTCCTTTTATCCACTTCTACACCCCCTTAAAAAAATTCAGCCCGCGGTTTTCTAAAAAGACCACGGGCTACATAAAAGCGAACTAAACCGTGGTCTAGTTTCTAATAAGTAGAACGATAATAAGGCTTGAAAGGGAAAGAACCAGTCCTGCGGCACCAATGAGCATCGTATTATAAACTGCCATGATTCCTTCCTCCTTTTCAAAGATGTTATTTTCTTACTTCTTTTGTCATTTCTTTGTCAATATACTATGCAGAAAATTGCATTTATTTGCACTCTTTTTTCAGAAAACAGCAATCTTCATACACATAACACGCTGTATGGCAAACAATTAGCAATTCAGCAAAATCAGTGTGAATTCCAGCTCTCAAATCTGGAAGCAGTGTGGCATTCAGGAAAACGAGCCGTCTGCAGCGCTTTCCTCGTTCAGAAGCTGAGAAATGTTGTCACGGTACTGTGAAGGGGTCTTGCCGCTGAAGCGCTTGAAAATCTTGGCGAAGTACCCGGGAGACGGGAAACCGCACTCCCCTGCGATTTCAGAGATATTCCGTCTTGGGTCGCTCATAAGCTGGATGGCCTTGTTGATTCTCCAGGCATTGAGGTACTGGAGGAAGTTCAGCCCTGTCTCCTCCTTGAAAAGCCGGCTCAGATGGCTTTCAGAGATAGACAGGTATTCAGCTGCCTCCTGAAGACCGACAGGACGGGAGTAGTTCGCCGCGATATAACCGATGACAGAGTTGATGATATGATTATCCACGCTGCGCGGCAGCTCTATAAGCTCATAACGGCTGCTTCTGTTCACGCGGGCTGACAGACTCACTATGTCCTGATCCTCCTGTCTGATTCTCACGACAAGCTCAGACAGTGTCGCCTCAAGCTCAGCCGGGTCAACAGGCTTTTCAAGGTAATCGAAGACACCCAGCTTTATTGCGCTTCTGGTATAGGAGAAGTCCGTATAGCCTGAAAGGATGACGGCATGCGGAGGCTGGCACCGCTCAAGCATCTTTATCCCGTCCTGACCTGGCAGGCGGATATCTGTAATCACGATATCAGGATTCAGAAGCCGTATCTGGGCTTCACCCTCAAGCCCGTCCGCACAGGATGCGGCAAGCTCAAGACCGAGCTTTTCCCATGGAGTCGAGGACTCGAGATCCTCTCTTACAATCTGCTCATCTTCAACTATCACGACTGAATAGCTCATTGTTCCTCGTCTCCTTTGTGCGCAGGGAATGAGAGATGGACGGTTGTTCCCCTGCCTGTTTCTGATTGTACTGAAAATGTGGCTTCATTTCCATAATACAGTTTCAGACGTCTGTAGACATTGTACATCCCGGTATGAGTGCTGTCAGCAAGGCTGTCCATATCCCGGTAAGGGCTCACGTCGAAGCCCACCCCGTTGTCAGCGACAACCACGCTGACTGTATCACATGTCTCATCAAGGGTGATGCTGACAGAAAGCTCCCACTGTCCGACCTTCGGCTCAAGGCCATGGCTTATGGCATTCTCGACCAGAGGCTGGATGATGAGTTTCGGCGTGACGACAGGACGTGCCACATCATCAATATGACAGCAGGCATGAAGCCTGTCCTTGAAGCGGATCTGCTGTATGCCCAGATAGCTTTCCATGAGAAGCCAGCTCTTTTCCAGCGTCTCCGTGCTTTCCTTGTTGTTTACAGCATAGCGAAGAAGACGGCCGAGCTTCACGGCGATATCCTCAATCTCCTTCTCATGATGTATGCGGGCAAGCGAGCTGATTGCGTTGAGCGTGTTGAAAAGGAAGTGAGGATTCATCTGGGCTTCAAGGGCCTTGCGCTCGGCATCCCTCAGTTTCTGCCCCTCATCCTCAATCCTTTCCATAAGAGCCGAAAGCTGGCTTATCATCTCATTGAACTTGGTGTTGAGGTTCTCCATCTCGCTGATGCTACTCTCAGGGGCTCTTGTTTCCAGGTTCCCTCTCTCGACACTGTCCATAGCCTGAATCAGATGGCTGATCGGGCGCACTAGAGTGCTTGCGAAAAGTCCAGCAAGAAGCAAGGCGGCAAGAAAACCGGCGCAAAGCACGACAAAGGAAAGGCCGTAGAAGCTGTTGAGGGAGTCCATATACGGAGAGATGTCCAGATAGCCGATGAGGACGAATCCAGCAGTCTCAACAGGCCTGCTGGTGATAAGCACATTGCCATTGCGGCTTTCCAGCGTGTCGGAAAAGACCCAGCCGTCCTCAAGCGGCCTGTAGTCATCAAGATGGATAAGGGAAGAGACCATGCCTGTTGACTCATCAAGAAGGCAGACCTCATTGACAAGCGCAGGATCCGCATAGCGGATAAACTGTGCTCCGATGACATCGGCAAATACATAGAATGCAGCGTTGCCGTCCTCACCCTGCACCTCTTTGGCCATGTTGATGACAACCTCATCCCTCATGCGGCTCTCATAACGGAAGGATGTGGAATAGATAATATCCTCACAAGGCATTTGAGGAATCCTGTCTGACAGCGACACTCCCTCGGGAATCCATCCTTCTGAAGACCAGACAAGTGTTCCGTCAGGAAGTGCTATTGTGACTACAAGCTCCCCGAGATTCGAGCCAAAGCAGTAATCGGCTTCGCTTTCAAGCTCGGCAGAATCGAAAACACCGTCTGAAGCACTTTCCATCAGCACAGGCGATGAGGCGAAATCCTCCAGCATGCGCGCATAGTCTCCGATTGTGTCCTCAAAGCGTATGCGTATGTCATTCATTGAGACATCCAGCTGATCATAAAGGTTCGAGCGGGTGATGCTTCCGCCATAGTTGTAGATGAAGACAACAACAGGAATGAAGGCGACGATTACCGTCGCCATGATTGCGATGACAATTCTTGAATGGAAGCTTGACAGCCGTTTGCATTTCATGCGAGGTATTTGCTGAAGCGGCTCCTGAGAGCCTCATCATCTCCCTGATAGCAGAATGCATCAATGCCAAGCTGGCTGGCGGCTTCCACATTGACGGGGCTGTCATCCGTGAAATGGGTGTTCAGCGCACTCACGCCCTCAGTGTGCATGATGTATGTGAAAAAACTGTGATAAGGCTTGACGGCATGTATCTCATGGCTTGCATAGCAGTGGCTGAAGTGCCGCCTTATATCAAGCTCATCTATTACGTGCCAGTGGCTGAGGAAGGTATTGGAGCCTATCACGCAGCAGGCGCCCCTGCCGGTAAGCTCATCCACGATGTCAAGAACGGGACTGTTGAGTACAGGATGAAAAGCCTTCCTGAAGAGGTCTTCATCAATTTTCACCTTGAAGAGGTGTTCCAGACGCCTGTAGTAACGCTCTATGGGAAAAAGTCCTGCCATCATCGCTTCCTCATACTGCCTGTAATCGGATATGAGTACACTCCTGTCAGCGCCGAGAATCTCTGCCATCTCAGAAAGCACCTGAATGTTCTTTATGAGGACTCCTCCCAGGTCAAAGATGAAAAGCTCCTTCATCAGTCCTCTCCCCGGAGTGTGTAATCGCGGATGAAAAGCGTCAGCTTCTGCATGCTCTCAGGCGAGATGTCATGCTCAATCAGACAGGCATCATGCTCAGCGACCGACTTCTCGACCCCGAGGATGTCCCTGAAGAACCGGGTCAGCATCCGGTGCCTGTCGTAGACTTCTTCAGCGACTGCTCGTCCTTTTGCAGTGAGGCTGACTTCCCCGTAAGTCTGCATGTCAACGTAACCGTCTGCCTTGAGAACGGACATGGCACGGCTGACACTGGGCTTGCTCACACCAAGATGGCGGGCGATATCAGTGCTTCTCACCTTTTCCGTCTCATGCTTTATTTCCAGAACAAGGATGGCTTCCAAATAGTCTTCACCGGATTTCTGCATAACCTAAGTTTACGACAACCGGCAGGGAAAGCCAACAGGTTTCAGCTGGTGCTTGAGACAGGCCTCACTTCCTGCTTACAAGCACCCTCCCCTTGAGGCTGTCAGTATACTGTCCGTTCACGAATGCAGGCTGTCCGTTGATGACAACCATCTTCACTCCATCGTTCACACCGTCGTGCCATGAAGGAGAGAGTGTGGCGGTATCAAGAAGGACGAGATCAGCCGCAGCTCCTTCCTTTATCACACCGCGGTCAGGAAGAGAGAGTTTCACTGCATTCCTGTGCGTCATGCGGCTCACGGCTTCCTCCAGACTCATGAGCTTTTTCTCCAGCACATACTTCCCGATCAGTTCGATTGCCGCAGAATGCGAACGCTCATGAACACTGTCACTTGAATAAAGGGCATCTGTGGAGAATGTCATCAGCGGATCGAGCATGATTGTCTCAAGTGTCTCCTGACTTTCTGTGACATCACACATGATTGCAGCACCTCTTTCTTCTGAAAGCACGTCGAAAAGCGCGTCAAGCGGATCATCCATCTCAAGCCTTTCGCTGACTTGGGACAGGTTCAGTCCGTCCAGGTCATTGCGGCTGTCCAGGTGAAGGATTCTGATGGCATCCGGACCTGACTGATGATAGATGCTCTCCCAGGAATGAGGATTGAGGATTTCCCTTTTCATCATCTCCCTCTCGCTGTCAAGCTGGAGGGCAAAGCGCATCTCGGTGCGGGACAGGGCAAGAATCTCAGGCGGCAGGAGAGAAAAAAGGCTTGTGGAACCGTAGTTGTATGGGTACTGGTCAAACCCCGCATCAAGGCCTCTGTCCCGGTAAGAATGAATCATCTCAAGCATCCGTGTGACTTTCGCCTGATTCTCACGTCCGATTGCCTTGAGGTGACTCACTTCAATCCGGCAGCCTGTCTTCAGACTCAGCTCCAGAACCTCCTCAAGGGATTCAAGCACTTCATCCCCCTCGCTTCTCATGTGGACAGCGAAAAGGGCGTCATGGCGTCTTACAACCTCGAGCAGAGCCTCAAGTTCCCTGTCATCAGCGCTGAAACAGGGCTGGTAATATAGTCCTGTAGAGAAGCCGGCACAGCCTTCTGACAGGCTTCTGTCAAGGAGGTCACTCATCTGCCTGATCTCATCTTCTGTGGCCGCACGGTCTGAAGAAGCCCCCATCACTGCGACACGCAGCGGAGCGTGTGCCTGAAGGAACATCATATTTATTCCATGGCCGGAGGATGCAAGACGAGATCTGAAGGAGGAAAAGTCATCCCAGTTCCACCTGTCTTCATGTTTGCCCAGCACGTCATCGCACAGCGGCCTGAGAAGGTCCCTGTTCTCATTGAGAGGGAACACGCCTACCCCGCAGTTTCCGCTCACATCGGTGGTTATCCCCTGGCCTATGCGCATTCTCATCGTCTTACCGTCCAGGGCATAGAACTCGCTGTGGGCATGGATGTCAATGAAACCCGGAGTCAGAACAAGCCCGCTGCCGCTGACATGGGTGCGGGCCCTGACTCGCTCAGTTCCGATCAGGGCTATTGTGTCGCCAATCGTCGCGACATTCGCGCTATAGGAGGCGCGTCCTGTGCCGTCTATGACACGCACGCCTTCAAACATCATATCGTACATTTCAGCTCACCTGGAAAACATCACTGTAGGCCTTGAGGATACATCTCTCGTAAAGACGGGCCAGGTCCTCGTAGTTGGCCTTCCTCACGGCAAGCGCCAGAGTGGCATTGAGCTCATCCAGGTCATCCTGATCCAGAGCCGGAGGAAGGATACCCTGGGCAAGGAGCATCACACATGAGACAAGAAGCGCGAAAAGCCCGCTGTCTGTCTCAAAGGGCCTGTCCTTGATGAACTCGCAAAGAAGGAGCACGGCTTTGAAGACCGGATGGATACTCTTCCACTCTCTGTCATACTGCATGAAGAAGGTCTCCATCTGAAGGCTTACGGGAATGTTGCTGTCAGGAGCATCTCCCGCACGGAAAGAGGAGCTGTCACGGTCATCCCAGCCCTGGCAGAAAGAACCATGCAGAGAAAGGACTGAACGCACATTGTAATCCGGAAGCAGGACCTGTGCTCTCAGAAAGAGCGAACGGAAAGCGGCAATCCTCATAACATCGGCATAGCTGAGGGATCTGGCCGGATTCTGGCTGAACACGCTCAGCACCTCAGCTCTGCTCATCTGTCTTCCATCGAGCCTGAAACCGAGGAGAATAAGGCCGGCGATGTAATCATCAGTCCTCACGTTAGTGAAAAGCTTGTCTGAGATTTCATTGTCACGCATCAGCCGGTTTATGCGGGTGACATCAATGCTTCCAAGGCGCACGCTGCCTGTCTTGTACTGTCTCATATGACGCCCGTCAAAGGGTTTCGGCGTGTCTGAAGGAATTGACCATGACCATCCGAGCTTGACAGCCCCTTCAATCCTTCCGTCCTGACACATGAGCCTTATGCGCCGCTCAGAGACTCCCCATTTGTCTGCAAGTTCCTTTGCACCTACGAATTTCTTCATGTGTCTAACAATACAACGCTTGACAATCAAAGAAAAGCTGTACTGTGTATCAGGGGATGACAATCATCATTTTTTTACTCCAGAAAGGGCTATGAATCTGCCGAGTGTTGCACAATCACATCTTTTTTGATTAACTACTCACCCGGAGCATTTCTTATGGAAGATTTTGATTTCATCATCGTCGGTTCAGGCCCCGCAGGAATGGGTGCCGCATTCTCTTTAATTGAAAAGCATCCGGAAGCAAGAATCCTCATGATTGACAAGACGCCCTATTCGACAGGCGGCATGAGGAACGACTGCAAGATGAACTTCACCTTCCCTATCGGCTTTCCTCTTGAGTACTGGGACCAGCAGAGTGCTGACAGGTACCTCGAGCAGGTCACAAGGTTTCTCAAGCCGACAATCCTGCCCAAATCGAATATCGCGACATATCAGGCCAGAGCAGAGCGGCTTGGATGTTCACTGCTTGAAATCAAGCAGACCCATCTGGGAACAGACGGAGGACTGGCCCTGATCAAGGAGCTCCAGCAGAGACTGAAGGATCACAATGTCACGCTTGCCCTCGGCGAGACGATGACAGACATCGACAACAAAGAAAAATGCATCACCACTGACAAGAGGAAGATACGCTACAAGGCTGTCCTGATTGCACCGGGCCGACAGGGCTTCCACTTCCTTCAGGAGATGATGCAGCGCCTTGACGTGCGCTACGTGGACAACATCCTCGATGTCGGTATACGCGTCGAGACCAGAATCGAGCACTACCCGATTGTAAAGGACTACTACGATCCGAAATTCTACTTCAAGGAGAAGGTCAGAACCTTCTGCACGAACAGCGGAAACGCTCATGTCGTAAGGGAAAAATACGCAACAGCACGTGGCGATGTATGGTATTCCGTTAACGGTCATGCCTTCGCCGCTAACGAAAACAACAACAACGGACTGGTCAACTTCGCGCTTCTCAAGACAGTACGCTTCACAGAGCCGCTTGCAAGCGGTCAGGAGTTCGCAGAGCATCTTGGCCTCATGGCTGCCCTCATGGGAGGCGGCAAACCCCTCATGCAGCGTGTCGGCGACTTCCGTCTGGGAAGAAGAAGCAAGAACGCGACATTCAACGGAGACCTTTACGACTTCAAGCCCTCACTGCAGGGAGCAAGCCCTTCAGACATCTCTCTGGCAATGCCTTCCAAAATCCTAAGATACATCTGGTCTGCGATGAAGAACCTGGACACAATCGTGCCTGGCATCCTGCACCCCAGCACAATCATGTACTATCCTGAAATCAAGCTGTACGCAAACAAGCCGGAGTACAAGGATGACCATTTCCAGGTGGCGGAAGGTGTCTTCTTCGCAGGAGACGGCGCCGGAACAAGCCGTGGAATCACAGGAGCCTGGGCCAGCGGCATCAGGGCCAGTGAGGGAATGTCAGACTACTATCTGAAATGAAAAAACATGATTTTGCCTCAGAACCTGTCGGCAGACTTGTCCTTGCCCTGAGCATCCCGACCTGTCTGTCACAGGCTGTCAATGTCCTGTATGCGATTGTCGACAGGATGTTCATCGGTAATATTCCAGGCGAGGGGGCTCTTGCCCTTGCGGGTGTCGGAGTCGCTGTGCCGGTCACCTCACTCGTATCATCATTCGCAGTGCTTATCGGACTCGGAGGCTCCCCTCTGATGGCTATCAGGGAGGGACATGGAGAGAGGGAGGAAGCAAAGAGGATTCTTTCAACATCCTTCATCTCGATTCTCGTCATCTCTCTTTTCCTCACCCCGCTTTTCCTGCTTCTCAAGACTCCCCTTCTGCATCTGTTCGGCTCATCTGAGACCACTTTTCCCTATGCGGACAGCTATCTTGGATGGTACCTTCTCGGCACTCCCTTCGCCCTTGTATCCACAGCGATGAACAGCTTCCTGATCAATCAGGGAATGAGCCGCAGGGCGATGGTCAGCGTGATGTGCGGGGCACTTCTCAACCTCATCCTTGACCCGGTATTCATCTTCCTGATCGACATGTCAGTAAGCGGAGCTGCGATTGCCACAGTGATCAGCCAGGGAGCAAGCTGTGCAATCACCATGCACGCCCTGCTTGGAAAAAGTGCCACGATTCCTCTGTCTCTGTCGCGGCCCCGGGCCTACATTATCCGCAAGACAGTGATGCTCGGACTTTCTCCCTTCATCATCATCGCGACTGACAGCATCATCATGATTCTGCTCAACACTGTCCTGCAGATGTACGGAGGGCCTCAGAACGGAGACCTGCTTATAAGTGCTTCGACAATCATCCAGTCATACCACCTGCTTGTCATGAATCCGCTGGGAGGAATCACAGGGGGAAGCCAGGGACTCATCAGCTATTCTTACGGTGCCGGAAACACGAAAAGAGTCATCAGCACCTGGGCTCATGTCCAGACTCTGGCCACCGTCTACACAGTCCTCATGACAGTCCTGTCCTGGAGCGGAGGACATCTCTTCATCTCCCTTTTCACGAAGGACTACCAGCTTGCTCAGGTCACAGAGCACTACATGAGAGTCTTCACTGCCATGATCATTCCGCTATCCTTCCAGTACAATGCGGTAGACACCTTCACTGCCCTCGGCCAGAGCAGTGTGTCGCTTCCCCTCTCCCTTTTCAGGAAAATGCTGTTCACGCTCTGCCTTTTCATCATCCCGCTGATTACATCCACAGGAGGGTCGGCCTTCTATGCGGAGCCAGTAAGCGACCTTGTTTCCTCGCTCGTCAGCACGACGACACTGGCCATTGTGCTGCCGCGGCTTCTGAGAAGAAGGCAGAGCGAGGGACTGAAGATTTAGCATGTTTCTCTCATAAGGCTCACAAAAAGTCCTGACACGTGTTAGAATTTCACTGATGGACGAGAAAAAGACACTCCTCATTATAGATGACGATGCGGTCAACCGCATGATTCTTGCTGACATCTTCAGCCAATCCTTCTGCATCCTCGAAGCTGAGAACGGAATGGAAGGCCTTTCCATTCTCAGAGGAACAAACAGGCCTGTCAGTGCAATTCTCCTTGACTACATGATGCCGGTCATGGACGGACTTGAAGTCCTTTCGTCCCTCTGCGCCAGCGGGGAGATTTTAAACATACCTGTCTTCCTCATCACCGCAGAAGCTGATCTGGAGGTGACGCGGAAAGCTTATGACATGGGTGTGATAGACGTGATCTCAAAACCGGTCATACCCTTCATCGTGCAAAGGCGAATAAGCTCTGTCATTGAGCTATATGAGAGCAGAAGGAGGCTCAGTCTGACCGTTGATGAGCAGAGAGAGCGCATTTTCGCCCAGAACGAGAGAATCTTCCGCCTCAGCTATGGAATGACTGAGGCCCTCACCACTGCAATCGAGTTCAGAAGCGGTGAGTCCGGAGCCCATGTCAGAAGAATACATGACATAATGCTGTGCATGCTCAAGGAGACAGACCTCGCAGAGAACATTAGCGACGAGGAGAAAGAGCAGATTGCAATGGCAGCCATCATGCATGATGTGGGAAAGATTGCCATCAGCGATGCGATACTCAACAAGCCGGGCAGGCTCACGCCTGATGAGTTTGAGATCATGAAGACGCATACGACTCAAGGAGCTGAGCTGCTCATGCGCATTCCTCAGTTCAGAGAGCTTGAAGCCTTCCGTTACGCCTACGATATCGCATTGCACCATCATGAACGATGGGACGGGAGGGGATACCCGGAGCACCTTGAAGGTGATGAGATATCAATATATGCCCAGATTGCAGGGCTGGCCGATGTCTATGATGCGCTGCAGAGCAGGCGCTGCTACAAGGAGGCATACAGTGCTGACACAGCGGTGCAGATGATCAGGGACGGCCAGTGCGGTGCCTTCAGCCCGCTTCTCATTGACCGTTTCATGAAAACCGAACCTCTGCTGAGGGAAAAACTGAAAGGACTATTATGACAGAAGAGAGAAAACAGGCCCTGATGCACTCAGGCATTGCCGTCCATGAATGCATCGCCCGTCTGGGCGGCAATGAGAGACTTTATGAGAGAGTGCTTTCAACATATCTCAGGGACACAAACGCAGAGTCCCTTGAGAAAGACAGCGACCCTCAGGATGCATTGCTTCATGCCCACAGCCTCAAAGGAGTCAGCGCAAGCCTCGGCTTCACTGCCCTGCACGAGCTGACAGACAGGATGTGTACCCTCATCAGGTCAGACAGGGCTGACGAGGCCTTCACTCTGGTGCCGGATGTCATTGCCGAGCACAGGAGAATTTGTTCCCTGATTGAGGAGAGTAAGGGTCAAGCACCTGACGGGACAAGCCCGTAGGCTTGCTGGGAAGCAGGTCTTGCTTGACTAGCCTGAGTGATGAGGCTTCGGCCTCTGAACTACGTTACCGGCGAATGCATAGGCACCAGCGGATGTGGCTCTAGTCCACTGCTCTGCGGTGCATGG
>CALXOK010000025.1 GCA_944390025.1 uncultured Spirochaetales bacterium | reverse complement strand
CCTTCTCACCATCCTCAAATGCCCTGATGTTCTTCACTGTTGTTTTCACCGGAGCTGAGGCCAGATACTCAACGGAAGAGATGAAGGCATCACGTCCTGTACCGTAAGAAAGGTTGTGCTGAATATAGCCTTCTGCGAGTAGCGATGCTGCTGTCTTCGTGTCGCCTGATTCGAATGTTCTGATCAATGCCAATGCTTTTTCCTTGTTTGTCATAATATAATCCTCCAAAATCTATTTCAATGTAACCATAATGGTTTCATCTGCAAAAATGAAGATACATTGCATTTGATGTAATGTCAATAGTTACAATAAACTTTTTGAAATATCTTTTCATCTGCTCATGAAAAATGGAGAATATGCAATACTATCGGGTTATAGATGTGTATAGGAATGATCACCATTACACCTATCTCTGCGTTTCATCCATGGTACATACAATCAGGACAATAATTGTTGAATGAAAGTCCCGAAGAGTAAGAACTGAGGCGGAGCCACCTACCCCGCCTCTTCCTTCACACATCACCCGAAGATATGCTCGGGAGTCCCTTCCGGCCAGCTTCTGAAATCAGCTGGCTCGATTCTGAGGAGTTCCTCTTTGTAATCCCCATATTTCACGCCACCGATTTCAAGATAGTCCTCTGCTGGGACAAGCTTGAGAATCTCCCCTGTCCTCAGATTCTGGCCGCAGTAGGCAGTGCCGACTACAAGCCTCTCATCCGGTTTCAGCTTTATCAGAAGCTCCTTGGCTTTCGTCAGCGCCTCATGTACATCGAGATAGCACCATGTCCAGGTGTCATCATTGTTTACGAACTCGACACAAACCGCTTTCACTACGCGGATGTGATTAGGTCTCTGGTATTTCTCTGACGTAGGAAATCATAAGCATAAATCTTGATTCAAAATTTATGTGCATTGCATTTGCAAATCCAGTAAACAATGCTATATTTAATCAGGAGAGTATAGTATGCAGACACAGAAAAGCAATCTTACTATTCGCATAGAACCGGAACTTAAAAATGAGGCTTCAGCTCTTTTCAGGTCTTTGGGTCTGGATCTGAGCACGGCAACCGGTATTTTCTATCGTCAGGCACTCAGGTGCCATGGACTTCCATTTGAAGTCAAGTTGGATGAACCCAATGAGATTACATATAAAGCAATGGATGATGCGGAGAATGGCAGAGATATGCATGGACCATACAACAGTGTGAAAGAGCTCATGGAGGCTCTCAATGCTTAAGCCTGAATTCACAGGACAATTCAAGAAAGATTATAAACGTGCTGTGAAAAGAGGCTGCAGGCCAGAGAAGCTGGAAGAGGTAATCACTCTTTTATGCGAAGAGAAGCCTCTTCCGGAGAAATTCAGGGATCACCAATTGCAGAATTCGAGAAATTACAAAGGCATGAGGGAATGCCATATAGAGCCAGACTGGCTTCTGATATACAGGATTGAAGCGGAAAGGCTTATTCTTGAACTTATCAGGACAGGAACACATAGCGACCTATTCTGACCAAAACGTCAAAGATGGCCGACAGGTACAATTCTCTGCACTTGGAACGCTGAAAGCAAAACTTAAGGCAAGTGATAATGTTCTCATCATAGACAGGTTCTTTCCATCTACAAGGATGTGTCCTGAATGTGGAGTGATTAAAGAAGACATCACGCTTTCAGACAGGACATTCATCTGTGATACTTGTGGATATACCGAAGAGCGTGATATAAAGTCAGCGAAAACAATGCTACTTGCAGGAAGGCATGAAATGTCCTGCACGCTTGCGGAACACAAGTGTACTCCGGAGGAGCGGATGTCAGACTTTGATACCTCGTATGAGATATGGAAGCATTCTGCGAAACGCCCAGAGATGGGAAAGAGACCGGAAGCTCCGTCCTCTAAGCTTTAGCGAAAGATGGAGTCGTTCACCATATGATTGAGTGAAGACTCCCGTTTTCAAACGGAGGATGAGAGCAATCACCTGCCTTTAGGCGTAAGAGTTGTCACGCAACAAACAATGTATCCATTTTCACTGGAAGGGAAAAAATATGGCATCGCAATCAGATGAAGGTACTTAACAGATAGAACAGCTACAGTCCTTGTATATTGTAAACTTTATCTTAAATTAAGTTTACTAATTTACCTGTTTCATGTTATTCTCAAGCTGTCATTACAGAATTGCGATGATAGGACAAGACCGGATATGAACAGAAAACAAATCACAAGAATAGTAATCATTTCCCTTTTTGCTGCGCTGATTTCAGCAGGAGCCTACATCAGAATTCCACTTGCACCTGTTCCTGTTGTACTGTCCAATTTCTTTGTACTTCTTTCGGCCTCATGCCTTCCCCCGCTCATTTCACTTGCAAGCATCGCTGCATATCTTTTCATTGGAACCTGCGGCCTTCCGGTTTTTACCTCAGGAGGCGGTATTGCCGCTCTTCTTGCACCTACTGGAGGATACCTTTTCGGAATGATTCCAGCAGTAATAGCAGGCTCGCTTATCATGAGGATTATTGAAAAGAACGTCCGTCTTGCTTCTTTCATTTCAGCGCTTGTCTCCACACTTTTCATCTATCTTGCTGGCATACCATGGCTTTCATACCAGCTTGATATCTCTTTGCCAGCAGCAATTCTTTCAGGCTTCGTTCCATTCATACCAGGAGATGCACTGAAAATCGTGGCCGCTTCAGTTGTGACTCCCTCTTTAAGACCCAGAATCAGAGAAATGCTGGAAAGAGAATAGTTATCTTAGCTTACTAACAATACATCGTCTTATAATACTTGAAATTACATAATTTACTCTCTTCAATGTTCCAATAAGGTTGCATAAACTGAAACCCACATCAAAATTAAAAAATTTCTGTTGATTTCCAGCAAATCTTAGCTTAACCTGATTTCTGTTTCAGGCGTTTTTATGGAACCCAAAGTAAAAATAGTCACAGTCAGAAGCATTCTGACGAAATCAAACCTTCCTGTTGCTGACTACTCTGTCAATCCGTATATCGGATGTGCACATGCCTGCAGATACTGTTATGCATCCTTTATGAAGAGATTCTCAGAGCACAGCGAGGAATGGGGTTCTTTCGTTGATGTGAAATACTGGCCTGAAATCAGAAAACCCGGAAAATATGAGGGTAAGGAAATTTTTATCGGCTCTGTCACTGATCCCTACCAGCCGGCAGAAGAAGTATACGGCAGGACCAGAAATTTTCTTGAAGAAATGAAAGGCTCCGGCTGCAAAATAAGCATTGCGACTAAGTCAGACCTTGTTCTCAGAGATCTTGATCTGATCAAGTCATTTCCAGATGCCCGTGTATCATTTTCAATCAATACTCTTGATGAGTCATTCCGCTGTCAGATGGATGATTCTGTCACAATAAAAAGAAAGATTGACGCAATGGGAAAGCTCCACGCTGAAGGTATCAGGACCACCTGCTTCATCTCCCCGATCTTTCCCGGCATCACAGACTGCAAGGCGATTATCAGAGAATGCAAAGACAAATGTAATCTCATCTGGCTTGAGAATTTGAATCTCCGGGGAGAATACCGTCCAGTAATACTGAACTACATCAGGAAGAATCATCCTGATCTGATTGAACTTTATGAGAAGATTTATGTTGAGGGCAACCGCTCCTGGTGGTTCAGTCTCACTGAGGAAATGAAAAGATTCTGCGATTCAGAAGGACTTGACTATGTCAGAAATGATGACTCGATGATGCGTCCGTTTGAAGCACAGCCTGTAGTCGTCAACTATTTCTTTCATGATGAAGTGAAAAAGAAGGCAACGAAAACAAACTCTATTAATTAGAAATATAAATACCTTAATCGGTATGATTAAAAAGGAAATAGAATATGTACAGATTTAACAGAGAAGAATATGAGAAAAGAATTCAATGGTACAAAGATGCACGATTCGGCATGTTCATACACTGGGGGCTGTATGCCATCCCTGCACGTGGTGAATGGCTCAGGCATTTTGATCAGACGCCAGCAGATGAATATGACAGATACATGGATGAGTTCACTGCGAAAGATTACAATCCGCGTCAGTGGGCACGTCTTGCCAGAGAAGCCGGAATGAAATATGTGGTGCTGACAACCAAGCATCATGACGGCTTCTGCCTCTTTGACACAAAGTATACGGATTTCAATTCAATGAATGCGCCTTGCCACAGAGATCTTGTCAGGGAATTCGTTGAGGCTGTCAGGGATGAGGGACTGAAAGTCGGACTTTACTTCTCAATCATAGACTGGAGGCATCCTGACTATCCTCACTACGGCGATGAGATTCACCCTATGAGAAACAACAGCAATGAAGGCAATGAAAACAGGGACTTCAACCGCTATCTGGATTTCATGCATGGGCAGGTACGTGAGCTTTGCACAAACTACGGGAAGATTGACCTTCTCTTCTTTGATTATTCATATGGAAACATGAGGGGTCAGACATGGAAGGCAGAAGAGCTTGTGACAATGGTGCGCTCTCTTCAGCCGGGAATCATAATCAATAACAGGCTTGAAGCCGGAGGAAGAGGTTTCGGCTCTCTTGTCACGAATGACCCGCTTCCATGGCATGGAGACTATGTGACTCCAGAGCAGATTGTTCCACCAGACGGGATAAAGGATGAACAGGGAAGACCAGTGCTCTGGGAGTCCTGCATAACAATGAACCGGCACTGGGGATATTGTGCTGGTGACCGTTTCTTCAAGACTCCGGCAATGCTGATTCATAAACTTGTCGAGTGCGTGTCAAAAGGCGGAAACATGATTCTTAATATTGGTCCGGATGCTTATGGAAACATACCGCAGGAAGAACTGGACATACTGAAGGCGATAGCAGTCTGGATGAAGAAAAACGGAGAGAGCATTTACGGCTGCTCAATCGCAGGAATCCCGAAACCGGACTTCGGACGCGTGACCAGAAAGGACAACTTATATTATCTGCATATATTTGAGAATGCGGTCGGAGCTCTGCCCGTCCAGGGGCTGGACAGAACCAGAATCAAAAGAATCAGAGCTCTTGAAAGCGGACATGAGCTGCATGTTGTCACACATTTCAATTACTGCGATTACCCGGATTACGTGTTCATTGACACTGGTGAGAATCCTGTTCTTCCTGATGAGACTGATTATGTAATCAAGGTAGAACTTGAAAATTGAGCCTTTCTGGCTTTTTCATGTAGAAAAAAGTTAACCTGGGCCTGTCTTTTGCCAAATTTCAGGCCTGAGTGCCATATTTTACCAACATTCACCATTTTTTTACATTTCAGATTTTGCCATCCTCCTTTGTACTGATATTTAGAAAACTTTCAAAAGGAGAAATTCATGAAAAAAGCTTTAACAGTTCTTCTCATTGCTCTTATCGCAATGACAACCGTTTTTGCAGGCGGTGCCTCTGAGTCTTCTTCAGAAGGTGGCGTGACAACACTCACACTCGCTTTCTGGGATGTTTCTCAGAACAACTACATCAATGTTGTCATTGATGCTTTCGAAGCTGCAAATCCTGATATCAAGATTGAACTTCAGGACACACCTTCAACAGAATACATCACAAAGCTCAACACCCAGCTCAATGGCGGATCAGATGTTGACATGTTCTTTGTGAAAGAAGCAGACAAGACAAAGACATTCTACGACAGAGGACAGCTTGCTGACCTGTCAGGCTACATCGCAGCTGACGGAATCGACATGGCCGACTACAACGGTACAGATGCAAACTTCATCTTCGACGGAAAGGTTTACGGAATGCCTGTCAGAACTGACCAGTATGTTCTCTTCTACAACAAGGACATCTTTGATGCAGCAGGAGTTCCTTATCCAGACAACGACATGACATGGGCAGAATTTGAGGATCTGGCTGCACAGCTCACAAGCGGCGAAGGTGCAAACAAGATCTACGGTGCTCACTTCCACTCATGGAACGCATGTGTCCAGAACTGGGGTGTTCAGGACGGAAAGCACACAATCATGTCAGGTGAGTATTCATTCTTCAAGCCATACTATGAGATGGTTCTCAGAATGCAGGAAGCCGGCACATGCATGGACTACGGTACAATCCAGGGATCCGGTATCGGATACACAGATGTCTTCTCACGTGGTCAGGTTGCAATGCTTCCGATGGGCTCCTGGCTCATTCAGACAATGATTCAGAAGAATGCTTCTGGTGAATCATCAGTCAACTGGGGCGTCGCAGTCGTTCCACACGCAGAAGATGTTCCTAACGGATACACAGTCGGTGCTACAACACCTATCTGTATCAACAATGCCAGCAAGAACAAGGACGCTGCATGGAGATTCGTTTCCTTCCTCAGCGGACCGGAAGGCGCACAGATTCTTGCTGAGTGCGGACAGGTTCCTGCTCTCTCCGGAGAAGGCTACCTCGAGGCTTATGCTGCGGCAGACGGAATGCCTGAGGACATCCTCGACGGACTGTATGCAGCACTCATCTCCCCGGACCGCCCTGCAATGGACAAGGTCACAGAGATTGACCAGATGCTCCTTGCTGAGCACCAGCTGATTCTTCTCGGCGAAGAGACTGTTGATGAAGGCATCGCCAACATGAACAGAAACTATGCCGAAATCATGGGTAACTGATTCAATTTAGACCCTGAATCACGAGGGCTGCTGAAAGGCAGCCCTTTTTAAACTGAAAAGACTGTAAAAAAAGGAGGGACAAATATGGCAGAAAAGACCATTGCTGAGAAAAAAGCCTCTTCACTGAAGCGGAGAAATGCCTTAATTGGATATTCCTTCATTGCGCCTAACTTCATCGGTTTTGCGATTTTCATTCTTTTCCCGGTCCTCTTCACACTCATTCTGTCAGTGATGAACTGGGACGGATTCAATGCAATGACCTTTGCAGGACTATCTAATTTCCGCTCGATTTTCCGTGACCGTGTCTTCAAGTCTTCTTTCTGGCTGACGCTTCTGTATGTTGTCTTCACTGTTGTTTTCACACTGCTTGCCTCTCTGGCACTTGCATGTGCGCTTAACAAAAAAATCAAGGGGAGAGATGCCTTCAGGGCAGCTATCTTCTTCCCGTATGTCGCATCAATGATTGCTGTCGGTGCTGTCTGGAAGCAGCTTTTTGAAGCTAACAACGGACCAATCAACCATCTTCTCAGGACAATCGGAATCAGCAATCCTCCGGGATGGTTCGCTTCCACTGACTGGGCCATTTACGGCGTAATCATTGTGTCAATCTGGAAATTCATGGGCTATTACATGCTGATTTATCTTGCAGGACTGCAGGATATCCCGGTACAGCTTTATGAAGCAGCGACACTTGACGGCGCAACCGGATGGCAGCGCTTCACAAAGATTACACTGCCAATGCTCACACCGAGTACATTCTTCGTTTTCATCATGCTCACAATCAACAGCTTCAAGAGCTTCGATTTGATTTACGCATTGACACAGGGAGGCCCCGGTACGAGTACAACACTGCTGTCGAACTACATATATAACCAGACATTCGTCTACTGGGATTACGGAAAGTCCTCAGCAGCATCCATCATTCTCTTCGTCATCGTTCTGGCTGTGACAATTATCCAGTTCCGCGGTGAGAAGAAGTTCACAGACTATCTATAAGGAGGACATGTCATATGATGATTGAAAAAAGAAATCCTGTAAAAACAGTCCTTATTTATGTTCTTCTTATCGTTCTGACGGTTGTCACACTGCTTCCTCTTGTCTGGATGCTTTCAGCTTCATTCAAGCTCTCATCAGAAGTCTTCACATTCCCGATCAAATGGATTCCGGAAGTCTTCCACTGGGAGAACTATGTGACAATCTGGCAAAAGATCAACCTTGCCACTTACACTTTCAACTCATTCAAGCTGTCGATAATCATCACATTCATCCAGCTTGCCACATCATCGTTTGCTGCATACGGATTCTCAAAATGCAAGTTCCCGGGACGAAATGCTCTCTTTTTGGCCTACATTGCAACAATTGCAATCCCATGGCAGGTTTACATGCTCCCGCAGTACGTCATGATGCAGAAGTTGCACCTGATTGACACTCATCTGGCAATCATCCTGCTTCAGAGCTTCACGGCTTTCGGTGTGTTCCTTCTCAGACAGTTCTACATCTCGATTCCTGATGAGCTTCTCGAAGCTGCAAGAATCGACGGTCTGTCAGAATACGGAACATTCGCCCGTATCGTCCTCCCGCTCACGAAGCCGGCAATGGCAACACTGATCATCATGAGTTTCGTCACAGTGTGGAACGACTACATGGGACCGATGATCTACTTCAACAGCGACAGGAACAAGACAATCCAGCTCGGTATCCAGATGTTCACAGGCATTTACTCCACAGAGTACGGCCTGATCATGGCAACCAGCGTGCTTGCAATCATACCTGTTCTGGTCGTCTTCCTTGCCTTCCAGCGCTTCTTCGTTGAAGGTATCGCATCAAGCGGTCTCAAAGGCTGACGGCACCATCACTCTTAATATGAACACAACCCCTTTGACATCAGTCAGAGGGGTTGTTTCATGAAATAATAATCTGGAAGATGAATGCTTAGTGACTGTATCCGGTCTCCGGAGGCGGCCAGTGGATTCCCCTCTGGTTCAGAAGTCCGAAATTAGGCATGCTCTCTGTTTCTGGTACAGGACAGCCGCAGAACTCTCCATTCTGAACCCAGGAAGTGTCTTCTCCATGAAGGCTGGAGGCAAGCAGACCTTTCATCTTTTCCATAACATCTGCATATTCAGGATCATCAGCAAGGCTGTGCTGCTCCTTTCTGTCCTCTTGCATATCAAAAAGATGGAAGACATTTCCCACAGGATAGTAAATCAGCTTGAACCGATCATCCCTGATCATCCTCGTGGCCTTGGCATCCTCACCTATTTCCCCGAAGATATAGTCCCTTTTCTTTTCCGAGAAGAGAGAGATTCCGTCAAGTTTTTCATCACACTCCACATCGCACAAATCAAGCAGAGTCGGCATCACGTCACATATCTGGCACAGTTTCTTCTCATAGCCCCTGTTGCGGTATTCAAGCATCGGTCGGCCTGAGAATATGAGAGGGACAGATGCGCTGCCTTCATAGAAAAGACGCTTTGCGACCATCTTATGATCAAAAAGCATGTCTCCGTGGTCTGACATGAATACAAGTATCGTATCATCAAGAAGATTATGTTCCCGCAATGACCCGATAATCAGCCTTATGCTGTAATCAATGTGCGTGCACTGGGCCATGAAGGCCTTCCTCGCATCTTCCCTCTCTTTGGGAGAATACTGCGATGCAATGTCCCGGAACTGCTTTATGACCCATTCCTCCGGCCAGTCATCATCAAGCACAGGCTCACACTGGACATCCCTGTATTTATCCAGAAAGACCTGCAGCGGAACGATTGGAGGATGCGGATAGGTAAATGACACATAAAGGAATAAAGGACGTTTCGGATCACGGCGTGCAATCTGCTTCATAGCCTCGCGTGTTATCCAGCTTGTCTCATGAGACGGCTCATCCATATGCCATGGCCTGGTGTAATATGTGTTGTTGCCCATACCATGCATGAACTGCTCACCGGCTTTTCCCTGCTCACCGAGCCATATCTCATAATCATCCATGACTCCGAACTCGCACCTGCCTTCTTCCATCAGGATGACATCATCAAAGCCTGTTCTGTCACGCTGAGGATATACGTGCATCTTGCCCACGGCTACTGTCTGGTATCCGGCAGAAGAAAACGCTCCTGCCAGTGTCTGACAGTCAGGCATTTCCATCCTGTCACTGTAAACCCTGTCACCGTGGTGCTCGGGGGTCAGGCCCGTCATCAGAGAGCGCCGCGCTGGAATGCATACAGGGCATTCACTGTATGCGTTTTCCATCATAACGCCGTTGTCAGCCAGAAAATCTATTGTCGGGGTCATCACATCCTTTCTGCCTCTGTGGCCGAAAAGCTGTCCGGGCCATTCATCTGTGCAAATCAGAACAACATTCTTCCTTTTCATCCAAAATTCCTTATGAATTATTATATCCCTCTTTTCATCATCAACCACGCATCTTGCGCTGTTATGAGAAAACAATTGCAAGAGCCAGACAAAAGACGGATACTCATATCGTACGCTACTAAAACAAATAACAAAAGGGGATTTTCATGAAACGTTTTTACCTTGAGAACACGAAAGAATACATCAGCTGGCTGAAACAGGACTGTGACGTTACAGCCAGGATTCTGAAAATAGCGGATTACGCCTGTGAAAACACATTCGTCTTCACAGACAAATATGAAATGGAGCGCTGTACCACACCTGTCCGGTTTGACGGTAAAATCGACTGGAACCATATTCCTTTCGGTGACAACGAGTGGTGTTTCGCCTTCAACAGACACACCTTCCTTCTCAACCTCGCCAAGGCCTATGCAATCACAGAAGATGAGAAATACAGAGAAGCCTGGCTCAGGCTTTTCAATGACTTTTATGAGAACACAGCTCCTGAGGGGAATAACAGGTCACTGTGCTGGAGAAGTCTGGAAAGCGGAATCAGAATAGAGAACTATATCCGCAGCCTTGAATTCTTCGAAGACACAAAGCCTGTTTACGAGAGAATAAAAGAAAGAATAGATGACTTTTTCCGCACACATATTGCCTATCTTCTTGAGACACATGACGCCTTTCACAGACTTTCAAACTGGGGTGTGCTTCAGGACCATGGACTCTTCCTCGCCGCAGCCTGGCTTGATGACAGAGAAAGCGCAAAGACAGCACTTACTCGTCTTGCTGAAGAAGCGGTTCTCCAGACGATGGATGACGGTATCCACTGGGAGCAGAGTCCTATGTATCAGGCAGAAGTGCTCCATGCCTGCCTGGATTCGATTCTTGTTGCCAGACGTCTTTCATATGACATCCCGGGTGAGCTGATTGATAAGACACATCTGCTTGCCGACGGACTGGGGAGAATCAACCGTCCGGACGGAAAATGTCCTCTTTTCGGTGACAGCGATGAGATTGACATGAAGGACATGATTCTTGAAGCCGCAGTCATTTTCGATGACGGACAGCTTGCCGGTATGGGACATGGCGGAGCTGATTATGATTTCTATGCATCCTTCCCACTTGACCAGAAGATTCCGAAAGAGCTTGCCATTGCTGACAGGACTAAGGTCTTTGCAGATACAGGCAATGCAATACTTGCCTTGTCACCAGAGACAGAGGTGCGTTTCCACTGCGGTCTGATCGGAAGCGGACATGGACATCTGGACCAGCTTCATTTTGACCTGTACCACAAAGGACAGATGCTTCTTACTGACACCGGCCGCTACACATACGTTGACAGTAAGCAGCGCAGAGCGCTGAAAGGCAGCTATGGACATAACACCATCATCATCAATGACAGGGAGATGTCTGAGATGGCTGACAGCTGGGTTGTAAATGACTTTGCCGAGCCGGCATGTTTTGAAGCGAAGTGTGAAGGACCTTTCAAATATGTAAGTGCAGCGCATCTGGGCTATCTGTCACAGGGTGCTTTCGTAAAAAGAACCATCATCACGCTTGAGGACAGCTTCATCATCATAGCAGATACTGTGCAGTCAGACAGAAAATGCGAGGTGACACGGCTGTTCCATCTGGATGAAGGCTGCGAGCTGACAAGAGACGGGAACACATTCATGGTAAAGAAGGAAGAAGCCTGTGCACGTTTGTTCTTCCTATCTGGTGAAACTCTCTCTGTCTCAAAGGGCATGATGTCAAAACATTACAACGAAATGCTGGAAGCAGATGTGATAAGCGCAAAAACAGATTGCGGCGGCAGTCTCATCTGCATGACGGTAATCGCATTGAAAGAAGGAGCCAGCGCAAAGCCGGCTGATGTCGTGAAGCCGCTTACTGGCACAGTCTTTGACAGAAACACAGCAACAGGGCTTGTACTCAAGGCCGATAACGACAGATACATTGTCTCCTTTGCATCCAGAGAAGTCCCGTCAAAGGGATTCCTTTCCTCCTGTGAAGGGGCCGATTCCTATGCAAGAGTGTTCGTCAGGAAAAACGATGAGCCTGTAAAAGTGCTGAAATTCTGAGCTTTCAGGGGGCCGGGGCCCCCTTCCTTTTCACTCTTTCTTTTCTGTAGTAACATATCCAGCAATCATTTAAAGGGGGAACATATGACAACATCCTCAGCCCAGATGCTGATTTCAATGCTCATGTACATGTGTGTAGTCATCGGTATCGGTGTTTATTTTGCAAAGAGAGCAAACCAGAACAGCGACAACTATTATCTTGGAGGACGCTCTCTCGGTCCCTGGGTCGCAGCTTTCAGCGCAGAGGCATCCGACATGTCCGGATGGCTTCTCATGGGACTTCCGGGACTGGCTTACTGGACAGGTATCGCAGATGCCTTCTGGACCGCAATCGGACTTGCAATCGGAACTTATATCAACTGGCTTATTGTCGCAAAGCGCCTGAGGCACTATTCACTCGCTGCCGGAAACGCAATCACGATTCCTGAATTCTTCAGCAACCGTTTCCATGAAGGAAAGAAAGTCATAATGACAATCTCTTCCCTTTTCATCCTCATTTTCTTCTGTGTCTATGCAGCCAGCTGTTTCGTCACATGCGGAAAGCTTTTCTCTTCTATTTTCAACGCGCCATACATTCCGATGATGCTCTGCGGTGTTCTTTTCGTTGTGATTTACACCTTCCTGGGAGGCTTCCTCGCAGAAAGTGCCAGTGACTTCATGCAGGCCATCATCATGGTCCTTGCACTTGTCATTGTCCTTGTGTCCGGCACAATTGCCGCAGGCGGTGTGGGACAGGTGCTGGAGAACATCAGGAACATCCCCGGTTTTCTTGAATTCTTCTCAATCGCCTCTCCGGCTGTGGATGAAGCAGGTGTTCAGCTTGTCTCAGCAGGAAGTCCTGTATTCAATGAGGCACAGGCATATCCCCTTCTCAATGTCGTTTCGATGCTGGCATGGGGACTGGGATACTTCGGCATGCCGCAGGTTCTTCTGCGCTTCATGGCAATCCGCAAGGCAGATGAGCTTACAAAGAGTCGCCGTGTCGCCACAGTCTGGGTTCTCATTTCCCTTATGGCAGCTGTCACAATCGGTCTTGTAGGAAGGGCATTCACCCCGACAGCCTTCCTTACCGCATCAGATGCTGAAAACATCTTCTCATATCTTGCCAGCGTACTCATGCACCCGCTTTTCGCAGGTCTGGTGATGGCAGGAATCCTGGCTGCGACAATCAGCTCATCGGACTCATACCTCCTGATTGCCGCGTCAGCATTCTCAAAAAATCTCTTCCAGGGTGTCTTCCATACAAAGGCCAATGACAAGCAGATTATGGTTGTATCAAGAATCGCGCTTATTGCCATCGCACTCATCGGCGCAGTCATCGCTCTTGATGAAGACAGCATCATATTCACAATTGTCAGTTTCGCATGGGCAGGCTTTGGTGCGACATTCGGGCCTCTCATGCTCTTCTCGCTTTTCTGGAAGAGAACGACAAAGCAGGGAGCTGTAGCAGGTATGCTGGCAGGCGGAATCATGGTCTTCGTCTGGAACTTCCTCATCAAGCCTCTTGGTGGGGTTTTCGGAATCTATGAGCTGCTTCCGGCATTCATCATCTCATCTGTCTTCATCGTTGTTGTCTCGCTGCTCACACCAGAGCCGGACGAACAGGTGAAAAAAGAATTTGAAATGGCGGCTAAGGCCGACTGACTCACAGAGGGACGCGACAAGCGTCCTTCTTTTTTCAAAAAATAGTGATTACAGCCTGACTGTCCTGATGTTAAAATCAAAGAGGATGCGTGGAATTCTCATCATTAGCAGAGGAGGCAGAAATGAAAAAGCTCATCGTCTTTTTCTCCGCAAGCGGAGTGACCGAGAAAGCGGCTTTGCAGCTTGCAAAGGCAGCAGGCGGAGAGTCATACCGTATCAAACCAATCCATCCTTACACAAAAGAAGACCTCGACTGGAGGAACAAGTCCAGCAGAAGCTCAATTGAGATGCAGGATCCTTCAAGCAGACCTGAAATTGAGAAAGACTGGCCTGATGTAAAAAGCTATGACGTAATCTACATTGGCTTTCCCATCTGGTGGGGTGTCGCACCGAGACCGGTGAACACATTCATCGAGAGCCTGAATCTCTGCGGAAAGAAGATAGTGCTTTTCGCAACCTCAGGAGGAAGCAGAATCGATTATGCAGTCAATGAGATGAAAAAGCATTACCCGGAACTGCAGATTATCGCTTCTGCAATGCTGAAAGGCGAAATCTCATCAGATATAATCTGAAACAAAGGACGAAAATCTCATTTTTTCAGAAATTACATGCACCGGGCAGTGTGAAAATTCGCTTACAGGCTGTTCTTTCATGAGTTTTACCAAAATAATTAAATTTCTGTATCTTTTTCCTACAATTTTATGTTAGAATAGGCAATCCAGTATAAAAAAAGGGGACGAAGGTAAATTTATATGGGCTTTTTCAGCAAACTTTTCAAATCAGAAGATGAATCTATGATTCTCGCTTCTCCTGTCTCTGGCACAACAGTCGCGATTTCAGAAGTTCCGGATCCGACATTTGCAGAAGAGATTCTCGGCAAAGGACTTGCCATCAGGCCTTCAGGTGATGTTGTCTGCAGTCCTTGTGACGGTACCGTTGACCTGATGTTTGATACAGGACACGCAGTAAACCTCATCTCAGACTCCGGCATCGAGATTCTCATTCATATCGGACTTGAGACTGTCGGGCTGAAAGGAAAGCATTTCAAGACACTCAAGGAAAGCGGAGACAAGGTCAAAAAAGGCGATCCCCTCATTGAGTTTGAACGCCAGGCAATTGCTGACGAAGGCTATAACACTATAATTCCTGTTGTCATCTGCAACAGCGATTCCTATTCAAAGATTGTCCCTATCACAGGAAAGGATGTCGTCACTGGCGACAGAATCCTCTCTGTGGGAAAATAAGGGGGTGGGACAAAAATGATTAAAGGAACAGGACGCCCTGTTTATGAGGGTGTCGCAATCGGACGGATTTATGTCCATTCAAAGCAGCAGACAGTAACAGACAAGAAATGTGCGGACATCGAAAAAGAACTTGCACGCTTCAGTGAGGCGAAGGAGACTGCCAGAGAGGAGCTTCAGGTTCTTTATGACAAGACGCTGAAGGAAATCGGAGAGGAACAGGCTGCAATCATCGAAGTGCAGTCTCTCTTCCTTGATGACCTTGATTTCGTGGAAGGTATCGAGGACATGATAAAAGCCGGTAGTGATGCCGCTTTCAGCGTCCATGAAATCGGAGATGCACAGGCAAGCACATTTGCCGCTCTTGATGATGAGTACATGAAGGCCAGAGCGACTGACATCAGGGATATTTCTGACAGACTGGTCAGGATTCTAACAGGTGCGGCTCAGGGTTTCAGAATGGATGAACCGGGAATCATTGTCGCAGAGGATCTCACCCCGAGTGAGACGGTTGCTCTGGACAAGGACAAGATTCTGGCATTTGTCACACGTCAGGGCTCATCCAATTCACACACGGCAATTCTTGCCCGTGTCATGAACATTCCATCCCTTGTCCTTACTGACATCGACATTGACCCGTCTCTCAATGGCCGTACGATGATTGTCGACGGCTTTGCCGGCAATTATTACATCGACCCTGATGATGCGACAATGAAGGCAATGCTTGAGAAGAAGGAAAAAGCAGGAGCTTACAAAGCAGGACTCGAAAGCTACAGAGGAAAGGAAAGCGTCACCAGAAAAGGACAGCATGTCAGCCTCTTTGCCAATATCGGCAGTCCTGATGATATCAAGTACGTTCTTGATGGAGATGCCGAGGGCATCGGTCTTCTGAGAAGCGAGTTCCTTTATCTCGGACGCGACAGCTTTCCTACTGAAGATGAGCTTTTCGAGGCTTACAGAAAAGTCGTGGAAGCAATGAATGGCAAAAAGGTTGTTATCCGGACTCTGGACATCGGAGCAGACAAGAAGGTTGACTATTTCAACCTAACTCCTGAAGAGAACCCCGCACTCGGGTACAGAGGCATAAGGATATGTCTCACGCAAAAAGACATCTTCCGCACCCAGCTCAGGGCAATCTACAGGGCAAGTTCCTATGGCAAGGTTGCCATAATGTTCCCGATGATTATCAGCGAAAAAGAAATTGAGGAAATCAAGAAGTGCTGTGAAGAAGTTGAAGCTGAGCTCAAGGCTGAAGGTGTGCCATTGAATCCTGTTGAACATGGAATCATGATCGAGACACCGGCAGCAGCTGTCATGAGTGACCAGCTTGCTCCGCTTGTCGATTTCTTCAGCGTCGGAACGAATGATCTCACACAGTACACTCTTGCAATCGACAGACAGAACGAAAAGCTTGATGCATTCTATGACGCGCACCACCCTGCAATTATGAGGCTTTTGGCAATGATTGCCCGGAATGCTCATAAAGCAGGAATCTGGGCAGGTATCTGCGGAGAGCTTGCAGGAGATTTATCGTTGACAGACGAATTCCTGAAAATGGGTTATGATGAGCTGTCCGTGGCACCGTCAAGAATACTTGAGCTCAGGAAGAACGTCATAGAAAGCAACATCTGAAATACAAATACAAGGAGGATCAGGAAGCCTGCACAGTCTTCCTGAAACAGACATGAAGAGTTTTGAATACACAGTCAAAGATGAAATGGGAATCCATGCCCGTCCGGCAGGAATTCTGGTCAAGCAGCTGGCATCAGTGAAAAGCAGTGTCAAGATTGAAGTCAAGGCAAAGGACAAGAGTGCTGATGCAAAGCGCCTGATGGCTGTCATGAAAATGGCCGTCAAGCAGGGCGACACCGTCACAGTCACCGTCGAAGGCGAAGACGAAGACACAGCCGCCCCTCAGATTGAGCAGTTCTTCAAGGAGAACTTCTGAACAAGGAATAATCAGGGCATTGCCCTGTAAAATACTAACTGGAGGTAATTCTCTATGATGAAATTCTTACAGAGACTCGGTAAGTCTCTCATGCTCCCTGTAGCATGTCTCCCTGTCGCAGGTATCCTCGTCGGTATCGGTTACTGGATCGACCCGTCAGGATGGGGTGCTGGTAGCAATGTCATTTCCAACATCCTCTACTCTGCAGGAAGCTCAATTATCGACAACATGTCCGTCCTTTTCGCAATCGGTGTTGCTGTCGGTATGTCAAAGGACCAGGAGGGTACTTCCGGTCTGGCTGGTCTTGTCAGCTGGTTTGTTTTCCAGACTCTGCTTGGCAAGGTTGCTCCTACAGTCGTCGGTGATATCTCCTGGCTTGATGTCGCTGCTTTCGCAAAGGTCAACAACCAGTTCATCGGTATTCTTTCCGGTATCATCGGTGCAGTATGTTACAACAAGTTCTGCAAGACAGAGCTCCCGGAGTTCCTCGGCTTCTTCTCAGGCCGCCGCTCTGTTGCTATCGTAACTGCATTTGTCACACTCATCATCTCACTGCCGATGATGTTCCTGTGGCCGTTCATCTACGGTGCACTGGTCACATTCGGTGAGGCAATGATCAGTCTCGGACCTGTCGGAGCTGGTATCTACGCATTCTTCAACAGACTCCTGATTCCTGTTGGTCTGCACCACGCTCTCAACAGCGTCTTCTGGTTCGACGTTGCTGGAATCAACGATATCGCAAGATTCTGGGGCACACCGGCAGACGTTCTCTGGAACGGAGACTTCCAGGTCACAGGTATCTACCAGACTGGCTTCTTCCCTGTGATGATGTTCGGCCTTCCCGCTGGCGCTCTTGCTATGTACTTCACAGCAAAAGACAAGAACAGAAAGACTGCTGCCGGTATTCTCCTCGCAGCTGCCCTTTCTTCCTTCTTCACAGGCGTCACAGAGCCGTTCGAATTCTCATTCATGTTCCTTGCTCCGGGCCTCTATCTCGTGCATGCTCTTCTCACAGCCGTTTCAGTTGCTGTCTGTGCAATGCTCCCGGTCAGAGCTGGATTCAACTTCTCAGCAGGTTTCGTAGACTGGTTCCTGTCATTCAATGCTCCTAACGCTGTCAACCCATGGCTCATCATTCCTATCGGCCTTGTCGTTGCAGTCATCTACTTCTTCGTCTTCTTCTTTGTCATCAAGAAGTTCGACCTCAAGACACCGGGAAGAGAAGATGATCAGGATGAAGAGCTGAAGATTGACCTTGCCAACAATGACTACACAGCAATCGCTACAATTATCCTCGAGGGTGTCGGCGGTGTTGACAACGTTGCTACAATCGACAACTGCATCACACGTCTCCGCCTTGAAGTCAAGGATCGCCTCAAGGTTGATGAGAAGAAGATCAAGAGCTCAGGTGTCAAGGGTGTTCTCCGCCCGGCAAAGAACTCTGTACAGGTCATTATCGGCCCGAAGGTACAGTTCGTTGCAGACGAATTCAAGAAGCTTTGCAAATAATTGAATCTGCACTTCTCTCAGGCCCCAGATTTTCTGGGGTCTGTTCTTTTCTAAAGGGTCTGAGAAAATCAGCACACAAAAACACTTATGATACAGATTTCGCTTTGCACCAGACCAACTGCGTATTGAGATCTTACACAGGAGCTTTTTCCCTTACTGAATCTGTTCAGCCCCTTCAAATCTCTCAAGAAAACTATGGCCCCGGCTATTAAGAACATTGACATTCCTCGCATATAGCCTCCGCATTTACATCCATGACTCAGCTCGGGATTTCATCTTATGTTGCAGACTCATCCATCGTGCATGCCTTATATGCGGTTTCTGTCCGTAGGCCCGCGATTTTGCCTCCAGCTTCCTTCAGACCTTGCCTCACGACAACGCCCTTGCTCTTGGCTAACGATTTGGAACTCTCGTTCCGAGCTGTACTCGTAGTGGACTTTCACCACCAAATCAATGCCCATGCAGGGCAAACAACATAGCACAGGGCAGGTTTCCCTGCCCTGTAATGTCATTTGCGCTTTTCAGCGTGTTTTCATTCAACTTCCTTGATTCCCTTGAGAATCTTGTCCTTCTTCCTTCTCTTCGGGTCAATAGAATGCTCGATTGCTGTGACAATCTTTGTCAGCAGAGCTGAAATGATGAAGTACATAATTGCAGTGACAATAAGCGGGAAGAAAGCTTCATAAGTCCTGCTTCTCACAAGGTCACTGATCTTTGTCAGGTCAAGTACCGCGATATAACCGACAACGGAAGTCTCCTTGATGAGGGTGACCACATCATTGCGGTAAATCGGCAGGAAGTGCTGTGCGGCCTGAGGAAGGATTATCTTGAAAAAGCTCTGATGCTCCGAATATCCCAGAGCTGTAGAAGCCTCAAACTGCCCTCTTCCGATTGCACTGCATCCCACGCGTAGCATGTCAATCATTGAGCATGCGAACATGAGAGAGAAACCTACAATTGAGACCCATGTTCCACTGAGTGAGGACGAGCCGAAGATTATGTAGTAGAGAATCATCAGCAGAAGAACTGTAGGCATGCCATGGATGAGCCAGAGGAAAACGTTTGTCGCCCCGTTAGCAATACGGTTACCCTTGCGGCAGAGCATGAAGACAACAAAGCCGAGAACGGTACCGGCAAGAATTGACGTGACCGTGATGAGAATGGTGATTCCTGCGCCTTGGACAAAGAGCTTCCAGCGGCCTTCTCTGATGAATGTCTTATTGAAACTCTCACCAAGTTGCTCGAAGAACGTGAGTGAGGACTCGTCCTCTCCGAGAATGACAAGCCTGATAGGTGTTGAATAATAGACATCCGACAGAGTACCGGTCTCATTGCGCTCAGCTGAAACGACAATGTTCATGCCGATATCATATTTTCCGCTCTCGACACCGGGTGCTATTGCCTCAAAGGGGACTTCATAGAACTCAGGAGTATAGCCATAAGCACGGGCGAAACGGCAGATGAAATCGACATCAAAACCGGAAATGTTTCCATTGCTTATGAATGAGAACGGCTCATAACCACCTTCGACAGCCACACTTATGATTCCGTTCTCGCCGGTGAATCCTGTTATGTCACAGGTATCATTGACAGGATCGAAATCAGCAATCCAGTAATCATAAAGCTCATCAAGCATTCCGTTCTCATGGCTTTCAGCGATGAACGCATTCAGCTCACTGAGAAGTCTGTCCTGACGCTCATTGTTTCCGATGATACAGGTTGCGTTTATATAGCCGGCAGGCTCTTCAAGCACTGTCAGTTCAGGATGGTTCTTCTTCTGGACTCCGTAACTCACCTCCTCGATGAGATAGGCATCCACCTTGCCTGACTGAAGAGCGAGAATCATATCATTAGGCATCGTGTAGTACTGGATTGTTGAATCAGGAACCCTGTCAAGAATCAGCTCCTCATAAAGAACCGCTGTCTGGACACCGATGTTCTTCCCGTTAAGATCCTCAATCTCCGTGTACAATGCTTCAGCTGAAGCTGAGAAGGTAAATACGGCAGCAAGAAGCAAGAATAATAAAACCTTCCTCATCTCATTCCCCCTCAACCCATCTGAAACGGATGGAAATCATATGCTCATAACCCATCGGGTCGTCTGTAATATCGTCCTGTCTCACTTCAGTCGTCGGCTCAGCAAGAAGATTCAAGAAGAGCCTGCTGCCTGAAGAGGCGACATCAAAGCGCTCTCCCTTGTAGCAGATAAGCATTGTCAGGATATCAAGCTTCTCGGAGTACTCAACCTTCACAAGGATATCAGGCACCTCGCTTTCAGGAACAATGTTGTTCATACAGATTTCCTCAAAAGCAAGAGAAAGCTTGCTCAGACGCTCAGCCTCGATAAGCAGTTTCTCACCATAGGCCTGAAGCTCCTCATTCATTGACTCGATATTGAAGTCTGCGCTTGTTATTCTGTAAGTGAGAGAAGACAGGCGCTGGATGAAGCGCTTTGTCATTTCTTTCTTCGGATGCTCGAAGATTTCCTTCGGAGTTCCCTCTTCGTAAATATAACCGTCATACATGAAAAGAATTCTGTTGGAAATCTTTCTCGCGAAGTCCATCTCATGCGTGACAATCATCATCGTGCGGCCTGACTTGGCAAGCATCTTGATAACAGACTGGACTTCTCCGATCATCGACGGATCAAGAGCGCTTGTAGGCTCATCGAAAAGAATGATATCCGGATCCATCGCCAGAGTGCGTGCGATTGCGATTCTCTGCTGCTGACCGCCGGAAAGCTCATCAGGATAATTGAAAACCTTCGAGGCAAGGCCGACCTGCTGAAGCAGGTACATAGCCTTGTCATAGGCTTCCTGACGGCTGCGTCCGAGCAGTGTGATTTGAGGATTCATAATGTTCTCGATTATTGTCAGGTGCCCGAAAAGATTGAAGGACTGGAAAACCATTCCCATCTTCTTCCTGATCTCGTTCAGGTTGCATCCCTTCTGGGTGATGTCCTGACCATCAACAATGATGCTGCCGCTTGTCGGCTCGCTTAACATGTTGATACATCTTAACAGTGTTGATTTACCTGTGCCGGAAGGCCCGATTATTGAAATCACATCCCCATCGTTAATTGTGATGTCAATATCCTTCAGCGGAATGGTATCATCATCAAAGACTTTTCTAAGGTGCTTAATTTCTATCATCACGCTCCCCCAAAAAAATTTTGTGACTATTACTAATCAGCTTTGTGCAGCAAGACAAATTTCTTTTCACGTTCCAGGCAGCACAATCTACAAGGAAGTGGCGAGGTATCTTTTTTGCAAGGCAATGTTAAGGCCTGACGGGGATTAGGTCAATGATTAAAATGCTTAATTTCCACCAATAGCGCATTTTTAGCAAAACAGTGCGGAAAAAGGCAGAAATATTTTTTGTCAGGCAAAGAAATTCAAAGGCTTCTGGATTTCTTTTTCTTTTCTCTGCGGCCGAAAAAACCGACAAGCGTGGCCCAAACCATGACAATGAAGACATAGAAAAGAACCTTTGCCAGTGTCAGATCCTCAGAGATGAAGACATGAGGAAAGAATGTCATGAAAACCCCGCTCACAAGAGCAGTCAGTATTGTGGCCCAGATATATTTAAGCAAAGGAATCCTCCGTATCAGTTGATTTTATGCTGACTGCTGACCTCAGGTCAACGGGAAGCTGTTGACTATGTAGCGGCTGCATAGGTTACAGTAACCAGCCGGGAGAAGAATATGATTACTCAGTCAGACCACCTGTTTTCCAGAACAAAGCCAGTCCGTCTCTTTCTCATCGCAGCAATACCAGGAGCTGTCAGCATGCTGGCTTCCTCGCTTTATCAAACGCTGGATGGAATGTTCGTCGGTCAGGGGCTTGGAAGCACCGCCTTTGCAGCAATCAATCTGGCAATGCCTTTTGTCATCATCAATTTCGCAGTCGCAGACCTGATTGGAGTAGGCTCTTCTGTCCCGATTTCCATAAGTCTTGGACAGGGAAGAAAGAAGGATGCAGACAACATCTTCTCCGTTGCCGTCATCCTGATTCTCATTGCATCAGCCATACTTGGTTTTCTGATGTTCCTTATGGCACCGTCTTTGATGACAGTCATGGGAGCTGAAGGAGAATTCAGAGAGCTGGCAATCCGCTACCTGCGCGTCTATGCAGCATTCTCGCCTGTGTCGACAATCGTCTTCGCAACCGACAATTATCTGAGAATCTGTGGCAAGACACAAAGCAGCATGTGGCTTAATGTTCTCATGTCTTCTCTTTCTGCCGCTCTTGAGTTTCTCTTCATCTTCATCTTCCGCTGGGGTGTCTGGGCCGCGGCATTGGGAACCTGCCTGTCGATGACAGTCTGCGCACTGATAGCAATAATCCCATTCGCTCTTGGAAAAAGAAGCCTGCATTTCGTTCACCCTCACTTTTCCATTCCTCTAGTCAAAAGAATTCTATCCTGTGGTACACCGAATTTCCTGAACAACATTGCCGGACGTATCACATCGATTATCATGAACATGATGCTTGTCCGTGCAGGAGGACAGGACGCAGTCTCCGTCTACGGAGTCCTGATGTATGCTGACGGACTTGTCCAGCCTGTGATGTACGGCATGGTGGATTCATTGCAACCGGCTATCGGATACAACTGGGGTGCCGGAAAAAAGTCCAGAGTCAGGGCGCTTGAGAAATGCTGTCTGACTGCTGCGATAATCATCTCTGTGATTGCATGGACTGTACTCCACACCTTCCCCCGCTTCATCAGCTCCATTTTCATTGACAAATCTCAGACAGCCCTGTTTGAGATGGCTGTCTCAGCACTGGGCATTTTCTCCTTCGCCTATGTGACAAGATGGATTTCCTTCACAACGCAGTCACTGATGCTGGCCATTGAGAAGCCGAAATACGCAGCGCTCATAAGCATCTGCACCGCTTTTATTTTCCCTGTGATACTTCTTCTTGCCCTTCAGGGATTCGGGCTGGACGGCATCTGGTTCAATTTCGCCGGGACCAACATTCTGGCGGCAATACTTGCAGTAAGCATCGTAGTCAAGGAATGGAAAAACCTGATGGGAAAGGATCTGGAGGATTTCTCATGATGCAGAAAACAGAATGCTATAATGCTTCATCATCCGGCAGAAAAACTGAGCTATAATGGTTCATATGCTTTCAATAAAACGAAGAGTGCTGATGAGCTTCACGGTTTTTGCGATGTTCTTCGGTGCCGGCAATCTCATATTCCCCGTGTTTCTCGCTTATCAGGCGGGAGACAATGTCATACCGGCATTCACAGGCTTTGCCCTCTCTGCTACTGCCCTTCCTGTGCTCGCGCTCATCGCGGTGACAAAGGAAGGAGACCTTGACAGCATGGCAGGACGAGTCCATCCGGTATTCAGCCGCATTCTCACAATTGCAGTGTACCTTGCCATCGGGCCATGCCTTGCAATCCCCCGCACAGCAAGCACAAGCTATGAGATGGCAGCTCTTGCAGCAGGGCGTGATTCCACATTGTCTGCCATAATCTATTCTGCTGTTTTCTTCACTCTTGCCGGGATTGTCGCACTGAGACCGGAAAAGCTGTCTAAGCGCCTTGGCAGGTTCCTCTCTCCCCTGCTTGTCCTACTGATAGCAATACTGTTTGCAGGCACTGTTATGTCTGTAAGTCAAGTTCAGCTGACAGCATCAGAAGTCTATGATTCATCACCGCTGGCAGAGGGCTTTGTTGAAGGTTACCAGACAATGGATGCAATCGCAGGTCTTGTCTTCGGCTCTATTCTGGCCATCAACATCACTAAAGCCGGAGTGGAGGAAAAAGCTGTCAGAAAAGAATGTGCCATAGCAGCTGCTGGAGGAGGAATACTTCTTCTGATTGTCTACTCGGCACTTGCAGTGACAGGCACGCTTTCACACGCCTTCATCACATCACCGGCAAACGGAGCTGACATACTTTCAGCAGCTGCTGCATCTTTGTGGCCGCAGTATGGAAGATACTTCATTGCCGCAATCTTCATCCTCGCCTGCTTCAATACATGCACTGGGCTGCTCTCTTCCTGCGGAGAATATTTCTCAAATCTCATTCCGTCTGTGTCCAGGGCAAAATGGATTGCACTCTTTTCAGTAATCTCACTTGCAATCGCAGTCAGCGGTCTTGATACGATTATAAGTATTTCATCACCTGTTCTCGAAATCATTTATCCAATCGCCGTGACGCTTATGGTTCTGACAGTCATTCCACAGCATCTGAAAGGACGCATGACATACATTATTCCTGTTGCCACAGCACTTGTCTTTTCAGTGGCAGCAGCCATTACAGGAATGAGCTTTCTGTGGATTCTGCCTGTCCTGACTGCGACAGTTATAGCCTCGGCAGTACATCTTGCCAGAAGCTGAAGTCAGATAACAGAAGGGATGTGTGCATCAAGCTCAGCTGCAATCTGGCTGGCAACCACCTGATGATCCTCCTCTCCACTCATTCCTGAAAAGGTAATACTGCCGATGCACACGCCTGAAGTCAGGAGAATGGGAAATGAGCCTGCAGAGAAACCATAATCCTCATCATTCATTCCGCAGGAGGCAAGTGTCTTTCCATCTCTTTCCAGCCGTCTGACCACATGATACGAGCTGATACCATAACGCTCACAGAGATTCGCTTTCCGCCTTGCCCACTCCTCGTTGTTCAGGCTTCCTCCAGAAAGGCATCTGGCATAGACCGTCAGGCCGTTCACTCTTGCAAGTACAAATCCGGTTTCACCTTTCTGCTGGACTGACTGCACGACTTTAGAGCAGATTTTTTTTGCAATGTCAAAGCTGAATGAGGAGAAACGCAGCTTTTTCTCCTGCTCATCAATGATTCTGTCAATTCCTTCTTTCATTACCTTTCCCCCTATGACAAACAGATTTTATTCAGCAATTCATCATTCAGATTCTACCGCCAATCTTTTGAAATGTCTTTCATGAAAACTTGCTTACCTCAGTCTTTCCCAATATCATTCAAAGATATGAAAGAAGACGCAAAAAAATTTCTTGCAGAACTTGAAAAAGGCGAAAGAGAATTTGCTTCGCTGAAAGAGATTGCAGAAAAAGCTGATGAGACAGTCTGGGCAGAAGAAGTGATACCTCAGGCAGAGAAGCTGGGCTATCACTTCACGAAGGAAGAACTGTCTCAGGTTCTTGCAGAAAGCGATGACAAGGCCCTTGATGATGACGATCTGGACAGCATCTCAGGCGGTTATGGTATTTTCCATCCTCTTAGAAATCCGAACTACAGAATGAGAAAGAATGCTACTGATTAACGCCTGTGACAGAAAAACATCAAGAACACTCACTCTGACAGAGTATGTTCTGGAGCGTATCGGAGGCACCTTTCAGAGAATTGACCTGTTTAAGGAGCGGCTTCTGCCACTTGACAGCGCCCTCTGCGATAGAAGATCACGCCTGATAGCTGAAGGAAAGCTTTCTGATCCTTATCATATGATTGCGAGAAGACTCCCGACTTCAGGCGGGGGATGAGAGCAATCACTTGCCTTTCTGGCTTTCGATGTACTTCTGGATTGATGCAGCAGAAACACTGCCAGCCGATCCTATATAGTAGCTTCTGGTCCACAGCGTCGGCAGACGGCTGCGCAGCCACTGGTGTCTGCCTCTCAGAATCCTCGATGTGTAGCCTTTCAGCTGATTGACTATGAACTGAGGCTCATATGAAGGCTTTCCTTCAATGAAGATGTGCACATGGTCAGGCATCACCTCCATAGCAAGAATCGCAAGACCCAGTTCTGTTGCCTTTTGTGTAAACAGCTGTTTCAATTCTTCTTCCAGAGGAGTGAGAACCTTTCTTCTGTACTTTGGACAGAAAACTATGTGGTATCTCAGCGCATAGACTGAATGGGCCGAGCTGTAGCGCTCTTTTCT
>CALXOK010000024.1 GCA_944390025.1 uncultured Spirochaetales bacterium | reverse complement strand
TGCTGTCTTGAATTCCATGACTGCCAGTCTACCACTTAGCTCAAGTTGATTGGATTGAGGGTTAAGTACCGCTTACCATTTGAAAAAGAAAAAACAATTCCGGGGATGCATGCACCCCCGGAAACAGTTGATTCAATACTGCAGGTTAAGAGCCCCAGCGGTATTCATACGGACCATATGAGACTTTGATGTTTTTGTAATCTGTTCCCCAGTATCTATCATCATCAAAGATGTCATCATCCCAGTCATCGTCATCGAATCTGTCATCATCCCAGTCGTCATCACGACTTTCTTTGCGGTTATCTTCGAAATAATCATCATCAAAGAGGAAGCGGTCTCTTCCTTCAATATCTTCTTCGAGGATGTCATCGTCATCGCCAAATTTAACCTGATCTTCGACAAGAGGTGTTGCTTGCATCAGTTTTTCAATCAGCGTTGAATCGTTTGTTTTATATCCGGCAAAAGTCGCAACATAATGATTATTGCTGTCTTCTTCAGATGGATTATTTTGTCCATAAACAACGATATTATTCTTTCCCTCGATATTACCGCTGGACCAGTCAGTGATTACACAGTGGTAGTACTTGTAACCGGCATTGTACGGAGCAACCGAGTTGACGAAAGTCAGATTTTGCGAAGAAGTTTCGACTTCATCGACAATCAGGCCATTGATGACACCTCTTGCATTCTTAAGTGTTTTGACTTCGCAGTTCCTGAAATCAATCTCGAAATCATCATCACTGAATTTGAAGTTTGAGTAATCTAAGCTCTCAAATTTGATGTTTCTGAACTCGATTTCAATTTCAGCATCTGTATTACGGTTGAACTCAGGCATTGTAATATTTGTAATGGTTGTCTTCTCGCTGGATACATTCCAGTTATTACCGTATCCACCTGCAATCGTAAGCTCGATTTCAAGTTCGTCATCACCCCAGTACCTTCTTTTTGAAGATGAAGATGATTCAGTCAGCTTTGACAAATCAAGGCTATCAACATTTCCTCTTATTTTTATAGTCAGCTCATTATCATCAAATCTGGATTCCTTTGAGATGAAATCAAAAAGGGCCTGCATGTCGTTGAATGGCTTTGTGCTGGAGCCGTCGCTGTCATTTTCATCGTAGCTCTTGTCAAAGTATGCACCACGGTCAAATGTCGGCCTGATGTACTTGATGTATTCCGGGTTGATGGAAATGGTTTCGTTGTCGCCTCTGATTGCATTAAGTATTTCCATCATGATAGAGCGCCAGTCAGAGGGATGATCTCTTCTGAGCATGTTTCTTCGGTCGAATTCCCATTCATCAAATACAAAGCCAGCTTTTGGTTCGACTCTGTATTCAATCCTTTCGACTGCAGGAACTTCTACAGTTGCCGTGAATTCCTGATTATTGGTGCTCTGACCTGTTGTATTGGACGCGGTAAGTTTATCTGTGACTTTTTCACCCCCGATATAAACATCGCCAGAACTGAATGCCTGTGCTGAGCGGGATGAAACCGAACGTGCTTGTGTTGTGCTTTCGCTGCTGCCTAATACCCTTACTTCGGCGTTTGTCTCACCGGGGGAGCCTGAATCACAAGATGGTAGGGTGAGAGAGAGGACAATCGCCATGAGGGCAAGCAGAACAAGCTTTCTGTTTGTAGACATAGTGTGTTCTCCTTTTAAAAAATGTACAGACAGAATACATGGGTTATGCGGTTTTGCAACTGTTTTTTTTAAATTTTACAATTCAGATGAACAAAAAAAGAGGACCTGAAACAGTTTTCAGATCCCCTCTGCTGTGCTCAGCCTTCAGAAGGCGAGCTCTTGTCCCAGGCGAGATTGCCATCCTTGTCTGTGTAGGTGTAGGCAATTGCATGGTAGACGACAGGATCCTTGTCCTTCCATCTCCTGTAAGCCGCACTCACTCCGGTTGCCATGCCTCTGTTGTTGTTATAATCCTTTCCCTTGTCCAGCAGGATTGACCTGAGCGAGCCGAGGGAAATCTGGATTTTCTTTGAATAGAGTGCTATGGCAAGCTCTCCGATGAAGTCATAGACATCTTCGCTTGTTTTAAGCTCCTGCATGATTTTTCCTCCAGAATTATCTCTTTACTAAAGAAGTTTATAGCAGGAATTTCAGAAAAGAAAGGCTTTCATCTCACCTCAGCTACAGAAAGTTCTCCTTTTCCGATTTCTCTGGAGGTGATTGAATAGGTGTACACGTACTGGGAGAACTCGCTGGAGAAGGTCTTTGCGACAGATACATAGCCGGTGCCGGAAAGGTTCTTGCGGGCCTGTCCGGTAGCTATCGCATTGAGATGGATGTCGGATGTGGAGAATTCTTTCTTTCCGTCATCAAAGCTTGTCGTGTAGCTGTAGCTCAGAATCTCAAAGGTCGAATAGAAGCCTATGCGGCATGAGATGTTCTGCTCGATGTTGAATGTGAAGCCGACTTCCACGTCAAGTGACAAAGATGTGTCGTATGTGGTGCTCTTGATTTCCGTCGCCATGTTGACGTTTGTCGTTATGTATTCAGCGACACGAGCGCCGGCTCCGGCGTAGAAGCTGAAATCAGGGGAGAAGACATGCCTTATGGCAGGACCGAAGGTGAATGTGATCAGATATTCATTCGTGAGTGCCAGATCACTTCCTGTCGTCACCTCAATTCCTTCTTTATCCTGATCGCTGCTGTCTTCAGGCGTGCTGACAGGCTTGTCTTCAGAGGTGAAGAGGTTGAAGAGGGTTGTGTAGGGCATCTGTATGCCCATGCGGATGAAAAGCCCGTTCGTGTTCTCAGAACCGACAAAGCCGAAACCGGTGTAGTCGAAGCCGAAACGGGAGCTGTCCATGATGTTCAGTGACTCGTAAACCGTCTTGTAGAAAGTGAAGTCGTAGCTTGAGAAGAGAGAATCGCTGAATGCGCACACCGGAAATGAGATGAGGATGAGAATGATGATGAGCGCTTTGCGGGATTTCAGCATATCTTGAATTATAGAAAAAAGACCCGCATTGAGCGAGTCTTTTCTCATCAGTCGGGATGAATGGACTCGAACCATCGATATTCTGCTCCCAAAGCAGACGCCATAGCCGCTAGGCGACATCCCGAGATACGCGTTGCATTGTTGCCCAACTTGGAAAAAGTGTCAAGCCATTACCAGTCCGGTTCTTTTGTGCTATTGTCACTGGTGATGGATACAAAAGCTTTTGACATGCTGTCTTCAATTTATCCTGAGGACATCTCATTCCTTAAAGAAGACGAACCGTTCCGCTTCCTTGCCTCAGTGCTGCTTTCGGCACAGACAAGGGATGATTACGTCAACGCTGTCACTCCTGTACTCTGGAGCCGCTTTCCGGATGTTCATGAGCTTGCATGTGCTGACATACATGAAATCGAAGAGATTATTCATTCTCTCGGGTTTTTCCACACGAAGGCGAGGAATCTCAAGGCGCTTGCCTCAGAGATTGACGCAAGAGGAGGGGCCATTCCTTCTTCAATCGAGGAACTTGTCAGGCTTCCCGGAGTGGGACGCAAGACTGCGAACTGCTATATCAACCATATCAACGCAGCCCCTGCTGTCATCGTTGACACCCATTTCATGAGAGTCGCGAAACGCTTGGGCTATGCCCATGGGAATAGCCCAGAGGAAGTCGAGATGGAGATAAGGGACGGTTTCGACTCTTCCATATGGTCACGCATGTCGATGGTTCTCAATCTTCATGGAAGGAAGTACTGCCATGCAAGAAAACCGGATTGTGCCGGCTGCCCTGTGCATGATTACTGTAAAAGCCGGCAGGATGAGTCGGGTCTGAAGTGAAGCATGGCAAGGCGGAATGTACGGCAGCGGATTGTGAAGGGCTTTGTGATGACTGGCTTCTCCTTTGAGAAGAAGATTCCGCACTCCGGAGTGCTGAATGGAAGGAAATCAAGGGAAGAAGACGGGGTAAGGACATAGCCGTACGGAGTTTTTTTGATACTGCTGCTTGAGAATGTGACCTCTTCATGCCAGGTCTTCCTGTCAAAGCGGGCTTTTTCTGACGGGCCAAGCATTACAACTACCGGAAGGGTGTAGACGGACCAGTCGCCTGTCGCCTCATAGTGCTCCTTCTGGGCTTCTCTTATTGTGCGTGCGGCATTCCCGTCCACTGTGAGGACGAGGAAGTGAGAATTTATTTCCATATCCTAAAAAGCACTTTACAAAGTTTATCGATTTTTGGTAAAGTCTTTGCTGTTGCGGTAAGAGCCTTTTCTGCCCATGCTCACGGATTGAATGAAAAATTCGTACAGAGAGGCTGGAAGCCGGGTTGTGAAACTTAAAATATTGACAAGGTGGATATAAGTCATGGCAAGAAGATGTGAGATTTGCGGAAAAGGAACTGTTTCAGGTCAGATCGTACCTCGCAAAGGTAAGGCCAAGAAGCAGGGTGGTGTCGGTCAGCACATTGGTGTTACAAAGAAGAGAGAGTTCAGACCTAATCTTGTCACAGTCAAGACTCTCATCGACGGTACACCGAAGACAATCAAGGTATGCACACGCTGCCTGAGAAGCGGAAAGATTCAGAAAGTTGTATAATCCGGCTTTCTCATAATATTCTTATTTCGCTGAAAGGGCCCTCTTCAAGGGCTCTTTCTGTATCCTGACAAAAGGGAGGTTTTCAGTGAAGACGACAAGAATACATGCCATTGAAGGTGCAATGATTTCCTCTTCAGAAGGGCTCAGCCGTTTAGCTGAGGTAATCCGGTCATACGGCAACCCTGCACAGGTTGTCGTTGTCTCTCCTTTGAGGACAGGCGAGCTTTCCTTCAGCCCGCTTCTTGAAAGCGCCGCGAAAAAGGATGAGAAGCTCTGGTCCATGCTCGAGAAAAGCGAGAGCACGTGGCAGAAATATGCATCCCGTGTGACATCAGATGATGTGATGAGCGACAACCTCCGCTTGGCTTTTGAGGATATGGAGGATCTGCTGAAGTCCGTCTGGCTCCTTGGAGATGTCTCTGCAAACACTGAGGACTTCTTCCTGTCGATGACAAGCCGCTTTCTGGCTTTTGTCGCTTCTTTCTATCTTAAATCACAGGGCATTGATGCAGTCCTCATGGATGTTGACTCAGCATTGAAGGCCCGTTCGTTCCCCGGCGGTGTAACGCTGGTTCACGGAGTGCTGAAGCAGAACAGCTCTCACTCCTATGTAGGCGAAGGGGAGGCGGAATACACCTCATCCCTGATTGCTGCCAATGTCTCAAGCGAACTCACGTTCTGGAACAGCCGCTCTCTTTTCTGCTCCGCAAGCAGCCGCGACATCCCCTCTGCCAAGGTAATTGAGCGCCTGACCTACGCTGAAGCCACCGAGCTCAGTTTCTTCGGAGCTCCTGTTGTCCATCCTCATGCCTTCATTCCCGCACAGAGCGCCGGTCTTGAAATTGAGCTGCGCTACTGGGGAAATTACACTAACAGCGGCACTCTTATAACAAACACGGTCACAGCCCGTGACAAGCGCTATCCGGTAAAGGCCTTCTCTGTCATGCGCTCGGTTGCCATCATCAACGTTGAAGGTGCCGGTATGTCGGGTGTTCCCGGAATTTCATCACGGCTTTTCAGCGCACTCAGGCAGGAAGGCATCTCAGTTATCCTCATTTCTCAGGTATCAAGTGAGTACTCAATCTGTTTCGCCGTCCCGTCAAGCCAGATGGCGCAGGCCGCAGGCTGTGCTCGCCACGAGTTCCGTCATGAGCTTGAGTCCCATCAGATTGCCTCGATTTCAGCATCCTCGAATCTTGCTATCATCGCTGCTGTCGGTGAGGTGATGAGCGGACAGATTGGTGTGTCCGGAAAGTTCTTCTCCGCACTTGCCCGTGCCGGCGTCAACGTGCGTGCTATCGCACAGGGCTCATCTGAGCGCAACATCTCGGCTGTGATCAGCGACGAGGACTCACACAAGGCCCTCAGCGCGCTTCACTCCTCCTTCTTCCTTTCTTCCCAGACGCTTTCTGTCGGTCTTTTCGGACCGGGAAACATCGGAGGCACTCTGCTTGACCAGCTTGCAAGCGAGCAGGAAAGACTTAAGAGCCAGTTCGAGCTCGACATCAGGGTCAGGGGAATCGCGAATTCGACTAAGATGCTGCTTTCAGAGGAGGGCATTGATCTCACTCACTGGAGGGAGTCATTCTCCCTTTCCGCCGTTCCTCTGGACATGGATGCCTTCCTTGCCCATGTCGGTGCATCATACTATCCTCATTCCGTGCTTATTGACTGCACGACAAGCAATGACCTTGCGATGCAGTATGCCTCATGGCTGAAAAACTTCCATGTGATCACTCCGAACAAAAAGGCCTGCACCGCCTCATATGAGTACTATACTCGGCTGATGGAGACCAGCCGCGAAAGCGGCAGGAGGTTCCTGTATGAAACCACTGTCGGAGCAGGACTTCCGATTATCAACACGCTGAATGACCTGATTCAGACAGGAGACGGTGTGCTTAAGATTGAAGGCATTGTCTCAGGAACCCTTGCCTGGCTTTTCAGCACATATGACGGCAGTGTTCCTTTCAGCCAGCTTGTGCTTCAGGCCAAGAGCATGGGCTATACCGAACCGGATCCGAGGGATGACCTGTCCGGCATGGATGTTGCCAGAAAGACAGTCATCCTTGCCCGTGAGATCGGTTTTAAAGCTGAACTTGCCGACCTTGATATCCAGTCACTAGTTCCAGACAGCCTGAAGGATGTCTCCAGAGAGGAGTTCCTCTCACGCCTTTGTGAACTTGATGAGCCTATGCTCGAGCGTTACAAGAAGGCAAAGGAGAAGGGCTGTGTCCTCCGCTACATCGGCTGTGTGGAGGATGGAAGATGCTCTGTCTCAATCGCAGAGCTTCCGCTTTCCCATCCCTTTGCCCAGGCTGGCGGCACAGACAACATCATCGCATTCACGACAGAGCGCTACAGGACACAACCTCTTGTGATCAAGGGACCGGGTGCCGGACCTCAGGTCACGGCCGGAGGTGTCTTCAGCGATCTTATAAGACTGTCGGTCTATCTCGGGGCAGGACTTATCTGAAAAAGGAGAAGGATTATGTACTATTACTCTACACGTGATAAAAACAGAGAACACAGACTCACTGCCAGTGAGGCCATTCTCAAGGGACTTGCTCCGGACGGAGGACTCTATGTTCCTTCACAGTTCCCGCAGCTCGACTGCAGTCTCTCTCTGGACCTTCCGTATGGACAGTTCGCTTCAAAGGTCCTTGCTCCTTTTTTCAAGGATGATGAGCTTGAAGACAGCCTTGGGGATATCTGCACAAAGGCTTTTGATTTCCCGGTTGTGCTCAACAGTCTTAAAGACAAGACAGTCCTTGAGCTTTTCCACGGCCCGACTTGCGCATTCAAGGACTTCGGTGCCCGTTTCCTTGCTTTCTCAATGGAAGAGCTTCTCAGGAAGAATGGAAAAAAACTTTGTATCCTTGTCGCGACAAGCGGTGATACAGGAGGGGCTGTCGCCAGCGCCTTCTACAGAAGGGACAACCTTTCTGTCAAGGTGCTTTTTCCGAAGGGAAGGGTTGCCCAGAGGCAGAAGAAGCAGCTTACCTGCTGGGGGGAAAATGTTGA
This sequence comes from uncultured Spirochaetales bacterium, assembly GCA_944390025.1. GTDB lineage: Bacteria > Spirochaetota > Spirochaetia > Sphaerochaetales > Sphaerochaetaceae > Bullifex. Next base: position 19,081 of record CALXOK010000024.1, on the reverse strand, counting down.
GAGTTTTGAGGTTGACGGAAGCTTTGATGACTGCCAGAAGATGGTCAAGAGCGCCTTTGTCGACAAGCGGTACATGGACGGCCTTTCGTCCGCGAACTCAATCAACCTTGGCCGGCTCCTGCCTCAGATGGTCTATTACGTCTATGCCTCGATGCTTTATCAGAAAGAGAAGGGAAAGAAGCCTGTCATCATCATTCCATCCGGCAATGTGGGTAACTGCACCGGAGCCTACTGGGCCATGACGATGGGTGCTCCGATTGAGCGTGTCGTGCTTGCTGTCAATGCCAACAGGACAATCCCCGATTACCTGTCTTGCGGCAAGTATGAGCCGAGAAGCTCTGTCAGGACGCTTGCAAATGCGATGGATGTCGGAGCTCCTTCCAATATGGAGCGCCTCTTCAGCCTTTATCCTGACTTTGATTCAGTCAGGGCCCATCTTTCTGCCTGGTCAGTCAGCGATGATGAGATAAGACAGACAATCAGGGAGGAGTATGAGGAGGATGGCTATGTTATGTGTCCTCATACGGCCTGCGGCGAGTTTGTGCGTCGTACTCAGTTTGCGGACTTTGATAATATCATGCTGGTGTCAACCGCCCATCCCGCGAAGTTCGACACAGTCGTCGAGCCTCTGATCGGGACAGAGGTTCCTCTTCCGCCGGCTCTGACCGATCTTCTTGACAAGCCGAACAGCTGGAAGGATATTTCAACGGATTACAATGAGCTTTTCCTGTGATGTTTCTTGACCCAGTCGAGTTTCAGTGTATGGTGCCTGTCTTCCAGCCAGGCGCCTTTTTTATAGTAGATGATGAACATGAGGCTTGTCACTGTCCAGGTGACAGGGTAGGCGGCACAGACTGTGTAGACGCTTGTGTAAACAGGTACTGCCACTGCAAGCCAGATGATACGTAAGAGACAGACACCCGTGACGCTGATTATAGTGGGGACAAGAGCCTTTCCTGCACCCCTGATTGCACCTGAGAGTACCTCTATGCAGAGGTATGTGATGTAAGTTGGGACGATGAAGAGGAGTATCTGCATTCCGATTTCTATGACAGCCTCATCTGTTGTGAAAAGGCGGTAGGCATAGCGGCCGAAAAGGCAGAAGACTGCTGAGATGAAGACTGTCGCACCGCCTGCCATGAGCAGGGTCTGGTTGACACCTTTCTTGACTCTGTCGGTCTTTCCTGCTCCGTAGTTCTGTCCGACGAAGGTCGTTATTGCGATTCCGAAGGCGTTTACAATCATCCAGAAAGCGGCATCAAGCTTGCCGTATGCGGCATAGGCCGCAGCCGTGTCTGTACCGAATGAGTTGATGTTGGCCTGGATGATGATATTGGAAATCGAATACATGACCGACTGGATTCCTGCCGGGATTCCAATCTTGAGCATATCGATGAACTCAACGCGGACAAACCTGATTTTCCTTATGCTGAGCCTGTATTCTGAAGGAAGCTTTCTGAGCCAGATAATTGACAGCACGACTGAAACAAGCTGTGATATTACTGTCGCGTATGCGGCTCCTTCTACACCCATGCCGATGAAGCCGACAAAGACCACGTCAAGCACGATGTTCGTTAGACAACCTGTGATGAGGAAGTAAAGCGGATGCTTTGAGTCTCCCAGTGCCCTGAAGATACCGGATGCCATGTTGTAAACAACAAGGGTGAGTGAGCCTGCGAAATATATTTTCATGTAGCTTGAAGCAAGCGGAAAGACATCTTCCGGCGTCCCGATCAGGTTAAGCGACCAGTCTGTAATCAGAAGGCCGATTGCCGTGATTGCAACGCCTCCTGCAAGAGCCAGTGCCACTGATGTATGAATTGCATTCGACACCCTGTCCATCCGTCCGGATCCGAAACGCTGGCTGATGACAACGGATGCGCCGGAGGCCAGGCCTGTGAAGAAGCCGATGAGCAGGTTGACAATTGTGCTCGTGCCTCCGCCGACTGCGGCAAGTGCCTGCTTGCCAAGAAACTGGCCTACGACAACAGCATCAACAGTGTTGTAAAGCTGCTGGAAGAATGTGCCAAGAAGAATCGGAAAGAAGAAGCTGAGAATCCCTTTCCAGATGACTCCGTCAAGAATCTTGTTTTTCGGTATGGTATTGACTGCTGTGCTCACGACACGCATATTAGTAAAAAGAAAATAAAAAGAACAGTGGGCTCTGCCCTCTCTGAAGGGAAATTCCTGCTAAATAAAGGAGCATAAAGTCAATGGCTACTGCCGTGGTCCTGATTATAGTCTTTGCCGCCGTATTTCTGGCCATCCGGCATATGAGGAAAAAAGGCTCCTCCTGCTGTGGCGATTGTTCTTCCTGCAGCCTCTGCAAAAGCGGGAAGGGGAAAGAAAACAACTCCCCGCTGACCTGAAAAAACAACCCCTGCGACTTCTCCTTTAAAGCACAGGGATTCATCATAGCGGAATCAAATCAGATGTTTCAGATTCAATATTCTTTAGTTCTTAATTTCTTTAGCTATTTCAGCAACTTTCTCGGCAGAAAGTCCAGTTGCTTGAGCAATCTGTTCTGATGCAAAACCAAGCCTTACCATATTCTCAGCAGTTTGAGCAACGCCTTGCTTCAGTCCCTGCTTAAGGCCTTCATTTCTGATCTGCTCCATCACGCCTGTCATTTCTCTGACTCCTTCCTTGCGGACTTTGAAGTCCTCCATCCTTTCTCTGTATCCATCATAATACATGCCTTCAGCTCTCGTACAGCTCATATCAGATAAAACCCTCCCGGCTTCTGTGTTCTCATCTCTGTTATTGATGCACCCGTATACATGGTACATCCCCGATTCATCTTCAGACTTTCCTTCCGCATCTCTCATCGCAAGAACAGTCACCTGTCTTCCGTTCTTGAGAAAGTCTTCTCTTAATGGCAAGAAACCATAATGACAAGAAGAATCATCATCTTATTTAATTGAAAGATATTACGAGATAGCAAACTTACCATTATCATGCCTCTCAGGAGGTAATGACATGGTAGATATCATTACAAGAACACTGGAAGAGGCAATATCCATAATCACATCCGTGACCAAGGACCATGCCTACGAATCACTCTCACCGTATCGGGTCATATTTCAAGAAATCCGGCAATTTGCTGCAGATGACACCGGCTCGGAAGAGACGATGGTCGAACGCTTCTACGAAAGCAGGTTTGGAGTTCCTGCCTTCACCCATCCCGAGACAACATTCAGGGACAGGATAAAGGCGGGAATCGTGATCAACATCCACAGGATAATGACAGGTGGCGACTTTGCAAAGCGGCCTGGCTACTGCGACATGAGAGAGTCGCGGCATTGGTGGGAAGACCTGCTGAAAGAAATCGGAATATGGCTGGCCGATGAGAAGAATTTGGAAGAGGAGACAATCAGGAATGTTTTACAAATGATTGTCCTCTTTTTTCGATATCTGGAAGAGCGGGGATTCTCAAGCCTGGCCTGCCTGACCTGCGATGACTTCACTGACCATCTGCTGTGGATGCAGGAACAGAAGTACCGCCGAGCAACCATCGAGACCTCTCTCTATGCCCTCCGCAGACTGGCAGAATACCCGGAAGTCGCAGAGCGTCTGCCACGCAACATCAATGCGGTGCTCTCAATGGTCAAGGTCAGGCATGACAGGATTCCATCCGTATACAGCGAGGACGAGATCAGGAAGGTCATCGCCAGCATCGACAGGTCGACAAAGAGTGGCAAACTCATCTATGCCATCATCCTCCTTGGTGCCGTCTATGGAATGCGTGGCGTCGACATCAGGCATCTGAAGCTTGACGACATCAAGTGGGAGGCCGGAGTGATTTCATTCATCCAACACAAGACGAGGAGGCGCCTCGAACTGCCTCTGGTGGATGAAGTCCGCTATGCCATCCTCGACTACATCGCTAATGTGCGTCATGACAGCAAGATACCCCAGGTCTTCATCCATATCAAGTCTCCGTATGATTCATTCCTGAAGACCAGTCTGAGCACGTACGTCAAGCAGCAGTTCATCAAGGCGGGAATCGATATCGGCGACAGGCATTGCGGGACTCATTCGCTTCGCCACAGCCTGGCGACACTGCTGCATGGCAAGGAGACTCCAATCACCGACATCGCGTCGGTCCTTGGGCATTCGACGGTGCAGTCCACCATGACCTATGTCTGGTCGGATGTCTTCCATCTCCGTCTCGCTACAATGGAGGTACCCGGCTATGATGGATGAGAAGCATCAGGCAATCTTCGACAACTTTGACGACAACCCCTTCAAGGAGGCATTTGGTAGATACATCAATATGCGGCTGGCACGAGGGGAGGCTCTTGGCAAGACCTCAATGCACTTGATACAAAAGCTGAACAACCTGCTGGCACCATTCTGTACCGACATCATCACACGCGAGATGGTGGACCATGTCTTCCGTTGCTGTGCGGATGATGCCGGTCGCGTCTCCCAGGACCTCTTCTCGAAGGTGAAAGGTTTTGCAGACTTCATCGCTATCACGAAGGCGGAGTCATTCACGTTCAACTCAGGATACTGGGCGGTGCGGAAGGCCAACAGGCGCACATTCGTCTTCACCGACGACGAGCTCAAGCGGATCATCGATGCAGTCGATTCCTACGGCCGCGAAAGTCTTCGGGCCAAGGCGATATACGGCAAAGCCTGCCCATACCCTGTGCTGACGAGAATTCTGATGGGCACCGGCATGAGGATTGGTGAGATTCTGGCCCTGAAGGTGGACGACATCGACCTCAAGACTGAGGTGATTACGGTCCATGACGGTAAGAACCATGTCTCCAGATGGGTGCCGATTGACCACTCGCTTGCTCTGGTACTTGCCTGGTACATCGAGGCCAGGAAGTGCACGGACTGGCTCTTCCCATCTGAGAAGCATACGGGTGCGGTAATTGTTGTTTCCGGTGTTGAATACTTCTATGCAGAGCATGCCTTCAAGGAGGCTGGAATCGGGATGCATGGCGGCGAGAAGCCGGTCATCCACTCCTTCCGCCACACCTTCATTACCAAGGCACTGGACAGGCTGATTAAGGGAGGCATGGACGAGCATGCTGCAATCCCGCTGGTCGCAGCCTACGTCGGGCACACGAACATCAACGACACTTACCACTACCTGCATCTCACACAGGAGGCAACCACAGACTTCAACAGCCGCCAGGGTGAGCTGGAAGCACTGATTCCCGAAGTGGAGGGGGAAAGCTATGAGTGGTGATCCGGGTATGAAGTTCGCACATCACGTCTCGACCTATTTCAAGCAGCTCCTCATGCTCAGCAAGGGCTGCACCAGAGACACGGTCGCCTCATACTCGACGACCTTCTCGCTACTTTGCGGGTACATAGGCGACGAGATGGCGTCCTGCATGAACATTTCAGAGTTCACAAAGGAGATGGTGGTCGGCTTCCTGAAGCACCTGAAGGAGGACAGGGACTGCACCGACAGCACATGCAACACGCGCCTGGCCCACATCAGGTCCTTCAACGCCTATCTCATGACCGAGTTACCAGCAATGATGGAAGAGTGCACCAGAATTGCATCCATCCCTCTGAAGAAGGTCCAAAAGGAGCCTCCACACTCGTTGAGCGTAGATGCGGTCGAGGCACTGCTCAATGGCCCCAACACGAGGACGAGGGAAGGACTGAGGGATGCCGTCCTCATGGCCACCCTCTATGATTCGGCATGCCGCGTCGATGAGTTGATCGGCCTCGACGTCGGTGACGTCTCGTTCGGCTCCAACTCCTTCATCACCGTGTTTGGCAAGGGACGCAAGAAGAGAACAATCCCGATCCTCAAGAAGACGGCAGACATGCTGAAGAAGTATATCGACCGCTTCCGGCTGACCGATGACGACATGGTGCTCTTCCCGAGCCGTTCCGGTGGCAGGATGACCAGACAGGGAATCACATACATTCTGAATAAGTATGCGGACCCGGTCAGGAAGGAGCACCCGGAGCTCATCGGCAAGGATGAACCGGTCTCGCCGCATGTGCTCCGCCACTCGAAGGCAACGCACCTGATCGACTCCGGCAAAGTCAGCATCTATGAGGTGAAGGAGTTCCTCGGACACGAATCGGTCCAAACGACGGAGATGTACATCACTCCCAATGCCAAGAGGACGAGGGAGGCAGTGGAGATGGCTTCTGAGGCTATTGGAATCATTGGAGCCACCACTTATTCCACGATTGAGAAGAAGTCGCTTGATACCTTTCTGAAGACACTGAAGAAGTAGTCTTTGGCTATCATAATGGCAAGTGAATCGTGGGACGTACCCCCGCAACTTGCCATTATGTTTTCTTACCATTAAGAGAATAATGGTAAGCTTACCATTATTCTCTTGTGATGAAGATGATGTATCTGTCAGGAAGCTCTTCATATTCCTGACCTTTTTTGAAGATACTGGAGTCAATAAGACTTCCATAGGCCCTTGCTCTTCTTCCTAAAGGCATTCTTGCTTCATTCTGGACTTCGACGTTGTAAAGTTTTCCATCACTGTCAGTGCAAAGACAGTCAAGGATGACTTCCTTTGTGTTCAGGGCAAAGAGGGAAGCCTGAGTGTTCATCTTCACAACATTCAAATCTGGTTTTGAGAGGATACCCCGGATAAGATGCTCTGCCAGATCCGGCCTTTCACGGAAGGCTCTCTTGAAGAGCATATCGTCCATGAACGACATTCTCCTGAGCCAGTCAAGAGCCCATGACTCGGGCTCTTTGTTGATAGAATTAATAGTATTTTTACTCATACTCCTGCATACACAAAAAATGCGGGTTTTGAGTAAACGGTGATTCAGTGGATGGCAGATGTTGAGGATGTGATGACTATTGCTTGAAAAAAGAGAAAGGGGACTCGAAGATAAATATTCTCGTTGTCCCCGTTCATTAAACCCTAGTAATGTAAAGATTAGCCGTAAATCAGCTTTGTTATATTAGTAGCTTCTGTTGCATCATTAATCTTGTTGTTGCCAGTGCGGTCAAAATTCTCGCCATTTACTCCGAGAATTTCGGAAGAGAAATCAACTGAATAGTAACCTCCTCGTGTGTTTTTTCCACTATCATCTTTGACTCTTATACTTTCATAAGTAATAGTCGCAGTTCCCTGATTGAACGGTAATTCGACAGATAAGCTTTGCGAGTTACAAGAAATAGTTTTAAGCTCTTCTGTGCCTGCTACTGTTCCTTTCCCATCCCAATAATCACAAAGGGAAAAGTTGATATTACCGTTTGAGTTTACTGTTATGATATTTCCTGTAATGTTGTTAATCGCAATGGATGCATTAGATATTGTTCCATATGCAGCACCATCAGAAATGCTATTTATCGCTCTTTGGAAAAAGAAGCCAGATGATTTATATGTGTTTTCGGATAGCGTTGTTGCTCCCCAATCTCCATCGAAATGACTACTTGAATCAGCACTACTGAAATGTTTTGCCCATTCAGTATTTATCGCATTGACAATTTGAATTGCTGATTTGACAGTCGCATAATACACATCAAATTTAACTTTCATCGGATTGTCTTTTGAGTTTGTGGACCAGACGTTGACAACGAGAGGCTTATTAGCAGTAGTGTAGGCTCCTGCTGTGAATGTGATGAGTCCTTTTTCATCAATTGTTGCAATTCCTTCTGGTGACTCTTCAGCAATCTCAAAGAAAACGTCCTTGATGCTTGCTTCATTACCATTGCCGTCAATTGCAGTAGCATTCAGTTGTAACTGGCGCGACTGTGCCGGAGTATCAGATGTGGCATATGTGCTGTTGGAAGAAATCCTGTATGGGACACTTTCTTCTGTGTATTCTGTATCTGCTATTTCTACTTTAACACCGGTATCAAGGGCTGTAATCGCATAAACATTAATCGAGTTACTGTATGACTGACCACCTTTTGTCAGTGACAGAGTGAGAGGGGTGCTATGTGCGATAAGGTCAGTAATATTTATTGTTATTCTTGTTCCTGCAGTGTCATCTGGCGTGAGTTTTTTATCTCCCAGCTTCCAGGTAAGAGTATATCCCTTTGGTGGCTCATAGCTGACTGTGATTTTTTCTTTTTCTCCATGCATGAGATAAAGAGATGCTGTATCTGCAAGGACAATGTCAAAACCTTCCTCAATCTCTGGTATGGTTATGTTGATTACGCAATCTTCTATTGAAACCGGATCTGGTGTGTTGCTTTTAGCTGAGTCAAGGTTGACTCCGTTTTTAGTCAGTTTTGCAATGACATAGTATGAGTAACTTTCAGAAGTCTTCACATCCCTGTCGAGATATGAATTATCTTGTGTACTTCTAACAAGTAATTTTCCATTTCTATAGATATCATAACTTTGTGCATCCTCAACCTGATATCCGGTGAGCTCAATACCCTGTGCTGTGGCTTCTGCTTTTAGTACAGGTGTCTGGAGATGTGTTTTGATTTCAATGCTGTTCGTAATCTCATTACCGTCTGCAGCTCCATTGGCTTTTACAGTTATAGTCTTCACTCCTGCTTTAAGTGCTGTGAACTGGTCGTCGGATACTGAGAAATATTCTTCATCATAATCCCAGGTGTAGGTCTTATCTGTCGCATTATCTGGATCAATTTTCACATAGAGATTGAATTTTACATTTACTGCAGTTTCTATGGGTTCTTCAGCTGTTATTTCAATTCTGGTGACATACACCATTGTCTTGATTGATCCCTGATACTGGTCGATGGAGGAAACCATACCGTTCTTATATACCGCCTGATACCAGAGCTTGTATTCTTTTCCGGTTTCAAGCTCTGTGAGTTCGCAAGTGGATTCATTCCCATCAAGGCCATAGTCTACAATGAGATTAGGTTTTTCTGGCTGTGACTCGTCAGTTGTATACCAGAAGTTCACTTTTTCAAGCTGGCCGTTACCGAAATTGTTCCATGTGAGGGTAGCGGAAGTCGGGTCTTTTTCTTCAGCCTTGAGGTTATAAATGTTGAATGCCGGCTGGAGATTCATGTCATTTATTACAATACCTTTTTCTCCGTCCATCGGTTTTGACTCATTGCCAGCAGCAACCCAGATATATGTCCTTCTGAGCGTGCTTATGAATTCAGTTCCGTCAGAATTGTAAAGATCAAAGCGGACAAAACGTGAGGGAGTGACATCTGCCGGAAAGGTGAATGTGTCGTTTGTCTTTTCTCCATCTGCAGGATTGTATGTATAAGATGCAATCGTGTTATCATCAGAATCATCAGACACGATGAGCTGGAAACCGTTTTTGATTCTTTCTGATGTTACTGCGGACCAGTCAATCGGTACTGATACTGTTCCCTGAAGATTCTCACTTTCCCCATTTACATAAACCTGAGTCAAGGAAACTGTGACAGAGTTCCCGCCAGAAGGAGAGACAACAAGCGGAGCTCTGTCTTTTGATTTTCCAGAGAGCACCCGGACATTATTATCTGTGAAACCATTGACTGTCACCTGATAGCTTCCGATATGGACATCTGTTATCGTCAGAGTGAGTGCAGAGCCGTCACTGGAGATTGTTGCATTGATATTGGTTTTGTTATTTGGGGAATCCTTAACAGGATTATATTGACCTGATTCATCTTTTGACACTTCAGTCAGGGAGACGGTATATCTTTCCGCTGACTTGATGGCGTCAGGCCGGATTGTCCTGGCACCTGGAATCTCAACGCCTGAAAGCCTGAGTGTGACAGTCTGTCCTGTAAGTGCTTCACTCTGATCTTTCTGCTCGCATGAAGCAAGCATGAGAACTGATGCGATAACAATGATGAATGTCAGAATGTTTCTTTTCATTTTATGTCCCCCGAAAGTAATTCATTCATTTCTGTGGTTGTCTCCGGATCAAGAGCTATCCAGAGACTTGCTGAATATATATGTCCGTCATTTCCTTTTATCACGAGCGTGAGTTCCTGCAGCACCTGCATAGGATAGTAGGATGGGGAAACGAACGGTATTTTAAATTCAAATTCCGTGCTGACTGCAATCTCTTCTGTTTCAGGAATTCCGTTTATCAACCACTGACAGGAACCAAGGCCTGCAATATTCTCCACCCTGACAAAGAGAATGCTTCCTCCTGTCACTTCTTCTGTTGAGGATGTGATTTCAAGTCCGATTTCAGGAATCTTTGCCAGAGTTATCTGGATTGGAACCGGAAGAAGCCTGAAGCCATCAATGTAGGGAGACCAGAATGAGACTCCTGTCTCAGCATCAGTCACGCATACCTGATAAGAATAACTGTGGTCTCCGTCAACAACTGTATCTGTGAATGCTGTTTCCTTTATTGGCTCTGGAGTCAAGCATACAGGGTTTGCTCCATTGGTTTTTTTCCAGACTGTGAAAGTGCATTCACGAGGATATTCCTGCCATTCAAGATTGATGCAGTCTGTCATCGGAGTGATGACTGGCTGAGGCTTTTCAAGCTCAGCTGTCAGTTGTATGGAGGCTTTCACATTGTTATTTGCAGAAGTATAAGTGACAGTAGCAGAACCGAAGGCTTTCACTTCAATAAGTCCTTCTTCATTCACAGTGATGATATCAGGATTGCTGCTGGTCCATGTACCTCCAAGATCAGCCGCATGGACAGGCGTCCTGACAAGCTGAAGACTGAAGGGCTCACAACCGGGCAGCAATGCTGTCATTCCTTCAGGAAGAGATAGCTCAACGCTCTCAAGAAGGGCAGGCGTCATGGCACTGCATTCTGAAGACATGGAAGTTGTCTCATCACTGAAAAGGATATAGGCGGAAACCGTATATTCCGTGTCCTCTTTCAGATTCTCAAGAATCATTGAGTATATGTTTTCTTCATTAACATGAGATTCAACATTCAGTTTTGAGATTTCAAAGCTCCTGCTTATGTTGTTACCCTGATAGCTGATGACGATGCTCTCGTAATCTTCTTCTGGAGCAAGGAAGGAAACTGTAAGGGATGTGAAAGAAGGAAGTATCTGCTTCACTTCAAGATTCTTCACGTAGACAGGTTCTGCTAATTCAGCAGTGACATCTTCAACAGCTGTTGAAGAGTCTCCTTCCTGTACTGTAAAAGAGAATGTATCGCTTGTGCCGTACAAGATACCGGCATTAAAGAATTCAAGATGAGCTTTTGTTTCATTATCAGCAGGGACAGTGAAGAGGGCAACTGTCTGGTTTTCTCCGTCCTGAGGTCTGAATGTACTGATAATAACTCCATTCTCATCTACAAGCCTGATTTCATCTATGGCAATGCCTTCGGTCCAGCTGACATCCACTTGTAGCTGGCCTTCTGGTATGATTTCTCCTTTTGTATGGAGGATGATAGTCACAGCTGGAGCCTTGTCAGGAGTGACAGATACAGTTCTGTATTCTGAATAAAGAGGATTATCCTTATCTTCTCCATAAGCAGAGGCAAGGGCAATGTAGGTGCCAAGTTCAACAGAAGAGAAGGTGACACTTCCGGGTGTTGCCATCTCCTGGGAAGCATATGTCTGTTTCCCTGTACCTGTGAGAAGTTCGACTTTATAGGATTTTATCTGTGGATCATTTCCCGCATCAGTAAGATATACAGTGACAGACCGTGATGTGATGATTTCCTGCTGACATCCGGTGAAAAGAAGCAGTAAGGATACTAGAAGCAGAAAAAAACTTTTCATGAAATCTTCTTTCCCTCAGAGATAACGAACAGAAATCTAAAGAAAAGTATAATAAATAGCAATAGTTTTATGTGTTTTTTACATTTTATTACAGTTTTGTAACACAAAATCCCCTGTTTTCGTTGACAACGCCCTGTTATTCAGATATAAGTCACAAAGAAAGATAACAGACAAATGGGTTTTAATTTGTTCAAAAACATAAAAAGTAATGTAACTTGGTTTATAGAGAAGAAAGACTTCAGGCGGCTGGTGATGCTGTCTGTTTTCCTTTTACTTATTGCATTGAGCAGTTGTACCCTTACTCCAGAAGACAAGCTTATTCAGGATCTTGCTCCTAAGCTGACAGAAATCGATACTCCTTCCAACATACATGTCACCAATGACAGCCAGAATCATCTTATATCCGTAACCTGGGATCCTGTTGAGAACGCAACATATTATATTTTTGAATATCAGGAGACAAGCGTTTATCAAGGCAGTGATACAGACGTTTTCCTTCAGGTTATAAGAAATACGAATTCTTATGATCTCAAAGTTCCTGAGGAACAAGACAGAGACAAGAGATATGTGTTCAGAATCAGGGCCGTATGTCTTGAGAAAAACACGGCAGGACAGGTTTTCAATGAACTTGAATCAGACTGGACTGAACTTTATGAAGGCGTCATAGCGGATTACCTTACTGTCACATATGTCAAACAGGATAATGTCGTCACTGTTTTTGAGTCAGTATCAAATGTCACTTCTCTGGACAATAAAAATCTCGTAGACATTGAAGTAAGATACTTCGAACATCCTTATTCTGATCAGGATTCATTTGATGATACATGGGAAGAGATTGATGTTGATGGGATAAAGCTTGAATCAAATCAGAGCTATTCCCTTACTGCAGTTCTCTTCGTAAATGATGCTCCTGTGGTCATGACAGGTTTGGAAATCTGTGGCGATATCGATTATACCCAGCCTTCAGTCACTGAACTGACTGCAGTGAATAATGATAACACATCAATATCTCTCAGCTGGAAGGCTGTACAGGCTGCTGAAGGCGTTGAGGCTGATGTCAGATATGCAATCCAGAGAAAGGCTTCAAATGAGGAGAGCTGGAGTTACATCACGGTTTCTGCTGAAGACGATTCTCCGCTGCTGCTTGAGGATACTGAGTATGTAGATGAAAATGTAGTCAGCAATGTCAGCTATTCCTACAGAGTTCTTACAACATATGTCCTTCACTCTGATGGTTCTGTCCTGATTCAGAATTCTTCAGCTGCAAGCTCTATAGAAGGCTGCCATCTTATTGATACACGCCCGGAAAGATTCACAGCCCAGGTCATTTCCGAAGAAGAACAAGGTGCTGAGTATGTACTTCAGGTCAAACTTTCTGTTGAGCCTCTGCATGATGATATTTTCAACTGTGAGAATTTCATTTACGTCATCACACGGCATGAAAGCGGCTCTGACAAGACAGTCACAAGTGCGCATATCAAGACAAGTGAATATGAAGATACCATCAAGCTTTCAAGCGAGGAGCACAGACTTCCTCATACCTATTATTACACCATTGAGTATTTCTATGGTGAAGAGTCAATCTCTACAGAGACCATTACTGCCCTGAACCATAACAATGACGAACCCTTCTTCTATGAAGTTGAAGGAACTCTTCAGACTTTTGATTTCATAAACAGCTTTGGTCTAGAAAGTGAAGTTCCGCTTGCAGGAAAAATACCGCTTAAGTGGAAGGTTTCAATCCCTGAAGGAGCTACACTTGCTCAGGAAAATCTTAAAGTCACGCTGACAAGAAGGGATACCGGTTCTGTCGAAGTCAAGACGCTTCTTGATAATGTGGCATATACGGATTCTTTACAGTCTCATTCAGATGAAGAAGCTGAAATCGGCAGCATCTATGAATACCAGCTCATTGTCACTTATGTTGATGAGAGCAGTGATTGTAATGGCGTATTTGAGCGGTCTGAGTATATTGAAGCTTCTGTTTTGTCATATCCTTCCAATCTCACCGCAACCGTGAACGAATCGTCTGAAAATATTGAGCTTTCCTGGACTCCTGTTGAATATGCAGATGGTTATGTAATCAATTATAAGGCAAAGAATTCAGAACAGCCTTTGACTAAAACGATTGAGGGTGGTGATACATCTACGGCACAGCTTACAACAAAAGATGTCACACCCGGCCTCGTCTATGAAATATCGATTCAGTCTAAGGATAAAGAAGGAAATTCGACAGATGCCTCACCTTCTGTTGAAGGAAGCATCCTTGGTCCTGTTCCTCTTACAGTTGAAAATGGTGTTGATGAAATAAAAATCTCATGGGAACCGGGTGAGAACATCAATATTTACTCTATCAGAATCAAGAACGAGTCAGGAGAAGTGTTTGATCCAATTCCGGTCTCCGGAGCAACAACGGAATATGTCTTGAATGCTGACAATCTTCCTGAATCTATTCTTGATGGAAGTGATTATCCCATGTCTGAAAAATACTATTTTGCAGTAATTCCGAACGATATTGAGATACCAGCAGATTTCAACGACTACACTGAAGGATACTGGATAAGACCTCCTAAAGAAATAAAAGCAACTAAATCTGCATATCGGGACAACATATCTATTTCCTGGGAGAATATTGATAGCGAATATACATATATTCTTTATAAACGCGCACATGGAACTGAAGATTCGTGGGAATTTGTACAGCGAGTTAATCCCAGTAACACTGATACAGTATATTACTATTATTTCACTACAGATGAGGAATATGACTTTTCTGTTGCTTCCTATTATAAAGGAGAGGAAGGGCCGATACAGAATAAATTCGTGAATGAGATGAACTATGGATATCCTTTGATGGCTCCAGATTATTTTGGAGTCAGAGATATCGGTGATGGATATTTCGAAATTTATTTTAATACTGTGAAAGGTGCAACAGACTATATAATCACTCTTGGTGACCGTAATGTTGAAATTTCAAATGAGGAAATCAGTAGTAGTCCTTCGCCTGATGAAATAGCAGGAAAATATGAAGATAAGGCAGTGGCAGTGGATGATTATGGGACTGTTACCGTTTATCTTAACGAGTTACCTTTTGAACAGAGTAAAAGTGTTTTCTGGAATATCTCAATAGCGAGTAAAAATGATGATATTGACCCTACAATAGATACGACATCACCACATACGATTTCTGGTTATTATAAACCGGAAGGAATGGATTATAATGATTACGCTAATCTGGCTATAGGTCTGCTAAGTGATATTATTTCTGATGTAGATTCTCTTATGGGGAAGGATTGGTGGGCAACAACAAAACAAGAAGTTGTTTTGGATAACGTTTTGAAGGCTGTAAACAGTTATTGGATTACATTAGGTTATTCTCAAGCGTATATCGACTTTGGCGGAATTATCAGGAATCAAATTCAAGTTGAAGGAACACTTAATTGTGAACGAGGAGGAGATGTTCTTGACTGGTTTACAAATAACCCTCTTGAAAGTATTTCAGGTGAATTACAAATTATTTTGCCTGGAGGAATTTATGATAGGCTAACGCTAACTTTTAATAATTATAAAGTGGATAGTACAGGAAATCCGGGTGCATCGTTCAGTATAGCAAGAAATAATATATCTATGCCGGAAGATACTACTATAAATATAAACATCCCGATTTTAACTCAGGAGACAGATTAAATGAGAAAGTATATGTTTCTTTTTTTACTCCTGAGCTCAGTATTATGGATGTCCTGCAATGCTGATATCCTTATCAACAACGGTGAAATAGGGCTTCCTGACAGTAATGGGGTTACTGGTGGCATCACAGAAGATGTTGAACTGACAGCTCCTAGAAGAGTCAATGCCACAAAGTCTATTTATCCAGACAGTATCAACATAACCTGGTCTCCTGTGCCTGGGGCTGATTATTACACCATTGAAAAGACAAGTCATGAAGTGGAACGTCTTTCAGGTAGTGAACAGTGGGTTCCTGTTCAGGAGTCTATAATCGGAACAACGGGATACAGGGATTACAGCAGCCTTGAACCTTCAACCTATTACAGCTACAGGGTTACTGCTCATACATTTGAAGGAGAATCAAGTCTTGCTTCAGAGGCGACAACGGGAACTATTCTTGCGTCTCCACAATCAATAAGTGTTTCTCAAGGAGAGAGCGAGAGCGAGATTTATATCACCTGGACACAGATGCCTTATGTTGATTCATATAAAATCTATATGTCTTCAACTGATACTATTTCCGGTGTTGAGAGTGAAGTGCAGGCTACGGTCTCTTCCAGAAATGGAAGTGAAAATGGTTTTGCTTATCAGATAGATCCGAACAGAGAAGCTGGAAAAGAGCTTTCGTTTGGTATTCAGGGGGTAGGTGAATCCGGTGAGACTGCTGCTATCAGTCTGCCCAGAGTCGGCTATACCCGTGTGCCTGGTGCTCCAGTCCAGCCTCAATACAGCAATACTGAAGAAGGTATAAGCAAAGGTTCATCAAAAACAGGTATAACTATCAGATTCTCTTCACAGGCACGTTCGGATGATATTGATTTCATCATCAAGAAGTCTTCTCCGGGCAGTGTGGAAGAGACAATCCTTGATACATCATTGTCCGAGAGTGAGAAAGACAAGCTTGTTGTCAACGAGAACGGTGAGTATGAATTCACGGATACTGTCGTTGCCAGAAACGTTTTATACACTTACTCGGTTATAGCTAAGAATGATACCGGAATGTCTCAGGCAGCCGTTGCGACGGGTTATCTTCTCTCGCCGGTCACAAATCTCACGCTTACTCCGGTAAATACTGAAGAAAAGTTTGGATATGAACTCTCCTTCAAGCTTCCTGTCGGATGGGACGATACGGAACGCACGACACCTTATATCTATGAAGTTGTAGAGACAAACAAGAATGGTGATGTTGTATCGAACAAGGATTATTCTGAAGCAGAGATTAATAATCTTATTTCCTCATTCTATAATTTCGAGAAAGAAGTCACCAAGGAAAAGGAACTCACTGAGCTTCAGAAGATTTCAATAACTGTCAAGACTGATGATGGAATGAAGACTGATACTGTCACGTCCAATACCATTCCATTCATTCCTGAAGCAATAACATCGATGGAGGCTACAAGCAATGACAGACCTCTTGAAGGGGAAAATCCTAACGATAATGGTGTCTATCCTGTGCACGTTGAATGGACAACAGATTCTACCTCTGATACATTCACACTGTTCAGAAAAGATCAGGATGGCAATACGGCACGCTACAATGCATCAGGCCGAAGCTATGTAGATGAGTCTACACAGCCTCTTGTAATATATGAGTACTGGATTGAGTCACGTGATGAGCTTGGCAGAACATATGGAGAAGCTCATGCCGAGGATTCATATGGCTCTGTGACTCTTCAGGTTTATAAGGATATTTTCGAATCTGTCTCTCTCAAGCCTTGGGATAAACAGGGCTATGTCCCGTCTGAATACAGGAGCTGGTGGAAAAACACTGAGGTTGCAAAGAAGATTGCATATGGCAATTCTTCAAATCTCACAACTCAGATGGATGCTCTTGGATCTGCCAGTGCAAATGACCATTACAGGAATGGACGGATTAATTACAATGCTGAAATGAACGGAATCGGAGCAATCATCCGATTCACATATACAAATTTTGGTGAGAATTTGAACTTCTACATGAATGGCGATTACAGTATGGATGTCGATGCCAGCGGAAGCGGAAGCGCCAGTTCCGGTTCTGGAGGTTTTTCTATCGAAGGTATGTATCCCGGACATATTGGGATAGGAAATATTCGTGTCAGCGGCAAGAATTTTGCTGGACAATACACAGTTACATACAAATATTCAGATGGGTCAGAAACTAAAGGAGAAGTTGGAGCATGAGAAAGCGTATCCTTATTCTATTTCTTGTCATATTCTCACTTTTCCTTTCAGGCTGTGATGAAATCAATCAGCTTATGACTCTTGTCCCGAAGTTTGAGACAGATCTTCCAAATGTGTTTTCCGGAAAGTTCGCTTATTACGCCGATGAAAACTACGAGTCAATGAAACAGTATGATGAGCTGTATGAATTCGATCCAATCGAAAAAACCTTTACATATACGAATACAGAAAGTTCAAAAACCGGAACCTATACATATTCCTATATTGATTTCATTATTACAGAATGTAATGGCTATCTGAATCTTTATTTTGATGATGATACCACTCAGGTATATGGATTCAGGTATGAGGCCACAGCTACAGGAGGCCCTGTGTCAATAACGCTGCGTCAGAACAGCAGGGACAAAGTCTTCGTGTTTGAGCCATAAGAAGGAGGTAAGGTTATGAAATTAAAGGTATCTATTCTTACATTCCTGCTTATCCTCTGTGGCTCTGTTGTCTCTCTTTATGCTGACAACAGTGCAGCCTTGAAGCATCTGGAAGCACTTGAAGCAATAGATGAAATTGATCCGACTAATAACCGTGCAAGTTATGATCCAGCAAATTATGACTATACATTCGGTCTGATACCGACCGAGGATCTTGATATTCATTTCTCATCACATCTGTATCTTGATACAACGATGCTCTATGGTTATCCGACAATCGGTGTGACCTGGGATGCCGGTATCGGAATTGATACGGTCACAATTGCCGCATATATCAGATATACGCATTTCTTCCGTCCTCTTGGATCTGAGACAGGCAATCTGTATGTCGGAGAAGAGATGGGTGAGGTCGGGCTTTCTTTCAAGGTCAGAGCGTATGAGCTTGGAAGGTTCAATGTCAACTTCGGCATCAATACCGGATGGTACCAGCAGTGGCTGATGTACTATTCAAGTGCGAATACTTACAGTCTTGTGAATAATGGAATGATTATACGCCCAGAAGCCTCGATCGGATGGAACTGGATAGGTCGCTGGACAATGGAACTTGGACTTTTCTACCAGACACCTCTTTATCCTATGTATGAAGGATATGAAGGGTGGGGCTTGTTCTTCAAAATCTTCTGATTGTCACCAATTTTCATTGACTCTAGGTTGCTTTTTATTCACTACGGGCTTATCTTTGAACTGATATCGAACAAAAATAATAAGTTTTGTCTGTTTTTTTTGTTTGTAAAAGGTAAGAACAATGAGAAAAGCAATTATGGCTCTGACAGCCGTCCTGATGATTATGTTTGTATCCTGCTCTGCGGAAATCGTGAAGGACCTGCCTGCCGAGGAAATAAAACCAAATAGCAGAGCAATCAATATTGAAGTACTGAGCGGGGACTCATTCAGCATTTCATTCACGCCAGTACCTTATTCTTGTGACTACAAGTACAGTCTTAATGGTGGGGTCATCAGCACTTTCTCAACTGACACATATCACAATGGAATCATCACTGCGGTCGTTTCTGATGTTACGGAAAAAAGCGGAACCGTTGTTGGGGTCGGGATTGAAAAACCTTCCGACGTCGGGAAAGCTTAACCACACAGCGGCGGAAAACCAAAACCAGAG
>CALXOK010000023.1 GCA_944390025.1 uncultured Spirochaetales bacterium | reverse complement strand
TCCGACTTTTCTGAAGAGGAGTTAACAGCGGCCTTATCCACATTCAAGAGAATGGGTTTGCGACCGCTGGAATTATCACAATGAGGTAGGAACTCATCATCCTCATGGCTCACGATAATCATTGTGCGCCCTCTTCTGTGTTTCTCAATGAAACGGCAGACAAGAAGCCCGGTATCACGGTCCAGCCCTGTGAAAGGCTCATCCAGAAGAAGTATCTGGCCATCAGACAGGAATGCTCTGATTATCGCAACACGGCGTTTCATTCCACCGGAATATTCTCTCACCTTCTGCATCGGATATGGCAGGTTCATCTCTTTGAAAGCTGACATTATCTCATTCCTGTCTGCAGAGCTCCCGATGGCAAAAAAGACGTTCGAATAAGCACTCATGGCATCTGTAAGACGGTCTTCCTGAAAGACCCAGCTGAAAGTCTTTCCGCTGAAGTCTCTGATATCGCTGCCTTCATCCGGCTTTTCCAGCCCGCTTAAAATGCGCATCAGCGTCGTCTTTCCTCTTCCTGAAGGGCCGCACAGCCTTGTGACCTTTCCTTCAGGAATGTCGATGACAAGGTTGTCAAACAGCGGGCTGTCGCCGAAATGCTTTGTGATCACCGCCTTCATACAACCTCCAGCAGACGTCCTGACATGACTATCAGCCTCTTCATCACCTGTTCGAAGAAAACAGACAGAAGGACAATCAGGAGAGTGTATGCAAAGACATCCTGCGTGGCAAAAAAAACCTTCGCATCATACAGCAGCTCTCCAAGACTTCCGGATGGTATTCCGATAACCTCTGCAGCCACCCCGCTCTTCCAGGCAAGACCCAGCGAGAGTGAAGATGAAGAGATGAAGTAAGGATAGACCTGAGGAAGGTAGACCAGCCTGAGACGCCTGAAAGAGGAAAGGCGGAAAACTCTGGCCATCTCAAGCAGATTTCTGTCTGTCGCTTCAGCCGCGCTGAGAAGGTTTGTGTACAGGACAGGAAAGACCATCATGAATGAGATAATCACCGAGAGGTTTCTTGACGAGACCCAGATGAGCACGACGATGACGATTGAAGCGACGGGGATAACCTTGAAAGCCTGTACAAGAGGCTCCAGAAGAATCCTCACCCATTTAAAAGAGTAAGAGGCGGCAGAAAGAATGCATGCCGCGACAAGAGAAGCCAGAAAGCCGCCTGCAATTCTCAATGTGGAGAAAAGTGCTGCCTGCCATACCTCAGAGCGGGTAATCAGGAAGCACAGGCGCACAACAACCTCCACAGGAGATACAATTAAAATCCTCTGGGAGACAACTGTGGCTGCTATGTGCCAGACAAGTAGCCAGAAGAATATCGAAAGCGCCTTTACAAGTTTCTGGTTAATAGTAGAAATCCTCACCGGGGAGCGCATTGCCTACACTTGCAGGGTTTGCGGCGTACAGGACCTCAAGGTATCTGAAAAGATCATTCTTAAGCTCAGCACCTGTGACACACACGATATTGCACTCAGGAAGTGCCTTCTTGGCGACAGCTTCCGGCACGATACCATACTTACCGACAAGGGAAGCAGCCTCATCTGTCTGAGTATTCGCATAGTCTGTCGATGCCTTGTAGGAAGAAAGGAAGGCATCAACAGCTTCCCTGTTTTCCTCAACGAAGGTACGGCGTGCCACAATCACACCAGTGATCAGGCTTGAGTCCGGACTGACTTCATCCCAGGCATCATTCAAGTCGATTGCGACCCTGATGTCAGCATTCTGCATCATCGCAGTCGTGACAAACGGCTGAGGAAGGAGAGCGACTCCTTCACTGTCATTGAGAAGAGCGGCAACGCATTCGGCATGCTCAGTCTTCCATTCAACAGAGACGCTGTCAGCCAGTCCTGCCTCTTCAAGAATGAAATTCAGAGAGTATTCAGGGGTCGAGCCTTTTCCGCTGGCATAGATGGTTTTTCCGGCAAGATCCTGAATGCTGTGGACAGAGTCTCCATTCTCAACGATATAAAGGACACCGAGAGTGTTGACTGCAAGCACCTGAATGGCACCGTCAGTGTTGTTGTAAATGACACTGGCAAGATTTGCCGGAAGTGCTGCGATATCCACTTCCCCCTTCACAAGAAGCGGAGTCATCTCTGCAGGGCTTGCGACAATTGAGAATTCATAGCTGTTGCCGTCAACAGGGCCGGCCTCACTATCATCCATAAGCTTCACAAGACCCATTGCTGTCGGGCCCTTGAGAGCTGCAATGCGCACATCAGTCACATCCGTGCTGCTGACAGCCTCGCTTGCAGGCTGCGCACAAAGACTCATGCAAAGCAGCAGAGAAAAAAGCAATACAATAAAACGTTTAAGCATTCAAAACCTCCAGAAGCTTTTCTTTATCATTGACTTCAATGCAGGCTCCTTCCCACCGGATAGCACCGGCATCCCTCAGCCAGCCAAGCTCCCTGAAAAGAGCAGATTTGCCAAGAGCAAGATAGTCAGCGAGCTCCTGCCGGCTGGAAATGTTCACCCCGTCTGACTGAAGCAGATAGGCGGCAAGACGTTTCCTGTTTGACTTGACTGACAGCAGATTCACACGCGAAAGGAGGAAATCAAGCTTTTCATTGAGTATCCGGCAATAGGCATGGTATAGCTCAATGTGGCTGTCCAGAAGTTTCCGGACCGCTTCTTTAGGAAGGAGAACCAGGGAAACATCGCTCTGGGCCTTCATACGGCTTCTAAGGCCGTTATCACAGAAGAGATTGGAAATCCCATACGCCTGCCCCTGTGACAGCTTGCTGATCAAGGCTCCATGCATGCTGAAGACTTCCAGCACGCCTTGAGCGATGATGACAATCATCTTCTGGGATGAGAAGACATCATCAAGCAGCATCCCCTTTCTCAAGGAGACACTGCGCTTGCCTGGAATGTCATATTTCAACAGTGAATCAAGGAAGCTCTGCATTTCACAGCAGAGCATATCATATAGAAAAACAGCGTTTCAAGTGTTATTTACAGTCCCAGATGGGATTCTCACAGCTCAATATCGTATTCGGCAATTTTGCTTATGAGAGTGCGCCTGCTGATGCCAAGCTCTTCTGCCGCATGAGTCCTGTTCCCCTCCCAGCGCTGAAGGGAGCGTATAATGGCGCTTTTCTCGATATCCTTGAGCGTGACCGCATCCTCATGGTCGCTTGTGTGGATTTTCCTGACTCCGCCCGCTCTCTGGATTGAGCCTCTCAGGTCGAGATCCTCGACCTTGATGATGCTTCCCTCAGCAAAGATCATCGAGCGCTCAAGCACATTCTCAAGTTCACGGACATTCCCGTAGAACTCATGTTTTTTCAGCATTTCAAGCGCCTCGGGAGTGAAGCCTGTGATCTTTGTGCCCATGCTTCTGTTGTAGCGGGAGATTATGCTTGCCGCAAGCAGCGGGATGTCATCAGAACGCTCACGAAGCGGCGGTATCTCTATACGCACGACATTCAGGCGGTAGAAGAGGTCTTCCCTGAACGTGCCCTCCCTGACCATCTGCTCAAGATCCTTGTTCGTCGCGGCTATAATCCTCGCATTAATCGGCATCGGTGTCGTACCGCCAAGACGGGTTATCTTCCTGTCCTGAAGGACACGGAGTATCTTGACCTGAAGAGGAAGCGGCATATCGCCAATCTCATCCAGAAAGAGGGTTCCACCCCCTGCAAGCTCGAACATTCCGGTCTTTCTCTGGCTTGCTCCGGTGAAGGCTCCCTTCTCATAACCGAAAAGCTCGCTTTCAAGAAGGTTTTCAGGAACCCCGCCGATGTTGATTGCCACAAAAGGTCCGCTGCTCACGCTTGAGAAAGAATGAATCTCTCTTGCAACGACTTCCTTTCCAGTTCCGCTTTCCCCTGTTATAAGGACGGTGACATTGGAAGGAGCGATTTTCTTCACAACCTCCCTGATATGGACAATCTGCGAGCTCTCACCGACAAAGGAACTCTGCTCCTCTTCTGTTGCCTTCGCGTTCTCGACAATGCTGCGGAGTGTGGATGACTCGACGAGGCTTTTTATCTTTATGCACAGCTCCTCAGGATCAAAGGGCTTCACGATATAGTCCTGCGCGCCTTCCTTGAGCGCACTGACTGCATCAGCTATGTCGCCATGGGCGCTGATCATTATCACAGGCATCCTGAAACCTTCACTGCGGATCCATCTTATGAGGCTCAGCCCGTCCATGCCCGGCATTCTCAAATCGACAAGCACGGCATCATATGGATTCTCTGCCAGCATGCGCTGTGCGGAGAAACCGTTTTCTGCCCCGTCAGAATCAATATCCTCAATGGCAAAGAACTTGCTCATCGTGGACCTGATATTAACTTCATCATCGACTATGAGAACTTTCATAAAAACAGTCTACCTCAGACAGACAAAAGAATCCATGACATCTGATTTGCAGTCAAATCTTTCATGTTATCATTAAACATGGAGAACATGTGAAATGAAAAAAACTCTTCACCTTATACTGTGTATATTCATGGCTATTATCATTTCTTCATGCAATATAACCCAGAAAACTCCTAATCATGATACAGGAGCTAGTCAAACGCCTTCGGAAACAACATACTTAGTACCCTTCTTCGCAACAGATAAAGCCCAGACGTCCAGAGGGCTCACAGAAATGCCTAGTGGTGGGATATGGGGTGATGACTCAATGCGCGCCCCTTCTGTAATGCAGGCTCTACCTGCAATGATAGGACTTTCTGCCAGTGAAGCAACTGATTTCAAAGATGTCATTCAGCAAGCTGAATCCAATAAGACAATCAACCTTTATGGTTTTGAAGCCAGAGCAGAAACAACACACTGGAAGGAAAATAGCGACGGATATTATATGCGCTATACAATCTGTTCTAATGGCAGTGACATAGGCTTCATTGAATTCTATTTTGACAGGTCAAGAAATATTTTCTCATACAGGCAACTGGTTCTAATTACATTTATTGTTGATACAAACTCTATGCCTGGAAAACGTGTCGGAGAGGCTTTCCTCCTTTGTCTGGAATATGATGATATTCCTATCACCGAAACATCTGAAGGAAATTTCAGCTTCAGTTTCGGACAACTTAATAACGGGGAAATTGAAACAAACGCTTTCAAAGATGATTTCTCTATATCGAAGTTATCATCCAAAGGGGACTATATTGAAGGATATTCATTTACCAGATCCTATCTTTCTGGTAACAGCAGTTATGAAAACTACTATGCTTTCTTTCATCCTGATCTTGAAGAAGCGACATATTATTTTGTTTATTCTGAAGTAAAAAATAAGATTACCCAATTTTTCGACAACACATCTTCCGATGTAATTAAAACAGAAGAAGAGGCAAAAAAAGCGAATCTGGATTTTGTCTATACCATCCTTCCGTTGATTTATACTAATGCAAATTCGTTAGAAAAAGCAGGGCCCTATGCTTCTTATGAAGATTTCACAAGCAAAGGTTTCAAAAATTTAAACAACGTTTTTGATTCTCACTGGTTGAAAAATGATAATCAGATAAAAGAAGGAGAGAGGCCTTATGCAGAGACAAACCCGGTAATCTTCAGCTGGGAAGGAGGGAATTCTGCTGCCGCCCAGACAGAAAAAGGCAATGGGATGTCTTTTACTAGCGTGACAAAAGAGAATTGGGCCAATACTGATTTTGGTAAATACTATAAAAACATTAATCCTGAGAACCTCAGCGAAGATGAGCTCGTAACTACTCTTATTGAATCTCATCTGAAGGAATGTGGAATTAGAGATATAAATTACATTGAGAATTTTACATTTGCTGAAAAGTATGAGCGAAATGGATTGCCCTATTGGCCTTATAAAATAACGACAGAAAGCCCAGAGACCTTCAAAGAACATTTTAAAGATGCTGTTGAGAAATTAAATCTGGCTGTCTGATAAATTAGTGCAAAGCAAGAAGTTTTACCACCATTCAGGCCTTTTTCTTCCGCCCCGGCTTTTTCTTGCCTGCTGTGGCGACAACAAGTTCCTGAACAAAGGAGTATTTGGCAATGGTGAGTTCAACAACGGTTCCTCCGCCCGGACGCGGTGAAATGCGAATATCCCCGCCTCGTGCCCTGAGGAACTGGCGGGAGATGGACAGTCCGATTCCAGAGCCGTGTATCTTTGTCGTATAGAACGGGTCAAAGAGTTTTTCCGCATCAGCCTGAATGCCATCTCCCCTGTCCCTGACATAGACATGGTATATGCCATTACGGCCCAAGACCACCTCAACCTCAACCTGAGGATCCCTTCCCTCGCAGCTCTCGATTCCGTTCTTGATGATATTCTCAATGACAGAGCGCAGCCTGTCCGGGTCGAAAAGAATGTATGCCTGCTTCTCACTTGTCTCCAGAAGCTTCACAGGATAGGCGAAAAGCGGGATGAGCTGATTGATGAGGTCAATGAGGTCAATCTGCTCAGGCTGGCCTTCCGGGTTCTTGAGGAAGTCAGAGACCCTGTTTGTGAGGCTTATCAGGCGCTGAGACTCGCTCTCGATGAGGGCAAGTTCCTCAAGGTATTCAGGGTTCTTTATCTGACGTTTAAGCAGTGCCAGCTGTATGGTAATCGCACTAAGAGGGTTCTTAATCTCATGAGTGAGAGTGCGGGCTGCCTGACCGAGATTGACCAGATTCGACTGCTTGACCATCTGCTCCTTGTACTGTCTGTTCTGCTTGTTGATTTTAAGAACGAAGAAGTAAAGGATGACAACACCTATGAAGGCCAGCAGGGAGACAAAGCCGATGAGGTTCCGCCTTGCGATATAAGCTGAGCCGTCAATCACGATATATACGATTGTGGAGAGATTCTCAAAAAGCGATGAGCCTGAGAAGCTTGCATTCAGCAAACTGTATGAAGTGACAGGAATCGGCTGCTGAAGGATTCGGATGTACTCGATGCGTCTGGAATCCTGATGAAAGCTGACAGCAGTGTCATTGTCACTCTGGCTTGTCTGCCGGGCGATTGTGGCAACAGGAATCATGTTGTACACATCCCCCCAGCCCATAATAAGGGAGCCGGCAGAGTTGTACACCCCGACTCCGAGGATATTGCTGTCCGCGAGTATGTCGCTTTCTGTTATCCTGTTCTGCTGTAGGTCAATCGAGATATCGTTGAACTGGCGCTCGACGAAATTCTCAAGCTGCAGCTGCTGCGAGTCAATGACAACAGCAGACAGGGCGATGACGAGAACGGCAAGGGAAAGAAAGGCAAGAGTCAGGCTGACATTGACAAGCAGGGCTTCCCTGTTCTCCTGTGAAAGCCAGCCGTTGAATTTGAATTTAAACTTCCTGCCTTTCCCTTTTCCAAACATCACTCGTAACTCAGCGATTCAATCGGGTCAAGCTTTGATGCCTTGGCTGCAGGGTACCATCCGAAGAACACTCCGACAAACATGCTGAACGCAAGCGAGAGCACAATGGCGAAGTAACTCAGATGCAGCTGCCATCCGGCCATGTTTATTATCGTATAGCTTATACCGATACCGAACGCGATTCCTATTATACCACCGATGATGGTGAGCGTGAGCGCCTCAACAAGGAACTGCCCCATGATGACATGCGGACTTGCTCCCAGTGCTTTTCTGATACCGATTTCCCTGGTCCTTTCCGCTACAGATACGAGCATGATGTTCATGATTCCGATTCCGCCGACCAGCAGCGAGATTGCCGCAATTGCGGCAAGGAAGCTGGAGAGTGTGATCATGACGTCTTCTGTCATCTCGACAAGGGATGCAGCGCTCATGACGGAAAAGTAATCGGAGCCGATGAGGTCTGTAAGGTAATTCTCAATCTCATCGGAGACGACTGTGGCGTTATATCCTTCCTGAACCTTGCAGGTGTAGCTGGACATCGTCACGATATGCCTGAAACGCTGGTCATATGTGTTGAGCGGGATGAATATCGTGGTGTTGAAGCTGTTGCCGAGCGTCGCATCCTTCTCATCAAGAACTCCTACTACAAGGTAGCGCTTTGAAGACTGACGGAATATCGAGACATAGGATCCGACTGCATTACCTGCAGGGAAAAGCTCGTCTGCGACATCCTTGCCAAGAACAACGACCTGACGTCTGTTGATGTTGTCCAGTGATGTGAAATACTCACCATAAAGCAGCTCTGTATTGTTCACTTCAAAGAAGTTTGAAGTCACACCGGAGATTGAGACGGAGAGGATATCCTGTCCGCTTCTGACTCTGGTGCTTGAACTTGCTGTTGGAAGAACCGCCTCAATGCCATCGACATTGTTCATGAGAGTCTCACCGAAGGACTCGTCAAAGACATTCAGCTCTCTGGAGGAACCGGAAGGGAAAATATTCACCATGTCGATTCCGCCGATGTTCATGCTCTCAGTGATTGAATCGGTTGCCGACTGACCCAGATTGAGGATTGCGACAACCGAGCCCACACCGATGATGATTCCAAGCAGAGACAGCAGTGTCCTCATCTTGTTGTGGACCATTGAGGTCAGTGCGATTTTTATGTTTTCCCAGATCATCTCACAAAGCCTCCACTATCTTGCCGTCATGAATGAAGATCTGCTCGCGGCACCGCATTCCCAGTCCCCTGTCGTGTGTGACGAAGACAATCGTCTTGCCTTCATCGTTAAGATCCTGAAAAAGTTCCATTATCTGGTCACCTGTGCGGCTGTCGAGAGCACCTGTAGGCTCATCTGCAAGCAGGATTGCAGGGTTGTTTACAAGTGCACGTGCAATTGCCACACGCTGCTTCTGACCACCGGAAAGCTCGCTTGGAAGATGCTTCATTCTGTCCTTCAGGCCTACTCTCTCAAGAAGAGCCTCTGCCCTTTCCTTTCTTTCCCTGCCCCTGACTCCTGCATAAAGAAGCGGAGTCATGACATTCTCAAGAGCCGTCTGCTTTCCAAGAAGGTTAAATTGCTGGAAAACGAAACCGACCATCCTGTTGCGCACATCAGCAAGTTCCTTCTCATTCAGGTTGTTTGTGTACTCGCCGCCTATCTTTATGTATCCGCTTGTCGGTGTGTCGAGACACCCGATAAGGTTCATCATGGTGCTCTTTCCGGAACCGGAAGGACCCATGATGGCAGTGAATGAGCCTTTCTTTATCTGTGCGGAAACCCCGTCAAGAGCCTTGACGCAGAAATCTCCGACAATATAGAAACGGCGCACATTCACCAGTTCGATTACATTTTCTGCCATGACTAGAACCTCATCATGCCAAACGGCATCGAGCTCTCCCTCTGGTATACAAGAGTATCGCCCTCAGCAAGATTGTTGGAAAGCACCTGACAGGTTCCTTCACCAAGGTACTTCACACTGACAGTGACTGTCTCAGTCGTACCGTCTGCCTTCTGGCGCTGGACTGTCGTCAGGCCGCCGCGGCCTGTTGTGACAGCCGCCTGCGGGATGAGGAGCATCTCGACATCGCCGTCACTTGCGATTGTGCCTTCAAAGCTGTAACCGGGCTTGAGAGAGGCAGGAGGATTGTCAATGGTGAGCTCGACGTTGACAACACCGATACCCTGGCTGGTATATGTACCAAGTGTCGGGATATATGAGACATAAGCCTCGACAGTCTGTCCGGGAAGGGAGTCGAATGTGAGATAAGCCTTCTGGCCCAGATAGACATACTGCATGTCGATTTCATCAATCTCGACAGTAGCCTTGAGCCTTGAGAGATCCGCAATCGTAACAGCAGCCTCAGTGCTTCCAGCCTCGAAGTAGTCACCTTCCGTGATGTTCACAGCAGCAACTGTTCCGTCGAAGTTGGCGACAAGATTCGTGTACTCAAGGTTATTGAGCGCTGATGTGAGCTGCAGGTTGAGCAGTTCGACCTGTGTCGGGGTGCCCGTGAGTTCTGCTTCCTGAATCTGCTTTCTCAGATTCTCGACTGAATAAGTCTGGGTTGTGCTGTCAATCGTTGCCAGGATATCACCTTCACTGACAGTATCACCTTCAGCAACTTTCACGGCGGTGATAGGACCAGTGGCTCTGAAACGCGCCTCCTGGATATCATAAGCCTCGACATAGCCGGAAAGGTCAATCGTGGCTGTATAGACATTCTTCGTGACCTGGCTTGTGACCTGGGTGTTTCTGGCAAGAGCCGCTTCCTGAGCCGCCTCAATCTTGGCCTTGTAATTCATGTACAGGGACACACCACCGACAAGGACTGCGATGACGATGATCCAAGTAATGATTTTTCTGATTCTCTTCCTGCGCTTCTTCGCCTTGAACTCGGCTCTGAGAATCTGTTCCTGCTTCTCGCTTTCCGTAAGGACTGTCTCGTCCTTCACCTTTGTCTCTTTATCTTCACTCATTGTCTTTTTCTTCCCTCTTTATAAATTAAGCTCTTCGATTTCAATCTGCAGGAGCAGACCGTCAATTGTGTTGATGACATCATCAGTATCTGACCACTGGACTTCCATACGGGCATCCATAAGCTCCTCAACCGTACACAGGCCAGCATCATACATTGTCTCAAGGTAATCAAGATTAGACTGCAGATACTGCTTCGTGGCCGCCTGATTGCTGAGCGTGTAGTTGTAGTTCAGAATATCAATCTGGAGGTTCTGTGCGCTCTGCACATAGCTCGTGCGTGCAGCGGTCAGCGAATTCTGTGCGCTTATAAGCTCATTGTTCAGCTTCTGCAACTCAAGCTCATCGCTTCTCTTTGTTGTCTTGTTTGACCAAGTGCCTGAAAGAGTCAGGGCCGGGTAGATTTTATCTGTGGTATTTGAGAATATACCGCTCACTTCCGCACCCAGAGTCCAGCCGCTGTTGCTGTATGAAATACCGGCATTCGCGCTGACTGCCTTTGCAGGAGATGTGATTGTTGTTCCGGCACCTCCAGTCAATGTGAGACTGGAAGGATTTGACTGGGCTTTCTTTGCCTCAACGCTCTGACGGGCAATCTCGACATCGATTGAAGCAAGGATGACATCAGTGTTTCCTGAATCAAGCATCTTCAGCGTCAGATCCGGATCAGGAAGTTCCTCAACTCCGTCCCACACCAGACCGGTAAGGGTCGTGTACTGCTCCTGAGCTGTGGCTATCTGCTTCTCGGTGGCATCTATCGTGTTCTTGTAAAGATCAATCTGGTTGGACATCTGAAGATAAGTCATGCTTGACTCATCGATGCTGCCAAGAGTGAGTGCATTCTGAAGTTTGTATTCCGCCTTTGTGAGGCTGTACTGTGTCTCGGCAAGAGACTGTTCGGCCTGAAGGATGGCCTTTATGCTTGAAAGGACAAGTGTTTCAAAATTGAGTTTTGCCTTCTGGTATGTCTGCTCGCTCTGCAGTGATGCGCGGGCACTGGACAGATCTGCAGAAAGGTCTGCATCATAGCCTGTCAGGTCGAATGTATGGGATGCGGAGAGATATGGACTGACTGAATATGAATCTTCCTCACCAGGGGTGAATGAGATATCAGAGGATGCAGCAATTGTCGTCTTCTCATCATTCAATTTAACTTCAACAGAAGGAGTGAGAGACACGCTACTTTTACTTTCTCCCCTATCCGTCATTGTCGTATCTGACAGAGGAATCTGTACTTTTCCTGTTTTTATTGTCACCTGCGGCACATCATCCAGATCATTCTGCTGCTGTGTCAGCAGGCTGTTCTGATACACAATCTCGTTGTTCTGCATATCAGGACTGTTGGCCATTGCTTTCTGCAGTATCTCCTCATAGGGAGTGGCGAAGACAAAAGCCGCGCATAATATCAGAAGCAATGCAACTGAGGTTACTCTTTTCATAGATATACTCCAAAAGACTTGCTCACGAATTGATTTAAAAGTCTGAATCCACTGACCAATTTAATATTTCTGAGGTCAGAACGGCAATGCATCACAGCGAAATAGTCTCTGTTCTTCAGGAAAAAAACATATATACGGACGTAAAAACAGAGCCGGACATCGCTGCCCGGCCCTGCTGAATGATGCTTCTGGTCTGTCAGTTCTTGTAAACAGGAACTTCCTTGTACTCGGTGTGAAGCAGGTGGTGAGCCTTTTCACTGAGAGGCTGGCCGAAGAACTCTTCATATGCCTTGATGACAGACGGGTTCTGATGACTGCAGCGGATCTTGGCTTTCTTGTCGTCAGTGTAGGAACCGCTTGTTCTCTTGGACCTGACTTCATCATCAGTGCCGAGTGGCTGTCCGCCGCCGGCGATACAGCCGCCGCGGCAGGCCATGATCTCAATGAACTCGTAAGGAGCTCTTTCGCCCTTCTGTTTTGCAGCCCTGATCTCATCCAGAAGCTGCTTTGCATTGCCCATGCCATGGACAACACCAAAGCGGAGGGTGGCCTTGCCGTCGACATCGATGGCACCATGACGGAATTCCCCGTTGCCGCGCACTGTCATGATATCCGGATCGGAAAGCTCCTTGCCTGAAATCAGGTTGTAAGCCGTTCTGACAGCAGCTTCCATGACACCGCCGGTGACGCCGAAGATGGTCGCAGCTCCGGAATACTCTCCAATCGGGCTGTCCGCCTCACTTTCAGGAAGTGCCGCGAAGTCGATTCCGTACTGGCGGATGATACGTGCAAGCTCACGTGTCGTGAGAACGAGGTCAACGTCATCATAGCCGCTGCTTCTCATGTGTTCATCCCTGTGGATTTCTGTCTTCTTCGCAGTACATGGCATGATAGCCACTGAATAGACCTTTGCCGGATCAATGTTCATCTTCTCAGCCCAGTAGGTCTTTGTGATTGCTCCCTGCATCATCATCGGGCTCTTTGCTGAGGAAAGATTCTCGATGAGATCAGGATAATACTTGGTCACATAGTCAATCCATCCGGGGCAGCAGGATGTGAGCTGAGGGAGGACACCGTTCTCCTTCACTCTCTTAACAAGCTCGCTTCCCTCTTCCATGATTGTCATGTCAGCGCCGAAGTTGGTGTCGAAGACATAGTCCGCACCCAGACGGCGGAGGGCTGTGTAAATCTTGCCTGTAGTGAGTTCACCCGGCTTGAAACCGAACTCCTCACCAAGGGCGACACGCACTGCAGGTGCAATCTGGACTGCAACGACCTTCTCGCTTGCAGCGGCCTCGTGAAGGAAGACACCTCCCTCATCCAGCTCGTAGATGGCGCCGACAGGACAGTGTGTCGCACACTGGCCGCACTTGATACACGGGCTGTCATTAAGCGGAAGAGCGGCTGCAGGGCACATCTGGGTTGAGTCCCCGCGTCCGATGAACTCAAGGGCGTAGACACCCTGAAGGCTCTGGCAGACCTGTACACAGCGTCCGCACTTGATGCACTTGCTGGGATCAAGAACGATTGCCTTAGTGGACTTGTCTTTCGGAAGCTCCTTGATTCTTGTCTCGAAAGGCTGCTCACGGATTCCATACTCGACACAGAGCTTCTGGAGCTCACACTTGTTGTTTCTGACACATGTCAGACAGCTTGCCGGGTGTGTGCTCATGATAAGCTCGAGGATGGTCTTTCTGACCTCATAAAGCTCATTGTCATGAGTGATGATTCTCATGCCCTCTGCGACCGGAGTCGCACATGCCCTGATGATCTTGGCAGATCCTTCCTGCTTGCAGATGCAAAGGCCGCAGGAACCGAATGGCTTCAAGTCGGGGTGGTAGCAGAGGGTGGGAACCCTGATGCCAGCCTTGAGGGCGGCCTCAAGCACTGTTGAGCCCTGCTCCACAGCCACCTCAATACCCTGTATTGTCAAATGTACTAACATATCTTCACTACCTCCTACTCGACTGTGATTGCCGAGAACTTGCATGTCTGGCGGCAGACACCGCACTTGATACATGCGCTCTGGTTGATTGAATGCGGCTTCTTGAGCTCACCGGAAATCGCTCCGACAGGACACTTTCTGGAACATGCCGTACATCCGATGCACTTGTTCGGGTCAATCTGGTATCTGATGAGCTTCTTGCACTTTCCTGCAGGACACTTCTTGTCCCTGATATGGGCTTCATACTCCTCAGGGAAGTACCTGAGCGTGGACAGGACCGGGTTCGGTGCTGTCTGACCGAGAGCACACAGTGAGCCTTTCTGCATTGCATGGGCGATGGTCTTGAGCTCTTCAATGTCCTCTTCTGTACCGTTTCCGATTGTGATCTTGTCAAGCAGGTTGTAAAGGCTCTTTCCGCCGATACGGCAGGGGAAGCACTTTCCGCATGACTCATCACGTGTGAATTCAAGATAGAACTTCGCGACATCGACGATACAGTCACTGTCGTCCATGACAATCATACCGCCGGAGCCCATCATCGAGCCGATTCTCTGAAGACCGCCGAAGTCAATCGGGGTGTCAAGGTTTTCCTCTGTGATGACACCGCCGGAAGGACCGCCTGTCTGGACAGCCTTGAACTTGCGTCCGTTTGCGATTCCGCCTCCGATATCGAAGACGATTTCACGCAGTGTCGTTCCCATCGGAACCTCGACAAGACCGGAGTTGCAGACCTTTCCTGTAAGTGCGAAGACCTTTGTTCCATGGCTGTCGGCAGTACCGACCTTGGCGAACTCATCACCGCCCTTTGCAATGATTACAGGGATATTTGCCCATGTCTCGACATTGTTGATGACAGTCGGCTTGCCCCACAGTCCCTTGACTGCCGGGAATGGCGGACGGGGCTGAGGCATGCCGCGGTGTCCTTCGATTGACTGCAGGAGGGCTGTCTCCTCACCGCAGACGAAAGCACCTGCACCAAGGCGGATTTCGATATCGTAGTCAAAGCCGGAACCGAGGATGTTCTTTCCAAGAAGTCCGTACTCACGGGCCTGCTTCATTGCAATCTCAAGACGGTGAATTGCAAGCGGGTACTCCGCACGGATGTAGATATAACCCTGATGAGCTCCGATTGCTTTACCGCAGATTGTCATGGCCTCAAGCACGGAATGCGGATCGCCTTCCAGTGTGGAGCGGTCCATGTATGCACCCGGGTCTCCTTCATCGGCATTGCAGACAACGTATTTCACATCGCCTTCAGCCTGCTTCGTGAAGTTCCACTTCATCCAGGTCGGGAAGCCGGCACCGCCGCGTCCGCGCAGTCCTGACTTCTTCACTTCCTCGATGATGTCATCCTCACTCATGTCAAAGAGGGCCTTCTCAAGGGCGACATAGCCGTCGTTTGCGATATAGTCATCAATGTTCTCAGGATCGATGACACCGCAGTTTCTCAGAACGATGCGAAGCTGCTTCTGATAGAACTGGATATCCTCAACCTGCTCAAGAGGCTTTTTCGGAGTCTTGTTGTACAAAAGGCGTGTGACTTCACGTCCCTTTATGACATGCTCGCTGATAAGCTCCCTGGCATCTTCAGGCTTGACCTTGACGTAGAAGGAATCCTCAGGAAGGACCTTCACAATCGGGCCCTGCTCACAGAAGCCGAAACAGCCGGTCTTGATGACCTGAACCTGATCGGCGACTCCCTGAGCCTTTGCCTCCTCAATGAGTGTCTTGTAAATCAAATCGGACTTTGACGATTCACATCCTGTACCGCCGCAGACCAGAATATAGTTCTTGAATCCCATCTCAAGCCTCCAGTTTAATCTGGTGGTCCTTCAGAACCTTGCCGCCGATGATGTGCTCATCCACAATCTGCTTTGCAAGTTTTGCATCCACCTTGCCGTATGCGACAGCGCCTGTCTCAGGGCTGTACACCTCAACAACCGGTTCCATGTCACACTTTCCAAGACATCCTGACTGTGTGACTATCACATTCTTCAGACCCTTTGCCTCAATCTCATCAACGATGCTGTTGAGCGTGACCTTCGCACCGGCCTGGATTCCACATGTGCCCATGGCAACGACTACATGCACGTTCTTTCCATGAATCTCACGCTTCTCCAGTCTCGCGCTTTCCTTGTCACGCAAGGCCCTGAGTTCTTCCA
The DNA here is from genome assembly GCA_944390025.1 of uncultured Spirochaetales bacterium. Classification (GTDB taxonomy): domain Bacteria; phylum Spirochaetota; class Spirochaetia; order Sphaerochaetales; family Sphaerochaetaceae; genus Bullifex. The sequence goes on along the minus strand of CALXOK010000023.1, from coordinate 18,151 downwards.
ATGACAGTTTTGCCATAATCTACTCCTTCTCAACTCCTTTATCGTAAAGTCCGAACTCCCTCTTCATGAGTGCCAGAGTAAGGGCATTTGAGAGATTCCCGTATCTGGATTCCACCTCTTCCTGCCTGATTACCCTGCCGTCCATATCCGCCGTGAATCTCACGCCATGTGACTGGCACAGCGAGAAGATAAATGCAAGAGTCTGGCTCCATCTGCATTCCTGTTCTGGAAAGCTGAATGAAAGCACTGTCTTTCCAGCTGCTCTCTTCAGCTCTGCATCCGGGCACTCCCGCTTCAGCAGGAAAAGTCCCTTTCCCCTGCCTTCTCCTCTGGATGAGACGCCTTCTTCAAAAGCACAGGCAAGGCTTTCTGCACTGCCGTTGTCAGCAAGCGTGACCTTAATCCGGTCTGACAACCTGACAATTGCATCAATCTCTGTGCATCCGGCTTCAATGCTGTTCTTCACACCCTCATAGAGAAAATCCGGCGCATCCATCAGCTGAACTTGTCAAGGATACCAGGAATCTGGTCCTTGGAGACCTTTCCGAAAACCTCTCCGCCGATTGTCATGACAGGTGCAAGTCCGCAGCAGCCTACACAACGCACTGCCTGCAGAGAGAAAAGGCCGTCCTCAGTAAGGCTGTCAACCTTAAGACCCTTGAGCTTTTCGAGTTCCTCAACAATGATATCCCCGCCTTTCAGGTAGCAGGCTGTTCCGAGGCAGACCTGAATATTGTACTTGCCCGGCTTTGTCAGCTTAAAGAAATGGTAGAAAGTCACAACTCCCCAGATGGTTGCAAGAGGCACGTCAAGAAGACGTGAGACTTCATCTGCAGCCTCGCGGGAAATATAGCCGACTTCTGACTGGACTCTGTGAAGAACCATGATCAGATTGCCTGGCTTATCTTTCCACTCATCAATAAAACTGAGCAGATCATCAGAAAAAAGATTCTGTGACATCAACTCCTCCTATTTGTCAGATAGAGCTATAGTAATAAAAAAATATGCCCGTTGTAAATGGATTATCTGAAGATAATGTCATTTGGAATCACATGTAGAAATGCCGGCAAGATATTAATTGACATCATTTTGAAGTAAATGTTACGGTGTTCACATAAAAGGTGAAAAAGACAATGAATAATGACATGCTTATCAGAGTTACACGCTATTACCGTGCGCTGAACAGGCTCAGAACAATCGGTCTTGAGAAAGTTTTCGCACATAACCTCGCAGACGCGGCAGGTGTCAGCGCCGCTGTCGTGCGCAAGGATTTCTCCCAGCTTGAGCTTCATGGACAGAAGCGCGGAGGCTATGAGATAACCGACCTGATTGAGAAAATCGGGACCATTCTCGGCAAGGGAGACGAGCAGAATGTCATAGTTGTCGGCTGCGGCCGCATCGGAAAGGCTTTAATGCATTACTCTGGCTTCGAATCTGACGGCATAAGAATCGCTGCCGGCTTTGACAACGACCCGATTGTCTATTCAGACCCATCCCAGCCGATACCGGTCTACCCTATGTCCAGGCTTGAGGAAGTCGTCAGCGCGATGAAGGTTTCAGTCGCCATCATCACAGTGCCTGAGGCATCCGCCACAGACACTTATGCGAACCTCCTTGCCGCCGGTGTCACGGGCATCATGAATTTCTCACCAGTGACACTCAAGCCTGTGCGGACAAAAGACGGTATCCTTCCTGTCGTGCACAACATCAACATAGGGCTTGAACTCGAGCAGATTTTCTACGAGCTGAAGTTTCCGAAAGACTGAAGCTTCAGACGGCCTTCTGTCACAGGCAGCAGGCCTCCTTCGATGAGAAAATTTCTGGCTTTTCTCTGAAGGCTTGTTCGCTGAGGATAAGCCTTTTTGTCATCAAGCACACAGCCGAAGATTCTCTCTTCAGCCTGACGGCTTTCCATGTCGTCTCCAAGACGCTCGAACCTGCCTGCAAAGGCCTTTATGTTTGAGTTTTCATCAAGCAGGGATGAGAGGTTATCTGAAAGAAGCCAGGAGCGGCACATGACATTCATTTCTGTGACATTGAAAAACCTCATTGCCTCTTCAAACGATGAATCAACGCTCTGTGGCGACAGATCTGTGCCTTCCTGTATATGAAGATTGACTGAGAAGACATCATCAGGGGCCCTTACAATCTGGTACTGAAGAGAACCGATGGCAAAAAGACTGAGCGTGAGATGGTGGCGCATCCAGCGAACATTATCCAATCCGGCTTCTCCGTCATGGTGTCTTGTATAAACCTTCACCCAGCGTGAGATATCAGAAAATGTGTTCACAAAGACACTCTCCGCGATTCCCCTTTTCTCATATTCCCTTCCAGAAATGCAGTACGCAATCCGGCATACGGAGGCAAGGGTTTCTGATGCATCATAAGGAAGGATGCCTTCCTTAATCACTGCGAAAGCATCCTCAAGCTCTGCGGGTGTGAAATCACGCTCAAGCACAAGAGTGCACACTTCATCGTCAAGACCAATCCTTTCAAGAAACTGTGCGTATTCCATCACTCACTCCAGCTTGAGAAAACGCGCATAGCTGAAAAGATACTGCTGACACAGCGCAGGATAGGGCTCAAAATATTCAAGGCCCTTTCCCGGATAGTATTTTTCAAGCACCTTGCGGATCCATACATCAACAGGAAAGGCTTCCATCCTGTGAAAACCGAAAAGAAGCACACAGGATGCGACCTTCTTTCCTATTCCCCTGATACTCATCAGCTTTTTTTCCGCTTCATCATACTCAAGAGAATCAATTTCCTTGAGAATGTCTGCTTTCTGGATTGCATCCATGATATAGCTGTCACGGAAGCCGACTCTCAGCTTTCTGAGTTCAGCAATGCTTGTCCTTGAAAGCTCCTCTGGAGTGGGAAAGGAATAATACCCCTTCTCCACTTCGTGTCCATAGGCCTGGCTCAAGGCGTTGTACAGCCCGGTTATCCTCTTTATGTTGTTGTTCTGGCTCAGGATGAAACTTATAAGGGCAATCCACGGATCCTGACGGAGTATGCGCAAGGAGGGAAAGGCCTCAACTGCAGATGCAAGAATCCCGTCTTTTGACTTTATCGTTTCTCTTGCCAGTGAATAATCGAAATCGGCATCGTAATAGTTTTTCAGCCATGGATCTTTCAGGAAGTCCTCTTCACTGGTGACCCTGTAGACTTTCTCATTGAGCACAGCACTGAAACAGTTCCCTTCATCCTTCCAGCTGAAGCTCTGTCCGCCTGTGAGTATTTCTCTCAGTTCCTGCATACCATGATGATGACGCCGACTTTACCTGATAGTCAACTTCACAGGAAAGTGATCCGAATAGCCTTCATGAGTTTTCTCATCATAGGCATAAGGATAAATCTCATTGAAATTCACTGCAGTGATGATTGCGAAATCAAGCGTCCCGGCACTGCCTGCAAGCGTGGCGTTAACAAGTATCCGGTCATAATCATAGAATTTTCCTTCATAGAAGTATGTTCCTGCGCCGCCTGGGGCCTGAGAGGGATCACACAGCGGATCGTAGAATGTCCACTCATCTGCCAGAAAGCGATTCCCTGTCACCGGTATTGAGTCTCTTCTGACTGTATCCTCTCCTGTATACACTCCTCCTCTATCCAGCATGTCATCACACAGATAGCCCGGCTCACTGTTGAAGTCACCCAGAATGATGACACAGGCATTCGCATCCTGTCTGGCAAGGCTGTTGAGCAATGCGGCGTAGTCCTTTCTGAGAGAAGCGTTCTCTTCTCCTTCACCGCGCTGGCTCTTCGCATGAAGGGCATAAAAGACAAGCTGTCTGCCCCGGATCAGGAACTCACAGCGCATGACAAGCCGCTGGGTGCCAATCTGATGGACAGTAACGCTAACAGGATTATATTTGCTGATAAATCCAACCGAAATCGGATTATCTTTATCAGCTATTCCGTAATAAACATATCCTCTTCTGACTAAAGTTGAGTCCAGCAGGTCCTCTAGGACCTTCTCGCTTTCGATTTCCTGGAAGAAGATGATATCGGCATCGATATGTGATTTCACCATCTGGCGCAATCGTTCAAGCCGTCTTGTGTATTTCTCAGTGTTCCAGCCTTCGTACTTCCTGAAGGGAGAGAATTCATCTCCGTCATCAATATCATCAAAAAGCAGCTGGACGTTATATGATGCGACAGTAAGTGCATCTTCATCAGGGCTTTGCACTTTCATGGAGCATGACAGCAATGAGAACATAAATGCAATGGATATAAAAACAACAGGGACGAGTCTCATGAAATTTTTTCTCCTCATCCCTGTATACTGTAAAAATGACTGAAATGATTACTGCAGTTCTGCTTTGGATTTTATTATCCTTCCGACAAGGCCATAGGAGAGAGCCTCATCGCTGTAGAGCCAGTGGTCACGTTCTGTGTCTTTCCTGACTTCCTCAACACTCTTTCCACAAGCCGCGGCAATGAGATTGTCCAGCTTGGCTCTCAGGCGCTCTATATTCTGGGCATGGATGAGCACGTCAGCAGCGACTCCCTTCATGCTGGACAGCGGCTGATGAATCAGGTATGTCGAATTCTCAAGAGCGAGACGGCGCTCAGACGGCACTGCAATGTAGACAAGTGCGGCTGCAGAAGCGACCAGACCTGTACCAATCATTGTCACAGGCGAATTGATGAAACGCACTATATCATAAATGGCGAAACCGGCATCAACATCGCCTCCCGGGCTGTTGATGTAGATTGTTATCGGTTCACTGGACTCACTGTCGAGGACAAGAAGGTTTCTTATCACCTGATCGGCGCTTTCCTTGCTTATTTCCCCTGTCAGCAGCACTGATCTTGTCTTGAGCAGCTTCTCATTGACTGCAGGATCAGAAGTCTGTTTAATCTTTTCTTCACTCATGCTTTACGAGTATAATTGAAAACCAATGGAAAGAGAAGACAGAGAAAGGCTGCTCAAATGCGCCACAGTAACCCTCATTGGAAGACCAAGTTCCGGTAAATCGACACTTGTTAACACTATCTGTGAGATGAAAGTGAGTATCACATCTCCAGCACCTCAGACGACAAGAAACGCCATCAGAGGCATCTATACAGACCAGCGCGGACAGCTGATATTCACAGACACCCCCGGTTACCATCTCGGAGGAAGGGAAATCAACAGAAGGATGCAGGAAATCACAGTATCGAGTCTTGATGATTCTGATGTCGTCCTCTACCTGCTTGATGCGACAAGGTCAAGAGGCGCTGAGGAAGATGCGATTATCAGCATGCTTGAAAAGGTTAAGGTTCCTGTTGTCGCTGTAATAAACAAAGCCGACATCCTCAGCGATGAGGAGGCTGCTGAAGCAGAGGAATACATAAGGTCTGAACTGCCTTCTGCCGTGATTCTCAAGGCAAGCGCCCTCAATGACGAAGGTGTTGACGAGATTCTCATCGAGCTTTTCAGGTTTGCTCCATACGGCCAGCTGCTTTACCCTGAGGAAAGCTATACGGACCAGAACCTTGAGTTCCGCATTTCGGAAATCATAAGGGAAAAGACAATAAACCTCTTGAGCGACGAGCTTCCTCATGTGATCTATGTAGAAGTCGCTGATATCGAATACGATGAAGAAGCGGGCTCCGTCTGGGTCAGGGCCTTCATCGTGACAGAACGGGAGGGACAGAAAGGAATCATCGTTGGCAAGGGCGGAGAGAACATAAAAAGGATAAGAAAGGAAAGCTTCAAGGAAATCAGGAGGATTTTCCCATCTTCACGCCTGAACCTCGATTTGAGGGTCAAGGCCCAGAACAAGTGGAGGAACAATCAGGCGACACTGGACAGGATTTTCCGGCTCAACAAATAAGTCAGCACGCCTGACTAATCAAGTATTCCTTTACGATATAACTATTTTCAGCTGACAGCAAACTGGCTTTTGTACAGCTCGCTGTAGAAACCGCCGCGCTCGATGAGCTCATCATGCCGCCCGGCTTCAATGATGTCTCCGTCCTTCAGGACAAGAATCACGTCCGCACCGCGCACCGTTGACAGCCTGTGTGCGACAACAAAGCTTGTCCGGCCTTCAGTCATTTCATTGAAGGATGCCTGGATAAGGCCCTCTGTACGTGTGTCTATGCTGCTTGTCGCCTCATCAAGGATAAGAAGATCAGGAAGGTCAATCATGCATCTTGCGATTGCAAGAAGCTGACGCTCACCGGCAGACAGGAGACCTCCGTCATCATCAAGCATTGTGTCATAACCGCTTTCCAGCCTCATTATGATGTCATGCACATGGGCTCTCTTACAGGCATCAATGACCTGTTCATCAGTGAATGAGCGGCCCATTGTCACGTTCTCACGTACTGTGGCGGTACGGATGAAAGTGTCCTGAAGCACAGAGCCGAATGATGAGCGCAGGCTTTCAAGGCTTATATCCCTTATATCTTTATCATTGATGAGAATGCGGCCTTCATCAGTCTCATAGTAGCGCATTATGAGGTTAATGATTGTGCTCTTTCCAGCACCTGTCGGGCCGACAATTGCCACATGCTGGCCGCTTTCAATATCCAGAGAGAAATGCTGTATGAGATTCTGACCCTTCGTATAAGAGAAAGACACATCCTGAAAACTTATGGAGATATCATCGCCTGTAAGCTCTTCCTTTCCATCATCAGGCACATCTTCCTGGTCAAGAAGAGAGAAGATGCGGGAAGCACACACGATGGCATTCTGCAGCTCTGTGACGACTCCTGTAATGTCGTTAAAAGGCTTCGTGTACTGGTTCGCATAGCTCAATGAACTGACGAGCCCGCCGACTGTAAGACGTCCTGAAACGGCAAGAAGCGCACCGGAAAGTGCGGCACATGCATACACGATGCTGTTGACAGCCCTCGTCGCAGGGTTGACCAGTGAAGAGTAGAATGTACCCTTCAATGAGCTTGCTGCCCACTCGTCATTGACCTTATTGAAAGAGTCCTGACAGGACGAGTGCAGGTTATAGCACAGCACTTCAGGAGTGCATGTTATATACTCGTCAGTCATGTCTGTCTGGAGAGCGCGCTTCTGGGCGGTGAGTGAGAAATGCCTGTGAGTCTTATGGGCAATGAAGGATGCGACAATCAGGGAAAGCGGACTGAGTATGATGACAACCAGTGCGATGATGATGTCCAGCGAGATGAGGTAATAGATTGTCATCACGATTGTGAGTACAGCTGTGAAGAACTGGCTGAAGCCCAACAGGAGGCCGTCAGAGACCTGATCCACATCTGTGATAACACGAGCCACGATATCTCCCTGGCGGTGTGAGTCAAGCCAGCTGAAAGGAAGCTTCTCAATCTTCGCGAAGGCATCCCTTCTCATGTCATGAGCGATTGAATACACAATCCTGTTGTTGAGTCTGGAGAGAAGATACTGGCTGATGAAGCAGGCTATGGCAGTGAGGAATATGCCACAGAGGTCATTCTTCAGCACAGCAAAGCTGACTTCTCCTTTGCCGACAAGGCTGTCGATTGCCTGACCGGCAAGAAGAGGAATATACAGGGAGGAGACAACATAGACAAGGGCCATGAGAATAGAAAGGGCAAATTCGATTCTGCAGCCTTTCAGATAGCCCATCGAGCGGCGTATAACTGTTCTGTCCATCACCGGGCCTCCTTCTCAAACTGGGTATAGTAAATCTCCTGGTAGACACGGCTGGATGCCATCAGCTCTTCATGCGTTCCGCATGCGCTGATCATACCGTTTTCAAGGAGAATTATTTTGTCTGCATTCATAACTGAAGAGGCCCTCTGGGAGATGATTATCCGGGTTCCGCCTCTTTCAGAAAGCGCCTGCCTGAGCCGGGAGTCTGTCAGGTAATCGAGAGCGGAAAAGCTGTCATCGAGAATCAGGACAGGGCTCTTACGCACAAGGGCACGTGCGATTGACAGCCTCTGGCGCTGACCTCCGGAGAAATTCCTGCCTCCGGTCTCCACAGTGGCGTCGAGTCCTTTCTCACAGACAAAATCCCAGGCCTGCGCGTCCTTTAGTGCCGAGACAAGATCCTCTTCAGATGCGCCAGGAGCTGAAAGCATCAGGTTGGACCTGATCGTTCCCTTGAGAAGTCTTGCTTTCTGCAGGACAAGCGTCACATTGCGTCTGAGGAAGCTGATGGAATAATCCCCGACAGGACGTCCCATCACCCTGACCTGTCCGCTGTCAGTATCGTAAAGTCTTGCAATCAGTGCCCCGAGCGTGGATTTACCGCTTCCCGTTGCACCGATGATTCCAAGAGTCTGCCCTTCGCCAAGAGTGAATGAAATGTCCTTGAGAACCGGCTCTCCGGATTTTGTGTAACTGAATGTGACATGAGAGAACTCAACTGCCGTGGAAGTGTCCGCAAAGCTTTCAGACGTTCCGTCTGCCATGGATGACTGCGTCCTGAATACGGCCTCAATCCTGCGTGCACTGGCAAGCGCCTTGGTTATTGTCTGAATCAGGGAGGCAAGCTTTATGAGCTCAACAAGTATCTGGTTCATATAGTTGAACAGGGCGACAACGCTTCCCTGAGACAGAGTACCGATGTTGACCCTCAGCCCGCCGTACCAGATGACTGCGATGATTCCCATGTTGACGATGAAAGAAGTCATGGGGCTTGTGATAATTGAGATATTCCCTGCTTTCTTCTGCAGTCTCATGAGGCTGTCGTTATCCTTGAAGAAAGCCTCTTCCTCTTCATCCTGCAGGTTGAAGGCTCTGATCACGCGTGCACCTTTGCAGTTCTCCCTTGTTCTTGACAGCAGTGTGTCCATTGATGATTGGACAGTGCGGAAACGGGGGACCGTGACACGCACAAGCAGGGCGACAACAAGTGACAGAAGCGGTATTACGACAACGAAGATAAGCGCGGCCCTGACATCGACAGTGAAAGCCATCACGGCAGCACCGGCAACGACAAAGGGGCTCCTGAGAAGCAGGCGGAGTGTCATGTTCACGCCTGACTGCACAAGATTCATATCTCCGGTCATCCTGTTAATGAGAGTGGCAAGACCTGTCCTCTCGCTGTCTATCAGGCTCAGCGTCTGTATATGTGAGAACAGATCCTTCTTGGCATCCCGTGCGAAAAGCGCTGCGGCACGTGCCGAGAAATACTGTGCCGTGACAGAAACAACGACTCCGGTCACTGCAAGAGCAAATAGGATGAGTGTCATGCGGATGATGTATGGCACATCATTACCGGCAATTCCCACATCAATGAGGGATGCGACGACAATTGGGACAAATAGCTCAAGCACCGCCTCAAGCAGTTTGAAAAGCGGTGCAAGAACACATTCCTTACGGTATTTCCTGAGATGTGAGAAAAGAATGCTCATCTGATGAAGTTCGTCCTCGGCTTCTCGCCTTTCTCCGGCTGTGGAAGATCTGCCTTCTTCACAGCCTTGATAAGGTAAGCCATGTTCTGCCCGAGAAGACGCATGGTGTATACGCCCTCCTCATCCTTCATCACATCTTCCGGCGTGCTTCCATGCACCTGATTCCAGTAGCAGGAAGAGACAACCGGCATCTCGCAGATTGTGAAATACTTGTTCAGCTGGTCGAAGGCTGCCGTGGCCCCGCCCCTGCGGCAGGAGACAACGGAGGCACCGAATTTGAAGCGCATCTTTCCGTCAATCTTCAAGAAGAGCAGGTCATAGAAATAGTCTGAAAGCCCGCACGACGATGCATACCATACAGGAGATGAGAGAACGATGCCATCGCTGTCAATGCACTTTCTGGCAGCCTCATCCACATCAGCCTGAGTGAATCCCTGCTTTGCCGCATGGATGATTTCTGTCTCGACACCTGCCTTCTCCAGCTCTTCAGCCACAAGGCTTATAGCCGTATAAGTGCAGCCTCTCTCTTTCGGGGAACCGTTGAAAAGCACAACCTTCATGATGCAAAGCTCCTGTTACAATCAATAGCGGGAAAGAATGCTTACAAGCCTTTCCTTTGAGCAGGCTTTCAAGAAACCTGCGAGTTTCGGTCCGCGTTCCTTTCCAATAAGCACTCTGTAGACAGTAGTGAAGAATTCAGCATTCTCGACACCGTTGTCAGCGCAGGCTTTGTAGATGTAGTTCGCGAACTCCTTCTCGTCTGTCGTATCCAGATAAGAACTGATGTATCCGCAAAGGTCCCTGAGCGCAGATCTCTGGCTGTCTGTGACCTCAACAGGATCCGTATTCTCATCCGCGAGGGAGAATCTGAAGTCCTCAGGGGCGAATGTGGTGATCCAGTTCCAGGCACAGCGGCATCTGGTCTCAAGCCGCGCTCTCTGGCTTTCAGAAATGCCGGCAAGGCTGTCAAGGACCGCATCAATGTCGCCGGAGTGAATCTGCAGGAGATTGCACAGATGACGGAAAGGAATCTGATAGCCGGGTTCAGAAGGAACCTCAGCGACCTGAGAAAGCTCGTAAATCCTCTTCTCCTTTTCCTTTCTCTTCTCATTCACATTGATCAGGCCGAAGTAGATTCTCTCGCAGTTATCGTAGTCCTCATAGATCTTGAGAACATCCAGATCAAAGGAGATTGCGAACTCAGTGTTCGGTCTGGTTGATGCAAACAGATAACGGCAGACTTCCGGCGTGTAGACTTCAAGGACATCGTAAAGGGAGATGACCTCTCCGGATGATGAGGAAATCTTGCCGCCGCGGCCCTTGATGGAGATAAAATCATACTGGAAGGAGACAGGAGCCTGTCCGCCGAAAAGCTGGACAATCTTTCGGGAAGTGTCAAAGGAGCCGCCTTCACTGTGATGATCCTTTCCTGCAGGCTCGAAATCGACACCTTCACGTGCCCATCTCATCGGCCAGTCAATCCTCCAGGGAAGCTTCGTATAAGGGGTTGTCCTTATGTCGATTGTCTCCTCCTGACCGGTTGAGTCGTCACGGTATGTGATACCGTACTCACCATCCCAGGCAAGGATTGTAGTCGTGTCCTTGTCAGTGAAGGAAGAGAAGACTGAAACAGGCCACCAGTCATCGCCAAGAGGCTCTGTCCTGTACTCATTGAGGATAGCCTTGATTTCCTCCTTCTTCTCCAGAGCAGTTCTGATGCCTTCAGCATACATGCCGCTTCTGTAGCGCTCTGCCTGATAAAGATACTCAGGCTGGACACCGACGGAAGGAAGGATTCTCTCAACATCCTCCTCATTCTTTCTCGCATAATTGGCCGACTGCCCCGTGGTGTCAGGGACAAGTGTGATTGGCTTTCTCAGATAGGTGCTGAGAAGCTCGGGCTGTGGCATGTTCTTCGGAACCTTTCTGAAGACATCATAGTCATCCCAGCTGTAGATGAAACGCACTTTTCTGCCCATGGCTCTGAGAGCTCTGACAACAAGTTCGACAGAGATGATTTCCCTGAAGTTCCCGATATGGACAGTTCCTGAAGGAGTGATGCCGCTGGCACAGGTGTAGACTTCCTTATCACCCTTCTCCCTTATGATTTTACTGGCGTAGATATCCGCCCAGTGTGTCTGGTTTTCGCTCATGGACTGAATTATGGCAAATGGACAGTTTTTCATCAACAAGAGAAAAGCTTGTGTATCTGATTGCGCCATTCTGCATTATATTTAGCATATGAGAAAACTAGTTCTGACACTCATCTTCATCTGTGCCTCCTTCTGCCTTTTCGCAGAAAGCGGAATCGCCAGCTGGTACACCTCGGACAGGAGCGGTGCCCTGACTGCCAACGGAGAGTTTTTTGACCCCTCACGGCTCACTGCAGCACATAAAAGCCTGACATTCGGCACCGTCGTTAAAGTGACGAATGTCGAGAACGGTCTCAGCATACAGGTGAGAATCAATGACAGAGGTCCCTTTGTTGAGAACAGGATAATAGACCTCACTCCAGAAGGTGCACGCCAGCTGGGCTACTATGATCAGGGTATTGCGGAAGTGTCGCTTGAGATTGTAAGCGAACCGGATGAGCCTCAGACAGAGTATGTGGATGGCCGCCAGACAGGCTGGTATACTGTCCAGATTGGAGCTTATACCAGCATGCAAAGTGCCTATGATGTCCTGACTGGCATAAAGAATGCGGGATTAAAACCTTCGGTCGAAATCATAAGCGACAACATGATCAGAATCAGCGTGAAGAACATTCAGGCCTACAGGCTCAAGGGTGTTCTCTCTGCGCTTGAGGAAACAGGCATCAAAGATCCTCTTGTAAAGGGAGCCAGGAGCCCGTACAAATAATGATTGACCCGTCACTCACAGTTAACCCTGTCGTACTCCTTTTCAAGATTGCCGCGCTGCACATCGCCCTGTCTTTTGTTGTCAACAGGATGAGCTGGCACAGTCTTGCTGCCGTAAGGCTTCATCTTACGCCCCGCAAATGGGAGAAGAACGGAGAAATCTACCAGAAGCTTTTCAGAATCAGAAGCTGGAAGGAATACATCCCGGTTGCAGGACCTTTTGACAAGAGGAGCATCAGGAGCGATGAGGTCAGCTACATCTCCATATTCATACTTGAGACAGTGAGAGCTGAACTTGCCCACTGGCTGTGTCTTGTTGCGACCGTCTATGCGCTGATTTCCTTCAACGGGCAGTTCTATTCCTCAATTCTCTTTTTCTATCTTGCCATCAACCTTCCCTGCATAATGATCCAGCGCTACAACAGACCGCGCCTTGAGAGAGTGCTGAGAATGAAGAAAAGCCCCCTCATCATCCCGGCAGAATCAAGAGGAAGGCTTTTTTTCAGGAAAAGGTACTACTGATCAGAAATCAAGGAAGAACGTGAAGCGTCCTGTCACATTTGCCTCAGGACCGCTCACGAAGTTATCACCCTTGAAGAGGTATGCAACCTGGTAGCCGAGGTCTATGAAATCGAAGAAGCTCACAGTGAACTGAACACCTGTGCTCATCAGGAGGTTATCGCCTTCAGTTTCTGTATTGAAGTAGTTTCCGCACCCATAGCCGATATCGAAAAAGAGGTTGATCCTCGGGAATATTCCAGCGACAGACGGGCCTGCAAGCCTTATGTCGAAGTTGTTGACTGCAGTGAACTGCGTGTTATAAGTCCATGAGGTGAAGCCTCTCACTTTACGTCCAAGTGACACATCATACTGAGCGTATACAGGAACCTCATCACCATCAGTCCAGTTCACGTTCACTCTGTCGATGAACGTCAGGCTGAACCAGTGCCGTCCGTTCTCAACTGAAATGAAAGGCGCCCAGGCGGCAACTGCATTGAAAGTCAGGGAATAGTAGTCTGCTACACCGTCCAGAGCCTTATTCAGTGCAAGAGGTGCCCACAGGGCTTCCACACTGGCCTCAAAACCGTTGTCATACATCTTCTGACTGTCCATCAGATCGACAAGAAGTCCTGCGCTGAAAGATGTTCCAAGATGCTCACGGCTTCCTCTCAAATCAGGATAGATATCACCCTGGTAATCCTTGCCGATGTATTCGTCAAGAGAACTGATACGCCAATCCCCGTTGTTGTCCCTTATCTCTCCTTCCTTGAATGAATCAACATTCTTCTCATAGCGCCCGATATAAGCAAAGGAGAATGTCACAAGATCCTTTCCCGGAACCAGAGACTGACCAAAGCCCTGAGACAGACCGAGTTCCCACTCTGCCCTGATGGTGTCGTAAATGACAGGATTCTCGAAAATGACATCACCGTCTACAGGATTCTGCCAGACTTTCCTCTGACTGTATCCGCCTCCGGCCAGAAAGCTTATCTGGGTTTTGTTCCCTTCAATGATTGAAGCCCCGTTATAACCGGCACCTGCCTTGAGGAATGTTGGCAGGAAGCCTCCGATGACCTCTGCATGCTGGTCAAGGCCTCCGAAGACAAACTCCAAATCTGAAGCGGCAAGGCCTGAAAGAACAGCAGACATGACAAGAAGAAGTGCAATCAGTTTTCTTTTCATAGTGAGAATCCTAACTCTTTTTGCTGAATGCTGGCAATAAAGCCTGCTTCCCTTTGAACAATCTCTTGAAGTCCTGCATTTTCTTTTCAACAAGCAAATCTATACCGTTGAATCCATGCCCGATGTTCCTCCAGACCTACATCGTTGTGGGAGTGCTTTTCTGCAATAAGAAAACGATTGAGATAGAGAAAGATGTTTCAGAACTTCAAAGCATGCATGATTCCTAAAAATTCAGCAGGAGTGCAAATCTTGACGTCACCTATGTTTCCAATCGACAGAAGATCTTCATCTCCTGAGACGATATGTGAACATCCGGCATCCACTGCGCAAGAAACAAATTTGTCATCATCAGAATCTCTGCATATTCTGATGTCAGAGGAAGGAATGATTATTTTGAACAACTTGAAGACTTCATCAACAAGTTGCTGTTTCAGTCTTTCAGGATATTTCCTTGTCATCCTGTGGATGACGTCATTATACTCATTCCATATTTCAGGAGAAATTATTGCGGAGTTCTGCCTAGCAATGATCGTCTGAAGAACTTGCAGAGGAAGCCCGCCGAAGAAAACGGCAGAAATGAAAACATTTGTATCAATCACTATCTTCATACAAGTTTCTTCTTCGCTTTTCTTGATTCTTGAATCGCCGTTTTGGTGTCCTCGTCGGTAAGTCCTTCCTTCACGGCAAACTCTCTCGCTTTTTCCAGAGCAATGGAAAGCTTATCTTCTGATGGAAGATCAACTGGTTTGAGGATGATATTCTCACCATCAGAGAAAATTACAAGCTGGCTCCCTTCCTTTATTGACAAGGCTTTCCGATAGTTTACAGGAATAGCAATCTGACCTTTTGATGAAACTGATACAACCTGCATGGTCATAGACAAACCTCCAGATGTAAGATTTTCTTACATTTAAAATATAACATATAATCTCCGCATGCGACAATCTGTAATAAATTACAAAGCAAACTCGCTGTGACACCCATGCTGTTCAGGCAGACGGAGAATCAGCATGGTCATCTGTTTTCTTAAAGTTGGAAATTAAAAGACCTGCTATGACAAGCAGCATTCCGGCAAACGAAAAGACTGTAACAGGCTCACCAAGAATGATGAAGCTGAGAATTGTCGTTACAACCGGGATGAAATAGATGTAGTAGCCGGCAGTGACAGCACTCAGCCCGCTGACAGCCCTGGCCCACGCCGTGAAGCACAAAGCAGAAGCGAACAGGCCGAGAAAAAGGAGGTTGAGGAGATTCCCTGGCTCAGCAAGTGAGTGGAAGTCCATCTTCTTTCCTTGTGCAAGAAGAACGATGAGTATGAAGATCAAGCCGTAGAAGAAAGTCCTGCGGGTCGCGGCAAGCGTGTTCTCTCCTCTATTGCCCAGTTTATCGAGAAAATAAGAATAGAAACCCCAGGCAGCAGCTCCTGCAATAGCAAGCAGATCCCCCTTAAAGTTGAAAGAAAGGGAAAACTCTCCGTTAAAGGCAATCAGGACAAGCCCCAGAAATGTCACGGCAAAGCCTGCGAAGAAAGCAGGAGTGAGCCTTGTTGTCTTCCATTCGAAAATCTTGTAGACAAGCGAGATGAAGAACGGAGCCGTAGAGACAAGCACTGATACGTTTGCCGCGCTTGTGTACTCCAGGGAAACGTTTTCCAGGTAATAATACAGGAAGATTCCTGTCAGTGCACAAAGCACATACAGCACTTCATTCCTCAGTCCTGAAAACCGTACAGTCTTAGGATGAAGCAAGAAGAGAAAAAAATATCCTGCAAGGAAGCGTATGAAGAGAATCTCGACAGAAGAGAAACTCTCCTGAAGAATCTTCGTGCTGATGAAGGTGCCGGCCCATACAATCAGGCAGAAAAATGCATATGCATGGGCCTTCTGACGTAGCTCAGCCATTGAGGTCGTCGGGTTCACCCCTGTCCACCCTGCTCATCGTGAAGATTGCGATAAAGAAGAAGAATGCGGTGAAGAGGAAGAGTGACGGATAACCGAACAGGTCGATGCAGCCTCCTGCAATCGGAGGTGCGATGATACTGGCCGCCTGAGAGAAGAAGTAATAAAGTCCGGTGTAGATACCGACTGTAGAGTAGTCTGACATCTGCCAGAGCATCGGGAAGGAGTTGGTTACGACCGAAACCCAGAAAATGCCGAACATGAACAGAAAAGCCCAGAATGAAAGGAGTCTTGCAGTGGCATTCCAGCTGACTGTCACATAGCTGTGCACGAAAACGAGCACTGTGACGATTACAAGACATACCAGACTGATTCTTATTGTTCTCTTCCTTCCATAACGGTGTGCGACTTTTCCTGAAGGAATCGCGAAGATTGCATATGCGATTCCGACCATTCCTGCAGCAAGGGAGGCCGTTCCGGAGCTTGTTCCAAGCACCTCGACACTGTACAGGCCTACGAAAGGAAGAACTCCCTGGTAAGAGATGAACCAGCACAGGAGGGAAATGAGGATGAAAAGAGCACTCTTGTTCTTTTCTGTGAGAACAACCTTGAGGCTTTTCAGTATCGGCTCCTTCTCCTCTTTCGAGCTTTCCTTCGGAACCCTGGAGTTCTTTTCCTTGACGAAAATGAACAACAGCACAACAGCTACAATGACGAAGATGCTTGCCACCGGGAATGCGAGGATGTCCTTCACACTCTCATCTGACCCCGGAATCCTGATATATACATCCATCAGGCGGGCAAGTGCCACTGTTCCGAGGATTGTCGCAATACCTCCCATAGTGTTGATAACACCGTTTGCCTCACTTCTCAGGTCTCCGGGAACCATGTCAGGCATCAGTGCCACAACGGGACCGCGCACAGCCTGCTTGGAGAGGTTGAAGATAAAGACAACGGCAATGAGCAGCCAGAGGGAGGAAAGGGATGCAAACGGAATGAGGGCAAAAAGTATTGCCGCCACAGGCAGGAATGTGACAATAAGCGGCATTCTGCGTCCGATTGGAGTGTCCAGCCTGTCACTCAGTGCACTGGAGAGCGGAATCAGGAAGATTGCCAAGATGTTGTCAAAGGTCATGATTGCGCCGATGAGGCTGCTGCTGTCGATGTACTTGGCAAGGAATATCGGGATATAAGTATCATACAGCGGGTCCATAAGCCCCATTGTGAAGAACCCGAGTCCGATAAGGAACGTTGTCAGATAATAGCCTTTCAGGCTTCTCTTCTCTCCCATGATTGCATCTCCTCAAGACAAGACCCGCTTAAGATTGCAGGAAAAAGGCTGTACTTACGGCCTGCCTGTCCAGAGGCTGTACCGGAAGTCACCTTAGCCCTATTCTGGTTTGAAACATCTCTTTTGTGCAATTCCCCTAGGATGCTTTAGTCCAGTTTTCTTTCACTGACTCGAATCATGCATTTAGGCAAAGCCTTCCCTTTCCACAGGAAGGCTGTACATCTGTTTCAGGAGAACCAGACTTTGTATGAACGGCTTTTAGCTTTGAAGTGGACCTTTCCGTCCTCAGTTCTCCAGACAAGGCCCTCACGCGGAATATCTTCTCCGAAGACAGAATGCCCCTCACAGTCTGAAAGAATCCCGTCCACTGAATCCAGGATATGGCCCCGTCTGATGAATGGAACCATCTCGAGTCCTGTGAGCGACGCTATCTTCTCAAGGTCAGAGTACGCGAGTCTTTTTCCATCGTCGGCAGAATATCCCCCATAAAGAAAGAAACGGTATGAGGGGAAATGGTGAACGACTCCATCTTAGCTAACGCTTGAAGATGGAGCTTCCGGTTTCTTTCCCATCTCTGGGCGTTTCGCAGATTGCTTCCATATCTCATACGAGGTATCAAAGTCTGACATCCACTCCTCCGGAGTACACTTGTGTTCCGCAAGCGTGCAGGACATTTCATGCCTTCCTGCAAGTAGCATTGTTTTCGCTGACTTTATATCACGCTCTTCAGTGTATCCACAATTGTCACAGACGAATGTCCTGTCTGAAAGCGTGATGTCTTCTTTAATCACTCCACACTCAGGACACATCCTTGTAGATGGAAAGAACCTGTCTATGATGAGAACATTATCGCTTGATTTCAGTTTTGCTTTCAGCGTTCCAAGTGCAGAGAATTGCACCTGTCGGCCAAACAAACCTTTATGCCAGCCTTTTATGTTCTCATCCTGCATTACAATCAGTTTCCTTCCCTCTGTGATATCATGATACACCTGATTGGCTTTTGCCCGCCTTACATTGGCAAGCTTCTCGTATTCTCTTCTGATGAGATGCCTTGTAGCATACCAGCCCCTGGAACCCTTCTTCTGACGAGCAAGCTTCTTTTGAAGACCCTT
>CALXOK010000022.1 GCA_944390025.1 uncultured Spirochaetales bacterium | reverse complement strand
GTTGTTTGCAGTACAGAAATCACTAAGTTTCACAGATGGATTGCTTCTGTAGCGTTTTATGAGATGTTCTTTTTCAACTGCATTGTACTAGTACATTCTTTGATAATAAATATGTCATTTAGTGCAAACTTTATGTTTGGAAACTTGTCATTAGGTGCATTTCATAAATTTCAAAATTTGTCATACTTAAATGACTGGTTTAATCTGAAAACATGAAACTTGAGCGGAAGATTTATCTGCCTATATATATGGCCTCCATTCTTTAACTAAAATGATTATCTTATAAGAATCCTTCTGTAGCCTTACGTATAACAACAGACCCTCAGATTTCTAATCTGAGGGTCTGTATCGTTCGAATTGACTAAAACTGAATTAGAACTCGATTGTTGCGCTGACGTAGACTTCACCCTTATCCTGTGCGAAGAGAGTGTTGTCTCCACCAATGATGTTGCCTGTCTTGTAACCAGCCTTGAGTGTAGCACCTGAAACAAGTGTTGTGTTCTCAAGTCCGAGTTCGAAAGACATAGCATTCTGAGCTTCAGCATCTTCATAATCAGGAATGAAGGACATGAATGATGTTGATGCAAATACCTTTCCAACCGGCTCAATTGTGTATGCAACCTTGGCACCAAAGTGGAAGTTGTTTGCATAAAGCTCTCTACCATCCTTCTCTCCAGTCTTTTCGTTGTACTTATTCTGCATAATTGCCTGATAACCACCAAATCCTGTGATTTCGAATCCAGCAACTTCAGCATACGCTTCGAGGTCGAAGTATGGGTTATTGATGAGATCCATTGTAACCAGTGTGAGCTTAACAGGAACATCGAATGCGTTCATGTCAAATGCAACCTTTGCAGAAACATAGTTTTCAATCTCAAGGTACTCAACTAAATCTGCTGCAGTATCTACTTCTACGTCTGCGAAGGAATTAACACCAATAAATCCTCTTCCAACAGCTTTTACAGGAACAAATGTGCTACCGAATCCTGTTGTAGCCAGTGCTTCGTAATCAATTTCTGCAGCATATGTGTCGATGTCATCTGATCCACCAAACCATTTACCAGCATCTGCTTTTTCATCATAGTCATAGCCAAGCATTGTCTTTGTTGCATAGTAGACATCAGCAACAACCATGTCGGCATAGTTTACATTGACAGCAACGTCTGCATCGATTGTAGCATCAACATCTTTCTCTGTCGGGATACCAATTGATACATCTGTACCAGCCTTGACTGAGAGTGTGTCTGTTGCGTAACCAACCTGAGCACCGAGTCCGAGGTAACTGAAGTCATCAGCAGCCTTCTTGCCGAAGCCAACAGAAGCATTAACAAGAACTCCACCGAATGAAAGGTCATTTGTAGCAGCCCAAGCAAGGACATTCTTACCTGCGTTCTCATCGAAATCTGCTGCCATGCTGAATCCAGCCTGGAAGAGACCATCCATAGCGAATGTCACACCAAGATCATTCTTGTAGGAGAATGGAGCTTTGAGATCAACACTGTCATCTCCATCGTTGTATGTCTCCCAGCCTTTTGCATACTTCGGCATTTCTGCAGCCTTGAGGATGCTGAGGTTCCAGCCGTTACCATAGATAGAAGCCTCTGTGATTTCAAACTTACTGTCATCAAGGTTAAGATTTCCAATTGCAACTGAATCGGCATCCTTGTTAGTACCAGCCTTCTCATCACCTTCAACTGTGTTGTATGCGAGAGTAAGCTCTGCCTTAATTACAGCATAGACGTCACCTTCATTCTCTTTCTCTGTAGAAAGAGTCATTGAGAGGTCGAGGTCGTTATCAGGTTCTGTGAATCCAAGCCAGTTGTCTTCAATATCATAAGCGAACTTGGATGTGAACTTACCAGACAGGGATGCATCCAATGCAAAGACGGATCCAACTGCCAGAATTGCAACTAAAAGAATTGCAATAGTCTTTTTCATAATTCCTCTGAGAATTCTGAAAAAAATTAAGCAAAGTTTAAATTATATTTTTAGCTTTTCTCATTAAACTTAAAAATATACAACAAACCCGTGAGATAGCTGCCACCCTTCAGGGTGGTCAGGTGAATCACGTCATCATCTGAAGAGGCACATGTATCGTGATGAAATCCTTTGCAATCGAAGCGAATTCCTCTGCATTGCTGAGTATTGCAGGATGGCCTCCATGTGGGAACATATGGATCGAGGCATTGCCCATCATCTCCTTCATTTCCCCATATTCCTCTTCCATGTCGCTACGGCACATCAGATCTTCAGCAGAACCCGTCAGAAGAACAGGACACTCTATTGCAGATAGAGGGGATACATAAAGGGGATTTCCGGAATCTGCACATGCGAGAAGAGCTTTCGTATCTTTATGGACAATGTCCTGCCAATCGGTGCCAAGGCACCATTCATAGAATCCTCTTGCATCCTCATCTTTCATTGCGCTTTCTCTTTCCTTTATCAAGTTTGAAGAGAAACAGCTGTTCAATGTACGGCCATCGAAAGAATCGGCAATCAGGGACGACACTCTGTCTTTCATCATCATTGCCGCATTCATTTATGGAGGAATCAGGACTGAAGGAAGGATACATTCTTGTATCGGAAGGATATGAGGACATAAAAGCAGGAAATTCATTAATTCATGTGAGACCAGCTCTTGAGTTTCTCATCGGTCTTGTATGAAGTCTGATGACAGTACGATTCACTTTAATTCAGAGATAATCAGCTCAAAATATTGAAATTTTGCTGTTTTTCAGGGTTAGAAATATTGAAATTTTGTTGATTTACTGCATTTTTGAATAAAATGATTTCCGACTTCACAGAGGCACACAGTCTCGTCACATTTTATGGTGGCTGTACTGTGTGAGCAGAAGAAGGTCGAAAACACATCCTCCCATCTTACCAATGAAAGCTTCCTATAATTTAAGACTGGGACAGAAAGATTTTATATAGATAATACTTTTGGCTACCTGATTTATCTGTATGAAGTTCCTTATTTAATTTCGACAATGTAACTTTACAAATTAAAGTAAAAATCTAGGAATCACCAGATTTTTAGATATAAAATGTCTAGGATTACAACGGTTTTGTATGTTATATTTTTTGTGTGAGGGAGATATATGAGAAGAAAGATATACGAAAAACTTCTGAAATGGAAAAAGACATCAAAAGGTACAACTGCAATTATGATTGAAGGTGCCAGACGTGTTGGCAAGAGCTATATTGCAGAAGAATTTGCACGTAATGAATACACCTCATATATTCTTGTTGATTTCAACAGAGAAGATAATGAATTCAGAAAACGTTTTAACAATCTCCGCTCAGATCTTGATTCTCTTTTCCTGTTTCTTCAGGAATATTACAATACGCAGCTTGTGAGACGGGAGAGCCTTATAATCTTTGATGAAGTTCAGAAGTATCCCTCTGCCCGTGAACTGATAAAATATCTTGTTCAAGATGGACGCTATGATTATCTCGAAACAGGATCCCTCATTACAATAATGAGCAAAGCTAAAAAGATAACCATCCCTTCTGAGGAAGAGTCAGTGCAACTTTATCCTATGGATTTTGAGGAGTTTTTGTGGGCGCTCGGGGATACTGTTCTCTTTGATGCCGCAAAGCGCTCTTATGAAAACTCTTTGCCTGTTGGAAACCCTCTTCACAGGAAACTCATTGAAAGATTCAGACAGTACATGGTAGTTGGCGGAATGCCTCAGGCGGTGGAAGCTTTCATAAATGAGAAAAACTACTTTGCTGTTGAGAAAGCAAAGAGGCTTATTATCAAGCTGTACCGCGAGGATATTTCAAAAGCACGTAAATCTCTGGTAGAGAAAACAAGAAGAATATATGATCTTGTTCCATCCCAGCTCAGCCGTCATGAAAAGAAGTTCGTCCTCAGCGATATAAAATCTGGTGCATCTTATGAAAATTATCAGGAAGCATTTCAGTGGCTTGAGGATGCCAAGCTTGTTAATCTTGCATATAACTCCCAAGACCCGAACATCGGACTGAAGCTGACTAAAGATGATTCATCTTTCAAATGCTACCTGGGTGATACCGGATTACTTCTTACGATGGTATTTGATGAAAATCCAGAAACAGCTCCGGAACTTATGAAGAAGATTGCAATGGGCAAACTCGAATTCAACAAAGGTATGCTAATTGAAAATATCGTTGCCCAGGCATTCGTCTCTTCAGGACGGAAACTCTATTTCTATTCATCTTACAGCAGGGATGCTGCAAATAGAATGGAAGTTGATTTCCTTCTTTCTAAAGCAGCTTTGACAAATAAACACAATATAGTTCCTGTCGAAGTTAAATCATCAACTAACTATACGCTTTCATCTTTACGAAAGTATATTGCGAAGTTTGACTCATATGTCACATCTCCTATAGTCCTGCACTTCAATGATTATGATGAAAAAGATGGGATAACATATCTGCCAATCTATATGGCTTCCCTATTGTGAAAGACAATACAAAACATCTTGCAATAGTCTCTACCTCTCAGAGGAATTATGAAAAAGACTATTGCAATTCTTTTAGTTGCAATCTTAGCTGTAAGCTCAGTCTTTGCTGGATTCAGCGGCAAGGCAAGCATCGGCTTTGGCGGTAACCTTGACAATGGCCAGTTCGGTTTCATTGACAAGTCTGCTAAGGTCAACTTTGACATTGATCTTGCTACAGCAACAGCTGAGCAGATTGCTGATGGTGATGTATATGCATCCATCAAGGCTACGTTCGGACTCAAGCTTCTCACAGGTGAGAAGAAGTATGATGAAGGTGATCCGTACTTAGGCCTGTACTCAAAGGGATCCTATGGCACAGGAACAGGAACTCTTGCAGTTATCGCAGACATCACAGAAGCAAAGGTTGCTGGTGAGAACTGGTATGTCAGTATTCTCGGTCTTTCCGATGCTCCTAATTTTGCAGAATCTGCAATCGACACATATACAGTTGAAAAAGGCCGTGACAAGTATGGTATGCCAAGAGAAGACTTCGACAAGGCTTATAACTATGGCGTAGGCTTCGAGAAGGCTCCTGGTGTTGAAGTCGGTGTCTTTGATTATGTCTTCGGTGTTGGTCTTGTTGGCGATTATGACGACAATAAGGATGCAAAGCTTGAAGACAAGCTCCAGCTTTCTCTCTATGCAAAGACACCTGAATACGACTTCTCTGGCGTGAAGTTCCAGTTCGGTGGTGTTTACAGCTACAAGGGAAAGGTTGCTGCAGAAGCAACTGATCCGAAGAATGCAGTTGGACTTTCTGCAAAGGTTGGCTTCGAGAACGACACAATCACAGCAAGCCTCGCAACTGATATCGGATTCAATCTTGAAGCTGATAAGTTCAAGGATGCTGTTGACATGGACCTCGCTGCTAACTTCGGTTGGAACTTCATCACAGTTGATGCTTACTATGCAACAGTTGCAAAGTCTGGGGAAAAGCCAGCTCCTGTGCCTACAGATTGGGATAAAACAACGCCTTCCTACAAGGAAGATGTTCTTTCCTTCCAGGCAAAGTTCGACCTTAACGCAATGGATGTTCCTGTAGCTATCACAGCATCTGTTAAGGATGTCCTCAATACAGTTGAGCTTGGTGTCAAGGCTGAAGTCACAGCAATTGAGAACCTGAAGATTACAGCAAATGCTGGATATGTCGTCAACACGAGAGATGCATACGACAAAGACTTCAACGATGCTGCTAAGGATGCAGATATCTTCATGGGGCAGTGGAAGTTTGGTGCAGATGTTGAGTACGACTTCGGATTTGCAAAGGTTGCTGCTGGTGTAAGTGCAAAGAACCTTGGATTTGCTGATGCATTTGATGAAAATGGAGACCCAGTAGCTAGTCTCACAGAAGATAAAGATGCAAAAGAATATAACGACTATATTAACAAAGTTGTTCTTGGAGCATCTGCTTCTATCTCAACAGATAAGATTGTCCCGGGTGCAGAGCTCAAGCTCGCATGGGAGAATGCTGATGACCTTCTCAAGGTTTACAAGTACAACGCAGATGCTGAGAAGTATAACTTCGGTAAGATTACAGCATCCTGCTCAATCTCTTTCTAATCTGATATTCAGTTTAGACAACACAGGCCCTCAGAGTAAAATCTGGGGGTTTGTTGTTTTTAGGAGGATTCAGCCAGAGATAATGGAGCTAAAAGAAAAGAGATGAGCTTGATATTTTATACATTTGTAAGGTTGAGAAACTTGGTACATGAATGATGATAGTTAATAAATTATTACTAAGTGTTTTTCCAAATTTTGTTCGTTAGAAAAGACAGTTTTATTTGCAAAGAAATCGCCAAAAATTGATTTTCGTTATGTATTTCTTTATATCACAAGCAAATGCTTATTTGCACGTTATTTGCATGTTACTTGCATGTTACTTGTCACTTAGTTGACAATTCTTATTGCTTACCGGGCTTAAGTTTTCCTGTTAAATTAAAACCTCAGCCAAGCAGTTGAATATTACAAAAACCTCCCAAGCATCTGCCTGAGAGGTTTTGATTCAAGTCTAACTAAGATTAGAACTCGATTGTTGCGCTGACGTATGCCTTGCCCTTGACCTGCTCAACATAGTCACTGTCGATGATATTAGCTGTCTTGTAGCCAGCCTTGAGTGTAGCACCTGAAACAAGTGTTGTGTTCTCAAGTCCAATTTCAAGAGACATTGCATTTACAGGATCAACACCATCTTCAGTTGACAGCATTGTCATGAATGTTGTTGCAGCTGAAATCTTTCCAACTGGCTCAATCGTGTAAGCAACCTTTGCACCAACGTGGAGATTGTTCATCTGAATTTCATCTGCACCATTAATCATTGCCTGATAACCACCGAATCCTGTGATTTCAAATCCAGCAACTTCAGCATAAGCTTCGAGGTCGAAGTACGGGTTGTTAACAACATCCATTGCAGCAAGTGTGAGCTTGACAGGCACATCAAATGCATTCATGTCAAATGCAACTTTTGCGGAAACATAATCTTCGATTAAGCCCATAGCAATGAAACCTCTGGAGAGATCATCAATAACGTACTTCTGTCCAAAGGTGATATCTGCCTGATATGCATCAAGTGGAGCATCTGCGCCAGCAAGCTCTGTCTTTGTTGCATAGTAGACATCAGCAACAACCATGTCAGCATAGTTCACATTGACTGCAACGTCTGCATCGATTGTAGCATCAACATCTTTCTCTGTCGGGATACCAATGGAAACATCTGTACCAGCCTTGACTGAAAGTGTGTCTGTTGCATAACCAACCTGAGCACCAAGTCCGAGGTAGCTGAAATCATCAGCAGCCTTCTTACCGAAGCCAACAGAAGCATTGACCAGAACTCCACCAAATGAAAGGTCATTTGTAGCAGCCCAAGCAAGAACACTCTTTCCTGCATTTTCGTCAAGGTTTGCATCAAGGCTGAATCCGGCCTGGAAGAGGCCATCCATGGCGAATGTCACACCAAGATCATTCTTGAAAGCATATGGAGCTTTGAGATCAACTGTGTCATCTCCGTCGTTGTATGTTTCCCAACCCTTTGCGTACTTCGGCATCTCTGCAGCCTTGAGGATACTGAGGTCCCAACCGTTGCCGTAGATAGCAGCTTCTGTGATTTCAAACTTACTGTCATCGTTGTTAAGAGCGACAAATGTACCATTGTCAACTTTCAGCAGGTCATCTTCTGTCTGAGCAGCGCCATTTGCCTTGCCAGCAGTCTCGAATGCAAGGTTCATCTCAGCCTTGATGACTGCGTAGACATCACCTTCATTCTCTGTTGCTGTTGAGAGAGCAAGTTTAAGGTTGAGATCGTTGTCTTCTTCTGTGAATCCGACCCAGTTCTTATCGAAATCGTATGCGAACTGAGATGTGAACTTACCAGACAGGGATGCATCCAATGCAAAGACGGATCCAACTGCCAGAATTGCAACTAAAAGAATTGCAATAGTCTTTTTCATAATTCCTCCATAAAATTCGGGTGTGATTCCCAAGAATCACGATTTCCCCTTTTTTTCATGATTTGTACACAATTCTAGATTTAGTCTGTGTAACTGTCAAGATAAATTCATGAATCGTACAAAGGTTACACACATTTGATATAAATTTTGTAGAATTCTTTATAAAGCTTTCTATTTTAATCTTTTAGTGAATTATTTTTACTTTTAGCGATATTTTCTTGCATTATTTTTGACTGATTCTGTCTTTTCTTATCTATGTGATTTTCCGAAACTTCTCTTCTTCTTAATTTGGTTCAATCCAGGAAAAGTAAATTATTGTAAAATCCGCAGGAATAATATGATGTTTTTATCATTTCCTCAGTTTATAGTCAGAATTGACCAGAGTGCAGAGAAAGGTGCAGTTAAGGAAAAACCTGGAATTCTGATAATTCTCCCCTTCTCTTCTTTGTGTATAAATAACCCTTCAGGACTATGTAAAGCTCTGAAGGGTTCAATGCATGACTCTGCAGCCTGCTATATATATTAATGTAATATTCAGAGCACGCGGAATGCGTCACGGCCTGCGTATCTTGCAGTGTCACCGAGCATCTCCTCGATGCGGATAAGCTGGTTGTACTTGGCAAGCCTGTCAGAGCGGCTCATGGAACCGGTCTTTATCTCACCGGTCTCGAGAGCGACTACAAGGTCCGCAATCGTGCAGTCCTCTGTCTCACCAGAGCGGTGTGACACAATTGCCGTATAGCCGTTTCTCTTTGCCATGTCGATTGCCTCGAAAGTCTCGGTAAGAGTGCCTATCTGGTTGACTTTGATCAGAATTGAGTTCGCAACACCCTTTTCAAGCCCTGTTTTGAGTCGTTCTGTGTTTGTGACAAAGAGATCGTCTCCGACCAGCTGGACTCTGTTGCCGAGCCTGTCGGTGAGCATCTTCCAGCCTTCCCAGTCATCTTCAGCCATGCCGTCCTCTATTGAGATTATCGGGTAATTGTCCACCCAGCGCTCCCAGAGGTCCACCATCTGGTCTGATGTGAGCTTTTCATGTGTTGACCACTTGAGTTCATAGGTCTTTGTCTTCTCGTCATAAAGCTCGCTGGCAGCAGGGTCAAGAGCAATCATGAAGTCGCCGTCACGTCCTGTTGTGTAACCGGCCTTCCTTATTGCCTCCATGATGACTTCAAGAGCCTCCTCGTTTGACTGGAGATCAGGAGCAAAGCCTCCTTCATCTCCGACAGCTGTGTTGTAACCGCGAGACTTGAGGACTGTCTTGAGGTTATGGAAGACTTCAGCTGTCATCCTGATGGCCTCTTTTATGGATGTGGCTCCGATTGGCATGACCATGAATTCCTGGAAGTCGACCTTGTTGTCAGAGTGTGCACCTCCGTTGAGGATGTTCGCCATAGGGACCGGAAGGACGCAGGCATGATAGCTTCCAAGATATTTGAAAAGAGGTATGCCGAGGTAGTCTGCCGCGGCATGGGCGACTGCCATTGAGACGGCAAGAATTGCATTGGCACCGAGTTTTCCTTTGTTCGGTGTCCCGTCAAGCTCAATCATTGCCCTGTCTATTGCAACCTGATCCAGAGCATCCATTCCTTCCACGACAGGTGCAATCCTGTCATTGACGTTGTCAACGGCTTTCAGGACACCTTTGCCCATGTAGCGTTTCTTGTCACCGTCTCTGAGTTCGACCGCTTCATGGACTCCTGTCGATGCTCCGCTTGGCACAGCCGCACGGCCAAAGGAGCCATCTTCAAGGATGACATCAACCTCTACTGTCGGGTTTCCGCGGGAGTCAAGGATTTCCCTGGCTATGACCTGTTCGATAATACTCATCTTCATCTGCCTCCTTTTTTCAGTGTTCAACCTGCCTCAAGTTTCATTTGGGAAAACGGAAAAGTCAAGAAAAAAGCCCTCTGCAGGATGATTCCGGCAGAAGGCCTTGTCTTTTTTTATCCAGATGCCATCAGATGGCTTTCAGGATGATGTCGATGATGAAGAGGATGGATGCACCTGCGATAATCGGGTGAATGTCCCTTGCCCTCTTTGTGCAAATAAGTGTGATGCAGTACATGATGAAGCCTGCCGCGATACCGTTTGTGATACCGTAGGTGAAGCTCATGACTGCGACTGTGAAGAATGCAGGAACAGCTTCCGTGAAGTCTGCCCACTTGATCTTCGCAAACGGCTCGACCATCAGGATACCGACAACGATGAGTGCCGGGCTTGTGGCTGCGCCAGGAACCATTCCGATAAGTCCTGCGAACGGCAGACAGATCAGGAACATGATTGCTGTCACGAGGCTTGTGAGGCCAGTGCGTCCGCCTGCTGCGATACCGGCAGAGCTTTCAACGTATGTCGTTGCGTTGGATGTTCCGAAAAGAGCTCCGATACTTGTCGCGAAGCTGTCAGCGACGAGGGCCTTGTCCAGACGGCTCTTGAATCCGCCGCCCTCAAGGGCCTTCTCATCCTCTTCGTCGAAGATACCGCTCTTTCTTCCTGTTCCGATGAAGGTTCCGATTGAGTCGAAGGTGTCTGACAGACACATCGAGAAGATTGTGACAAGCACGAACGGAATCTTTGCAGGATCAGTAAATAGGGAGACAATTCCGTCTGATCCGAAGAATGAGAATGCGACTTCCTTGAATCCTGTCCATGTTCCGCTGTCAGAGAAAATGCTCTCAGGTATTGTCGTCACTCCGAAAGGAATTCCGATGATTGTGGTCGCGACGATTCCGATGAGGATGGCGCCCTTCACATTGAGGACCATGAGAATGACGATGATCAGCAGTCCGATGACAGCAAGTGTCAGGGCCGGAGTGTTCAGAGGCTGCATGCCCGGTGTGACGCTTGGATAAGCTCCTGTGAAGGAGATAAGGGCTGCGTTGTTGAAGCCGAGGTATGCGATGAAGAGTCCGATACCGCCGCCAATAGCGTTCTGCAGGCTTTCAGGTATTGACTTTACGATTGCCTTTCTGGCCTTTGTGACTGTGATGACTATGTTGATAAGTCCGCAGATGAAGACCATTGAGAGTGCCTGCTTCCAGGAAAAGCCTCCTGCAAGACAGACTGTGTAGGCGAACAGTGCGTTAAGTCCCATGCCCGGGGCGACAGCGTAAGGCACATTGGCAAAGAGTGCCATTATCAGAGTGCCTACAGCTGCGGCAAGACAGGTTGCAACAAAGACGCCCTCCCAGCTCATGCCTGTCTCACTCAGCATATTCGGGTTGACGAATATGATGTAGGCCATCGTGAAGAAGGTTGTAAGACCGGCGACGATTTCTCGTTTCACATTTGTGCCAGCGGCACTAAGTCCGAAAAAATCCTTCATATGTCACTCCTCCTAATAGTGGTTTTGACTCTGAAACAGTTGTTTGTTGCAGTTTTCGCAACACACTTTCAGTATAGATGCGAAAAGAAACCCGTGCAAGAAATTTTGTATTAACTCAATTTTCTCCCCTGAAATTGCCTGACAGTGGTAAAATCCGTATTGGAGGTAACAATGAACAGAGACCTTGCAAAGAAACTCATTGATGTCTGCCAGAAGAGAAAGAAGGCAGACCTGCTTATCAGAAACTGCAATGTTGTGGATGTATTCAACAAGACGGTTTTCAAGGCAAGCGTGAGTGTCATTGACGGACACTTTGCCTCCTTCAGCGATGAAGTCGAGGCAGAGCGTGTGATTGATGCCGGTGGACGTTTCATGGTTCCGGGCTTCATCGATGCCCACTGCCATATTGAGTCATCCCATCTCTCGCCTGCCGCTTTCAGTGACCTTATCGTCCCGAAAGGAACGACCACAGTCGTCGCGGATCCTCATGAGATCTGCAATGTCGCAGGACTTGATGCCATGCGCTATATGCTCAAGGCTTCCCAGGACATACCGCTTTCCGTATATCTGATGTTCCCCTCCTGCGTCCCTGCAACTGACAGCGAGCACGCGGGAGCAACGCTTCTTGCTGATTCAATCAGTACGATGATTGGTGAAGAAAGGGTACTCGGACTGGGTGAGATGATGAACTACCCCGGAATTTCTGCCGGACTTGATTTCGTGCTCGACAAGCTGGAGTGCGCATACGGCACTGGCAAGATAATCGACGGTCATGCCCCTGACGTGAAGGACAGGGACCTTGATGCCTACTCCGCATGCCAGATCAGGACCGATCATGAATGCGCGACGCCGCAGGAACTCCTTGACAGGGTGCGGCGCGGAATGTATGTGGCACTCAGACAGGGAACGGCCTGCAAGAACGTGCTCGGCCTCCTTCCAGGAGTGACGCCAGAAAACATCAGCCGCGTGCTTTTCTGCACGGATGACTGCCAGCCTGAGACCATCATAGATGAAGGCCATATCCAGAATGCGGTCAATCTTGCCATAGGGGCCGGGCTGAAGAGCGAATGGGCGCTCAGCGCTGCGACAATCAATGCCGCGACCTGCTACGGCTTGAAGGACAGAGGCGCCATTGCACCTGGGCTGAGGGCTGACTTCTTCCTCTGTGATGATCTTTCTCATATCGTGCCGGATGAAGTATTTATACTTGGCAGGCTGACGGCTGAAGGCGGAAACATCCTTGAGAAAGCCCGTCATGTGAAACCGGAGAAGGTTTCAGGAATGATGAATGTGAAGGATTTCTCCGCTTCCAGACTGAAGCTCCGCCTTGACAGTGACAAGGCCCGTGTCATCGGAATCATTCCGGGTTCTGTCGTCACAGAGAATCTCATCTGCGATGTGAAGAGAGACGATGAAGGCTGCTTTATCAGAGATGAAGACATTGACATACTCAAGATAGCGTCTGTCGAGCGGCATAAAGGACTCGGCACTGTCGGAGTCGGTCTGATTAAAGGCTATGGAATGAAGAGCGGTGCTGTCGCGACTTCGATTTCCCATGACTCACACAACATCATTGTCATAGGAACAAATGACAGAGACATGGAAGCCGCGGTGAATGAACTTGTAAGATGCGGAGGCGGAGTGACCATAGTGCAGGACGGAAAGGTCCTGATGACCCATGTGCTTGAGATTGCGGGCCTGATGACTGATGAGGATGCTCAGTCTGTTTACAGGACCCTGAAGGAAATGCATGAAGTGGCTTACGGTAAACTCGGTGTCAGCCGTGACATAGACCCCTTCATGACTCTTTCATTCATGGCACTTCCTGTCATACCTGCACTGAAGATCACTGACAGCGGACTGTTTGATGTCTCCGCATTCAGCTTCACTGACATCAATCCCTGATGCGGATCTGTTTACGGAAGAGGAGGCCTCTCGCCTTCTCTTCCCCTTTTATTCTCACGACTTTTTCCTTATAGGCTTTATATATTCCGGCAATCTCGTCTTCATGTTCCAGAAAGTATTCATCGGCCACGCTGTGAGCAAGAGCGGATGGCACTCCTTTCTCAATCAGACGCTGTATGATGATGGCCTTGCCTTCAGGATTCTTTCTCAGTCTTGAGCGGATATAGCTTTCACAGAAGCGCTTCTCACTGAGCATGTTCTCCTCTTCCAGCCTGTCCAGAGCTTCTTTCATCTCCTCTTTCGGATATCCTTTCGCTGAAAGCTTGGTCTCAAGTTCCTTCCTTGTATGCTCCCTTACGGAAAGCAGGTAAAGCGCCTTGTCGTATGCAGTCATGCCAGAAAGATTAAATGATTATTTCATGTTTTGCCATATCTGTTCTGAGCGGGTCACGTAATCAATATAAGAACATCCAGAAAGGCACAAAAAAATGTCAGAAGTAACCGTTTCTCACAGTTGTTTCTGACATTCCGGATTAGCCGCAATCGGGGTCGAACCGATAAGGTATTGCTACCGGCAGATTTTGAGTCTGCTGCGTCTGCCAGTTCCGCCATGCGGCCAGTGAACAATGCAGAATCCTAAATTAAAGTCAGCTGATGCGTCAATACAAAGAGGCCAGGGTGTGCCCCTGGCTCTCATCTCTTTCACTCCTCCACGACCTCGAAGTCCTCAGGACCTGCGCCGCAGACCGGGCAGACAAAATCTTCAGGAAGCTTGTCGCCTTCATATTCGTATCCGCAAAGAACACATCTGTATTTCATGTTGTTTCCTCCTTATCAGGAATTATTACTGATAATATACCACAGCTTTACTTTCAATGCAACTGATTTCAGATATGAATGTGGTCATCATAGCGCTCGGATAGCTTGCGTCTGACGTAGCCATCCTTTTTCTTGAGCATGCGGCTTCCGCGGGTGATGCGGCACAGGCTGATTTTAAGCTCGCTTGCAATCGCGCGCTGAGGCACATGATTGTACAAATCATTCATCAGTTTCCAGCGGATTGTGAAATCCTTTATCTCAGCATCAGTGAACATATCCTCGAAGAGGGCTTTCATATCCTCCTCGCTTTTCACTTCAGTGAAGATTCTGATCAGGTCGTTGTAAGATGGAGTAAGGTCTGTCTGGGTAGTTTTCTTTTCTGGCATGGCTTTTTAAATAATAGCATAAATCAGAGTGCAGGTGAGAAAAATCCGAAGAATGTTCTCACAAGCCGCCTGACAAGGCTGACTGACGAGAGAAGCTCCTCTGTCTGTTCCTGCCCCCTTTCGATGGCATATAACGTATCTTTCTTTATCTCTTCTATCACAGAACCGCCTGTGAAGAGTATTGAAAGCTCAAAATGAAGGAAGAAAGAGCGGAAATCGAGATTCGCCGTTCCGGCTATTGCGACCCGGTCATCACAGACAAGCGTCTTAGAGTGGATGAAGCCCGGAAGGTACTCGTAAATCCTCACTCCTTGAGACACAAGCTTCATGTACTGTGAGCGGGTGACTTCGTGAACGCTCTTCTTGTCCGCGTAATGAGGCGTCACGATACGCACATCAACACCGGAACCTGCCGCTATCGTCAGGGCGGTTGTCAGGTCGCTGTCGAGTATCAGATAGGGCGTTACTATCCAGACATAGCGGCGTGCGTTGTTGATTGCCTGGATATATACATTCCTCGCGATTGCGGTATCATCGAACGGGCTGTCCGCAAAGGGCTGGACGTAACCGTCATCAGGGCACTTCAACTGAGGACGGAAGCTCTCATAGGCTTCATCCCCGCCTCTGGTCACAGCCTTCCACAGAAGCAGATACATCAGGGTGAAGTTCCACACCGCGCTTCCGCTTATCCTGATGGCGTTGTCTTTCCAGAAACCGAAACGGATGGTGTTGTTGTTATACTCATCCGCAAGGTTCAGACCGCCTGTGAAGCAGACATTACCGTCTATGTTGAATATCTTGCGGTGATCGCGGTAGTTGAGCCTCGGATTCATATGTATGGCAAGCGGATTGAAAGGATATGCCTTGAAACCCATTGCCCTGAGCTGATGGCTGTAATTCTTCGGCAGGGCATTGATGGAGCCGAGGTCATCATAGAGAATCCTTATATCGACACCCTCTTCTTTCTTCTTCACAAGCTCAGAGAGTATCGTGTCCCACACCTTGCCGGGGGCGATGATGAAGTATTCGATGAAGATGAACCGCCGTGCCTTCCTTATTTCCTCAATCAGGTCAGTGATGAACTCATCTGTCTGAGGATAGTACTTCACGCCAGTATCCTTATATGGAGCGAAGCCCGTGATTCTGTGAATGTACTCCATCTGGCCGCGTTCGCTTTCCTTCACCTCATCAGGCTGTCCGTCCTGGATATCCTCAAGCTCACTCTGGTAAAGATGCATGTCACGGGTGAGATAGACCTTCCTTATCGCCTTGCGCCCGATCTTCTTCTTTCCGAATATGAGGTAGAGGACGCCTCCTGCAAGCGGGAAGACGACTATTATGAGCATCCAGGCCAGCTTGTAGTCCGCCGCCTCGTCACGTGTCGCGACAAAGAGCGCCGTAAAAAGGCTCATTGCAAGCAGGAAAAGAAAGACATAGGTGTTGTTTGAAAGATAGAAGACTCCAGTCACGAGAAGGCAGAACTGCAGTCCCATGGACAGGACGAACCAGAAGAGTCTGGAGGAAAGGAGACGGAAAAGCTTTCTCATCCTCTCCTCCCGAGCGAGAACTCGCAGCCGCAGTAGTTCTGCCTGTAGAGATTCATCTCGCGCGACAACTGGACTGAGCGGCTGAAACCGTCCTTTTTCTTGAAATCAATCTCCTCAAAGCCTTCATGCCTGCGTCCCTGGGCGAATATCCTGCTGCTGTTCTTGAAGCGGGAGACTGTCAGTGTCGTGCAGAAATGGCTGATGCCGACTTCCTGTGCCTTCAATGCCGCACGTTCCAGATTGTATGAGAAACACAGATCACAGCGCCCGGCTCCTTCCGGCTCATCCTCATGCCCTTTTATATATTCAAGCCAGGCCTCATGGTCCTGCTCTTCCATTATCACTTCAAGCGAATGGACAGAGGCCACCTTGACAAGCTCACCGTAGCGTTTAAGGAACTCCTCATGCGGGAAAATATTGCTGTTGGAGAAGAAAAGAACAGGCTGCCAGCCCTCAGCAAGCAGGCGTTCAACACTGCTGGTGGCACAGGGGCCGCAGCAGCAGTGAACAAGAATTCTTCTGTCATCCTCACCCATAGAGCAAATACTACAGCCTTGTTCTTTTCAGGACAAGCCGCTTCTTCACATTAGCCTGCATTACCTATACAATCTTTGGCCATGGATAAAAACAGAATCATTGTCTATGTGACACTCATAATACTTTTCTGCAGTCTGCTTTTCGCCTCCCTTTCCACTGCAGAATGCGTAATCCTCATCATCGCGGCCTTCCTGATTATAGGCGTGACTGAGCGTGCCTACTACTATTTCATCCGCGCCAACCGCATATACAGCAGAGAAGACCGGAGCCGCTATCCGGAAGCGATGAAATACTACAAGAAGACACTTGCCGCCGGCATCTCGCCAAAATACACGGTCCTCACTGCCACCATCCTCATACAGGAGGGAGAGAAGGCTGCAGGACAGGCCGCACTTGAGAAGCTGATTGCGAAAAAGGGTTTCAAGGATCAGGTCCTTCTCAGCCAGGCCAAGTGCGCCCTTTCCCTTGCCTTCTATGTAGACGGGGACTATGAGAGAGCTCTCTCACTTTGCGAGGAAGTGCTTGCGACTGACTACCGTGACAATGTCCTGTATATCAACACATGCACGTATTACCTTGCATTGAACCGCACAAAGGACTTCAAGAAGCTGGTTGAGGATTTCAGCCGCACACGTGTCACTTCTCTGGCACTGCTTGATCTGCAGGTGGTTTACCAGATGCTCAGGGGCGAATGGGCCAGTGCATACAAAATGCTTTCCTCCCTTTTCGAGAAGGCCGGATCATTCAGTTTTGCCGACCCCTATGTACACATGGCCCAGATCCACATCCACTGTGGCCAGAAGGAGGAGGCTCTCAATTACCTCAGACAGGCACTTGAGTGCGTCCGTTTCCGCCCGGTGACCATCATCAGCGAGGAAACTGTCAGAGGCCTTGTCGCCCTGCTTGAGGATGATGAGAAAGCACATGCGGCGATGGTCAGCATCGACTCAAACCCTGTGACAGTCTTCAACGGGCACATCCCCGAAATCAAGGAGAACAAAAACCATGTCTTCCTCGACCCGGCATTGCTTGACAGACCGGCGGATGATGAGAAAGAGACCCGCCTTGAGCGCCTGATTGACGACGCAAGCCCGGATACGGATCTGAACGATGAGGATGAAGCCTGGCTTAAGGCTCACAGTAGCGAAGACTAATCTTTCAGTGGGATATTGAAGCTCATCCGGTCACGGGTGAGCACTGTCTGAGGAAAGATTTCCCTGGCCTCGGCGGCAAGAAGCTTCAGCTCCTTGTCACTGTAGCGGGGGGAATAGTGCTGCAGGCAGAGCATTCCCGCACCCGCGTCTCTGGCGACCATTGCCGCCTGAGCGCTTGTCATGTGCTTCTTCTCACGAGCATCCTCTTCAAGCGATGAGTCGAACATGCCTTCACAGAAGAGTATGTCAGAGTCATGAGCATAGTCAGCAAGCTCAGGGAAATACATTGTGTCCGTGATATAAGTGAACTTGCGCCCGTCACGCTGCGGCCCGAGTATCATATCAGGCGTGACAGTCTCGCCATCTTCATTCTCCACGCTGCTGCCATGCTGCAGGAGTGCCCATTTCGGACCGCGCTCGACCTTGTGGGCCAGAGCCTTCTCCACACTGAAGATTCCGCTTCTTTTCTTCTCGACAAGCGAATAACCGTAGCACAGCTTCGTGTGACGCAGCATGAAACAGTTGACTGTGTACTCATCTGTCTCCAGAATGGCCCCTTCCTCACAGGGTGTGAAAATGATTTCATAGTTTATATACATATCCAGGATACGGCGCGATGAGTCGATGTAGTCACCCAGGCGCTGGGGTCCCCAGATATGCAGGGGTTCTGTGCGGTCAACCTGGCTTGAGAGCATGAGAAGGCCCGGCAGGCCTGTCACATGATCTGCATGCATGTGGCTGATGAATATATTGCTGATCTTCTTCCAGCTCAGGTTGAGCATTTTAAGCGAGACCTGAGTCCCTTCCCCGCAGTCAAAGAGGAACATGTCCCCTTCTCTGCGCACCAGAGCGCTGGTCAGGAAACGCCCGGGAAGCGGCATCATCCCGCTTGTTCCGATACTGAAAACTTCGAAATTCACGACCTGAATTATAATCAGGAAACCAGAGAGCGGTAAAGAGAGCGGCTGATGCCGTATCTGAGGCTTGTCCTGAGGCAGATATAAGAACTCAGTAGCAGTACAGATGCTATGACAAAAAGCATCAGGAAAGGAATGCGGATAGAAAAGCTTGTCACATAACTCTGCAAGGCAGGTATCTGATATACGTCAAGTGTTCCCAGCATGTGTATTGTAAGCGACACGGCACATAGTCCTGTGACAAGTCCGGCAGCGAGTGCCATGGCAAGCCGCCTCATCGTGATGCGTGTATAGCAGGAGACCATCTCATGCACGCTGGTTCCGGAAAGAAGCATGTATGCGATGTCCTTCTTGTCCCGTTCAAGATACTCCGTCGACACGCTGATTGAGAGAAAGCCCGCAAGAAAGGCAATGAGGGCGACTATAACATTCAGAAGAGATACAGAGAGGCTGATGTTCTCGTACACTGCCCTGTGCTCCTGCCGGTAGTCCCTTATTTTGTAACCATGGCTTACAAGTTCCTGTTCCAGCTCATCAACATCATGTGGCGTATAGACTTCCCAGCTTTCATCCCCTCCGCTGACAACTTCAAGTGTAGAGAAGATGAGACTGGAGTCAAACTCCCTGTATCCGGTTGAGTAAATGCCCCTGACAAACAGAATGACAGGCCGTACCCGGCTGTAGGACTCATCGTAAATCATCACGGTGAGCCTGTCTCCTGTCTCAAGGCCCAGACTGTGCACAAGATAGGACGAAAGCACGACCGGCTGAAGGTTTGACTCTTCTTCACTCATAACGAGGTTTATCGCCTCAGCCCTCTCTGGGAAGAAATAATCATCATCAACACCTTTGAGGCTGACAAGCTCACTGCCTTTCTGTGAAAGTGCAAGCGCCGCGCTCTGGCGCACCTGATTCATCCGGCTGTCTTCTGGAAGGATGAAGCTTTCGACAGGAGTGCTGCTTGTCATCGAGCCGGAGCCAAGAAGCTGAAGCAGCCTGTCCAGCCCTTCTCCCATCGAGAAAACGAATACAAGAGCAAAAGCCAGTGTCATGCTGATAAAGAAGACAAGCAGTGTTGACAGGAAGGTTCGCACCTTCCATCTTCTGCTCTGTCCCTTCCCGCTCTTGCGGCTTATATAAAGGCTGAGGGCTTCATTCCTCATAGGCCCTAAGCTCCTTGTGGGAGAGAATGTAACGATGCTCCAGACGGGATGCAAATGCCTCATTATGTGTAACAAGCAGAAGTGCCAGGCCTTTTTCATGAACAAGAGAGAGAAGAAGATTCTCAATCAGAATCTGGCTCTCCTCATCCAGTGAGCCTGTCGGCTCATCTGCAAATATTATATCAGGCTCACAGATCACGCTTCGCGCGATTGCCACCCTCTGCCGCTCTCCTCCGGAAAGCTCAAACGGCCTGTGGTCAAGCCTTTCAGCAAGTCCAAGCCGGTCAAGAAGCTCTGTTGCCTTCTTCTGGGCATCCTTTTTCCTCACACCGGTATTCATCAGCGGAATCATGACATTCTCCAGGGCAGAGAAGTCATCAAGAAGAAGGCTGTTCTGGAAGACAAAGCCCATCTTCTCCTTCCTGAGAGCGGCAAGGGAGGAATCACTGGCTGAAGTGACATCACTGTCAGAGTACCAGACAGTCCCTGAGGTGGGTTTTTCTATCAGTGCGGCAATGTACAGCAGAGTGCTCTTTCCGCTTCCGCTTTTTCCGACGATTGAGGCGCCCTCTCCCTTTGAGAGAGACAGATTCACATCCTTGAGTATTTCAAGTTCCCCGTCTGCAACGGGAAAGCTCTTGCATACCGATTCAAGTCTCAGCACTGTGTTCATGGCTTCAGCAAAACCTCCATGACGTGCTTCTCATCAAGCTTTGAGGAGAAAGCCCTGTAATAACTTATTGCAGATATTCCTGCCATGACAACAGCAATAAAGACAAAGTAAGAAAGATCCAGATGGAATGATGCTGTCCTGAATACTGTCATCATATGGGGAAGAAGCGACAAAAGGATACGAGAAAGAAGCAGGCCGGCAGCAAGCGCGGTAAGACTGATCAGAGCCCCTGTGATGCTGAAGACTGCCAGAACATCCTTTTTCCTCATTCCTGTCAGATGGAGCATCACGCACTCTTTCTGCTTCGCGGCGGCAAGCAGCATTGCACTCTGCACGCTCTGAGTGATGAATATCAGGAAAAGGCATGAAAGCAGGAGTGACATGACTGCCTTCTCAAGTTGAAGCGAGGAATACAATACGCTCTCGCTTTCGTACCACATTGTCACATCATACCCGTCAGCTTCAAGAGCTGAAGCAAGACGTTCCTCATCCACACTCAGGTCCTTTATTGCGACAATCCATTCAAGGGAGGAAGGTGCCTTGCTCAAAGGAAGGAACACATAGGATGAATCGAAATCTGAAAGACTGCTCTGATAGAAGCATTCAAGAGGATACGTTTTCTCAACCGGAC
Organism: uncultured Spirochaetales bacterium; assembly: GCA_944390025.1. Classification (GTDB taxonomy): domain Bacteria; phylum Spirochaetota; class Spirochaetia; order Sphaerochaetales; family Sphaerochaetaceae; genus Bullifex. Next base: position 14,070 of record CALXOK010000022.1, on the reverse strand, counting down.
GCATCCTGACAGACTGGCCTTCCTCAAGAATGAAAAGTTTTATCTCACTTCCGCCGGGAAGCATGCCGTAATTGCGGAATGGAAGACAGATTCCCTCTTCAGGACATGAAGGTGCCATGAAGAGTCCGCCGTCATAATCCTCATCCACATATCTTATATTCACGCCTGCAGAGTCAGAGCCGGCGGCCAAGAGGCCCTTGTCTTCCTTGTAAAGAAAAGTCCTGCCTGAAGAGGAAAGCTCTTTGGCAAGCCTGTATGCCTCGTCTTTGTCACTGACGCTCACCGTCAGAGGGAATGACCTTATATCCCTGACCCTGTCAAGCTGACCGGCCTGGAGGAAATCCATGAGCGAGAGAATCACCATGACAATCATTGTAGACAGCGCAAGGCCTGCCATGATTCTCACAGTGCGCGCACGGTGCCTGTTTGAAGGAGAGAACATGTAGCGAAGTACCAGCATCAGTCTCATAGCATCTCCAGAGAAAGCACACGGGTGCACTCACGGTCATAAAAGATACGGGCGTATTCACTCCCGTTCCTGTATCTGGTGCATTCAACTGTTCCGTCAGCCTGCCTGACAAAAAAGTTCACAAGCTGTCCTGCAGAGTACTCATTCTCAGTATTCCATCTTCCAGACTCATCATACCGCGTGACAGTCCTGCCTGAGATTTCACCATCCTGATTGTAGGTGTATCTTATGCTTTCAACGATTACATCATCAAAAGAGTAATGATCTTCTTTCAATATCCGTCCGCTCTCATCCCGGCTTATAAGGACATAGCCGTCTTCTGAATCCAGTTTTTCAGCTTCATCATCCCTGCTGTCAGTGACGGCATTAAGGACCTTATCGCGGATCTGGACCGTATCCCCTTCTCTATATGTGATTCTGCCATCATCATAGAAATTCGTCTGACCTTTTTCCTTGTCAATGACAGCGGCAAGAGTGCCTGAAGAAGTGAATCTGTACTCTGTCCGGCTGACAGGCTCTCCTTCTCTTGAATAAATAATCTGTTTAAGAATACCGTTTTCGGAGTATTCATAGTCAGCACGTGTGCCATCACTGAGGATTTCGTAATCCAGACGGCCGTCAGAAAAGTGTTTCTCACTTCTCAGTCCATCCTCCTCTGTGATGATGCTGTCCTGTGTTCTTGTAACGGTTTTTACTTTCTCTTGTCCTTTGAACAGCGTCTCAACGCCGTTTTCGCTGACAATATACCAGCCCTCCTGCGGCACTTCATCCAGCACTGAGAGCTTCTGCATGAGCACATTGCTTGAGTACACCTGAGCATACACCATCATGCAGGCAAACAGAGCAAGGAAGAAAGCCGCAGCCCTGTGCATCATTCCACCAGGCCAACAAGGGCATCAAGGAACTCGTCCTTGTTGAAAGGATGAATGTCGTCGTACGTCTCTCCGGTTCCGACGAATACAATCGGCAGACCAAGCTGCTGCCCGATCTGGCACAGAGCCCCGCCTTTTGCAGCTGAGTCATACTTTGTCAGGATGACTCCGTCAAGATGGACAGCTGAGTTGAACAGCATTGCCTGTGACAGTCCGTTCTGGCCTGTAGTGGCGTCTATGACAAGGTACTTTCTGTATCTTTCAGCAGGGATTCCGCGGTTTGCGATGATCTTGTCGATTTTCTGGAGCTCTTTCATCAGATTCTCCTTATTGTGCATCCTTCCTGCTGTGTCTGCCAGAACAAGATCATCCCCCTGGGCAAGTGCGGAGGTGAGAGCATCGTACACAACGGCTCCCGGGTCGCTTCCGCTTGACTGCTTGACGATTCTCATTCCAAGACGCCTTGCATGGATGTCGAGCTGGTCGACAGCAGCAGCGCGGAAAGTGTCAGCAGCAGCAAGGAGGACCTTATCGCCCTGCTTTGTGTAATAGTTAGCCATCTTCGCGATGCTTGTGGTCTTGCCGACACCATTCACACCCAGGATAAGAAAAACATTCAGACCCCCTGGAACAAGGGAAGTATCGGCAGTTTTGACATACTGCGAGAGAATGCCTTTCATTATCTTCTGCAAATCCTCGACACTGGTCGCCCTTTCCGCTTTCGCTTCCTTCCTGAGAACCTCGATCAGCTCGTCAGTGAGACGGGCACCGAGGTCTCCTTCAATGAGGGTGTCTTCAAGATCCTCAAAAAAGCTTTCATCTATTTTTCTGGATGAGAAAAGGTTCTTGAGCTTTTCCACAAACCTGTTGAACATAATGTAACTCCTGTCAAAGATAGACCTGCTTTGCTGTATCGTAATACGCAAAGCCGTCATGAATGAAGTCTATCAGATTGATTATGCTGATTCCAGCGCTTACAAAGCCGGCGATGTCGCTCCATGACGATGTCTCGGGATAAATACTGCTGATTGATGAGAAGATGACATAAAGTCCGAACGAGAGGATTGAATTTCTCATCGAACGGTACATCTCATCCTTGGCTTCTTTCACGCGCCCGTCTTCAGCCATCCACTGAGGGCGTAAGACAACGGACCTGAAGCCGCCGGATGAACGCGTGAGCTGAAGGTTCTCTGTCTTGAACCCGTCCTGGGCTATCGAGAGGAGAACAGTCCCGTTGTCGAAATCAGTCGCCAGAGGAAGCCTTACATCAACACCGAAAAGACTTGCCTGGGCATTGTAAGGAAAGGCCGAAAGGACGACATGACCGGTCTCGGCTTCCACCAGGTCTCCTTCAAGGACAACCATACGTTCGCCCTGTGCATCAAGACTGATGGTCAGCGGCTCGTAATAATCTTTGAGAACATGAATGCGTTCGGCCTCACTTTCCACAAGCGCGTATCCTTGTGAAGTGACAAGAGGATCTTCCATGTTATCGCAGTAGAATGAGGCTCCGGGGAATGCTCTCAGGTCAAGAAGAATCAGGGAGGGGTCAAAATAATAGACAAGTTCTGCTATGAGCCGGCCCAGGATCTCATCTTTCTCTTCAGGTATGTAAAGAGTTGAAAAGAGCTCAATCACGGAGCCGTCAAGAAAGATGGAGACATCAAGCTGTGCAAGTGTGCTGTCAGAGGAAGATGAGAAAATGAAGATGAAATCGAGCCCCTTGCTGAGTGAATGGTAGGAAAGCATTGTTTCGTCAGGCGTGCTTATAAACCTTTCATCAGCCTCAACTGGAATGATTGAGAATACTTCCTCGCTCTCATAATAAGGAACATACCGGAAGTCATCATCCAGTGTAATCTCACGCTCTGAAGCAAGTGCAGAATGTATCTGCTTTTCCTGCTCTGTAATGGCCTCACGCTCACAGCGGGCCCTGTTGATACGCTCAATTCGCCCGTTAGGGGGCATTATTAAGAAAAATGTCTCAAGCACTGAAGTGGCAAAAGATGAGACGTCCGGCGATGCCACAAGGCCTACCTGCAGCGTTGAGGCACAAAGCCCCAGCGCTGAAAGCATGAAGGTCACAAGCAGCAAAGCCCTGCGCATCAGGACTCCTTGGCCCAGTTGAGATAAGCTTCTATAAATGGATCAATCGCACCATCCATGACACCGTTTATGTTTCCGATTTCCACATTGGTCCTGTGGTCTTTGACAAGGGTGTATGGCTGGAAGATATAGCTTCTGATCTGGCTTCCCCAGGCGATATCCTTCTTTGCGATTGCATTCTTCTGGTGCTCTTCCTCCCGCTTCTTCTGGTAGTACTCATAAAGGCGGGAACGGAGCATCTTGAATGCCACTTCCTTATTCATGAACTGGCTGCGCTCATTCTGGCACTGCACGACAATACCCGTCGCATAGTGCGTGATTCTGACAGCGGAGTCAGTCTTGTTGACGTGCTGGCCTCCGGCACCGCCTGCGCGGTATGTATCCAGACGGTAATCCTCCGGCTTGAGCTCAATCTCAATGTCATCATCAATGACAGGGGAAGCATAGACAGAGGTGAAGGATGTATGACGGCGCTTGTTCGCATCAAACGGGGAGATTCTGACAAGACGGTGCACGCCGGCTTCACCTTTCAGATAACCGAAGGCATATTCACCGCTGACTTTCACAGTCGCGCTCTTGATTCCCCCCTCATCTTCCAGAAGGTCAAGAATCTCGCTCTTGAACCCATGACGCTCGCACCATCTGAGATACATCCTCAGAAGCATGTTTGCCCAGTCACAGGCCTCCGTTCCGCCGGCACCGGCATGAATTGAGAGGAACATGTCGTTCTTGTCGAACTTGCCATCCAGAAGAGTCTTGAGCTTAAGAGGCTTGAATTCCTCATCAAGTGCGAGAATCTGGGCATCAAGCTCTGCAGTGAGGGCTTCATCATCCTCACTGGAGTACATGTCCATCAGTTCCTGTGTGTCATCGATTTCCTTTATCAGTTTCTGCCACGGGAAGTAGCTGTCCTTGAGGCTGTTGAGCTGGGCGAAAGTCTTCTCCGCCTCGTCCTTGTCATTCCAGAAATCACTGGCGGCAGTCTTCTCCTCAAGAGCTTTTATCTGGCTGAGAGTGTCAGAGGAGTCAAAGACGCCTCCAAACATTATAGGCTTCTTCTTTTATGGTGTCAAAAAGTGCTCTGTTCTGTAAAAACATCTATTTCTCCTTCTCTCGGGTCAGTCTTGTGACTATGTTGAGACTCTGTGCGCTGCGGCCTGCAACTGACAGCCTGAAATGCAGCTTCACTTCAGTATAGAGATAAAACTGCTCTGAGCCAAGTGTGGTCACTTCGCTCTGATAGCGGTTGTCTTCCTCAACGGAGAAGGAGTCGTTGCTGGTGAAAGATAGCTGCATGCGGCGTGAGGAGTCATAGAAACGCACCGTCTTGATGTCAGAAAGGGAGGCCCCGACAAGAGGACCCTTTCTTGCATCATATGCAAAGGCGGATGCACCGGGAAGAGTGAAACAGACAGTTGTGACGTACTCGCCTTCCAGAAGTTCATCGCTGTTGTTCACGATTGTGTGAGACATGTAAAGGTTCTGGTTCGTAAGCCTGTAATGCTTTGAGACAGCAAACGGAAGATCCTCTTCAGTGTAGGAGAAGAAGAAGTCCGTACGGGCCTTGTTGACACTCTCAAGCGTGTAAGGACAGCGGGAGAAGTCATAGCTTCTTCCATTGATGATGTAGCTGTCACAGAAGCTTCTTCTGCGCAGCTGGTCCGGAAAGGACTTTATCCAGGAAGGAACCGTGTCGAAAATGTTGACCGCCGGCTCCTTCAGGCAGTATTCATAGCAGGATGCCCCAGTCAGGCTGAAAACCGCACTGCCGAGCTTTCCATAGCAGAATTCCTCATCCTGACCGTCATCATCGATATCCGCACGGGTGAGTTTCATGCCATTCTCAAGAAGAGTGCTCTCGACTTCTATAAGAGTACGATAATACTGCCTGTGCTCACAAAGGGACAGACAGGAAGCATGTGTGTCGCACAGGAAGAGGTTTCCGGAAGGAAGGGCGGAGAGCTTCTCCTGAAGCCTGCGTCTCAGCACCCTGTCCTTTCTCGCCTCATCTACAAGCTGGGAGAGAGCCATATAGCGGCCGAGATAGAACCGGTAGGATTCGTTGCGGCAGAACATCTCATTGAATGAGTTCAGTCCGGATGCACAGGCATCACGCCCGTACCATCCGGAAGGAAGATACCCTACAGAAGACGGGCTCATGTCACGAAGGAGGGAGAAGAAAGCGCCTCGCTCCCTTGCCGTCTCGAACATGCTGGTGAAGACAGTGTACAGTGTCTCGTCATCCTCCCTGTTGTAGCTGGCACCCTGGCACAGCTGGTCTATATTGACCATGCATACAAGCTCTTCACCACTGTATGACGCGATATATTCACACATTGAGGACTTGAGCTCGCCTAAGGTGATTTCATTCTGGCCGTATGAGCTCACAAGACGTGAAAGCCTGTCACTGGCCTGGATGACGTCAATCTTCCTTCCGATTTCATTCATCGAGCAGGAAGTGAGAGCTGATGATTTCTGGCTGAGGGCGTTGTAAGACGAGATTACAAGCCTCTCCAGTCCGATTGTCTTCATCATGGCGATGACGCTGACATCCCAGATCTGGCCGTAGCACCACAGGCTTGTGGCCCTGACACCGTAAATCTTCCTGATAAGAGTCGTCGTCTTGTCTACAGAGGCAGAGCGGTCCTTGTGGGGAATGAGGGAGAGGATTGTATTGTTATAGGAGCTGGTGACAGGTTCCAGAGAACCATTTTTCGCCAGCGAGGCAATAAGCAGGTTTATTTCCGGAAAGTGCCATGAAAGATAGTTAATCATGGCACTTCCTGGCGCAATTGAGAGCCTGCAGTCCCGGTTGTTATGAATATAAGTGAGCAGCGGCTTGAGAATGCACGTCAGGGCCCTGAGCGGTACAGGGTCCGGTGCATTCTGTGACAGCTGGGTGTAGAAACCGAGGACAAAGCGCACTCAGCTCACCTCTTGACAATGCATTTCTGCGGACAGGCCTCGCAGGCCTCAGCAAGCTGGCTGTGGTCCGCGCTGTAATCGATTGACGAGAGGAAGGATGTGACATGGCAGCCGGAGGACGGGAACTTGACTTCACAGATCTTGCAGCCGATACATCCGACCTTGCACTCCTTCCTGACTTTCGCGCCGCTTTCATGGTTGTTGCAGGCAACGACATATGTCGCGCTTGCAGGAATCAGGCGGATAACGCCTGTCGGGCATACACCCGTGCACTTCCCGCATCCGATGCACTTGTCAGGATCAACGACAATGAAACCCTCGCTGTTCTTGTAAATGGCTTCGGCAGGACAGACCTTCATGCAGGAGCCAAGATGCAGACAGCCTTCCTTACATGCATTGGGTCCGGCCTGTAGAAGGTATGCGGCATTGCAGTCCTCAAGACCGCTGTAGCTGAACTGGGTTTCTGTCACGTCCTTGTTGCCACGGCAGTGGACATAGGCGACCATCTTCTCCTGAGTGAGGTCGACGGACTTCCCCATGATTTCGCCCATCTTCTGGGCAAGGGCGCTTCCTCCGGGGGAGCACAGTCCGATTTCCGCCTCTCCCTTGAAAACAGCCTCGGCGTAGGCAGAGCATCCGGCAAAGCCGCAGCCTCCGCAGTTTGCGCCAGGCATGTTCTCCTCAAGCTGGACAAGCTTCTCATCCTTTGTGACGGCAAGTTTCTTGTCCGCGACAGCAAGACCGAGTCCGAGAATGAGGCCCATGAGAGCTATTACAAGAAATGCTGAAAGAATCGCAATGAACATTTTCTCTCCTCCTCAGGCCAGATGCAGGTTTGTAAGCAGGCTGCTGTCGAAGGCCATGAAGGCCAGTGCCATCAGTCCCGCACTGATGAATGCGATTGGAACGCCTTTGAACCATCTTCTGACAGGTGTCAGCTCAAGCTTTTCACGGATGTTGCTCATCAGGACGATTGCAAGAGTGAAACCAAGCCCTGCGGCAAGTCCTGCGAAGAAGCTCTCAAGCATGTTGTAGCCTTCATCGATGTTGATGATTGCGATACCGAGAACCGCACAGTTGGTCGTGATGAGAGGAAGGAAGATTCCCAGTGCCTTGTAAAGTGAGGGACTCATCTTCCTGATCACCATCTCAACCATCTGGACAAGGGCCGCAATGACAAGAATGAAGGAAATCGTCTCAAGGTATGCCAGATCAAAGGGAATCAGAAGATATGTATAGACTGCATAGCAGACTACACTTGCGACAGCCGTGACGAAGGTGACAGCCATGCCCATGCCCAGAGCGCTCTCGCTGTTTTTCGAGACGCCGATGAACGGGCACAGACCCATGAACTGGACCAGAATGAAGTTCTGGATGAAGACATAGGTGATGATTATCGCGATATAGCTCATGCCTTGCCTCCTTCAGTGTTTTTCCTGTGCTCTGTCTTCCAGGTGAAGAAAGCCTTGAGGTAGCCCATGACAAGCAGGGCTCCGGCAGCAAGGGTGAGGACCCTCACCGGACTCTCGCTGAGACCCGGAATCGTGATTACGAGGCGCTGTGTCTCGCTGAGATTGAACAGCGTGATGGTACCGGCACCGAAGATTTCCCTGATTGCCGCAATCAGGCTGAGAGCCAGAGTGAATCCGATTCCCATTCCGATTGCATCAAGAGCGCTGTCAAGGACTGTGTTCTTGTTTGCGAATGCCTCAGCACGTCCGAGGATGATGCAGTTGACAACAATCAGCGGCAGGTAGACGCCAAGGGCGTTGAACACTGCAGGGACAAAGGCGTGAAGCACCATCTCGACAATAGTGACGAAGGATGCGATGACGACGATGTATGCCGGGATTCTTATTGAATCAGGAATGATTTTCCTCAATGCGGAAATGAAGATGTTCGAACCCAGAAGGACAAACATGACACTTGCGCCCATTCCGAAGGCATTGAAGACCTGAGTCGTGACACCGAGTGTCGGGCACATACCCAGCATGATTATGAATGTCGGGTTCTCCTTGAAGATACCCTTGGTCAGTTCTTTCATGTGTGACATATTATCTGCCTCCCAGGGATCTGACATACTCGGAGCCTGCCCTGATTGCAGAGCTGACGCCGTTGAATGTGACACTGGCACCGGAAACGAGAGAAGGATCGGCAAGGTCGTTCTTGCTCTCGGGAAGCGGTCTGTCAGAGCCAAGACCGGTGAACATGTCCATGTACCAGCTTTCCTCTGCGTTCTTTCCAAGTCCCGGGGTCTCGCTGTCACTCATGATCTTGGATGCGATGACAGCGCCTTGTGTATCATAACTGGTGGCCATTACAATCTCACCGCCATAACCTGAGGTTGTCAGCTCAAGGATATAGCCGGCAATCTCCTGACCGTCATAAAGCGGAACGACGTAATTCACGTTTTCCCCGTTTCCCGGTCTCTGCTCACCCTGCTCATAACCGCCGCTTACCGCTTCAAGCGTTGCAATTGTGGCCTGCTGGGTGTTGTAGGCAATACGTGGAGCCGTAATCTGGTTGATTGCGGCAAGCAGGATTGAGGCAACGGCACAGATGGCGAAAAGCGTGAAGGCGACTTTAAGGTACTGCTTCATTTCTTTGCCTCCTTGACCGGTTTCACATAGCCGAACTTCTTCACTCTGACATATCTGTCGATAGTCGGTGTAAGGATGTTCATCAGGATGATTGCCAGGGACACGCCTTCAGGAAGAGAGCCGAAATAGCGGATGAGGAAGGTGAAGAAACCGCAGCCTATTGCGAAGATGACCTCACCTTTCTTCGTTGTCGGAGTCGTGACCCAGTCAGTTGCCATGAAGAACGCTCCGAGCATGAGACCGCCTGTGAAAAGCGGCATGAGAATCTCACCTGAGAAAAGACCCGTTCCGGCGCGCAGTCCGCCGAAGACCCAGCTGAGAATGCTGAATGAGCCGAGATAGACAACCGGGATATGCCAGGTGATGACCTTTGTGGCAATCAGGAAGATGCCTCCGATAAGAAGAGCCAGAGCACTGACTTCTCCGATACAGCCTCCGATGTTTCCGAAGAAAGCATCCACTGTGTACGGAGAGATGCCGAGAGCGCCGCTGATGCTCTGTGCGAAAGATGTCGCAGTATAGCCGAGCTGGCCCAGCACTCCTTCATAATCCATATTCTGCATTCCCGATGAGATGGCTGTCTTAACGGCTGAAAGCGGAGTCGCGCTTGCAAGCACATCTGCCCTGAGAGCTCTCGGAGCTGTGAAAGTGCTCATCGCTGATGAGAATGAGAAGAATACGAAAACCCTTCCTGCAAGGGCCGGATTCATCCAGTTGCATCCAAGGCCGCCGAAGGTCCACTTGACGACGAAGATGGCAAAGAATGATGCGATGACCGGTATGTAGAGAGGAATCTCAGGAGGCATGTTCATGCCGATGAGAAGTCCTGTGACAGCTGCTGAGAGGTCAGGAAGCGTGTTCTTCTTGTCGATAAGGCCGAGAAGGAACTCTGTGAGAAGGGATGCCGCCACTGAGACGGCAAGCACCAGCAGAGCCCTCAGACCGAAGGCATATACGCCCCAGATACAGGAAGGAAGCAGGGCAATAAGCACGAAGAGCATGCTCTTTCTTATATCCATCGATGTATGGACATGGGGGCTTGCACTTACTGTTTTCATCACTTTTTCCTCCCCATTTTCTTTCCAAGCTTGAAGCCCTGGACAAGAGGCAGATGAGCCGGGCAGATGAATGCACAGCATCCGCACTCCTTGCAGTCCAGAAGACCGAGATCAAGAGCTTCCTTGTAGCGTCCGTTCTTTATGTTCCTGAACATCCTGTTTGGCATAAGCCCCATCGGGCAGTGCGCCACACATTTGCCGCATGAGACACAGACACCAGCTTCAAGGTCAGCACCTTTGAGAGCCAGGATTCCGCTGGTGCCTTTTGTGACCGGGCACTGCTCATCCGCAAAGGCAAAGCCCATCATCGGGCCGCCGCTGATAAGCTTGTCAACGTTATCAGTGTTGTAGCCGCCGGCAAAGGCAAGAAGGTCCGCTGCGCTCGCACCGACAGGTGAGAGAATGTTCTTGGGATTCTTCACCGCCTCTCCGGAGACTGTGACGATTCTCTCGATGAGCGGCTTGTGGAACACGCATGCTTCATAAACAGCATAGACAGTTCCCGCGTTGCAAACGACAGCACCGATGTCTATCGGGAGCTTGCCGGAAGGAACCTCACGTCCTGTGACCGCCTTGAGAAGCTGTTTCTCATCTCCCTGAGGATACTTCATCTTCAGGGGCTGGACCTCAACAGGATAGCCGTGACTCTTTATGTGCTCCTCAAGCAGCTGTGCGGCATCCATCTTGTTGGCCTCAATACCGATTACGATATGTTCAGGAGAGAGGATGCGGTCAAGAATCATGATGCCCTCAAGAGTCTCATCCGTGCGCTCCATCAGAGAGCGGTAATCGCTTGTGAGATACGGCTCGCATTCAACCGCATTGATGACAAGGTACTCAGCCTTCTTTCCCTCAGGAACCGCGAGTTTTACATGCACGGGGAATGTGGCACCACCCATTCCTACAATGCCCATGTCCTTGATTGTCTCAAGCAGGGCTGACGGGCTCTCATTCTTCCAGTCATAGCGGACATTGTACATTTCCGGCTGAACCGCATCCGGTGTGATGACAACAGCCTCACAAGAAGCACCGTTTGCAAGGCGGACTGTTGTGACATCAGAAATGGTTCCTGAACATGGAGAGTGGACATCCGCACTGACAAAAGAACTGGCAACACCTATCTTCTCGCCCTTCACCACTGTATCGCCTTTCGCCTTGACTGCCTTTGCAGGGGCACCAAGATGCTGGCTCAGAGGTACAACAAGCTTAGACGGCATCGGCAGCGTTTCAACAGCCGAGCCTCTGGACAGCTCTTTCTTGTCGTCAGGATGAACACCACCACGCCTGAAGGTGGATATCCTTAACATCTGTCTTTATACTCCTTCCTTTTTCTGGATATGTTTTCTATAACAGTTTGCCTTCCATATTACAACAACTGATTGAAAAAGCACAACAAACTTTCATCATTGCAGGCCCTTCCGGTGAAGAGAAATAAGGGTGTTTCCTACGTTTCCGGGAGCAGTCTTGCAGAAAGAGGACTTTCCTGCTGGTTCAGAAAATTGACTGCATGCGCCTCTTTTCTCTATAATTTCTTCTGATGAACCGCTTTTTCAAGTTCGCTTTCTCACATCTTAACGGAATCAAGGTCTATGCCCTTGTCGGACGCTCCGGCACAGGCAAGAGCCATCACAGCAAGCTGGTGGCCCAGAAATACCATATTGACCTGATTATAGATGACGGACTTCTGATTAAAGGCGACAGGATTCTCGCAGGACACTCTGCCAAGCGGGATCCGAACTTCCTCGTGGCTGTCAAAACAGCTGTCTTTGACGACGAGGCTCACAGAAGGGAGGTAGAAGAAGCCCTTCTGAGGGAGAAGTACAAGAAGATTCTCATAATCGGAACCAGTGAGAAGATGGTCAACAAGATTGTCCAGAAACTGAATCTTCCGCCAGTTACCCGTGTCTTCCATATCGAGGAGGTGGCAAGTCAGGAGGAGATTGAGACCGCGATGAGAATCCGGTACACGGAAGGCAAGCATGTCATTCCGGTTCCTTCGATTGAAATAACGCGCAACTACCCTCAGATTGTCTACGACAGCATGAAAGTCTTCTTCGGCAAGAAGAAGCCTTTCCAGAAAAAGCAGAGCTTCGAGAAGACAATCGTGCGCCCGGAATTCAGCCGTCCCGACAAGGACAGTGTCAACGAGACCACTCTGATTCAGATGGTCAGGCACTGCATTGACGAATACGACAAGGTAATCAAGGTGAAAAGAGTGCGCACCACCGCACTTAAAAACAATGAGTATGATATCAACGTGACACTGCAGGTGCCGCTCAAGCACTATATAGGGCAGACGATGAGCGATTTGCAGGAATACATTGCCGACTGTATCGAGAAATACGGCGGAATCCTCGTTCATCAGGTATCCATTGAAATAGAGGAATGGGGTTAGGCGTCCTGCTCCTGCACTGATGCCGGGCGCGGCTTACGCACGTTCTTCCTCGCACCTGCTCTCGCTCTTGCCTTCTGGATGTTTGAAGGCTTCTTCCTTGCAGGAAGCTTCTTTTTAGAAGCGGAACTCCTGTATCCGCGCTCAGAAAGAATCATCTCGGCAGCCTTCTCAATCTCGAAATTGGGAGGCGTCATCGGAGCAACGAGAACCTTTATCTGGCGGAAGATTTCCTTTGCCTGCTCATCATAGCCAAGAGTCTCGTCTTCTATCATCACAAGAGGATTGGCGATGATATAAAGAATCTCGCCTCCGGCAAGGTCCCTTCCTTCCTTGCGTGCATCACTGACAAGCTCATCAAGGCGTACCAGTGAATCACTCACCTGAGCGTATCTAACATACACATCATAACCAGGCATGATGTATCCAAGCAGCCTGTATCTGTGCATGGCCGCTATGATCTTTGCACTTGAGGCGGATGTGAAAATCTTTAGCATCTCGTCAGTGAGTCTTGAAACAGAGACTTTCTCAACCTCTGCGCAGTCACGTCTCAGCGCCCAGCGCACATCCCAGGCAAGCGAGAAACCGGTTGTGCACATGTATTTGACCGCACGTATCATCCTCACAGGATCTTCCTTGAAGGAATAGGAAAGCGGAATGAGACTGCGTATCTTCTTTTTCCTGATGTCCTCAAGCGAGTTGTTGAAATCAATCAGGTGACCGTCAAGAGGATTGTAATACAGGGCATTGAGGGAAAAATCCCGGCGCCTTGAGTCCTGTTCGATGGTTCCAAAGATGTTTTTCTTCCCCTCTTCGAAATTCTCCTCATCCGAGCGGAATGTTGTGACTTCAATGATTTTATTGGCAAAGAATATGTGTACAATGCGGAAACGCTTTCCGATTGCACGGCTGTTCCAGAAAACGGACTGGACCTGTCTTGGACTTGCACTGGTCGCGACATCGAAATCCTTCGGCCTGCGCCCAAGGAGCATGTCACGGACAGCTCCGCCGACAATATAGGCCTTATGCCCGCTTGCCCAGAGCTTCTTCACGACCCACAGACAGTCCTTGTCTATCTGGCTGGTATGAATGTTATGTTCTTTTGAGGTGTAGACTTTCGCAACAATGCTCCGTCTGCCCTTCTCATCCGTCTTGTAACGTGTAAACATCTCTTGACCAGAAAAGCACGGAAAAGCACTTCCATGCCAGTGATGGTGCCACTGCGGCTTCAGCCGCACAAAGGCGGTTGAATGACACCTTTATCCTTTGCTCCCAAGTATTAAAGTTTACTTTGGAATTATTTTTTCCTCGTATTATTTACCGTATTTTGTTTTTCCTGTAAAGATGGCAATTCTGACTGGATATATGGAAGATATAACAGGGAAATACAAACAGATGCAAAAATTCAGAGCGTTATTCTTAATTCCCTCATTGCTTGTGTGATTTTTATGCACGGAACATCAAAATATGATGCAATATTAGGAATCCCGTATTTTGAGTTTTAGCACTAGAAAGTTTTAAGGCTAAAAAGCACTTTACAGAATCAACAAGTTATACAACTCTTTCAATTTCCAAGAATTATCTTGGAATTTTTTTCATCATTGCATCTTTTAAATATTTCTCTTTTATGATATACTTTCTAGTGCTA
>CALXOK010000021.1 GCA_944390025.1 uncultured Spirochaetales bacterium | reverse complement strand
CCGTCTTTGTCGAGTGATGTGATATTCCTTGTTCTGGTGTTGAATGATTTGAAAGCATCAGCATCAAGAGAGATGAGATAATTGCAAAGCCAGCGGCACTGGGTGAAATACATCCACAGATTGTTTCTCTCACTCGTGTTAAGACACTTGAGATTAAGCTTCATCTCAACGACTAAAGGACGCATGGATGAGTGGCGGAGACGGGTCGTCTTACCATTTTCTCTGATGGTTCTGTTCTTCTCAGCTCTTGCCTTGTCATCCATGTTTTAATTGTATCATGAAATAGACTTGATATTCAATTACATTTTTTTAAATAGCAATATTTTATTTCATTTTCACCTCAGCAATTCATCTCCACCCTGAAGAGGGTGGAGTCCTCTTGCTGATGAGAGATAAAAGACTTTCATATATAATAGGATTGGTGAGAACCACCAGAAAAAGGAGATTATAATGGATGCTGTTCTGCTTGGAAGCGGCTGGAGGGCGGCTTTTTACATCAGGCTTGCAAAGATGCTGCCTGATGTACTTTCCCTCAAAAAGGTTTACACACGTTCCCCTGAAAGGGCAAAGGAACTTGAAAGAGGAGGACTGGAAGCGACATCCAGCCTTGACGAGGCACTCTCATGCAAGCATGACATTGTCATCGTCTCTTCCGGGCCGGAAGGCTTTGCCGACCTGATGCGGCGTCTGAAGGCTGATGGAGAGACTGTTTTCTGTGAGACAACATTCCTTTCCCTCAGTGATGATGAGAATAGGGAGTTTGAGGACATGAAGGGATTTTCTGCCGAACAGTACCCTTTCACCCCGCTCTACGCATCAGTCCTCGCCAGTCTCGATCTGGTTGGGGAAATCAAGATGCTGACGCTATCTGGCTTGCACAATCATCATGCGGCAGCAATCGCAAGAAGAATTCTTGACCTTGCAGACAGGATGCCGGATGAAGTGCACTCAGCAGACATTCCCTCCTCAATAGTCAAGACTTCTCAGAGGGGTGGCATGGTTAGAACCGGGGAGAAAGAAGAGTACACAAGAAGGCTCAGGGTTCTCCGCTTCCAAGAGAAGACTTTTGTAAATGACTTTTCAAGCAACCAGTATCACTCCTACCTCTTCGGCAAGAAGATTGAAGTCAGAGGCGAAAGGGGCATTATCACAGAAGAAGGTGTCCGATGCCTCGACAGGGACAATCTTCCTGTATTCATGCCGTTCGTGTTTCACAGAGACGATGTGTTTGGCAATGCCACACTGGCGCTGAGTCATGTCACGCTTGGAGAGAGGACTGTCTTCATCAATCCCTTCTACCCTGAAAACATGAATGATGACGAGATTGCTCTAGCCACCATGCTGAAAACAGGTTGTGCACCGTCACTCAGGGAAGGAATCCTGGATGCACGGCTGGGCCGTCTCCTATAAGGCCGCAATCAATGAAAGAGTCCCCCCGATGTACAGAAACAACATCTGCTCAAGCCTGACTGTCGTTGCATACAAAAGCAATTTAAGGTAAAACATCCTTCGCAATGGTTAAAAGCAGAGAAGAGCTTGAAAAGCATATCACACTGAAAGAAGAGGAAAGGAAGTGGTTTGATGACCCCTCCTCACTGCCTCTTCTCATCAGCGACAATCTTATGAGCCTTATAAACCCTGAAGATCCAGAGGATCCGGTACGCAGGCAGTTTGTTCCTGACTGCAGGGAGTGTGAGCACAGCTGGACGCTCGATCCGCTTGAAGAGGTCAGCCACTCTGTCACAGGACGCCTGATTCACCGTTATGAGCACAGAGCAGCCCTGCTTACCACAGACAGATGCTTTTCCTATTGCCGACACTGCTTCCGCCGCCGTTTCACAGGAACAGACAGCGGCGCAATCAGCAAAGAGGAGATTGACCAGGCAGCAGGGTATCTTTCACTGCACAAGGAGATTTATGAGGTGCTGCTTACAGGAGGAGACCTGTTCACACTCTCTGATGACAGGCTGGACTACCTGTTCTCTGCACTTAAGAATGCAAACAAGAATCTGGTACTCAGGCTCTGCACCCGTGCCATTGTCTCTTACCCCCAGCGTTTTGATGACAGTCTTATGAAGCTGATTGAGAAGTACAGCCATGACGGTCCTTTCATGCTCATGACCCAGATAAACCATCCCAGAGAGCTTACAGAAGAATGCATTGCTGCCGTGAGAAAGTTTCTCTCAATCGGAATTCCGGCATTCAACCAGAGTGTGCTGCTAAAGGGTGTCAATGACAGTGCCGACACTCTTGAGGAGCTTTGCATCAGGCTCCTTTACAACAGAATCAAGCCCTATTACCTCTTCCAGTGTGATCTGGTACAGGGAACAGACCATCTGAGGGTGGATGTGGCAAAGGGCCTTGAAATTGAGAGAGAGCTAAGGAAGCGTCTTTCTGGTCTTGCCATGCCTCAGTATACAATCGACCTGCCTCAGGGAGGAGGAAAGGTCATACTCACACACCAGTATCTTGATGGTGTCTGTGACGGCTTCTATATATTCACCACTCCAGATGGGGAGCAAAGATTCTATCCGCAGGAAGGAAGAAAAGAAAACTGAAAGAGAAAAATCAAGCCGCCATTTCTGGCGGCCCTGAGGAACTCACTGTCCCATTTTCCCGAGCAGGCTCTGTATCGCGGCCTGTCGCTCTGCTTCACGCACTGCCTGATAGTCGCTGTCAGTCGTGACAATTGGAGACGCAGAGAAGTCAGGAACAGAAACGATTCTCTGTCTGTTGTTCTGGGCATACTGCTCAAGAGCCTCACTGACTGCATCCGCCTTGGCTTCATCAATCAGGGACTGGACCTTCTCATTCGCAAGCAGGGCATCAGCGATGCTGTCAAGCTGCTCTTCAGAGAAGGAAGCATCAGAGACAACCTGTGAAATACGGGAATCAAAGTAGCTGACAAGCTCCTCACGCAGAGCCTCGATATCAACATTGCTGACATACGCGGCAAGATCATCATAGATGGTGTCCATGACAGCTTGTGCGACAGCTTCAGGATCTGTGACACCCGCAGCGACTGCATTGTTGATTAGAGTGACAAGATAGCCGTAATTGGCATCGACATAGGCCTGAATCCTCTCATCAATGATGCCAAGAGCGTAATCATAGTTCTCATTGACGTAAGAAACGATTGCACTGTCAATCATCGCGGCAAGCTCATCGGCATGCTCATCGACGTAGGCCTGAATCGCATCAGAATGCACAGAGTCAACATAATCAGAAGCCGCAAGAGAGACTTCCTGAACAAAGCCGTCATCTGCCTTCAGTGAAGAGACAATTTTCTCCTTCAGGCTTCCATCCTCAAGAAGAGCATCCATTATTTCCTCATTGCTCACAGAAACATCTATATTGAGAAGGCTCTGATTCCTGTTTCTTGCCTCTTCAAGCACTGCACTGTAGTTTCCAGGTCTTACGGCCCAGATTACAAGGAACATTACTATGGCTAAAACTGTTGAGACACTCAACAGTACAATTCTTGTCGTCTTACCCATGAGCGTAACCTCTACCTAATAATGTATCATAATAGAATTCAAGCTGTCGATAAAGATAATTCTTATCACCATCGTTAAGAATAGTGATGACACGCCTGCCGCATTCAAAGAGCGTGCTCCCGATTTCCTTCTGGTTTGCTTCCCTCCTGAGAAAGGCTTCTTCTGTGATTCCATCCCTCTGGATTGCACGTTTCACCCTTTCTTCCAGAGGAGCCCAGAAGTAGAGAATCTCATCACACAGTCTCACTAGGTTCATCTTCTCAAGCAGCGCGCAGTTGATGAAGCACAGTGATTTACCTTCGACAAGCTCCTCCACGCGCTCGCACATCCACGGATGGCTGATTGAGTTCAGTTTCTCAAGAAGCTCACTGTCTGAGAAGACAATGCTTCCGAGGGCACGGCGGCTCACAGTCCCGTCCTCTGCAAGGATTCCCTCTCCAAAGGTTGAAACCAGTCTGTCGCGGTTTGCCTCAAGGGCCTCATGCCCCAGCCTGTCAACATCAATGACTTCAAATCCCTTCTGGATGAAAAAGGAGGCAGCGGCATCCTTGCCGGAGCAGCTTCTGCCAGTCAGTCCTGTAATCATCAGTGCATATCCCCCCATCTGACTGCATCCTCAATACCAACAGTAAGCGGTATTGAGAGCTTTGCGGCATTCTCCATCGAAGAGCGGACAAGGGAACGCACCTCATCAAGCTCCTCAACAGGCACTTCGAATATCAGCTCATCGTGAACCTGAAGAAGCATGCGGGTCCTGTATCCTCCCTCCTCAAGTCTGCGGGCAATATCAGCCATGGCCTTCTTCATAAGCTCAGCGGCAGAGCCCTGGATTATTGTGTTCAGGGCAACTCGCTCACTGGCAGCTTTCACATTCTTGTTGCGGCTGTTGATGCCGCTGACTGTCCTCATGTGACCACCGAGCGTCTTCACATAGCCGTCCTTCTCTGCCTGTTTTATCACATTGTCGACATAAGTGCGCACCTGACTGTAACGCTCAAAATATTTGTCAATGAAGGCCTTTGCATCCGCTCTTGAGATTCCCAGCTCATTAGAGAGTCTGAAGGGCGACATCCCGTACATGATGCCAAAGTTTATTGTCTTGGCTATGCGTCTCTGGTTGCTGTCAATCTCACTGGCCGGCTTGTCGAAAATAAGGCTTGCAGTGTACCTGTGGACATCCCCGCCCTCAAGGAAAGCCTTCATCAGCTGGCTATCCTGAGAGACATGGGCAAGGAAGACCAGCTCAATCTGCGAGTAGTCTGCAGAAAGGAAGCGGCAGCCTTCCCCTGCTATGAAGGCAGAGCGGATCATGCGCCCGTCCTCACTCCTGATCGGAATGTTCTGCAGGTTCGGGTTCTTGCTTGAAAGACGGCCTGTCGCCGTGCCTGTCTGCAGGAAGGATGTATGGATCCTGCCGTTTGCATCGCACATAAGGGGAAGCGTGTCGACATAGGTTCCAAGCAGCTTTGTGGCAGAGCGGTATGCAAGGATGAGAGGAATGACCGGATGCTCGTTCTTTATTGCCTCCAGCGTCTCTGTTGCCGTTGAATAACCCCGCTGGGTCCGTTTGCCGGCTGGAAGGCCCAGTTCTTCAAAAAGGAAGACTCCAAGCTGCTGTGTCGAATTGATGTTCAGGTCATGATTCGCATAGGCCTTTATTTCCTTCTCAAGGCTTTCCTGTCGTCTGGAAAGACTCTCATCAAGCTCCTTCATGAAATCATGATCGAGCAGGACACCGTTTGCCTCCATCCGGGCAAGAACCGGAATGAGCGGCTTCTCATATTCCTCAAAGACCCTCATCAGGTCCCTCTCTTCAGCAAGACCCTTCAGATGGATGTAAAGACGGTACGTCAGGTCCGCATCCTCAGCGGCATAACGCATTGCTTTCTCGAGAGGGACCGAGGAGAAATCCTGTCCCTTCTCGACTGTGTCATCATAACTCACAGCCTCATATGCAAGATAACGTATGGCAAGAGACTCAAGGCTGTATCCTGCACCTTCCGAATCAAGGAGCCAGGCTAAAATCATGGTGTCCGAAAGTATGTCCATATGCTTCACGCCATGAGCATAGAGCACTTCCATGTCATATTTAATGTTCTGCCCGACTACCGGCAGCTTTCCGGTGGAGAAGTAATCATTGAAGAGCTGAATCACATCAGCTTCCTTCAGGTACTCCCTGCCCTGGCATATAAGCGGGCAGTAGAATGCTTTCTTCACAGCATATGAGAAGGAAAATCCGACAAGCTTTGTATCAAAGGGATTGAGGCTTGTCGTCTCGCAGTCAAATGCGATGAAACCGGTGGCCCTGAGAGCTTCCTCAAAGCAGGCTCTCACACTCCTTATATCCGTCAGGAGCCTGTACTCGCCAAGGCCGAGCAGCTCTTTAGAGGCAAGCACATCGGAAGGGATGGCAGGGGAAGCAGGCTCTTCATGCTCACTTACCTCCTGATTCTCCTTTCTTGCCATAGCAGATGCAGTCTTTGCCAGGGAGTAGCAGTTATGGGCCTTGAATATATCCACAGCTGACGCATAATCAATCGTTGATGTAAGGAAATCCGGCTTGTCAAAGGTGTCAAGAGTGAAGACATCATCCTTAAGCGTGACAAGTGTGCGTGAGAGCATGGCACTATCCCTGCCCTCTTCAAGCTTGGTCCTCAGGCCCTTTGAGAGGGAACCGAGGTGACGGTAAATGCCATCAAGACTCACATATTCCTCAAGCAGCTTCACAGCTCCTTTCTCGCCTATTCCCCTCACTCCGGGCACATTGTCGGAGGAATCTCCGAGAAGAGAGAGATAGTCGATAATCTGAGCCGGCCTTATACCGAATTCCTGGAAGACCTCATCAGGACCGAAAAGTGTATATTTCGGCTGGTTCTTCTTGGGCGGTCTCAATGCCTTCACCCTGTCACTGACAAGCTGAAGAAGGTCCTTGTCCCCTGTCACCATGACAGTTTCGACCCCCAGCCGGGAGGCATTGGAAGCAAGAGTCGCTATAAGGTCATCCGCCTCATATCCTTCTTTCGCGATATAAGGAATATTGAGCTTTTCCAGCGCATTCATGATTAAAGGAACCTGAGAGTGCAGATCCTGAGGAGCCGCATCCCTGTTGGCCTTGTACTCGCTGTACATCTCATGGCGGAATGTCGGGCCTTTGCTGTCCATGGCAATGACGAAGTAATCAAAGCTGTAGTCTTTTATCAGCATGAAAATTGTGTTGAAAAACCCGAAAAAGGCAGAGACATTGTTGTTCTCGCTGTCAGTCAGCGGATGGGTGAGAAAAGCGAAATAGCTTCTGTATATCAGGGAATAGCCATCCACGATATAAAGCTTCTTCCCTGTAAGAGGCACCATGGATGATTTCACATCCTCCTTTTTCTCCTCTTTCCTCTGCATCTGTCTGGCAGCTGCCTCTTTCTCAAGAAGCTCCTGGTCAAGCTCCTCTGCCGTGAACAAGTCATCCATAAATCAATCCTCAAATCTCGAGCACAAGCCCGTCGTAAGCCGAAAAGGCATCCTCATAAAGCGAATCTATCTCATTATAGCCCGTCTCATGGTTGATATGGGTGAAATAGATTCTCTCAGCACCTGCCCTCTTTCCCGCCTCATAAGCCTCATCAAAGGAGAAATGAGCGCCATGAGGTCTTTTTCTCAAAGCACCGATGGCAAGAACTTTCACGCCTTGAAGCGCATCAAAGACCTCATCAGGAATATAAGTGCAGTCAGTGATATATGCAAAATCGGAAAAGCGATAGCCGAAAATAGGCATATGAGTGACCTTCCCATGCTCAACAGGAAGAGGAAGAACCGGAATGCCGGCAATCTTCACCTCCACAAGCGGCTCAAGGGCGACAGCACTCAGGTGGGGATTCCCGGGAAAACCATGAGTATCAAAAGCATAGCTGTAATGGTCTTTGATGTAAGAAAGGGTTTCCCTGTTCGAGTAGACAGTCATGTTCCTCTTCTGGGAAAAGACTCTCAAATCATCAATTCCGGAAAGATGATCTGCATGATGGTGTGTGTACAGCACTGCATCAAGCCTGTCCACGTCACAGCGGAGCATCTGAAGACGGAACTCATAGCCCGTGTCCACGACAATGCGACCCTCTCCGTCCTCAACCATTATTGATGAACGGTAACGTCTGTCGCGGCTGTCAGCACTGGTGCATACAGGACAATGGCAGGCGATGACAGGTATTCCATGACTGGTTCCGGTTCCAAGAAAGGTTATCTTCATAAAACTCACTTCCAGATGCTGTTACTTGCGTCAGACGGCATTCTCCAGTCTGAACGGGGAGACAGAGTCAGGCTTCCGACCTTTGGTCCGTCAGGAAGACAGGAGCGCTTGAACTGCTGGCTGAAGAAACGGGAGAAGAAGTTATCGAGCCACTTGTCGATGACGTCCGGCTCATACACACCCACGAAAGTCTTCAGGGCAATGCGCCTGATCTTCTGTCTGCTGAAAGATGTTCTGACAAAATAATAGAGGAAGAAATCGTGAAGTTCATAAGGCCCTACAAGATCCTCTGTGACCTGAGCGATGGAGCCGTCTTCATTTGCAGGCAGAAGTTCTGGGGACACAGGTGTGTCCAGAATATCTTCAAGCACCTTTCCGGCCCCGGAGAAATCACAGGAGGCGAACCATCCGACAAGGTAGCGCACAAGGGTCTTGGGAACGGATGCATTGACTGCATACATGCTCATATGATCCCCGTTGTATGTTGCCCAGCCGAGAGCAAGCTCAGACAAATCACCTGTGCCGATGACAAGGGAAGAAAGCATGTTGGCTCTGTCCATAAGAACCTGAGTCCTCTCTCTTGCCTGTGCGTTCTCATATGTGACATCAAGCTTTTTCTCATCCTGCCCGATATCCTTGAAATGAGAAAGAACTGAGGTGCGTATATTGACTTCCTCAAAGCTCACACCAAGTGCGGAGGCTAGAGTCTCAGCATTGCTTCTTGTCCTTTTTGTAGTTCCGAAACATGGCATCGTGATAGCAAGGATGTCCTTCCTGTCACGCTTGAGCATGTCGAACGCCTTGACTGTTACAAGGAGAGCGAGTGTGGAGTCCAGACCTCCGGACAGACCGATGACTGCCCCTTTAGAACGGGTATGTTCAAGTCTCTTCTTGAGTCCGAGTGCCTGAAGGATGATGATACGCTCACACCTTTTCTCCATCTCAGTACTGTCAGACGGGACAAATGGGAAGCGTGGATATTTTCTGGTCAGCCAGGTCTCACATGGCGTGAAGTCAGTCCAGACTGTAGTATAACCTTCAGCATCGACTTTGAATGTCGTATGCTTCATTCTCTCGCTTTCAAGATAGGCTGTGTCGATTTCCGTCTCAAGAATGTGCTCGCCGTTAAGGAACTGGGATGCGAGAATGACTCCGTTTTCTGCAATCAGGCTGTGACCTGCGAAGACCATGTCAGTCGTACTCTCACCTTCCCCGGCGTTTGCGTAGATATATCCGCAAAGCAGACGGGCAGACTGCATGCTGACAAGGTTTTTCCTGTACTCATCCTTTCCTGTAAGCTCATCGCTTGCCGAAAGGTTCGCAATCACAGTGGCTCCTGCAAGGGCGTGCCTCACTGACGGGCTGGATGGGACCCACAGGTCCTCGCACAGCTCAACTGCAAGACAGAAAGAGGAAAGTGTCCTGGATCTGATCAGGATATCAGTGCCGAAAGGAACCTCATAGTCATCGAAAATGAAGGTTTTCACACCCTTGAAAGCGCCCTCAAACCAGCGGCCTTCATAGAATTCACCATAAGAAGGAATATTTGTCTTAGGGATGAATGCAAGGACTCTTCCATGATGGATGACTGCCGCTGTGTTGTATATCTTTCCTTCCTGACAGAGCGGAAGGCCTGCAACCGCAATCAGATCCAGATTTCTTGTCTCCTCGCATATATGCTTGAGTGCCTTCTGTGCTGAAACAAGAAGGTCCCGGGAGAACACAAGGTCTCCGATTGTATAACCTGTGATGCTCATTTCAGGGAATACAAGAATCTTGATTCCCTTCTCTTCTGCCTCGCGGGCAATGGCGATGATTCTCTCAGCATTGGACTGAGTATCCGCAACACAGACATAAGGACTTGCCGTACCGGCTTTTATGTATCCGTCTTTCATACCGTCATGATTGTAGCACACGTACAGCAAAAAGAATATAAACGTCAAAAAGACGTACATTGGAAACCTCTGCATTGCTTCTGCAGACAAAATGATTCTTGAAAGAGTTCTACTTGCAGATTTGTATGAAAAAAATCGCCAGTAGAAATAGCGGATTTCATGAAAATCTGCTAATTGGATAGCACATGCAACATTTAGAAAAACATCTAAACAGCTGTTAAATGTATTTTAAAATTTACAAATATACTAATTTTGTTTATTATTATAAACATGAAGAAAGATGTACTGCTCTATCCAAGGGAAAGAAGATATCTGGTGGAGGTCGGACAGCAGATCAGGCTTGCTCGATTGAGAAGACGGATTTCCTGTGACCTTTGTGCCCAGAAGGCAAAGATTTCCAGAGCCACTTTGTGGAAAGTCGAGAAAGGAGATCCTTCTGTATCCATGGGAGCATACCTTTCTGTCCTTTTTGCCCTGCATCTTGAACGGGACATCCTCCTTCTGGCCAAGGAAGACCGAGAAGGGCACGAAATGCAGGATACAAAGCTGCTTACAGGGAAGCAGTAATGCCTAAGGAAAGCTTGTCCAGAATTCTGTGTAAGTGAATTTCTCATTCATAGCTTGACCCTGTCTGCGAAGATAATAGAGAACCGGTTGAATGCAAGCCCCAGTTTCTGATTGCCTGAGACCATTTCCTTATTGCTTTGGAAATCGCAAAATACATCATCTTTTTAACTGAGTCATTGTCAGGGAAATCTGAAGACAAGAAAGGCACCAGCCTCTCTCCCGTGCTGGTGCCTTATCTTCAAGAGTTCTGTGTGAGCAGTCCCTTTGAGTTTACTTGTTTATCTTGACCTCAATCCTTCTCGGCTGGGCCTCTGGTTTCTTCGGAATCGTCACAAGCAGCATGCCGTTCTTGTAATCAGCGCTGATTGCTCCTTCATCCGCATTCTCCGGAAGGGAGAAGCTTCTCTTGAACTCAGGTGTGTATATCTCCCTTGCGTAATACTCCCTCTCCTCTTCTTCCTTTCCTTCTTCTCCGCTGATTGTAAGCACATGCTTGTCCACATGCATCTTTATCGCTTCCTCATCATATCCGGAGACTTCCATCTCTATCACATATGCCCCATCTGTCTCATACACATCCACCGGTGGATATCTCCTGCCGCTGTCACTCCAGCTTCCGAAAATGTCATTGAAAATTGAATCAAATCCAAAAAGCGGATCATATGTCCTGTAATAATATCTCATCTTTCTAATCCTCCTTGCCTCAGTTAATCTTCACTTCGATTTTCTTCGGCTCTTCTTTTGCCATCTTCGCAACCTTCACGCTCAGGATTCCCTTCCTGAAGCTTGCTTCCACCTTTGTCTCATCTGCATCTTCCGGAAGTGTGAAGCTACGCTCGAAGCTTGTCACACTGCGCTCACGCACAATGTACTTCCTTTCCTTGTTATCCTTCTTCTCTTCCTTCTCCTCTCCCTTGATGTGAAGCACATGATCTTCCACATAAAGTGAGATACTGTCTTCGTCATAGCCTGCCAGGGCTGCCTTTATCTCATAGCCTGTGTCAGTCTCACTGATGTTGACACTTGGAATCTTCTTGTCTGATGCGAAGAATGAATTGAAGAATCTGTCCATGTCCTTCGCAATGCTCTTGGTTGTAATATCTTTTGCCATATCCGGCCTCCTGTGGTTTTTGTTTTACACTTATCTATATGCATCAGGCGTGCCAGATTATTTATCTCATTATATTCAAACAAATTAGCATTTATCATTTCTTCCTCTGAACTTAAACTCAACCTTATTCTGAGTCATTATGATACACCTGTTTCCTTTTTGCTCATTTTATGTGGCTTTATGGCCCTTTAAAGAGAAGAATCAGGGAAAAACAGTGTCACCACAGTTGCTTTGACTCGAGAAAGGCAGGAAGGGACAAGCATCTTATGCCTGAGAAATTGACTACAGGATGGGATGTTATGAGGATTTTTGCGCCCTGCGGGAAGGTCCTGTTTATTTCGGAGATATCCCATCCGACTGTGAGGCTCCGCTCCCCGAGAGAGGCCTTTATCACTTCATCATCCACACCCACGCTGCAGCCAAGAGAAAGAAGATGACGTATGATAAGGATCCTTTCATCCTTCCTGTCATAATAATAGGGAATCAGATAAAGCCGTCCCCGGCTTCCTGCCACAGGAAAGAAGAGTCCTGATGTGGAAAGCGTGTTTATGATACTGCGGGTCTTGTAGAAACCGCCAAGGGGGAATGAGCGCATCAGCGCCTTGCAGGACAGAGGGGAAGCACAATCCGTCCTCAGCTTCTCATATAAATCCAGAGCCACAGTGCCCTTGAGGCTGTGGGCGCACACGAGAGAGTCAAAAATGATATGAGTTGAGATGAGATGCTCATCTCTGGATGAAAAACAGACGAGGTTGCACCACGACGCGTCAGCTTTTATCTGCTGACCTGCCTCTACACTGAGGCTTCTGGGAGTGCTTTTAATCAGCTCCTCCCGGAACCTTGAGGTCAGCCGTGCATCAGGTGCAACCAGGTTAATGTTTCTTATTCCGCTTCTGAGTATAGTCTTTATTCTTTCCATACTGACATATACTCAGTCTTATGCGGTTTTGGCTAATTACTTTTCAAGAACGGCCTTGATTCTCCTGACTCCGGCACTGGAGGACTGCTCCTTGACAATCCTGAAGTGACCCATTGTGCCGGTGTGCTCGACATGCGGACCTCCGCAGACTTCCTTGGAGAAGTCACCGATGGAATAGACCTTTACCTTCTCGCCGTACTTTGAGTCGAACTGTGCGGCAGCTCCAAGCTCTCTGGCCTCATCGACGGTCATGACCTCACAGGTGACTGGCAGGTCTTTCTCAATCTGCTCATTGACAAGGTCCTCGACCTGTTTGATTTCTTCCTTTGTCATCGGACGCGGACAGTTGAAGTCAAACCTCAGCCTCTCTGCCGTGATATTGCTTCCAAGCTGCTTCACATAGCCGCCAAGGACAACAGAAAGAGCCTTGTGCAGAAGATGTGTCGCACTGTGAAGGGCTGTTGTAGCTTCACTGTGGTCGGCAAGACCGCCCTTGAACTGCTGCTCAGCGCCTGCCCTGCTGACCTCCTGATGCTTCTGGAAGGCTTCCTCGAAACCCTTGATGTCAACAGAGAAGCCGTGCTCCCTGGCAAGCTCCTGAGTGAGTTCAATCGGGAAACCGTATGTGTCATAGAGCTTGAATGCAAGACGACCGGAGATGACCCTGCTGTTGCCCTTCATGAGATTCGGGAGCATCTTCTCAAACTCCCTCTCTCCCTTGACGAGTGTGTCGGAGAACTTAGCTTCCTCTTTTCTGAGTTCTTCAAAGATGAAGCTCTCATGTTCCTTGAGTTCAGGATAGGCCTCAGCATAGATTGAAAGCACGACTGATGCGATATCGGAAAGGAAGGCATTCTGGATGCCAAGCTTCTTTCCATGGCGCACAGCACGGCGGATCAGACGGCGGAGAATATAACCCTGACCGACATTTGAAGGTGCCATGCCTCTCTGGTCACCGAGGATGAACACGCTTGTTCTGACATGGTCACAGATGATTCTGATGGACATGTCATCCTCTTCATCCTGTCCGTATTTCTTTCCCGTGAGTTCCTCAACCTTGGCAATGAGCGGAGTGAAGACCTCTGTCTCATAGACACTCTTCTTGCCCTGGAGTATGGCGATGGTCCTCTCGATACCCATTCCGGTGTCGATGCACTTTCTGTCCATCTCGTTATAGGCACCGCTTTCATCCTTCCTGTAACCCATGAAGACATCATTCCAGATTTCAAAGTACTTGCCGCAGGAACATCCGGGCTTGCAGTCAGGACCGCATGCAGGGCGTCCTGTGTCGATGAACATCTCAGAATCCGGGCCGCATGGACCTGTCTCTCCGGCAGGACCCCACCAGTTGTCTTCCTTCGGCATGTAATGGATTCTCTCCTCAGGGATGCCAAGACTCTTCCAGACAGAAGCGGCAAACTCATCACGCGGAGCATTCTCGTCACCTGCGAACACGGTGACAGAAAGCTTCTCAGGATCAATCTCAAGATACCTGGTCAGGAACTCGTAGCTGTACTCGATGGCCTCTTTCTTGAAATAGGCACCAAGAGACCAGTTTCCAAGCATCTCGAAGAATGTCAGGTGATGCGGGTCTCCGACACTGTCGATATCTCCGGTGCGGATGCACTTCTGGTAGTCGCACAGCATCTTTCCTGCCGGGTGCTCGGCACCGAGGATGTACGGCACAAGCGGATGCATTCCGGCTGTCGTGAAAAGGACTGTCGGATCGTTTTCCGGAATCAGGGATGCCCCTGATATCTGCTTATGACCCTTTGATACAAAGAAGTCGATATAAAGTTTTCTCAATTCATTTGCAGTGAGCGCTTTCATAAAAAATCCTCAAACTCTTTGGAGTATATTGTCTTTGCTTAAAACAGTTCAAGCTGTCCGCCGTCATCCGGGGCCTTACACGGACGTGATTTCGCACCTGCCAGATGCTTTTTCAGGTCTCCTCTGTGCTTGTATGTGAGCACGCTGTTTGTCTGGGCAAAAGAACGGGCCTGCGTGAAGCTGTCATTGGCAAGGGAGGATGCGGTGAGCATCACTCTGCCGCCTTCATCACAAACCTGCCCTGCGAGCTTCCACAGAGGACCTCCGTCTCGTTCCTCAAGGACGACAAGGAAAGAGGAAAGTGAGACCAGAACCTGATTGCGAGGCACCGTGAACCACTTCTCAGCCCTGCGTGAAGGAGCGAAGGGAGTCAGAAGCAGTGACGACTGACTGGATGCGACCAGCTCCATCAGTTCCTTCTGGCCCTCCGGCATGCACTGGTGCAGAGGGGATGCAAGAATGACAATCTGCTTCATCCGCTCGTTGAAAGCATAACGAGTGCAGTAGGCATCAAGCCCTGTGTCGAGCGTGCTCATCACGCAGGCACCCGCCTTTCCGGCCTCCTGCAGGATGCTGACAGCATCAAGCCGTCCTTCCTCATCCGGGGCCCTCATTCCCAGCACCGTGACAATCTCCTCATCAAGAAGACCTGTATTGCCATAGGCATAGAGGAAGGGAGCACAAGTTACTGGGTGTGCAAGACGCTCATCATCGCCTCTTATTATCTCAAACGGGAATGGATATGACTCAAAGCTGTGACGGACACGGAAATAAGCATCCTGTATCTCGCCTGGCATTCTTTCACAGACACGTGCCGCTTCTGTCACGATTTCTGGCAGCGGACGTGACACGTCCACCGTTTCAGACAGTGATGCAAAGCGTCTGAGCGCCTCATTCTCCCTTGCGGAGAAAAGAGCGAGAATTGTCTCATACAGCATGGCTTCATTCATATTCAGCTGCATGTTCTTTTGCCTCCACTTCAATTAACAGGAAATCTGAAAGCGGCGTGGGGATTGAATGTTTCTTCCCGAGGGATGAAAGAGAGCCGGCGAAATAGCGGTTCTCTGTAGCCCGTCCCGCTTCCACATCCTGAAGCATGCTTGTCTTGCCGGGCCCGGCCATAGCCGCGATGACGCTCAGGCACTGCTGCTCGTCGTCAGCTGTGAGGCAGACTCCTTCAGCGGCGGCGACAGTCCTTATCTCACGCCACAGCATGCGCACAAGACGGTAGAAAGCTTCATTGCCGTTCATCTGACCGTAATCGAGTCCCATGATTGCGGAAAGAGAATTGATACATATGTTGAACCCGAACTTCCACCAGATGTCATGAATGATGCTATCACTTATCTCGTACCATATTCCGGCCCTGTCAAACAGGGATGCGATTCTCTTCACACGACTGCTGGGCTGCCCGTCCTTCTCATTGAACCGGATAAGCCCGCCTCTTGGCGAAAAGCAGTCTATGCTCCGGCCCTGCCTGACAGATGACAGATTCGTGATGAAAGAATAAATCACATGCTCGCTGCCAAAACGTTCGCCCAGCACTCTCTCACTGTCAATGCCATTGAGAAGACTCATCAGGACAGTATCATGTCCGGTATGGGATTCAATGAGATCCAGCGCTGAGGAAAGGTCATTGTTCTTGCATGCGACAATGATGAGATCCACATCATCCTCCCCAGCCTCTGCAACCGGGAAGTCATAGCGTCTGCCGTTGACAGTGCAGCCTTCAGCACTGTAACGCTCATACCTGTCAGGTGTAAGCAGGATGGCGAAGTCACAGCACGCGCTCAGGCGGACGGCAATCGGAGCTCCGACAGCTCCGAGTCCGAGAAGACGCACTTTCACTGTCTGCCTCCTGCTTCTTCGTTTATTTCCACAACGCCGGCTTCAAGCAGGATGTCAGGATAGGCTTCTATCAGGTCCATCAGGCGGCATGCCAGAGTACTGGGATGGTTCTGGCTGTTCTCCCAGGAAACGACTGTAGCAAGACTTACACCAAGCACGCGGGCAAAGACAGACTGGGCAAGATACAGGCTCTTGCGCAGGGCCTTTATGCGGCTTGCCGTCCACTTGCCCGGCTCTTTTGCACTGACGATGCCGTTTCTGCTGGTGCATTTTCCCGCCCTCCGGTAGAGGGCATCCTTCACCTCATCCCTGTATACGCTTATCATTTGCCATAAATATGCTTGTACTCTTCTAAGAGAGCGATGATTTCATTGCGGCACTTGCCACAGACCGTGCTGCATCCTGTCTTCTGGCTGAGAGAATCGAAAGTGAGGCATTCGCCGCTTTTCACAAGCTCCTCAATGCGGGTATCGGTGACACCCTTGCACTCGCACACGATTCTCGCAGTCTTCGCCTTGTAAGTATTCTCAATGCCGTTTTTCTCAAGATAGTCGTCAATAGCGGCCCTGAGCGCCTTGTCACCAAGCACAGAGCAGTGGAACTTGTGCTCGGGAAGGCCTCCAAGGGATTCTGTGATCATCTGAGGAGTCAGATGATATGCCTCCTCAAGTGTCATTCCGATAGCCATCTCGCTCATCATGGAAGTGGAGGCGATGGCGCTGGCACAGCCGTATGTAAGCCATCTGAGATCCTTTATCCTTCCGTCGCTGACTTTTATCCCGACCCTCATCTGGTCACCACAGGCAAGCGAGCCGACCTCACCCACCCCGTCAGGAGTGAAATCCTCATCATCCTTCCAGATGTTCCTCGGATTCATGAAATGATCCTTAACCGTATCTGTATAGACCCACTGGGCCATGAAACTGTTTGCCATAAATCAGACCTTCCTTGTGGACATGCTTCTCACCCTTTCTATGATGGGAGGAAGCTTCTGTATGACTGTATCGACATCCTCTGTGGTATTGTATCTTCCCAGAGAGAAGCGTATTGATCCGTGTGCAAGCTCGACATCAAGGCCGCTTGCCAGCAGCACGTAGCTGGGTTCAAGGCTTCCTGTCGCACAGGCGCTTCCTGTGGAGACCTCAATGCCCTCCATATCAAGGTAGAGGAGGATTGACTCCCCTTCTGCACAGGGGAATGAGACATTGAGGGTGCCGGGAAGGCAGTGCTCCTGATTGCCGTTGATCACGATGTCAGGGATGGAAGCCAGAAGTCCTTTTCTGAGGCGCTCCCGGAGTGACCACAGGTAATCATGCTCGCGCTCCAGATTCTGGGCAGCAAGACGGGCCGCCTCTCCCATTCCGATGATGCCGAGGTTGTTGTATGTTCCGGCTCTGTAACCCTTCTCCTGATGGCCGCCGTGCACGAATGGCATGATTGGAGCCCCTTTGCGCACATAAAGAGCGCCGACTCCCTTCGGTCCGTAGAACTTGTGCGCAGACATGGAAAGATAGTCAAGGCCGAGGTCCTTCACGGAGACAGGAATCTTGCCGATTGCCTGAGTGGCATCCGAGTGCATCAGGGCACCACAGGCATGGGCAAGAGTGCTTATCTTTTTCACCGGCTGGATTGTTCCTGTCTCGTTGTTGCCTGTCATTATGCTGACAAGCAGCACATCATCGCCAAGCAGTTTCTCAAGCTCACTCACGATGACCATGCCGCTTGAGTCGACAGGAGCCTCATCCACCCTGTATCCTTTCTCCTTGAGGTATTTGACTTCCTCGATGATTGAAGGATGCTCAATGGTGCTTGTGACAATCCTGTTGCGCTTTGAGTGAGAATCAATAAGTTCTCTTGCGATATTGAAAACCGTGTTGTTGGACTCGCTGGCACCGCTTGTGAAGTATATTTCCTCACTTTCAGCGTCTATCAGAGAAGCACACATCCCGCGGGCCCATTCAAGCCCTGACGAAGCATTGCGGCCAAGCGTGTGCATTGAGGAGGCATTGCCATAAAGCGTGAGGTTGTCACGCATCAGGCTTGCCACTTCATCTGCCATCTGAGTGGTCGCATTGTTATCCATATATATTGGTTTCATAATTTTTCCTCAGAGAAAAACTATATTCAATCTAACTCTTCGTCAAGGCTGACAATCCACTCGCATTCAGGTGCGAAACGGATGTGATGACGCTTTGCCCACTCAACATAGGCACAGTCAGGAGGAAGCCAGGTGGCTGTCATTGCCCTCAGCAGTGTCATCTTCTTACAGCCGGGACTGACGCAGAAGCGCTCATGGTAGACGTCACAGCTTCCATCGTCCCTGAGATGGGGGCATTTTATGTTCTCGTAATACACATAGCGGTTCTTGCTGAGGCGGACTTTCTCATGACAGCAGGAGCCGCACTGAGCGCAGATCTTTTCCCACCACTTCACGGCTCAAGCAATGCTGCCAGCCTGCAGTGGCACTCCTCATCAACTGCAGGATTGACCTTTATGACGGAAAGGGCGATGTAGCCCTCCTGGCAGACTTCAAGGTCACTCTTGATTCCTTTTTCAGCAAGGTTTCTCGTGACAACGCCCGGCTTCAGGCGGAGTGTGAAGCTTTTACCCTCTCTCGCGATGACTTCAGGTATGTCACAATAGCTGATGGTGCCAAGAGAAGCCGGCCTGAGCTCTTCATTGAAGTGCGGGGGGAAGTTAAGGCTTACAAAGCAGTCAGAGGTGCAAAGCCTGATAAGGTTATCGAGACGGGATGTGACAAAGCGGGATGCGCGGGTGAATTCATAAACACCATTCTCATCCGGCTCGCAAGACAGGGCGATGGCCATGATACCCTGAAGAACCGCCTCCCTTGCAGCAGAGCATGTGCCTGAGTAGATTACATCGGAAGAACAGTTGTAACCGTGGTTGATTCCGGAGATCACGAGATCGGGTCTGTGCGGGAAAATCTCCGCTTTCAGACTGTAGAGGATACAGTCAACAGGTGTGCCGCTGCAGTGGAAATGGTTCTTTCCGTATTCTGTCATCGTCACGCTGCCGCTTGTGGTCATCGCATGGCTGAATCCGGACCGGTTTGAAGACGGAGCGCAGACCCATACCTCATGGCCTGCTTCAGCCAGGACATTTTCAAGTGTCCTTATCCCTTCCCTGTCATATCCGTCATCATTCACAAGAAGGATTGTCATAATCAGAACTCCTGGACGACATGGGCTGTTCCGCCGGGGATGAACGGCCTTTTTGAAGGAAGGAAATCGAAGATGCGGCGGTACTCATCCATGCATTTCTGGAAAGCCTCCTCGCCAGAGCTGTCAAGGACCATGTAGATGGATCCGGATGCTCCGTTGCTGACATAGGCGGCTCCATAGACGCCATCAAGCTCTCCGGCCCTCTTGATAAGCCAGTCGACTTCAGGGCACGTGACGTCGAAGACATCCCTCATTCCAATGTATATGTTGTTCAGGCAGCGGCCGAAGGCTCTGGCATCCCTGTCAGTGAGTGCGCTTCTTGCCTTGCTGACATATTTCGTTTCTGAAATCACGTACTCGCATGTACGGCGCACATGCTCATCGAGGTCTCCTATGATATGGCTCTTGAGATCCGCTATCGGATAGGAGCGCAGCCTGTAGTCAGGCGGAAGCTTTTTCTTCAGCTGCTTGCAGCACAGACGGGCGTCAATGCGCTTTTCCTCAATCTCCTCACGAAGTATTTGCGGAGGAAGCGACGGGTCCACGATGATTCCGTAGGGGCCGTTTCCGTCCTTCTTCTGGAACGGATAGTCGATAAGCTCATAGGAAACAGACTGGAGGTCGAAGAACAGGACCTTGCCGGGCTGGGCATAAGAGACTGTTATTAAATCCCTGAGGCGGATGGAGACAGAGCAGTAAGAGGTTGCAATCTTGTAGCTCAGGCGTATTATTTCCTTTTTGTCAAAACCAAGTGAGAGAGCGCTGTCCATAGCCATGAGCACGCCCATGATCACCGATGCGGAGACAGTCAGCTGATCACAGTAAAGCAAGGCGCCTTTCAATGTTATGTCATAGCCGTGCGGGATGTTCACGCCTTCTTCGACAAGGACGCTCATAACACCCTTGATGTAATTGCCCCATCTGTCTTCTTTCTTGTATTTAAGTGAGTTGAGAGTGAAGTGTTTCTTGTCGCCCTTAGTGGCATCGTAAACCCTGACAGTGTTGTCACTCCTGTCAGACAGCGCGACTCTGAGGCCGAGTGTGCCGGTGCCGGCAATGCAGTAGCCGTTACAGAAATCGGAAAAGGCTCCCATGAGAGTGACGACTCCGGGAATCTCAACCATAACCTGCACTTTCTCCTTGTAGTTCAGCTCGTGGAAGGCTACTATCTTCTCCATATCTGTCCCCTTTTTTTTGCTACAAAAAAGCAGCGGGAGGTGAAGCCAGCCGCTGCTTGATCGAAGATATAAGCTCAGTTCTTCTTGCCGTATCTCTTGTTGAAGCGCTCAACGCGTCCTGTTGAGTCAACGAGCTTCTGTGTGCCTGTGAAGAACGGGTGGCATGCAGAGCAGATTTCAACAGACAGGTTCTTCGCTGTAGACTTTGTCTTGATCACGTTTCCGCAGGAACACTTGATCTCCTGCAGCTGATAGTCCGGATGGATGTCCTTCTTCATTTTGTTTTCTCCTTCAATATATCCTTACACCGCTGCTTTCACAGACGGCCAAATATCATTTGAACGATGAGCTGGCAGTGAACGAGGGGCCGGATGCGGCACCTGTGCTCATGGAGCTCAGGAACTCCTTATTATTGTGGGTTTTCCTCATCTTGTCAATCAAGAACACGGACATGTCATTGTCGTCCATGTTGGCGACAGCGTTCCTCAGCAGCCACAGGCGGGCAAGCTCGTCCTTGGTGAGCAGCAGGTCGTCACGGCGTGTTCCTGACTTCTTGATGTTGATGGCAGGGAACTTCCTGCTGTCAGCCATTCTCCTGTCAAGCACGATTTCGTTGTTTCCTGTTCCCTTGAACTCCTCGAAGATGACCTCATCCATTCTGGAGCCGGTCTCGATAAGAGCTGTTGAGATGATTGTCAGCGAGCCGCCGTTTTCTATGTTTCTCGCCGCACCGAAGAATCTCTTCGGCTTGTGAAGCGCATTGGAATCGACACCTCCGGAAAGAATCTTTCCTGAAGCAGGAACTGTCTGGTTATAAGCTCTGGCAAGACGTGTGATGGAGTCAAGCAGGATGACAACATCCTGATGCTGCTCGACAAGCCTCTTGGCCTTCTCAATCACCATCTCAGCGACCTGGACATGGCGTGTCGCCTGCTCATCGAAGGTTGAAGCGACAACCTCAGCCTTGACATTACGGCGCATGTCAGTGACTTCTTCAGGACGTTCATCGACCAGGAGGACAATCAGCTTGACCTCCGGATGGTTTGTCGTGATGGCATTGGCTATTTTCTGCATGAGAACAGTCTTTCCTGTTCTCGGAGGAGCGACTATCAGGGAGCGCTGGCCCTTACCGATCGGGCAGAAAAGGTCGACCACCCTCGTGGAAAGGTCCATATCCTCCGGCTTGTCAGGATCCCCCGGGTACTCAAGGTGAAGCTTCTCATCCGGAAAAAGAGGGGTGAGGGAGTCAAACGGGACACGGAGCTTGGCTTCCTGAGGACTGATGCCGTTGACGGTGAAGACACGGATCATCGCGATGAAACGCTCATTGTCTCTCGGCGCGCGGACCTGTCCGTAAACAGTGTCGCCTGTTCTGAGGCCACAGGCCTTGAGCATGCCGTGGGAGACATAGACATCCTCAGTTCCTCCGATGTAGCTGTTGACTGCGTATCTGATCAGGCCATAGCCTTCAGAGAGGATTTCAAGAACACCCTCAGTCATCAGGGCTCCGCCTGATGAGGCGTGAAGCCTTGCCATCTCGCGGATCAGGTCCTGCTTCCTGCAGTCCAGGATGACTTCCTCGCTGATTCCCTTCTCGCGTGCCATATGGCGCAATGTGTCAAGGGGAAGCACAGTGAGGTCTGAAATGAAGAGCTTGGGAGCATCCGGATTCTCATCCAGATTGACATCGGCAATCTGGACTTCTGCTATCTTGCCTTCTGCTCCCTTCTTTCCCTTCTTCTGGAACTTTCCGTATTTCTGCTTGCGCTCTCCGGCTTTCTGGGACGCTTCCTCAGCAGTGGCCTGGGCAGAGTCAGCCTGATCAGGAGAAGCTTCTTCAGCAGGGGCTTCTGCCTTCTGGACTTCAGAGGGAGCACTCGCCTCATCGTCATTCTGACTGACCGGGGCTGCCTCTTCAGCCTGCTGCTCAGCTGTCTGAACAGCACTTTCCTGTGTTTTCTTCACTCTTGGTTTTCTGCCTCTGTGAGGTTTTTCTTCAGCCTCATCCTCACTGCCAGCCTCGCGCACGCGAACCTTGACAGCCTTTGGCTTGCGGACGATTCTCACCTTCTTCGGCTCTTCCTGTTCTGTTTTCTCTGCATTCTCGAGCACATCATCTGATGCCATTGTCTGCTCTCTCCAAAAATATAAGATTAGTTGTATGAATCAATGTTAATTAGAACTGACGCTCTGACTCGCCGTGTTATTTCAAATGTTCCGGGATAATTAACACAGGAGGGCTGGATTCAGTCCTTTCCTGCGCTTATTTATAAACCCAAAAACAAACTTTTGCAAGCTCAGATGAATGACCAGCGGGAAACGACTTCATCAAGAGGACATGTCTGGATGAAGCATCTGGCGAGAATCAGGGCAGCACATACGCTCTTTCTTCTTACACTTGCCCTTCCCCAGCTGGAGAAATGAAGGGTTACGGCCTCACTCTTTCTGTCCTTTCCGCAGAAACCGAAACAGACAGTGCCGACCGGTTTTCTCTCACTCTGTGCCGGTCCTGCGACTCCTGTTATGGAGAAAGCGTAATCAGAACCTGTGAGATTCCTCACACCTTCAGCCATCTGGATTGCACACTCCCGGCTTACAGCACCTTCACTCATCAGGGTACCGGCCTTGACCGAGAGAACGTCCTTCTTCATCTCATTCGAATAGCTCACAACGGAGCCGGGAAAGAAATCAGAAGAGCCGGCACGCTCTGTAAGGAGGCTGGAGGCAAGTCCGCCTGTGCAGCTTTCTGCGCAGGAGATTGTGAGACTTTCCTTTCTCAGAAGTGCAATCAGCTCATCAAGAGCGCTTGTATCCCCTTCTATGATGAGTTCAGGTCCGCACAAACTGCGCAAGGTTTCGATTGCCCTGTCCTTTTCCTCCTCGCTTCCTCCGCTGAGATACAATGAGATCTTCCAGTCCTGGAAACGGGTGGCCCAGTTCAGTGAGGGGGCAATCTGCTGGGTGAGATCCTCAAGCTTTGCCTCTGCAGTGATGAATGAGGAATACTCCCTTCTTGTCTCCTCTGCATGGCCTGAGAGGGATGAAAGATAAGGAAGCACAGTCTGCTCAAACATGGGTTGCATCTCTCCGGGGGGACCGGGAAGGCTTATGATGATGCATCCGGATGGGGTGCTGCCGTAAAAACCATCTGCAGTTCCGTTACCATTCCTTATCCTTGTGAAGCCGGATGGAATAAGAGTCTGCTTCTCATTGGCACCGTGAATCTTCTCTCCTATCCTCTCATACAGGTCCCTGTAACTTTCCTCATTCCTGACAAGAGGCACCTGGGAGACATCGGCGATGCATTCGCGCGTCATGTCATCACTGGTTGGTCCCAGTCCGCCTGTGATGATGACAAGGTCATTCTTTTTCACTATGGCAGACAGTATGGACTCAATCGAACCGTCATCCGGGATTTCCACAACCTGGCTGGTGTGGATACCAAGACCAGTCAGGGCCTTTGTGATGAACTGTCCATGCCGGTCCTGGATGATTCCCCGGGTAAGCTCTGTACCGATGAGGATAATAGCGGCGCTGCTGATCATTTATGGACCTTCCTGTACACAATGATGCCTGCTCCTGAGACAAGCATGACTGATGCCAGAGCGATTGAGACATATGCGAAAAGATCAGTGTGACGGACATAGAACGTGAAGCCGGCATCGCTCTTTGTCTCGTATACCGGAACATCATAGATGTGCCAGGTCATACGGAACTGCTCGACAGGATCCACAATCTCGCCTGTAGGAAGAATCATGCAAGTGTAGCCGCTGTTCGTGCTCCTGACCATTGTCTTTCTTGTCTCCACCGAGCGGAATGTGGCGATTGCGGCATGCTGGAAGGCAGCCTCCGCACAGCCAGACCAGCGGTCGTTTGTCATGTTGACAATAAGGTCGGCTCCTTCTCTCACGAACTCCGCGTTGAGGTTTCCGAAGACATCCTCATAGCAGATCGGAGTCGAGAAGCGGACACCATCGCTTTCAAAGACAACAGGCTCATCCCCCTGCAGCCACCAGTTGTAGTCAAGGGAGACAAGGATGTCATAAAGCCATGGAAGCTGCTTCTGGTACGGAAAGTGCTCTGTGAACGGCACGAGATGCTGTTTTGCATAGCTCTGCTTTATCGTTCCGTCATCAAAGAGGATGACTGTGTTGTAATCCTCTCTGTTGAGCTCTCCTGTCTCGCTGTCAATCGGCGGCTTTGTCTCATCCTTGAGCACACCTCTGGGGTTTCCGGTGAGAAGGGGCTTGCCAAGCTCCTCGCCGAATTCGACAAAGCGGCGGACGAGTTCAGCTGTCTGTTCGTTTCCGATTGTATTCCCCGCTCCCTCATAGGAGTAGTTCATATGCCAGTCGACAGACGGTATGAAGGCTGTCTCTGACCACACGACGATATCAGGGTTTTCCCTTATCGCCTCAAGGGAGAGACGGCGGAGATTGTTGAAATTCCTAAGATATGTCTGGTAACCGCCCTCCCAGGAATCATGGTTGTGCTGGATTGTGGCGACCCGCCAGGTCCGGTCAGGAACCCTTTCCTCCTGAGTCGAGAGAGAAACAAAGCCGTAGACAAGCCATGCGATGAAAAGCAGGACATAAATGATGATATACACAAGGCTCTTCTTCACATAGGAAAGGGGCTTTTCAGCCTCCCCTGTGAAGAGGCTTCCCAGATACCATCCAGCCCAGCTCTGGGGGAGAATCATCATGATGATGATGCCCCATATGCCAGTGATGTCAGCAATCTGGATTAAAGGAAGGTAATCATAAAGCGCATAGCAGATTGTGCCATACGGGTAGCCTGCAAACCAGTTCTGTGACAGGTAAGCATAGGAAGCCCAGATGAAGCCTTGGGCGATGAAGGCATGACGGCGGAAAGCCGTGTATGCAAGCTTCAAGGCCAGAAAGAGAAAGATCATCTCCCCGCCCTTTATGATTGTGACGATGTAAATCGCACCTGGATGGAAGCCTGGAAGCCAGTAGTTGAAAAAGCAGTAGAAGGCAACTCCGAACAGAAAGCCATAGGCCCATACTGCCTTCCAGCTGGTGTTCCTGATTACAGCAAAAACCGGAATCAGGGCGAAAAAGGCAATCCAGCCCCATCCGGTCTCAGTCACAAAACCGGGGAAGGCAAGAGAAAGTACAAATGCGCTTATAATTAAAGTCAGGACCTCAGAACAATATGTCCTGAGGCCCCTCTTAGCATAGAAGTTCTTCAAAGGAATCACTCCAGAATCAGTTGTCACGGCCTGGTTCTCTCAATGACCAGACAGCATCCTTAAGCTCCTTTCCGGGGCGGAAGATGGCAACGCCATGACTCTCGACAGCGACAAGATCGCCTGTCTTCGGATTGCGGGCTTTCTCGCGGCCCTTGCGGGTTCTGATTTCAAATGTTCCGAAACCTCTGAGCTCGATGACCCTGTCTTCCTTGAGACCATCCTTGATTTCCTCGAAAAGCTCATCGATGATCTCATGAATATCGCTGCGGGCAAAACCAAGTTTGTTGTGAAGGCTCTCAATAATCGCAGCTTTTGTCAGTTTTTCTTCCATGTTCGCAACTCCAGTTAACAGATGAGATTATGCAAGCTTGGCAAAAGCTTTGTACATGCGGGACTTCTTTCTGCTTGCTGTATTCCTGTGGAGAACACCATTGCCAGCAGCTGTATCAAGGAGCTTGAAGCTCAGCTTCATTGCCTCTTCTGCCTTTGCCTTGTCGTTTGAAAGGCAGGCTGCGTTGAACTTCTTGATTGCAGTGCGCACTGTGCTCTTTGCCTGACGGTTATGCATTCTTCTTTTTGCATTCTGGCGTTCTCTTTTCTCAGCTGACTTGTTAGACACGCTATTCCTCCGGTCTCTATATATTTATAGAAAAGTATTTAATTATATCCGCGGTAATTCCGAACCGCGGTTACTCAAACTATCATAAAGAATAAGTTGCGTCAATACAATTAATAATTGTTTTCCGACGCCCCTATTCCTCAGAACTGAAGAGTTCTTCCTGATACTCCTCGTTCACGGCCCAGTGACCTGACTCGTCATCAAAATAGAACTCGTCAAAGGGCACATAAAGGGTCCTGTTCTCACTTGCGCTGAGCACAACCTGACGGGAGAGGATGTTCACCTCGCTCACCCTCCACAGGTCATGGTCGATTCTGATGCGGGTCCCCTCTGATGGCATGCGGGACTTTTCCTCAACATAATAGTCGTACTCATATGCAAGACAGCACAGAAGCCTTCCGCACGGCCCTGAAATCTTCATAGAGTTGAGTGAGAGGTTCTGCTCCTTTGCCATCTTGATGGACACAGGCTGCATCTTGTCTGTAATACAGTGGCAGCAGTAGTCGCGTCCGCAGACGGAAAGTCCTCCGATAAGCCGGCTTTCATCCCTGACGCCGACCTGTCTGAGCTCAATACGCATCTTGAAGACCTGCACAAGATCCTTTACAAGGTCCCTGAAGTCGACCCTTTCATCAGCAGTGAAGAAGAAAATCACCTTGCTCTCGCCCAGGAGGAAGTGTGTTGCGATGAGCTTCATGCTCAGGCCATGCTTGATAATCTTCTCCCGGCAGACAATCAGGGCCTGATTCTCCTTTGCCGTGTTCTCGCTGTAGCGTGCCATCTCAGACGGGGTGGCCAGATGGTCCAGCCATGCAACGTCACCTGTTACGCGGATTTTCTCCGGCTCCTTTGACACCTGACAGCCCATGCAGTACTCACACTGGTGCACTTCCCTCTGATCAAGCGATGACGGTTCCTCCTGATGCTCTTCGCTCTCACTTCCAAAGTGGAGGCAGGCACCGCGGACTGAGTCATCGCCCTTCTGATAGACATTTCCCGCCTGAGGAGCCGGCCCGATGATGAAGCCGAGGTCCAGTCCGAAACGGGTGTCATAGACAACCGGGGTGCCTGCATAGAGCACGCTGTCCCAGGCTGCGAGGGAAATATCGTTATAGGAAGGATTCTTCACCACATAGACATATGCGTATTCATCCGTCCTCGTCTCTCTCTTTTTACTCATGTTGCAAAAATTACCACAGCTCTTGATTGGTGGCAAGGCTTTGCAAAACTGTGCCCTTTCATGCTTATATTGAGGCATGAACATCAGCTCTCTGTCTTTCTCATCCCCTTTCTTTCTGGCGCCTCTTGCAGGTTATACGGATTCAGCCTTCCGCAGAATTGCCCATGAATGGGGCTCGGCATGCGGAATCACCGAGATGGTGAGTGCGGAAGGACTTGCCCGGGGAAGTGACAAGACAGAGGATCTGCTCATCCGCTACCCGGGAGAAGAAAGACTCGCAGTCCAGCTCTTCGCTCCGGATGCAGACCCGGTGAGGCGCTGCCTTGACACTCTGATGAAGCACTCTCCCCAGATGATAGATTTCAACTGCGGCTGTCCTGTGAACAAGGTCGTCAAGACAGGAGCAGGAAGCGCACTTATGAAGACTCCTGAGAAAATTCATGAGATTGTCTCATTCCTGAAGCAGAACACAGATGTTCCTGTAAGCGTGAAGTTCCGCCTCGGTTGGGACTCTGGAAGCATAAATTACCTTGAATTTGCAGATGCCTGCGTCAGCGCAGGTGCTGACATGGTGACCCTTCATGCCCGCACAAGAGCCCAGGGTTACAGCGGAAATGCGGACTGGACATGCATCAGGCGTCTTAAAGAAAAGCTCAAGGATACGGATGTGAAAGTTTTCGCTTCCGGTGACATCCTTTCAGCCCAGGCGGCCTGTGACTGTCTGAGGGAAACCGGCTGTGACGGTGTCATGTTCGCCCGCGGGGCAATCGGCAATCCGTTCATCTTCACTCAGACCGGAAAGCTTCTTCAGGGCGAGGTTTTCACAGTGACACTTGAAGAGAGAATCGCAACAGCCCTGAGGCACCTTGAATACATGTGCGCTTTGTACGGGAAGGAGACCGGATGCCGCGATATGAGAAAACATGCCATCGGCTATGTCCGGGGCCTGAGAGGCGCATCAAAGGTGAAAGAAGCCATCAGCCATGCGGCAAGTGAGGATGACTACAGAAGGGCCTTTGACATGCTTGAAGCCTGAAAGAAACACACTCCGGATAATCAGAGAAGCTGCACGTTTTCCGGAGTGGACCTCATGATGAGGCGCACTTGTTCTGCTTTCAAAGGCAGTTAGAACCACAGATGCCTTGACGGCGGCAAAAGGCCTGCAGCAAGCCAGAATGGAAAATTTCATTTGAGTTTCAATTTTCCAGGACTTAAAATGTAATCAGACTGCATCCCAGTCAATCTTGAAAAGGAGGGGTCTATGCGAGTCCTGATACTTGGTTCCGGTGCTAAAGATCATGCCATCGCCTGGTGGTTCTATCAGAGCAACTGCCTTGAGGAGCTTTTCATCGCACCCGGAAATGTTGCGACCGGCCGGTTCGCAACAAATCTGAACATTGACCCGTCCGATCCTGTTGAAGTTTACGAGATGTGCATTGAACACAGTATCAATTACGTGTTCATCGGCACTGAGGCCCCTCTTTTCACCGGCGTTGTCGACTACCTCAACGAAAGGAGCATACATACTTTCGGAGCTCCCAAAAGAGCCCTGAAGCTTGAAGCTGACAGGAACTTCGCCCGCGCATTCACCGACAGGCACAACATCCCTACCCCGCGCCGCAATCTTTTCACTACGATGGATGCTCTTGAGAAATTCCTTTCACGGCACAAGGGTGAGCACTTTGTCCTGAAATCCAACACGCTTGCTCCCAGCAGAATCATGATAGACTCCAGCGATACAGATGCCCTTCTTTCTTTCGCCTCGAAGCTTTTCGAGCGGGGCCCTGTACTGCTTGAGGAGCATATAAAAGGAGTGCATCTGACTGCGACAATCCTTGTCGACAACAACGGCTACTTCGCCCTTCCAATCACTTCTGATTACATGTACTCAAGCGAGGAGGACGGT
The DNA here is from genome assembly GCA_944390025.1 of uncultured Spirochaetales bacterium. Lineage (GTDB taxonomy): Bacteria > Spirochaetota > Spirochaetia > Sphaerochaetales > Sphaerochaetaceae > Bullifex. Next base: position 6,966 of record CALXOK010000021.1, on the reverse strand, counting down.
GTCCCGACAGGGGGAATGGGCTCAGTCTGCCCAATCACGATGTCGCAGGACATCAACCAGCTGGCACGCGAGATGGTCATTGAGCCGACAATATACGGCATGAAGGTGGAGCAGCTTTCCTATAAGGGCGTTCTGACAATCTCAATCATCGTGAACAGCCAGAACATTCCTGTTGTCGTCGACTACCATGTGCGTTTCAACGACCCCGCGACGCAGGCCATGGTCCCTCTTATAGGCAATGACCTTGTCCAGTTGCTGACAGCCATGGAAGAAGACCGCCTGAATCAGGAGAAGCTGATACTCAAAAGCGGAAGTACAGTCGCTGTTGTGGTCGCAAGCCGCAACTACCCCATGAACCCGGAAATAAACAAGGCTGTCTGCCCGATCAGCCCCATCCTGCTTTACAACACGCTCGGAAGCCTGCCCTATGTCTTCACCGGAGCAGTCAGAGGTTCAAAAGAAGATGAGCTTGTGACTTCCGGCGGAAGGTGTTTCACCATCGTAGGCCATGGAGAGACAATCAGGAAGGCGAATGAAGAGGCATACCGCTATGTAAACGCATTCCGCTTTGACGGATGCTGGTACAGAGAGGATATAGGCAACGCCTTCATGATCCAGAATGAGAATTAGTGCTCAGAGCGTCTGAACTCGTAAAGAAGGATTCCTGTAGCCACTGAGACATTGAGCGAGTCGATGTGGCCTCTCATCGGGATACTTGTGATGATGTCACATTTCTTTCTCACGAGCTGGCTTATTCCATCCCCTTCACTTCCCATGACGATGCATGTGCGCTTTGAGAAGTCTGTCTCATAAGAGGATGAACCGGACATGTCGGCACCGTAAACCCAGAAACCATTGTCCTTGAGTATGTCGATTTCCCTGGAAAGGTTCGTGACAACAGAAAGTGTCACATACTGGGCGGCTCCGGATGAGACCTTGACGACAGTCTCATTGGCCTGAACGCTTCTGCGCTCAGGGATGATGACAAGGTCACAGCCGAACTGATCCGCAGAGCGGAGAATCGCACCAAGGTTATGTGGGTCCGTGATTCCGTCAAGGATAAGCACGAGGGCACCCTGGTCCTCCTTGAGGCTTCTGCAGAAATCGGAGACGGACATCTCCTTGAGACGGGAGGCTCCTTTTCTCGGACCACCCATATCGAGAAGAGCGCCTCTGGTGTCACAATCAGGCATCATTCTCTCAAGTTCTGCCTTTGACACCTTCTTCACGGCAACCTTGCCAGTGAGGATTGCTTCACGTTCAAGCTTTGCCAGTGCACTGCCCCCGTTCCTCATCAGATACAGCGTGCTTCCTGCCGCGGCCTTCTTCAAGGCCTCTTCTATCGCATGATGTCCGTATACTTTTTCACCCATAGTGTGCTAACGCTATATGGAAACAAGGGTTTCGTCAATTAAGCACAAAAGAACGTCTCGCGGCTATCTCCATCATTACTGTTGCTATCTCCATCATTTCATGGTTAAATGAGTGAGATAAAAAAAGAAGGGGATACCGGTGAGAAGATTTGATTACACCAAAACAGCTGAAAAACTGCTTACACCAGCAATCGTCCAGATGCTGAGCACCCTTCATGAACATAAAGGCCGACAGGATTTATTTCTCGAAGCTCACTCAGACGAAATGAAAACACTTGTGGATGTGGCAATGATTCAGAGTACAGGTGCATCAAACAGAATCGAGGGAATCTTCTCCACTGATAAGCGTCTTGAGGCACTTGTGAAAGAAAAAGCGGAACCTCATAACAGAGATGAGCAGGAAATCGCCGGCTACCGGGAAGTCCTTGCCATAATACATGATAATTACGAATACATGAATCCAACAGCAAATGTCATATTACAGCTTCACAAGACGCTGTATTCCTACTGTGAAAGCATTACAGGCGGTACCTACAAGAATTCAGACAATCTCATTGCGGAAACTGATGCAGCAGGTAATCAGAAGGCAAGATTCATACCAGTTCCTGCGTGGCAGACGCCTGATGCGATGAATGAGATATGCTCCAGTTTCTGGAGAGCGTGGGCTGAAGGCAAGATAGACAAACTGCTCCTGATTCCAATGTTCATCCTGGATTTCCTGTGCATTCATCCCTTCAATGACGGCAACGGCCGTATGAGCCGTCTGCTGACATTACTGCTTTACTACAAAGCTGGATACGTGACAGGGAAATATATCAGTATAGAAATGCTCATTGAGAAAAGTAAGGAAACATATTATGAAACATTACAGTCCAGTTCTTATCGCTGGCATGAAAACGAAAACAATTATGAACCGTTTGTGAAGTATTATCTCGGTATTCTGATTAAGGCCTGCAATGAATTTGAGTCCCGCGTTGAGTATCTAAGATATAAAGGAATTTCAAAACCACAGAGAATCAGAGCTGTAATAGAACAGAAAGCCGGACGGATTACGAAAAAGGAAATCATGAATCTCTGCCCTGATATCAGCAGGGTAACAATCGAACGCACTTTGACAAATCTGGTAAAAAACGGCTGCATAAAAAAGGTCGGCGCCGGACCTTCTACAGGATATGTCTTTTCAGGTCAAGACAGTGCATCATCTTGTCCTGAGGGCCACCAAATTGAGTGAATAAATTTTCTTTAAGTTAGCTTAACAAGCCTCAATACAAAACAAGCTGGTGTAGCGCTGTCAAGCCCAGATCCCTACCCAGAAGCTCATCCCTGACATACATTCCACCAGCCTTGCTCCTCAGTCTGAACTCACCGGAATGGAATTTCCGGTGGCAGGTAGGACAAAGACACAACATATTTGATTTAATGTCAGGCCCGCCATCTGACAAAGGCAGAACATGGTGGACATCAGCAGAAAGAAAACGCCAGCTGTCCACCCTTGGCATATCAGGGAACCATCCTTTTCTGAGAATTACATCGCCACAGACCTGGCACCTAAAATCATAGAGGTTTTTGATGGTCTCCTTCACTGTCGCATTACTGTAATACTCAGTTCTTGTCTTCGAGACAGACACCGTCCCCACCCCGCCATCGAGGATGTCGGGGAGAGCAAGAAGACGCGAATTGATATCTTTCCTTTCTTTTGCACCACTGACCCAGGTGTTCCTGATCCAGGTCTGGTTTTTCAGATTCTCTTCAGGCTGATACTCTTTTGTAGCCTCCACGACACAAAGCTCAGCCTCAGTCAGACTTCTTATATCCAGATAATCAAGCAGGTAGTAGAAGATGACACAGTAGTCAGGATCCATGCATAGATGATGAAAATAAGCAATAATGTCGGAAACGGCCCAACCCTTAAAGAAACCCTGATGGTTTTTATCCAGACCGAGATACCGGTAGATTCCATGGGACTGATAACCTTTTGAACTGCTGTCAAAGCCAAGAATCTTCTCATCCATCTCTCGCGTTGCCATTCCTGTGACAAGCCAATGGTAAACCACGGCAGCACGCTGTTCTTCCGTATAACAGTTGAACTCACGTACTCGGTCACTGAATCTGAGAGGAGGAAACGGTTTCATAAGAGAATGATAGCAGCCATTCACCCCCGTTTAAAGAGAAAAAGAACTCAGCTTCAGGTTCCTGAGAAAATCAAAGCCCTCATGCAGGCTGATGCACGAGGGCTGAGAAAAATCCAGTTACTTACTGAATTACATCATCGACTCCTCTATTGAGACTCCAATGTTTTCCAATTCAACAGGAGAGAAAGTATATGTTCCCTTCATATATCCATCATAGAATGTGATGCTATACTTTATTCCCATCATAGAAGAATCGACTGAAAGTCCAATACGTTTTGCTCCATACAATGCTTCATCAAATGTTGCTTCAACAGTATTCTTGTTTGACATTGTCACATATTTCATGATGACTTCTGTGATATTAATTTCTTCAGTGCCTTCTGACGGATTACCTGACGAACCTTCTGGTGGAGTCAGAAGCGCTACAAGCTCTTCTATTGCTCCCTTCTTAAGACCAATTGAGTATTCTGTTCCGGTGTTAAATGATATTAATGTTCTCTTTAATATGTTTCCAGCTGGAGTTGTATACTCAAAAGGACAATCCGAAGCAGATACACGAGAAGTCATCTTTACAGATACTCCATCATTAACCAGTCCGATTAGACTTTCAAAGTTCTGTCCTGTAAGTGAAAACATCTGCATTAACTGAGAAAGCAGTGTTTCAACAGAAAACGGAACTTCCTGTCCATCTCTGAGGATATATGTTCTGTTTTCAGAAGAAGAGTCTCCGCTGTAGTCGCTGTATTCCTGACAAATGACATCATCTTCATAAATGCCTAACTCAAGTCCTTCAGGGACATTCAGTTCATTGATTATACTCTTTGAGATGATGATATCATTGCTTCCTTCTATTATAGATTCATCAATAGTACCACTTATTGAGATGGAGTCGAACTTAAAAGAGAAATCCCCTTCTCCGTCTACAGATAACAGGAGGCTATTTTCTTCTGTCTTAGTGGATTTATAGTTATTGCTGAAAACAATTTCGTCATCTGTTACTACAGTAACTTCATAATCATTCTTAGAAACATTACTAACAGGCCCTTCATTTCGATAAGTAGTCTCTGTAGTATCAGTTGAAATATATTTAATTTCAGTTCCGGCTTTAAGGAATGGAATGAAACTCAACTCTTTTGCAAGACTATCAACTGTTATTGTCACTTCATCATGATAACCCCTTGTAGTTACTTCTGACTCTTCTCCATCCTGTTTCCCTACTTCGAATTTATAAGAACTTTCAGAGTTTAATCTGATATTAGCAAGAGTTTTTCCAGACTGTGTCTTTACAACGATAGAGCCTTCTGTTGTCTCAAGATTTTTGGGCTCATATATTACATCGTGAAGTACAGCAAGTGCATTCAACGCTTCATATCTGTTGCCGCCTGGCTGCAAGTTATTAAGGCTGAATTCATTTTCAAGATCCTCTTTAAGAGTGTCATTAGCAGGTTTGCCGTCAACCGTCTTTTTTGTTTCTTTTGTCACCTCTTCAGTAATAGTCAGGTCACTTCCATTCCATGTATACGTGATGTCGTATTTATAAGACGCATAGTTGCCATTGTAAGTAAATGTGATGACAACTTTCTTGATTGTACCGATATCTCCTGCTCTGGACATTCTGCCAACAGCTACCTCAGGGGTGTATTCATATACACGAGTAACAGCATCGCCAATGGGTTCTTCAGAACCGGTTGGCTGGACTTCCGTAAATGAGAAAGCAGAAATCTGCTTAGCCTCTGTAAGAGCGGTCTCAGCAACCTCTTTCTGTTCATTTTCTGAGAGGTCTCCTGAACCTGTGACTGTCACCTGCTCAGATTGTTTGTCCTGAATCTGTACTTTCTGACCGTTCTCTTCGTATTCAATCGTAAGACTTGTTGAACTCGCTAAACCATCTTTAGAAACAGTCTTTTCTCCAGAAGTGATTTCATAACCATCCATTGGAACAACTTTATTAAGCGTCTGAGTAACAGCCCCAGTTGTTTCATCTGTCGATTCAGTAATGTTCTCACTGTTTTCAAAGGCACTCTCAGCAGATTCAATCTTGTCGTTTACTTTGTCGAGCTCGGTAGCCGGCTTCTGTTCAACGACTTCCGGTGAAGGTGTGTCATTGCTACACGCAACCATGCTGAGCACCAGCATAGCTGAGAGCAGAATAGCTAACAATTTTTTCATTATTCTTTCCCCTCTTTTGTTGTATTTATAGGCTCAGAATAGGCTATTTTTTTTTGTCAGCAAGATTTACATGATTCTCACATGGATTAATCTTAAAATATGAATAAAGTGTAATTTTTCATTTTGGCGCAATGAATCTTTGCTTCACGTCTTATGATTCATTATTATTCTTCTTGAGATAGTTTTCTTTCTGAAGGAGGTTTAACTATGGATTTCACTGAAGTCGCCAGAGATCGCTATTCATGCAAACGTTTTGATGGAAGGCCTGTTGCAAAGGAGGCTCTTGATCAGATTCTTGAAGCAGGAAGACTTGCCCCTACTGCAAAGAACCTTCAGGAACAGAAGATTTATGTAATCCAGAGTAAAGAAGGACTTGCAAGTGTCGATACAATCACACCATGCCGCTACAACGCAGGAACCGTCCTTCTTGTCGCTTTTGACAAAACAACCGTATTCACGTACCCGGGAGGAAAGAGAGATTCCGGCATTGAGGATGCAACAATCGTCGCAACACATATGATGCTTGCTGCGAAGAACGCCGGCATCGACAGCTGCTGGATCAATTTCTTTGACCCTGATAAAGCAGCAGCTGAGTTCAATCTTCCTGCGAACGAAGAAGTGCTTATGCTTCTTGATTTAGGCTACGCAGCTGAAGGCACAAAACCCCTTGATAACCATTTCAAGAGAAAGCCTCTGGAAGAGACGGTTAAGTACCTTTAATCATGTAGCAGCTCCCGGCCGGGAGCTGTCTTGTTATTCATTCACTCCTACCCAAAATCTTCTTGAATACTGTCTGCCGGGCTGGTTAGATTTCCTTGTCGTCAGCAGATGAGAGACGGTGGCCTCTGAACCTGTGGAGGGAGAGTAATCTTCCTAATCCACCACAAGAAAGGGGGTGAAGGATATGATGAAAGCAGTACTAGAGCTTGCTCTGGTGCTCCTGCGGATCTTGAAAGAGGTTCTCGGCCTGATTAGGGATATAAAAAATCTCCGCCGTCCAAAAGCCAAAAGGTAAGCGGAGATTCTACTCTTAATATTTGAGGCCGCCGTCTTGCTGGCGACACTTTCTATAATCATAATACAGTCTAAGTGCTCAAACAGTCAATGAAACCAAGACTTCATGGAACTGTTGACTACGTCAAGAACCTGACGGGACAAGCCCGTAGGCTTGCTGTAAGGCAGGTCTTGCTTGACTAGCCTGGGTGATGAGGCCGAGGCCTCTGAACTACGTTACCGGCGAATGCATAGGCACCAGCGGATGTGGCTCTAGTCCACTGCTCTGCGGTGCATGG
>CALXOK010000020.1 GCA_944390025.1 uncultured Spirochaetales bacterium | reverse complement strand
TATTGGTTCTTGTTTAGCGGCCAATCTGTGGTTTCAGTTTCCCGACCTCGGGTGGCGATTATAGGCCGACCCTAACACCGTTGAGCTTTATGCAGTGTCAAACAGCAGCAGTTCTGAAGTGAGCATTGCATCAGCTCCTTATGCACTCACAATTTCAAGTATCAAACCAGATGCTTATCTTTCTTCCAGAAATGAGACAAGTGCTGAAATAAGGGTCTACACGAGTCTTGAAGAGGGCAGTGTTGTCTATCTTGCAGAAGTGAAGGACGAAGAAGATGGAACGGTCATTCCTGTATACTCCGAGTTTCCTGTCATCACAGTTGAAGGGCTTGAGCCTGGTAAATCTTATACTGCAGAAATTTATCATGCTCTCAAAAATGGTGAGGAGCTGAAAGGTGAAGATTCAGTAAGTACCACAGTTGAAATTCCTGCTTATTCACAAGATTCATCAGCTATGATGACTCTTGATGTAAATGAAGAATCAAACTTTGTTGTCTCTAATATACCTGCAGGCGTGAGTGTGGTATCAGTCATGAAGAGCAGCGATGTTTCTATGAAAGATGCAACTCTCCTGTATGTTTATAACGAAATACATTCAAGCGAAGCCGAGATTCCAGTTGAAAAACTCAAGTGCCTTGAATCTGGGTATTTCTACATTCAGGCAGGAGATTACAGAAGCAATATCGTGAAATATACCAGACCTCTTGAAAAGAACGACGAGGTTAAGGTGAACTATCAGAGTTTTGAAGTTGCATTCTCTTTTGCAGAAGATTTCAACAGTGATGATTACGACATCTATGTTGATGGAATCAGCAATGAAATCACCTCCGAGGAAGATGGTGTTGTCACTGTATCTAACCTTGCAAGCAATACGGATTACGGTACTGTCACTCTGTGTTTTAGAAATAAAGAAACACAGGAAGTGTTTGAATGTGGGCTCGAAGTCAAGACAAACAGCTTTGTCGGAACATATTACTGGAACAGCCAGTCTGCAGATGACCCTGTGGACTTTATTATTGATGTTACCCCAAGTGAACCCGGAAGTGTTTATCCTTACTACGTCTATTTCAACGAACATGATGAAATAATGAAAAAAGCTCAATACAAGGGGAAAAGGTTAAGGATAATGCCATTGATTGATACAGCAGCAGGAGATCCAAACCCAGATGACGTTATTGTTAATGTAAGTTCTCCTGCAGCAGGTTTTGAAGAAGCAAACCTTGCTTATAGTGCAAACGGAGGAAAGTGGAATTCAAGTCCTCTTTCTCCTACAAGCTGGAAAATTGATAGTGTCGCATTAGGATTTGAAAGCGTAACAGTGAATACTCTTTCTGCAGCTTTAGGCTTGCCTAATCCTTCATTCCCTACTGCTACGATATTCGAATTCAGAGAATATGATTTAGATGGAGACGGAAGAGCTGAACCCTATGTGAAGTTCAAGAACACGAGTACCAATTTACTTGTCAGCATGTATCTGGAAACCAATCCGGCGCCTCAGAGTGAGAAATTCGGAGATTTGGCTGAATCGCAGCCCGAATACTGCTGGTATCTTGTCAGAGGTGAAGATCTGGAGGCAGAGAAATGAGAAGAGTTCTGATAGCTTTTGTTTTAAGTCTTTTGATTGTTTCTTCTGCCATTGCAGGCAATCTTGTTCCTTATTACGATTATTTTGATCAGAATGGCGATGTTTTCTCATCGCCTGCAAGGTTGATAGAAGAGAGCGGGGTGACTCACTTTGCATTTGATGTCACGACTTTCAGCGGTGTGGATACGCTTGCATTCTTCTCAAATCCTTCAGATCTGAGCAGATACTCATCAAGCCTTTATGAAGGACTGATGAATGCTGATCTTGATTTCTGGGCATCTTTCTATGGTGATTTCAATACCATCCTCAGCGCTTTTGATTCTTCTTCAAACATTCCTGCCATGCCGGTCAATGAGCTTACTCTTGCCCAGATGCAGGCTTATCTGAAGGATTCTTTCGGCAACAGGTTCTCTGAATCTCAGAAAGCTTATATCGTACTCAATGCACTTAATGTCCCTGCATTGCAGGCTCTTATGGAAGATGACGTCATGTACAATGATCTGGAACTGTCACTGAAGTTCTATGGAGGTGCGGTCTATGACAACGGCTTTGGCTGGCAGATTGAGTCGAATATGGGCTTTATCGGCAGTGAGAATCTTCTTTCAAACCAGAAGAACCTGCTTGCAGTTGATGTAAGGGCTGATGTCGGTTACGCAATACATTTGTTCAGTGACAGATTCTCAATAGGAGGAAGCCTTGAGCTTCTTGCCGCTATGGACAACCGAATACTCAATCAGTCTTTCCTGCTTGCACGGTTCAATGATGACATAATCCCGATGTTTGATCAGAACTTCAAGTTCGGCCTTGGCTTCGGCGTGAACTTCGGTTCAATGTACAGACATAATGATGAGCTTGCTTTCACTCTGGATCTGGTCAATCTTGTATCTCTCAGGAAATTCTATGATTTTGAGCCGACTGATTTTGTTGACTACAACGGCTTTGATGAAGACAGGGCCACTTACTACCAGCCGATGGATCTTGTACTGAGAACACTCTGGGATAAAGGTCCTTACCATATTGTCGTGGAATTCAGCAACGTTGTTGATCAGCTTATATGGATGAAAGAATACGATCATCTTGAATATGATTTCTTCGCTATCCCGAAATTCGGCTTTTCTTATGATGTGAATGAGGAGCTGAGAATCAATACGAAGCTCGGTTCTTCAAGGATTGCTTTCGGTCTCGATTACAAGGCTTTCTCAATTGAGCTGTCTTCTGCGCTTGATGAGTTCGGCTTCGGAATCAAGGCGGGAATGAAGTTCTGAGCAGAAAGAAACAAGGCTTCCCGCAGGAAGCCTTGAGCTTTTCAGATAATTGAATCTTTCTTCAGATAAGTCTGCAAGTCGGTTTCTTTCTGATTGCAAGTACCGTGACAGATCCTTCGCCGAAGACGCTGTTCATGAAATCTGTGTATTCGTCTGTGAGAGCCTTGGGAACATAGGCCTGGATTGTTCCCGCGAATCCGCCTCCATGCACACGGCAGACTCCTTCTCCTCCGAGGAAGTCCTCTGTGAGGGAAAGTGCGAGGGAAAGACCCTGTTCCTTCACATCGATTGCCGGATATACATTCTGAAGATACTTGAATGATGAGTTTCCGCTTTCCTCAACGTAATACAGATAGCCGTCGATATCATCTTCCTGAAGGCATTCAAGCATGTTCTCTACTCTGAGGTTCTCATTGAAGAAGTGAATTGCCCTGAGTATTGCCCTGTCATTCTTCACAGCTGCACGGACTTCAGGAAGCTTGTCATAGAAATCTTCCATGTCGACTTCCCTGAGGCAGGATGCGTTGAAATAAGCAGCGACAGCCTTCATCTCCTGAGGCACTGCTGCGTACTCACCGGTGAGGTCTGCATGATTGCCCTTAGTGTCGACAATGACAAGATCATAACCGAATTTCTCAAAGTTGATATCAACAGGAGTGAGAACAGGATTCTTGTTGTCCTTGAAGTCTATTCCGACAACACCGCCCTGTGCACATCCGATCTGATCCATGAGTCCGCTCGGTTTGCCGAAGTAGACGTTCTCAGCATACTGGCTGATCTTTGCAAGCTCGACAGGAGCAAGCTGGTCATCGTTGAAAAGGTTGTTGAAAATCTCAGCACAGAGAACCTCAATGGCGGCTGATGAGGAAAGTCCTGAGCCTTTGAGAACACGTGTCGTTGTATTTGCCTGCCATCCGGATGTCCTGAGTCCTCTGTCTTTGAATGCCTTTGCAATACCTCTTAGCAGGGCATGCGTCGTATTCTTCTCATCTTCCTTGATCTCAAGGTCTGTGATATCAACAACGACTTCAGGGAATCCTTCGCTGTTGACGATGACCTTGTTGTCATCACGGAGACTTACAGCCGCGATTGTGTCGAGGTTGATTGTTCCTGCAATGACTTTTCCCAGGTTGTGGTCTGTATGGTTTCCTGCAAGCTCTGTCCTTCCTGCAGTTGAGAAAAGCATGACCTTGTCCTCTGGCACATTGAAAAGCTCTTCATGGCGCTTAATCAGGGATTCAAAGCGTGTATCCATGTCTGCCTTGTCATATCTGTCACCATATAAATTCTTGTAAAGATAGCTGATGTCTTTCACCTGTATCCTCTCCTGAAACTGTTTTCCTTCATTCTAACACAGGAGAGAATTTAATCACAGGAGAAAAGACTGCAGGAAAGCAAGAATGATGGTGCGTCTTGGAAGATGCAGTCGATGAAGAAAGGTTTTCAAATCCGGTGTGGATAAGAATTCGTAGCGCCTTATGGCACCTTTGTGTGGATTGAGAGTTTTTTATATTCTGTATCAGGATTTTAAGATTTCATATGAGACTGCAAAGGCTTCGGTCTTGATTCTTAATGAAAACATGATTGAATTCAATTGTATTATTATGGTTAACAGGATAGAAATTAACTAATAAGAAATAAAAAATTAAACAATATTTATATAAAATAAATATCATTATAAAACTTTTTCTTATTAAATTTTAATCGATTGAATTTTCTTACTATATGTTTATTTCGTATTAACTTTCTGATTCCATATTCAATCTCATCAACTGTCAGCTGCTTGAAAAGTCTTTTTCTCCTGAGTTTCCTTATCAGTGATTTTCTTGTCGTTAAATAGGGTATTCTTAAGGCTCTTCTTAATTCCTTCACTCCTTGTGGAGTATATGTATTTTTGTCACAGACATCGCAGCCTGAACAGGCTGAATCCATGTGCTGTCCCATCAGAGTGATTAGTGATTCCCTTAAGCAGCTGTGACCTTTGAACAAGTTTTCAAGTGGACTGTTAAGAAAGGAATTGTCAATGAAAGCATAAGCGTGTGAGATTTTCCCGTCACGTCCGGCACGTCCTGATTCCTGAAGGTAATCGGATGCGTTTTGAGGAAGATTGTAATGAATCACGGTCCTCACTGATGGCAAGTCTACCCCCATTCCGAAAGCACATGTGCTTACCAGTACAGATCCTTCATCATTCCTGAAAGTATTTTCTATCCTGATGCGCTCTTCTTTCATAAGTCCTGCATGATAACAGTAAGTCTTGAAGTGATGTGAAAGCCGATTTGCAAGGTGTTCTGTGAGTTTTCTGGAAGAGGTGAAGATGATTGCTCTTCTTTTTGAGTCACCTTTCAGTATTTGAATGATGTCAAGAAGAGGAAAGACAGGATTCACTCTGTGATAGATTATGTTTGCCCTGTCTAGACCTCCCTGTATTACAAGAGCGTTTTCTCCAAGGACTTCAGTTTTCAGCTGTCTTGTTGTCTCTTCATCACTTGTCGCTGTGAAGGCGACGATTCTTTCTGGTTTCAGCATTTCTGTCGTTTGTCCGAGTTGTTTGTATACAGGACGGAATGTATTTCCCCAGCTGATTACGGTATGCGCTTCATCCAGTACCAGAAGAGAAATCATGAAGGAAGAAAGGTTTTCCTGTATTCTCTTCTGGCTGAGCATTTCCATATTTGTGATGAGAATTTTTATGTCTTTACTCCTTAGTTTTCTGAAAATCTCATTCTTTTCTTCTGGGCTCAAGCCTCCTTTAAGCACGGCAGAAGGAATATCAAGACTGTCAAAACGGCGTTTCTGGTCATTCATTAATGAAAGAAGTGGGTAGACAATTACTGTCAGCCCTTCGAAAAAGAGGGAAGGAAGCATGAAGCAAAGGCTCTTTCCGCCTCCTGTCGGCAGTATTGCAAGCATGTTTGTCTTTCTCTTCTGAAGAAGAGCTGAGATGATAAGAAGCTGGAAGGGTCTGAGATAGCTTATTCCGAATCTTGCCTTTGCAACCTGGCTGACTGTTTCCTGTATGTCTGTAATATTGTCCATATCAAGTCATACATTGAAAATCATTGAAATAAGCAATATGAAAAAAACAGACCAAAATAGGAATATAATATTTGTTTTGTAAATGTAAAGAGGGTATAATAAAGCCCCAGATTTTCAGTCCGGGGCTTCATGAGCTCAAAGCTGAGGTCTTACGATGATTGACTGCAGCTCAGGCTTTTTCTTGAGGTTCTCGATGAGTCCTCTTTCACGAGCCTTGTTGAGGTAGGCCGGATCCTCAAAAGTGTAGTGGAAGTTTGTATGGACATCATAGGTGCCGTTCATGAGTGCGAATGCATCCTCTGTCATGACAAGCTCCTCATCTGTCGGAATGACGAAGACTTTGACCGGAGAGTCGTCTGCACTGATGCATGTCTCTGCATTGCGGCAGTGAGAAAGGTCGTTCTTTGCTTCATCAAGCTTGATGCCAAGACTTTCAAGTCCTTCAAGGGAGCCGCGTCTGATGTGCTCTCCCATCTCTCCGACACCGGCTGTGAAGACAACAGCATCAACTCTTCCGAGAAGTGCGGCATAGGCTCCGATGTACTTCTTGATTCTGTGGCATTCCATCTTGATTGCCAGCTGTGCGAACTTGTCACCGGCATCTGCAGCCTGATGGACATCTCTTCTGTCAGACTTTCCGCAAAGACCGACAAGACCTGATTTCTTGTTGAGGATTGTGTCCATCTCCTCAACTGTGACACCGAGGTTCTTGCAGATGTAAGGAATGATTGCAGGGTCGATATCCCCGCTTCTTGAGCCCATCACGAGGCCTTCAAGCGGTGTGAGTCCCATTGATGTGTCAACACAGACACCGTTTTTTACAGCACAGGCAGAGGCACCGTTTCCGATGTGGAGGATGATGACGTTCGTATCCTTGTTTTCCTTGCCCAGAAGGACTGCGGCTCTCTTTGCACAGTAGAGGTGGCTTGTTCCGTGGAAGCCATAGCGGCGTACGTTGTAGTCCTTGTACCAGGAATAAGGAACAGCATACATATAGGCTTCTTCTGGCATTGTCTGATGCCATGCTGTGTCCATGATGATTGCCTGAGGAACTGACGGCATGAGTTTTCTTGCAACTTCGATGCCCATGATGTTGGCAGGCATGTGAAGAGGTCCGAGAGGAATGATTTCCTTCAGTTTCTCAATAACCTCATCCGTGACAAGTGTGGACTTCTTGAAATACTCACCGCCATGGAGGACACGGTGGCCGACGGCTCCGATTTCATCAAGTGACTTGATGCAGCCGTACTGAGGGTCGACAAGCATCTTGAGAATCAGCTCGATGGCTTCCATGTGAGTGGGGCTTGAGAACTTTGCCTCGTATTCGGGCTTACCAGTGGACTTCTGCTCGATTGTGGAATATTCAAGACCGATACGCTCGACAACACCGACACTGAGGACATCCTTGTTGTCCCAGTCATATACCTGATACTTGGCAGATGAACTGCCACAGTTCAATGTAAGGATAACCATGTTTTTCTCCTGTTTGTTAATGAATCAGACAATTCATTTAACCACCATTAGGACAGTTTATCAATTACAGAGCGCGTGATTTAGTCAATTTCCGCAGTAATTTTGTATAGCTTCATATGAAGAAACCGGTACTTGTCATTCTGCTGTTGTTGATGCTTCTGCCAGCGGCTGCCGACACGTTTTCATATGACTCATCTGACCTTAGTCTTGTATACAGGGGAAAGTTCTTCTCTTTCAGTACAAGCTCAGGTTCTGTCGGGGGCCATTTCGGCCCGCTTAAGGCCGGTCAGATAAACTCAGACCGTCATATACACGCTCTGATTGACAGTTATTCATATCTCTGGGATGAACATATCAGGGATGACACAGAAAGCGTGAAGGGCCTTGTTCTTAGTTTTGATGAGGCGGGATTCTTTGCCCTTTATGAGCCGGGCTTACTTACAGGCTTTTCCTTTGATATAAAAGGATTTGAGTTTGCTCTTGCATTAAGCGGAGAGAGGAAGGCTGATGATGAGCTTTTTCTTTCTCACAATGAGCGCCATGGCTTTGGAGCATTGCTCATAAGGACCGGATATTCCTCATCCTGGCTTCATTCCTCACTCAAGCTGAGTCTCCGGGATGAGACGGGAATCGACAGTTTCGCATCTGCTGGGATTTCTTTCAAAGGACTGACAGTCGCCTTCGCCACCGGCAATGAGGCAGATGTGCTTGGACGTGAGACGGATGTCCACAGGGCCTGGTATCTGACTCTTGATACCGACAGGCTGGATTTCAGAATGAGACTAAGGTATCTGAATGACCCTGCAAGAAGCTCTTCCTATCGCGAGATAGAAGCAGTGTGCGAAAGCTCTTACACACTTCTGGATAAAGTGAAAGTCTCTTCGCGTTATGAGTCCTTTTACTCAGAAAAAGGAGAATGGAGATGTGAGGAAAAGCTTGAGCTTGAGGTATATGACGTGAGTGTGGGGTGGGAAAGCAGTGAGGGATTCTTCATTTCCTGGGATGCCGGTCCTGTGAGCATCACTGTCAGGGAAAAAGGCTATGAGGTGCACTACAAGGTGAGAGAAGATTCTTATGCCTTCTCGATAGGGCTGACAGGCAGCGGAGAGATAAGCTCAAGATTCTCAATACATTTCTAGAGGTCAGGGAAATCGCCGATGAACTTTATTTCCCACTCAAGTTCGATATTGAACTTCTTTGCCACGGCGTTGCGTGCGATGAGGGCAAGCTCATAGACTGCCTGACTGGTGGCTCCTCCTGCATTGACGATGAAGTTCGCGTGGTATGGGGATATCATGGCGCCTTTGCGGCTGAAGCCCTTGAGACCGCATTCGTCAATCAGGCGGCCTGCGGAAAGCAGGGGAGGATTCTTGAATATGCAGCCGGCAGACGGGTAGCGGAACTGGCCTTTCTCAATGCGTTCCGCTTTATACATTTCCTTTTTCTGCCTCTCCTGGGCAGTACTTCCTATCGGGTTGAGCCTGAATGCCGCTGTTATGATGATTTCTCCTTTGCTGAAAGGTGAGGTGCGGTAGCTGAATGCGTCACTGTAGGATGGCATTCTCCTGATACTTCCTTCTTTTGTGAGGTAGTCGGCATAGAAGAAATATGTGGAGATGTCCTTGCCTTGGCTTCCTGCATTGCCGAAGACAGCACCTCCGACAGTTCCCGGAATGCCACCGAATTCCTCAAGACCGCCCAGATGATGTTCTATGGACTTGTTGATCACATCATCAAGCTTCTCGCCGGCACATGCCGTGAACAGGTCTCCTTTTATCACAATGCCCTTGAGCAGTCTGGTCGAGAGTATGATGTCTTCAATTCTCAAGTCGCTTACCAGCGTGTTTGTGAGACCTCCGGCGGGTATCACATTGACTCCTGCCTTGCGGATCCGCCATACGGCTTCCTCGAGCTCGGCTGTGCTGGCCGGGTAGATGACACAGCTGGCAGTGCCTCCTGTGGCCATGCTGCAGCATCTGGACATGTCCACATCCGTCTCGATTCTCATTGTCATTCCATGGAACATCTCTACTAGGTTCATATGTATATGTTACACCATCACCACGTTGCCTTTTCTAAGCAAAAACCGTACATTTATCAAAAGACATATTCAAGTGTATAAGGAGAAAGACAGATGACAGTGAGACTGTATGACACCATGAGCCGTGCTGTGAAAGAATTCGTTCCGATTGAAGAAGGAAAGGCCGGGCTCTACTGTTGTGGTCCCACGGTCTACAACTTTGCTCATATCGGCAACCTGAGAACCTTCATCTTCGAGGATCTGCTTCACAGGACGCTTGTGAAGGCCGGATACAGCCTGACCCATGTGATGAACATCACGGATGTCGGCCATCTCACAGGTGATGGTGATGACGGTGAAGACAAGATGGAGAAGAGCGCCCGTGAGAGCGGCCGCTCTGTCTGGGATATCGCTGAATATTACACAAAGGCCTTTTTCGATGATGAGAAGGATCTCAATATCATCCGCCCAGATATCGTATGCAAGGCGACTGACCATATCAATGACATGATTGAGATTATAAAGAAGCTTGAGGAGGGCGGTCACACCTATATCTCAGGCGGAAATGTCTACTTCTCAATCGACACGATTGATGATTATGGCAAGCTTGCTAAACTCAACCTTGATGATTTGAAGGAAGGGGCGAGGATTGAGGTCGATTCCAACAAGAGGAATCCCAAGGACTTTGTCCTGTGGTTCACGAACTCCAAGTTCAAGGACCAGGCCATGCAGTGGCCTTCCCCCTGGGGTACAGGCTATCCCGGATGGCATATTGAGTGCTCTGCGATGAGTAGCCGCTATCTTGGATCCCATTTCGATATCCACTGCGGCGGAATCGATGCGATTCCTGTCCATCATACGAATGAGATTGCACAGAGCGAGGCGGCCTTTGACCAGAAACCTTGGGTCAACTACTGGTGCCATGGCGAGTTCCTTCTCAATGACAAGGGCAAGATGAGCAAATCATCCGGAGAGTTCCTTACTCTCTCCTTGTTGAAAGAGAAGGGCTATGATGCGCTTGACTACCGTTATTTCTGCCTCGGCGGACACTACAGGAGCCAGCTTAAGTTCAGTTTCGAGTCTCTTGATCAGGCAAGAAGCGCACGGCAGACCCTCATGCGCCGTCTTGCTGAATGCAGCAGAGCCAAGGCGGATGGCATCTCTGAAGGAGCAAGGCATTATCTTGATGCCTTCTATGAGGCGATGTTCAACGACCTCAAGGCCCCTCAGGCGCTTGCCGCCCTGTGGTCCATGATGAGGGATTCTTCCATCCCCGACGGAGAGAAGTGGCTTGCCGCCCTTGAGATGGATTCAATTCTCGGACTCAGTCTTGAAAAGGCTCAGGAAAAAGAGGAGCCTCAGGAGGCTGATAGCGAGGCTCTTTCCCTTCTGGAACAGAGGAGCGAGGCGAAGAAGGCGAAGAACTACGCACTCGCCGATGAAATCAGGTCAAGGCTTGCCTCTATGGGCTACAAGGTCGTGGATACCCCCAAAGGTGCCACTCTTGAAAAGCTGTAACCTTTTTTGAGGACAGACGTTTAGGCTTATGGAAATAAAAAGTACGGACAGTGATTCTTTCAGACGGGTGTACGACAGCTGTTACTCTGTGCTTCTCAAGATCTGCTACCATGTCGTCTACAACATGGATATTGCGGAAGATCTGGTGCAGGAAAGCTTCGAGCGCTTCTATCTGAAGAACATGACATTCCCATCCGATGATGATGCCAAGTACTGGCTGATCAGGGTGGCGAAGAATCTGGCTCTGAACCATATCCGCCGCGTGAAGCGTGAAAGCGGAATGATGGAGAAAGTCAGGCTGAAGGCTGGCAATGCGGCCAACAGCCATGATGCACAGGCTGAGCTGGATGAGAGTGAGACAATCAGGGAAGTGCGTAAGGCAGTTTCTTCTCTGCCTGAGAATCTCAGGCTCGTGGTTGTTCTCAAGGAGTATGGTGAGCTTGATTACAAGTCCATCGGCAAGGTGCTTGGTATTTCCGAAGGCAATGTGAAGATTCGTGTTCACAGAGCCAGAAAGAAACTTGAGGAGACTCTTGCGGGGGATGATGCGTATGTGTATTGATGAAGCGATGTTGTCAAGTTATATAGACGGGGAGCTCAAGGAGCCTTACAGAAGCCAGACAGAGGAGCATCTCGCCCACTGTCCTGCCTGCCGTGCCCGCTGTCAGAAGCTGAGAAAGCTCAATGACATCCTGAAGACTGACAGTATCGATGAATCTGATATCGAGGCAAGGAAGGCTTCCACTTTCGCTCTTCTTGAGAAGAAGTATTTCAGCGAGGACAGCAGGAAGCCCGGTTTCTGGCGCCGCCGTTTCGAGATGAGCATGGGCTCTATGGTCACGGCCGCTGCCGGTGTTCTCGTGATTTTCATCGGAGGCTTTGCCTTCTTCGGATCTTCTCCGAAGCAGACAAGCGAGATCATTCCTTCGCTGACTGTCCAGGCTGACAGCCAGAACGTTCATTTCGTCTCAACTGAGGAAAGGGGCCTTGACGGCTATTCCCTTGAGGAGATTCTCTCTTATCTGGACAGCAAGGGCTACAATGTCGATATTTCCATAAAAGGCCTGCAGCCTCTGGAATGAGAATTCTTTTTCACATTCTTTTATGTTATACTCCTCCTTTGAGGAGTATTTTTTATGGCTGATCTTAGTGTTGAATACCTTGGACTGGAATTGAGAAACCCTGTTGTCATCGCATCCAGCCCGCTTACCGGCGATATCGGACATCTGAAAGCCTGTCAGGAAAAAGGAGCAGGAGCCGTTGTTCTCAAGTCCATCTTCCAGGAGCAGATTGACCGCCAGATTGACAAGGAAATCCTTGAAAACGAGCAGTATCTGAATCATGGGGATGCAGCAAGCTATTACGAGGCTGTCAGCAGGGACTATTATCTTGACAAGTATCTTTCCCTGGTCAGAGAGGCGAAAAAGGAACTTGATATCCCGGTCATCGCATCAATCAACTGCATGAACCTTTCCGGATGGACAGAATACCTGAAGAAGTTTGAGGCTGCAGGAGCTGATGCCATCGAGCTGAACTATTACCCGATAGCTGCAGACAGCCGCACAGAAGGCGCTGTTGTTGACAGGAAGGCCATTGAGTTCGTCAGTGCGGTTCGAAAGGCATCTGATGCGAAAATCAGCGTTAAAATCGGATACAAGTATTCTTCTCTTGCCAGCATCATCAAGTCGATGGACAGTGCCGGTGCCGACGGTCTGGTGCTTTTCAACCGGTTCTACCGCCCTGATATCGACATCGAGTCCATGACGCTCTCAAGAGAGGCCAATCCGCTCTCAAGTGCCCATGAATATGCGGACACGCTGCGCTGGATTGCCTTGATGAGTGCTGAGGTCAAATGTGACCTTGCGGCCTCCACGGGTATTCACGATGGCCAGACTGTGATAAAAATGCTCCTGGCAGGTGCCGCCTGTACACAGGTCTGTACAGCCGCAATGAAGGATCTGGGCGTCATAGAATCAATGTGTGAGACCCTTTCATCCTGGATGGACAGACATGGATTCAAGTGCATCGGGGATTTCAAAGGCCGTCTTGCTCAGGAGAACATGGCTAACGGAAGCCTGTGGGAGCGCACCCAGTACATCAGAAAGCTCAGTGGAGAGAGATAATGTTTGACAGAAGCAAGTTTTTGGATATCGAACCATACAACAGAGAAGAGTCTGAGGCTGCGTGCCAGAGGCTGAAACAGAATCCGCAGTTCATCTATGCCCTTGCAAATGCAATGTACCCTGGCCTTGATGAGGCTACATACGCAAAGAGGGCGGCCTTCGTGAAAGGTGTCCTTTCACGCCTTGATGACGTTCACGGTTATGATGATTTCCAGAAGTCCATCACATGCGGTGTCTTCCTTGAATCAATAATCAGTGACACGATTGACGGCTTCACTTTCAGCGGACTTGAGAATCTCGATGCCGGAAAGAGCTATCTTTTCATCTCAAATCACCGCGATATCGTACTTGACTGTGCATTGCTTGACCTTGCTCTTTACAGAAGCGGGAAGGGCCTTTGCGAGATGGCCATCGGTGACAACCTGCTTGCCAACAAGGCTGTGGAGGATATCTTCAAGCTCAATGGCGCCATCATTGTCAAGCGTGACCTGCCTGTGCGCGAGAAATACCTTGAGACAATAAGACTGTCAGAGTACTTTGTCGAGAAAATCGCAAGCGGAAAGTCCATCTGGGTTGCCCAGAAGAGCGGAAGAAGCAAGGACGGTCTTGACGTGACACATCCTTCAATCATCAAGATGCTCTTTCTTGCAAACAGGAGAAAGGGTATCAGTTTTGCTGATACAATCCGCTCCTGCCACATCGTGCCTGTTGCCGTGAGCTATGAGTATGATCCCAATGACATCGCCAAGGCACGCGAGGAAGTCATCACAATTGAAAATGGCGAGTACAACAAGAGCAGCCATGAGGATGTCTTCTCAATGATCCGCGGCCTGAGAGGTTACAAGGGACGTGTGCACATCAGTGTAGGCAGTGAGCTGACAGGGGAATATGCTGATCCTGAAAGCGTTGCCGCTGAACTTGACAGGCAGATTCATTCAGACTACATGCTCTGGCCTACAAACTGGTTCAGCTATGACATGCTTTGCGGCAACGAGGAGAACAGTGACAAATATGAGGGCTTTGACAAAAAAGCCTTCCTGTCCCGTTTTGCCCATCTCAATGAGAGTGTGCGCGACTTCATTCTCAACAGCTATGCCAACCCTGTGAGAAGCGCCCTGAATGCTGCGAAATAAGTTTTTTTATCTGATTGCCATCATAATCCTCATCCTCACCTCCTGCGGGGGTGAGGATTTCACGCCGTCTTCAGCCCGCCTTGAAAGCAGTGCGCAGTATACCATTACTGAAGGAGAGATTTCTTCAGTTGATGAAAGCCTCACTCTTACTGTTGTCACTGCAGTCAGTGATGATTATTCCTTCTCTCTTTCTTCTCCTTCAGGTCTTACCTGGGAAGGCATGCTTGAAGGGCAGGACGGTGTCTATACAAGCGACAGGCTCAGGACAAGCCGCACATCAGCTTTTGAAGAAGGTCTTTACACTTACACTCTTATCGCATCAGACGGTAGGACTGCCAGCGGCGATGTGACATACCACAGGCAGCATTATACATCTGAAGAGCTTGCCACGATGGATGGAGAGAGCCGGGATAACTACGGCAACGCGGTATGCGTCATACAGTCCGGCCGACCATCTGACGCAGCTCTTTCTGACTGATTCTTATGACAAAGGTCCTTCCATGAGGGCAGACAGGGTCCTCAAGGCTGAAGACTTTCTCCAGCAGGGCCTTTGCGGTGATGTCATCGACAAAGTCTCCTGCTTTTATGGCGCCACGGCAGGCTACCAGTGAATAGAGCCCGGCCTCAATCTCATCCTCGCTCCCGACAGCGTTCTTTATGAAGCTGACAAGCTTGTCCTCATTTTCTTTCGCACTGTGGGGTATGCTTGTAAGCTCCCACAGCCTGTCACCCTTCTGTGCAAGCGAGATGCCGTATTGCGTGTAGATATAAGCATTCTCGCAAAGGAAGGCATCCACATCACCGTCAACCTCAAATTCATGAGGGATGAGAAGCTTCTGCACGTCTTTCTGCTCTCTAAGCTCGTTGAAAAGAATCCTCTCATGAGCCGCATGCTGGTCGACAAGATACAGATCATCTCCTTTCGTGCATACAAGAAAGAGCCTGAATGCCTGTCCTAAATAGTTGAAATCTGTTTTTTCATCAGGCTTCCAGAAGTCCTCCTGCCTGACAGCCGTCTTCTCATATACAGGTTCCTCTTTAGCCTCTCTTTTCTTTGAGAAGAGCTCCTTGGCCTTCTCAAGCCACTGCGGGTCTGAAGGCTTCTCACTGACGGATTCATCCGTTCTTTTCCTGTGATCGGTGAAAGTGTCATGACGAATGCTGTCACGTGTGAAGTCCGCATCAGTCCAGCTCGTGGCTGACCTGGCAACAGGCTCAAGCCAGGCCTGTTCGTCCTTTTTCACGATTGTGGGAATCTGACGTGGAAGGGAAGAATGAATCAGGGTGTGAACCTCATGATGGATTTCAGCCTTGTTTCTGAGCCTGACTTCCTTCTTTGCCGGATGGATATTGAAGTCGACAAGCTCTGGATTGTCATCGATGAAGAGCACTGAGTAGGGGAAGGCTCCTCCTGGAAGAATCTCACCATAGCCGTAGACGACTGACTGGACGAGTGAATACTCGTCAACCGCCCTTGAATTGACGTAAACCTTTATCCTGCTCCTGTCTGAGCGGTGAATGCCGGGAAGACTTGTCACAAGGCGAATCGAGAAGTCTGCGCATTCTTTCTCAAGATATATGAAATCCTTGCGGCTGAAGCTTTCATCAAGCGTGAGGATGTCCATGACGCGGTCAAAGAGCGTGCTGCGCTTTGGCAGGTCTGCCCTGATGGCTCCATCCTGAATGAACGTGAAGTGGATCTCAGGGAAGGCCATGGCTTTTGAAAGAAGCATGTTGCGGCAGAGGTTCGCCTCGCTGGAGGGGCGTTTCAGGAAGCTCCGTCTGGCCTTTATCTGGGAAAAGAGATTCTCGACTTTGACAATAGTTCCTCTGTCCGGACCGCCAGGGGTTAGAGGAAATACCTCATTGTTATCAACGCACAATGTCCATGGGCTTTCACCTTTATAGGAAGATGAGATTGTAAGTCGGGAAACTGCTGCCACAGAGTGCAGAGCCTCTCCTCTGAAGCCCATGGTGTGGATATGATAAAGGTCGTCAGGCTCGCTTATCTTGCTTGTCGCATACTGAAGCACTGCGGCAGGCAGGTCCTCCTTCATGATTCCCTTTCCGTTATCAGTGACGACAAGCTCGTCAATGCCACCTCCTGTAAGGGAGAGTGCGATTTCATCCGCATGGGCATCAATCGCATTGTCGATAAGCTCACGTGCCACGCTCTGAGGACGCTCTATGACTTCTCCTGCGGCTATGCGGCTGGAGAGCATCGGATCCAGTTTCTTGATTTCAGACATATCAGAACCTCAGACTAGTTATAAGTGAAAATCCCAGATAAGTCGAGCTGTGTGACGGGACCACGACATTCAGCCAGGTCTCATCACGCTCAAGTTCCCGGGCAAGATAGACGGATGTGTAGAAGCTCAGATGTCCCAGTGTCTTCTCAAGAGATACTGCCCACAGGGAATCCTCTCCGTCAAAGGGATTGATGCTGTCTATATGGCTGAGCCAGCCGAAGAAATTCCTGTGAGACCAGCTGAAGGAGATAATGAAATCGTTGTAGCTGTAAGCAAGGGATGCCGAGAACCTGTCTGTGCCTTTTTCTCCGATTGATGTGAAATCATCGACACTGTAGTTCACAGACAAAGAAAAGCGTCCGTTGTCCCACTTCAATCCGGCTGAGGCGAACGGGCTTATCCCTTCAAGATTCTCAATATCCGGGACAGACAGGGCATCGCGCCAGCTGAACTCATCGTACCAGACACGTCTTGCCCGGCCTGCACCGACTCCGCCTGACAGGATGAAGGAAAGGTCTCCTGAGGTGAAGCTGATGTCTAGGCCTCCGCTGAGACTGAGGTCTCTGGCATCAGTGAAGTGGGTGTCAAAGTGATGGGGCGAGAAGTCTGAATAAGTGTTGCCAAACAGCCTGAAGACAAGATTTCCGTCAATGAAGTCCTGCTCAATGCTCAGCTGAGTGATGAGGTATGCCATGAAGTCTGAATCGCTGAAGCTGATGTCGAGAAGATTGTCGAGAATCATGCGCGGTCCGTGCGTCCTCATAGGTGTGATGCTTATTGTCAGATTGAAAAGGCGCGGAAGTTCCATGTTGTCCACAAAGAGATTCACTGAGGCTCCTGAAGAGGTGTTGAAGCCTGTATTCAGGCTGAGATGGTCCTCCTTTCCATGGGCACGGAAACCGGAAAACAGTGTGGAGGGCATTTCATCAGCATCCCTTGTGGCGATGAAATACAAAAAGCTTCCTTTCTGGGAGAAAGATGCTTCCTCAATCACTGAAGAAAGGTCTGTCAGGAAATCAAAGAAGATTTCGATTGAGGAGTCGTTGCCAAGACCGAAGTTGAACCATGTGTTGTCATTTTCACTGACAATGATGAAGTTCTCGCTGTCTGTGGAGAAGGCCAGAGGGAGGCGGAGGGCGAGCCTGTTGGATTCGCCCCATGTGAAGGAAAGAACCGGTCTGATGAAGATGGATGAGCTCGCATCGTGGCTGTAGCCTGTGAACAGTGTGATATCCATCCAGGAAGGGCTTGTGGCAAGCTCTCCGGTTTTTGAGAACAGTGCCTTGTATGTCGCGATAGTGGCTGTCAGCGTGATTTCAGGCTCCAGGTTCTCATTGAAATTGAAGGAAAGGGAAGTGCTTATCGCATCGTTGCGGTATCCCATGGAGACAAAGCTCTGGCTGTAGGTCCTCACGGCGTGGTTGAAGTCCTCCGTGAAGAGTCCGCGGCTTCTGAAGCCTGCTGAGAAGCTTATGCCGAACATCTGGAATGACAGCTCAAGAGACAGATAGTCTTCACCAGTGACGAATTTACCCGTTCCTGTGTCCATCGGGAGCTGGAGGTCAGCGACCACATCAAAGCCGTCTGTGTCGTAGAAGAGTGACGAGTAGAGAATCACAGTATTCTTGTTGTCTCTGTGTGTCTCATATCCGTTAAGCAGACGCCCGTACTGCAAGCTTCCGTTTGTCATTGCGATGCCTGTGTCGAAAGTGAAGGCGGAAAAGGTCAGCGGACTGGAAATCTTGAGTCCCCAGCCGGATGGATGGAATGATGAGTCAAGCATCATCGCACCAGTCACCTGCAGGTCAAGACTGAGGCTGTCAGAATAAAATAACGGAGTTGCCAGATAGATTTCCGGGTAATACCTTGATGAGGAGGACTCGAGGTCCGTGATTTCAGCAAGCAGTGAAAAGCCTATGCGGCTCGGCCAGAACGGGAATGTGATATGGCCGTTGTAGTTGAAATAGGTCCTTTCATCATTGAACCTCAGGTCACTTATGCTGAAAGTATGTGAATAGATGTCTGTATCCATCCTGCTGAGAAGCTGAAGAGGGAAAGCGCTGTTGATGAATGAGTTTGTCAGGGCAGACGAGACACCGAAGGCATCAGATGGAAGAATAAGGTCATACGAGATGTCCAGAGTGAAGATTTCCGTACTGATGCTCAGGTTGTCTATGAAACCAGTGATGTAGCTCCACAGGCCGCGTCCTGTGCCAATCCCGTCTGTATCCATTATGTGGTACGGATCGAAGTTTAAACGTATGAGAAAACCGTCCAGACGGTATTCTGGAAGAAAGCTGAAAGAGAAGACAGGATTCTGTCCCGCCTTCTTTTCAAGATGTGTCCTGATGTAGAGTTCAAATGGACTCTGGGGAGGGTAGATGACATCCTCCCCGTCTTCATCCTCTTTTGCTATGATTCCCCTTATTTCAGGTTTTTTCAGTCTTCCACCAGTGTCCAGGGAGCCACCAGGAAAGGGGCAGGAGGAACCTCGGCATCCTCTGCTGGCGTTTCAGTTTCCTCCACGATTGTGCTCACTGTATCAGAAGCGGGGGTGTCAGGAGAGGCAGGAATCCTCTCAACTTCAGCCTTCACGCTGCTGAAGAGAGGAGAAGCCGGTGTGAATACTGATGCAAGGTAGTTGTCGAGATAGATGAGGAAGTCTTCAGCGACGCTGCTGATTTCTTCCTGGGTGTAGATATCAGGATAGGTGAGGGAAAGCTCTCCGTCAGAATCAAGTGTGTATGTGACACCTTCAACAGGGAAAGGACAGTGCTTAGCGTACTGAGAGAAGAAGTACGCAAGGTTACTCTGGGTGACATAGCCTGCCGGGTAGCTTACGTGTCCGTATCCTGCACTGGAGAGGGAATAGCTCATGCTCAGTCCTCTGAATGAGTATGTTCCTGAGATTGTGTAATGTTCTCCTTCCTGGACCACATCGTGCTGTGCGACAAGAGGAATGTCCAGCTTATGGGCAATCAGGTCGCTGTAGTGATATGGCTGGATGACTGATTCCTCACGTCTGAGAGCATCATATACGCTTACGGGGAAGGCGGAATTGTTTATCGCGATATCGCTGTCAGAAGTATATAAAAAGTGGTATTCTCCGCTTCCTGTCAGATAGTAGCTTGCACTGCTTGTGTAGACAGTGAGGCGGGAAAGGGTGGTAAGACGGACACTCATCTGTCCGTCAACAAGGTAGATGCTCGGCTCTGATGTGCTGAATCCTGTGACAGCAAGCAGGCTTCCTCCTGCAAGGTCAATCTGGCCGAAGGGGGAGTCCAGTGTCGCATCCTGACTTGAACGCACGACATATCCGGAATCGCTTATGCTTCCGCCTGCTTCCACGCTCATCCCCCATGGATTGTAGAGCTCGGCTTCTCCGCTTTTTATATAAAGTCCGTCTGCAGCGAAGAGCATTGCAGAAAGAGAAAGAATGATGACAAGGAACAATGCGGCTTTTTTCATAAATCAAACTGGCAGAATTCTAATCTGGCCTGCCATGACCTCCCCTGTGTCTGTATATAGCCCCGGCCCTGTCAGGACTGGGCATGGTGAACATATTGAACTGCTGGCATAACCCCATGAGTCATACCAGATGCAGAAGTGTTTCCCTCAGCTTCGCATCCGGCATCTCCTGCACCAGCCGGATGGAATAAACCGGGGCGTGAACCCCTTTTGGTTTCTATAATAATCGAAAAGGCATCTGTTGTCACATCTTTTTCAGGATTGACGTGTCGAAGCTGTGGGCCTTGTAGATGTGCTCTCTGGTCAGACCGTCAATGTGGCACAGCTGGCTTACCACTGGTTTCAGCTGAGAGCGTATGTTTGTCTGGTCATACGGACAGACCGGCTTGACTGCAGGCAGTGTGTAAAGCTGAGCCAGACGTCTTGTGACGCTTTCATGGACTTCTATCATCGGCCTGATGATATGCAGCTTTCCGCTGAAGAATTCCTGCACCGGTTTCATTGTAGAGAAATCGGCACGGAAGCAGAGGTTCATGAGACTTGTCTCGACAAGGTCATCCAGATGATGGCCCAGAGCGATGAGGGACACTCCTGTCTTCTGGGCTTCCTCGAAAAGAATCCTTCTTCTGTTTCGGGCGCACAGGTAGCAGTTGAAACCTTCCTGGTATTTACCCGGCATCTGAAGCTCGTCCTTGATTGTGAAGTCAATCCCGAGATCGCTGAAATACTCTATGAGCTTTTCACGCATGTCTTTCGGCACCGGATGCTCAATCCAGTCAATCATCAGGGCTTTGAGATTGTACGATACCGGAAGCCATTTCAGCCGCAGGGCGAGGGCCAGTGACAGGGCAAGGCTGTCCTTTCCTCCTGAGACTGACAGAAGGACAGTATCCCCTTCTTTTATCATGGAGTAGGTGTTTATCGTGCGGCCCACCTGTTTGATGAACCTCATCACCCATGGCGGAATCTTTCCGTCAATGAGCTCCCTGTAATCTGTTCTCTCATCTCCAGCGTTCATCGTGAAGCTCCTGAATCCTTTTGCTTTCTATCGCGAACGGGGCATAGACTGAGACGCTTCTCAGAGAGGAGGTGAACTGGTGGGAGACATTGCTCTTGAACAGTCTTGACTCCTCGCAGAAGGGACTCAGCCTGCCTGCTGAGACTATCATGGTGTCGCTCTCGAATGAGACAGGTTCCTGTATGTCGATAATGATTTCGTAAGGTCTGAGCTGAGGGTAGTCCTTCTTGAGACTTTCGTAGAAAGACGATTCGGCTTTCATCCTTGCAAAAAGATCCCCGCACTCGCGTTCCATTGCTCCGTTGTCTTCGTATTCCTTTTCCCAGACTTTGACGAACAGCTGGTTGTCAGAGACTTTCCTGATAAGGCTGAAAGGTTCGTATCCGGGCTTTTTGTCCGGGAGGCTGTCGAACTGGGCATCGTCCTTGAAATACAGATCGTCAAAAGTGAGCTCCTTGTCGACAAGGGCACAAAGTATTGCCTTTTTGATCATTGATGTGGCGCTTCTGACAGCCTTGTGCCAGTAGACATTGCGGTACATCAGGTACTTCGAGAAAAGAAGGTTCTCAAGGCTTCCAAGAGCCTGTCTGTCCAGCGCAATCCTGCCGTCAATCAGGCTCATCGAGGCAATCAGATAGCCGTTGTCCTGCAAGCCGTAGGGCACACCTGCATAAAAAGCGTCCCTGTTGAGGTAGTCGAGCTTGTCCGGGTCGAGGGCGCCTGAGAGTATGTTCCTGTATACAAGGCTTTCCCCCCTGGCCGGAAGGTTCTTGTCTATGATTGCCTTTACGCATTCCGGATCTGCTCCTGCAGTCTCCAGTGCCGTCCTGAGAAGACTGTCTGTGTCAATCAGCTGGCAGGCAAGCTCCTCATGATCGCGGATGCTCAGCTCTTTCAGGGAATGCGCATAGGGAAAGTGTCCGATGTCATGAAGAAGGCATGCGCACAGGAAGCTCCTGATACCTGAGACGGAGAAATCCTGATCTTTTTTCAGCAATGAGAGCATGATAAGACGTCCTGTGTGGTAGACACCGAGACTGTGGGCAAGTCTTGTATGGACGCTTCCCGGGTAAATATGACAGGCAGGGCCGTTCTGTCTGATGCGGTCCAGCTTCTGCACTGAAGGCACGAGGAAGAGGGCCTTCAGGCTGTCATCAAGGGCAATGTCCTTCCACAGAGGGTCCCGGATGTTATGGTCAAAGCCGTCTGTGACGGCATCTATCAGTCTCTTTCTGTCCATATGGCAAGGTTAACCTTTCTTTCCTCTTTGTGAAAGCCGGATTTTAAGCTATTCTTCTTCATCATGAAGAGGCTTTTCGCATCCACCTTGCTTTTTCTTTTCGCTCTTGTGAGCGCACTTGCTGACATCTGGCCGTTTGATGATGATATCGGGCAGATCACAGAAGGAAGAAGTGCTGTTCTTGCCGCGTTTGCTGAAGAATATAGCGAGAAATGGATTGAAGCCTATGTCAGCGAGGACTACAGACAGGAATTCCGCCTACTTCATGAAGACAGGCTTTCTTCAATCCTTCCCCTGGATTCCTTTATTGTCAGCGAGGAGGGTGATGAGATAAGAATAAAGGACAGCACGGGGGCTGTCCTCATCACTGTGTTCACAGATGAAAGCTCTCTTATCGAGGCAATAAGCTTTCAAGTTCGTCCATAAGAGATGTGAAATGGCTCACCGCTGAAAGGACGCTTTCTTTGTATCTCATGTCGACTCCGGCACATTTAAGCGAGTCAATCGGGTATTTTGAGCCTCCGCTTTTGAGGAAGCTGAGGTAGTCGTTTCTCTCTTTGTCGCCGCCTTCAAGAACTTTGTTGCACAGCGCGATTGCCGCAGATATCCCGGTGGCGTATTTGTAGACATAGAACGCACGGTAGAAGTGCGGGATGCGCAGGCACTCAAGGTCGCTTTCATCTTCAAAGACGACTCTGTCGCCAAAGTACGATTCAAGCAGTCCTCTGTATGTCTTTCTCATGAAATCGAGGGTCGCGACACGCCCGCTTTCCACTTCCTGATGTACAAGAAGCTCAAACTCCGCGAACATCGTCTGCCTGAAGAGTGTCGCCACAATGTCATCCATCCTGCTTGCAATCAGGTGGGCCTTGAGACGGCCGTCTGATGTATGAGAGATCAGATACCGGCTCAGCAGCTCTTCGTTGAAGGTCGAGGCGACTTCAGCTTCAAAGATAGTGTAGTTGTACTGCATGAAGCTGTTGTTCTGTGCGCTCAGGAATGAGTGCATCGAATGTCCGCCTTCATGGATGAGCGTGAAGACACTGCTGAGAATGTCATCCCTGTAGCTTGTGAGAATGAAGGGCTTTGAGCGGTAGGACGAGATGGAGAAGGCGCCAGAGCGTTTTCCCTCATTCTCATAACGGTCTGCCCAGCGTTCACTTGTCAGTCCTCTGACCAGAGTGGACCTGTACTCTTCTCCAAGCGGTCTGACCGCCTCGCTGATGAGACAGACCGCCTCATCATAGCTTATCTTCTTCTCCTGTGCGCTGACCATCGGCAGATAGACATCATAGTGGGCGATTTTCTCCTTTCCCAGAAGACGGCAGCGGAGGCTGTAGTAGCGGTGCAGGGCGTCAAATGACGAATGTATGCCGTCAATGAGGTTCGTGTAGACGTCCTGAGGCACGTTGTCAGGAAAGAGGGCGGCCTGGAGGGAGGATTCATAGCCCCTTGCGCGGGCATGGAAGATATCCTGATTCACGCTTCCGGCATACAGGCGGGAGAGCACATGACGATGGCAGAAATATTCATGATACAGCTTCCTGTATGCATCTTTTCTGACTTCCTCGTCATCACTTCTCATGAATGCGCTGTAGCTTGCATGAGTCAGGGCCTGTCCTTTTACTTCTCCGAAGTCGAGATCAATGTCGTTCAGGTCGTTGAAGGCGTCACTGCAGGCTTCAGAGGCCTCGCTGTTGAGGGCGAGTATTCTCTCCTCCTGATCTGAGAGCGTGTGCTCTTTCATATGCAGGAGCCTGCTTATGTATACACGGTAGTCCTCGAAACGCTCCTCTTCCAGCCATGAAGAAAGAAGGGCGGGGTCAATTGTCATTATTTCCGGATCCATCCAGCTTGTGGACTGTACAAGACGGGCCTGAAGGGTGGAGGCAAGGCCTGCAAGTTCCTGGCTTGTGCTGTCAGTGCCGTCACATTCATGAAGACAGGTCGCATATACACAAAGGCTTTCTGTTTTCTCAGCGCTCTTGCTCAGCTGGCACAGTGCCTCATAAAGCATGTCGCTGCCTTGGGCGAGCTTTCCTTTGTATGTCTCGATTCTCAGGATGTCAGAAAGAGTCTTCTGAGCTTCTTCTTTCCATGTGGCGCTGTCAGGGCAGAGGGATTCAAGATCCCAGGTGTCTTCTTTTCTCTGTTCGCTTCTCTTCATTTTCCTTCCTCCATGGCAATCAGTTCATTTATTTTCCTCATGGCTCTTCCTCTGTGAGAGAGCTTGTCCTTTTCATCATCACTCAGTTCAGACGCGCTTTTTCCTGTATCAGCGACAATGAAAACAGGGTCATAGCCGAAGCCGTTGACACCTGCAGGAGCTGTTGCGATTTTCCCTTCAACTGTCTCCTGGACAATGAATATGCGCTCAGCAGAGAGCATCAGGACACAGGCACAGACGAAGAGGGCGCTTCTGTCTTCCTTTGTCTTCATCTCTTCCAGAAGAAGGGTGTACTGTTCCTGGCTTGTGAGCTTTCTTTCCTCTGTGCAGCCATAGCGGGCTGTGTGGATGCCGGGTCTTCCGTCCAGAGCACGGACAACCAGACCGGAGTCGTCTGCCAGAACAGGGGCGTGTACCTGTCTGTAAAGGGCCTCGGCCTTGATTATGGCGTTTGCGATGAAACTGTCTCCGTTCTCCTCAGCCTGGAAGGCGATGTTCTCATCACAAGGCAGTACGATTTCTATGCCTTTCCTTATAAGGCGCTGCATTTCTGCTTTCTTATGCACATTCGATGATGCGAAGTAAATCTTTTCAATCTGACTCATGCAGAAAATATTATGTGAAAAGTGAGAAAGGGTTAAGTGTCTCGCAATGACATGATAGAATCGAATACATGAAAAGAATGCTTGATCTTGCTCCCAGTGAGCTTACCGGTCTGACCAGACAGGAGTTTCTCTATGCAGTCAGAAGCGCTGAGGGACGTACTCTCGCTTGTGAGACCATCGTGCCTGCCATGCCGATGCTTGTCGACATTTCCAACGCGGAGTTAGCCGCTGCTCTTTCTGCAGATTTCATCATCCTGAACATGTTTGACTGCATCAGCCCCCGGATCAACGGGATCGCGGAGGAAGGGGATGAGACGATACGTTCTCTCAAAAAGCTGTGCGGACGGCCTGTATTTGTCAATCTGGAGCCGTGCGAGGCCTCCAATGACACATCCATCTGGGCAATGAAAGAGGGAAGGAAGGCGAGCGGAGAAAACGCAGCGTCCCTCATGAGAATGGGCGCAGATGGTGTTGTCATTACAGGAAACCCCGGAAATGGAGTGACGAATGAGGGCATATGCCGCTCTGTCCGTGAAATTAGAGAAGCCTGCTCTGACGGCCTGAGCATAATCGCTGGCAAGATGCATGCAAGCGGAAGTCTTGCCGAATGCGGTGAGAAAATAATCACAAAAGAAGATATTTCCTCCTTTGTGTCTGCCGGTGCCGACATCATCCTTCTTCCGGCTCCGATGACGGTGCCTGGTCTGTCCACAGAATACATCCGCACCCTTGTCTCATATGCCCACAGCCTCGGGGTTCTGACGATGACGAGCATTGGAACGAGCCAGGAGGGCAGTGATGCAGAAACCATCAGGCAGATTGCCCTGAGTGCCAAAATGTGCGGAACGGATGTGCATCATCTCGGAGATTCCGGATATATGGGGATGGCTTTGCCTGAGAATATCTTCACGTATTCTGTTGCAATCAGGGGTGTGAGGCACACTTACCGCAGGATGGCGTCTTCTCGTCGCTGATATTGCTTTCCTCTGCGATTCTGGCCAGGGTCTCTCTTGCATCCCTTGCGGCCTTGCTGACTGTGGACTGGGCGATGCCGATGAGTTTAGACAGCCGGCGGGAGGACAGGGCCGTGCTGGAAGCAGAGAGGCTTTCACACTTGGCATGAAGCCGCCTTATAGAACGCTCCCTGAGTGCAATCAGCTCTTTTTTCCTGCTGTGGTCGATTTCTGTCTCGACTGCGTTGGCAAGTGCGATGTAGTTGAGCCAGTGATGATTCCTGATGCCGATTTCCTTTCTCTCACGTTCCAGCATCTTCTCTCTTGATTCATGGCGGAACGCTTCCAGACAGGCAATCTGTACTGGCGGCACATCAAGCACATTTGCAATGTTCTCGATTGCTGAAATGTCAAGGCTCTGCCGTGACAGCAGGATGAGTATCAGGAAGTTCCTTCTTCCTGAAACTGTGCTCAGGTAGTTTCTCAGCGATGCAAGGCTGCGGCTTTCACACGCATGCCTTTGAGGCGCATGGGTGACAATGAGACTGAAACATTCCCTGAGCGATGTGCATGCCGGAATCTGGCTGTCAGAAAGAAAGCCGTAGAAGTCATCCCTGATGGCGGGAATGCTGTCAAACTGCTGGATGCTGTATTCCGGCTCTGGGGATTGAAGCGAGTCGCTGGTCTCAGCCTCAAAAACCGTACTTATCCTCTCAAGCCTGAGCTTTTCATCCCGGGTTTTCATGAGGGTGCAGATTTTGAGTCTGACGATTCCCTTCAGATAATTCACATAGCTGATGTTCCGGCTGATACGGTAAGAAAGGATTATCTTGTCAATATCCCTGTATGCCCTCAGATAGACGGCAGCGCAGAACTCATCGCTTGCAAGCAGGAGAGCGCTCGGGATTATGTATATAAGCTCTTCAGTTTTCCTGCGGATGTAATCGTACTCCGCCTTGTAGTCTTCCCCCTGAGAACGAAGTGCGAACATTGTCCTCAGTTTCTGTTGCAGAAGCTTTTCTTCTTCTTTTGGCAGAACAGTTCTGATTTGCATTTCTTGCATACCTCCTTAAGGTCTGCATTAATAAAGCAATAAGCATGCCAGAACTGTTCATGCATTAATAACTGTTTCTATTAGAATGAATTATTTCATTCCGGAAATTTCTGATACCTCACGGGTCACTTTTTCAATGATGTCTTCAAGACTTCCTTCAATGCGGGCTCCTGCAGCATATCTGTGACCGCCGCCGCCAAGAGTGGAGGCATACTGTCCGATATCGACGCCGCTTCTGTTCTTGCTTCTCATTCCGATTTCAACACAGCCGTCTTTCTCTTTGAAGAAAAGGACAACCTTCACATTCTCAACCTGGAGAAGCTGGGCATAGATGTCATCGCCTGGTTTGCCGTCTGTCTCCTCGTCATTTTTCTGGAAGGTGTAAAGCAGTTTTCCTGAGCACAGGCTCTCTGTCCGCTGAATCAGCATGCTGACAAAGCGGAAGTACTCAAGCTTCTTCCCGTCATGCATCTCATCGTAAATCTCATAAGGTGAAATGCCGCAGTCTGTCAGGGCTGCGACGCGTCTGAGTGTCTCTCCTGCGACTTTGTCGCTGATGAAGTGGAAGAATCCTGTGTCAGTTGCAAATCCCTTATAAATGTAGGATGCGGTTTTCTTTGTCAGCGGTACGCCAAGTTCTTCGCGAAGCGCATCCACGATGAGGCTTGTGGAGACAGACTCTGCCCTGATATACATCAGGTCCTCATCTGTGAAGGGGCGTCCTGAGGAGTGGTGGTCAAGGACAATCATGCGCAGTCCTTCAAGAGGCTTAATGCATTCTCCCGGACGGTCGATTGTTGAGCAGTCCACAACAATGACCAGAGGTCTGGTGTCAATGACGTCCTGCGGGACCTGTGAGTGGAAGAGGGGCGCAAAGGCGCTTATCTCATCACGGTCGAATGGCCCCTGATTGAGCAGGAAGGTCTTCTTGCCGAGTGACGATAGAATCTCACTGCAGGCAAGCTGGGAGAAGATGCAGTCTCCATCCGGGTTGCTGTGACCTGCAATGATGATATTGTCAGCAGCAGTGATGCTTTCGATAATCCTGCTGCTGAAGGCTGTGTAGATTCTATTCTCCGTCATGAGCGAGTTTTTCCGTCTTGTACTCAATGAGGGGGCTTGCCTTTCCGTTGACACAGTCAGCTGTGATGGTGACAGCTTTTATGTCATGGTTTGAAGGCACGTCATAGCTCACACCGAGCATGAGGTTCTCAACGATTGAGCGGATGCCTCTGGCACCTGTCTTCTGGTCAATTGCCATCTGGGCAATCGCATCGATGGCATCGTCGTTGAATCTGAGCTCGACTCCGTCAAGTGACATGCTCACGACATACTGCTTGAGAATTGAGTTCTTGGGCTCAGTGATGATTCTCTTCAGATCTTCCTTTGTGAGGTTGTTCAGGCTCACGTGAATCGGAAGCCTTCCGATGAACTCGGGGATAAGACCGAACTTGACCAGATCATCCGGATGAAGCTCCTTGAAAAGCTCTTCAAAGCTCTTGTCTTCATAGGACTCGATATTCGCGCCGAAACCCATTGCCTGATTGGCAACACGCTTCTCGATAATCTTGTCCAGTCCGACAAAGGCACCTCCGCAGATGAAGAGGATGTTGTTCGTGTTGATTTTGAGCATCTCCTGATTGGGGTGCTTTCTTCCGCCCTGAGGCGGCACGCTTGCGACAGTACCCTCTATGATCTTCAGCAGAGCCTGCTGGACACCTTCGCCGGAAACATCTCTTGTGATTGAGACGTTCTCTCCCTTTTTGGAGATTTTGTCAATTTCATCGATGAAGATGATGCCGCGCTCAGCTTCCGCGATATTGTCATCAGCGGCCTGAATGAGCTTGAGGAGGATGTTCTCGACATCCTCTCCGACATAGCCGGCTTCGGTGAGAGTGGTCGCGTCAGCAATGGCGAATGGCACATTGAGTTTTTTTGCAAGGGTACGTGCAAGCAGGGTCTTTCCTGTTCCGGTAGGACCGATGATGAGCACGTTGGACTTGTCAATCTCTGTACCGCTTTCAGCGATTCTGTCCGCGTATTTGACTCTCTTGTAATGGTTGTATACTGCGACGGAGAGAACTTTCTTTGCCTCTTCCTGGCCGATGACATATTCATCAAGGTACGCCTTGATTTCCTTCGGGGTGGGGATGTCGTCAAGTTCCTTCGCCTCTGTGCTTGCTGTGCTGGAGGTTCTGAGAATCTCCTGACATGTCTTGACACATTCGTTACAGATGGAGACATTGCCAGGACCGTGAATCAGCTTCTCGACCTCGCTTGCGTCCCTGCCGCAGAATGAACAGGTTCTATAGCTTCTGGCCATCTGTTTTCCTCATGACACGGTCTGCGATGTTGAAGCTTACCGCTTCTTCTGCATCCATGTAGTAGTCGCGCTCAATCAGGCGGGTGATCTCCTCAACGCTTTTGCCTGTATGCTCGCTGAGGATTTCCGTTGTGATTCTCTTTATTCTCTGCAGTTCCTTTGAACCGGTGATGATGTCTGTTGCCTGACCTTCGACACCGCCGTATGGCTGGTGAATCATGACACGGGCATGGGGCAGGACAGAGCGCTTTCCCTGTGTGCCTGCAGCGAGAATCAGGCTGGCCATGGAGCAGGCCTGTCCGATGCAGATTGTGTTCACGTCAGGGCGGATATACTGCATTGTGTCATAAATAGCCAGACCGGCGGTCACTGAACCGCCGGGTGAGTTGATATAAAGGTTGATATCCTTTCTGGGATTCTCGCTTTCAAGGAAAATCAGCTGGGCGACGACCAGATCGGCCATGTCATCCCTGATTTCCCCGTCAAGGAAGATGATCCTGTCCTTCAGAAGACGTGAGAAGATATCGTACTGTCTTTCGCCGGCGCCCGACTGCTCAACGACATAGGGCACCAGCGTATTGAGTCTGATGTCTGATAATGACAATTCTTCCTCCAAAATCAGTTCTTTTCCTCAACAGGAGCTTCTTCGCTCTTTTCTTCCGGCTCATAGAGCTTCTTGTAGAAGGCATCCATGTACTCCTTGTAACCGAGCTTGTCTCCTGTCTTTGTGAATGTGTTGTTCTCAAGCAGCCAGTCAGGTACCTTGGAGAATTCAAGATCATCCCTGATCTCCTTCTTTGCCCTTTCCTTTGTCTCCTCGTCCATATCGTCGCGAATCTGGCCTTCATAAGCTTTCTCAAGATCCTCATCGGAAGGCTTGATGACGCCCTGCTGCTGAATTGCATGGATGATGACCTGCTGCTCAAGTGAGCTGATTGCACCCTGGCTGACCATGGCCTGGACATAGAGGGCTGTCGGGTCCTTTCTGTCAAGCATGTCATCGATTTCCTGAGCGGAGCGGCCCATCTGGCGCATGTAGTTCCTGACTTCTGTTCTGATTGCGAAATCCTTCATTGACTCGGGGAGTGTGAAAGTGCAGCTCTTCTTGAGTTCCTTGAAGAGAGTCATGAACTTCTCATCCTTCTCGGTTGTCTCCATCTGCTGGGCAAGATTCTTCCTGATGCCCTCGCGGAGGTCTGCGACTGTCTTGTACTCCTCTTTCACGTCCTGAGCGAAATCGTCATCGACTTCAGGAAGCACTCTCTCCTTGAGCTTAGTCACCTTGACAGAAAGGTTGACAGTCCTTCCTCTGAGAGAAGAGTCAGACTCGTCCTCGCCGTATGTCTTCGTGATTGTCTTCTCGTCACCGACAGCAAGGCCTGTGACATCGTCGTCAATCTTGTACTGGTTGTAAGAAGAGCCGATTGTGAATGTGAAGTCGTTCCTTCTTGTGCTCTCAACCGGGGCAGAATTCTCATCAAGCTCACAGTAGTCGATAGTGATGATGTCGCCTTTTTCAGACTTGCCTTCCTTTGTCAGGATGTTGGCATTCTGCTCTCTGAGGCTCTCAATCTCATCATCGATGTCCTTGTCGCTGATGCTGCTGTTGAGGACTTCAAGTGAAAGGCCTGTGTACTGACCGAGCTTGACTTCAGGGAAGACATCGTAGCGGATTGTGCATGTGATGTCCTGATCCTTCTTGAAAGGCTTGAGAGACTCCTCGTTCTCGATGACTGGCCTTGCATAGGCAAGAGGCTGGTCTGCGAAGTCGAGGCTCTTGATCTTCTCGCTGAAGCACTCGTCAATCATGTCATATGTGACTTCTTCCCTGACATACTCTCCAATCTGGTGCTCTACAAAGGAAAGAGGAGCCTTTCCTTTTCTGAAGCCCTTGAATGTCATGTCGTTTGCATACTTGTTGAGCTTCTGGCTGTAAGCCTTCTCGATGTCTGCAGCCAGAATGGTGAATGTGAGAGCCTTCTGTGAGTTCTCTCTAGCTTCCAATTTAACGTCAGCCATAAATTCCGTCCTTATATATTCATATCAATAAATAATTGCAACCAAAGCGGCAACTGGCAAAGTATAGCAGAGTGCCATTCTTTTGTCATCATGGCCCTGAAGGGCTCAGAATCTGCTGCCTGTCTGCCTTATTTTCTCAATCAGATTGTCGATATGCTCATGAGTCAGTGCCGGGTTGAGAAGGGTGAACTTGAGCATGACGTGTCCGTTCATCACCGTCTGTCCGATGACAGTCCCCTCACAAAGCAGGGCACGGCGCACCTTGCGGTTGACCTCATCATCCCTGTTGAGACAGAAGACGACAGAACTGAGTTCCGGACACACGGGAGTGCAGAAGTCACTGTCGTCCTTTATCCTGCTGTAGAAGTAGGCGGCGTTTCCAATGCAGGTGTCAATGATTGTCTCAAAGCCGTCCCGTCCTCTCGTGAGGAAGGAGAAGAAGACCTTGATTGCATCCGCCCTGCGTGTCGTCTGGATTGACTTGCCGACAAGATTCACATAACCGTCCTCCTCATCTTCCTCCCGGTTGAGGTAGTCAGCGTGGAGGGCGAATGAATCGAACAGACTGCCATCCTTCAGTGCGACAGCAGAGCAGCTGATTGGCAGAAGGAACATCTTATGGAAATCAACAGTCACGGAGTCTGCAAGTTCGATGTCCTTCAGCACGCTGCGATAGCGCCTGCTCATTAAAGCACCAGAACCGTAGGCCGCATCGCAGTGAAGATGTGCACCGTATCTGTCAGCAATCCTCTTGAGTTCTGCGATATTGTCGACCGATCCGAAGTCTGTCGTGCCGGCTGTCGCGACAATGCAGAAGGGCATCAGTCCGGCCTGGACATCCTTCTTGATGATTTCCTCTGCCGCCCTGATGTCTATGCGGCAGGCTGAGTCAACAGGAAGCTTGACGACAGCATCCCAGCCCAGACCAAGCATATGGCAGCTTTTGTCCATGGAGAAGTGAGAAATCCCGCTTGTGTACAGTCTCAGGCGTCTGAATGAATCAGGGTTGCCATGCATTTTCGCATCCCAGCCAAGATTTTTCCTGCACCAGGCGTCACGGGCCATCGTGATGGCAGCTAGGTTTGACTGGCTTCCTCCGGATGTGAAGACTGCGTCTGAATTTTTTCCATAGCCAATGAGCGAGCAGATCAGGCGGCAGACGCATTCTTCAATCTCCGTGGCTGCCGGACTCTGGTCCCAGCTGTCCATGGAATTGTTGTAAATGCTTATGATGAGCTCACTTGCAATTGACTCAGTCAGAGCCGGGGAGTGAAGGTGCGGCATGTAGTCGGCTGACCAGGTGCGCAACATGTGCTCAAGCACTTCCTTCTTTGTAATCTCAAGTGCCTTGTCAAAGCCGGCCCCGTGATCAGGAAGGATGTCGATTGCCTGTATTCTTTTTCTCAGTTCATAAGGGTTGATTCCCGAGAACGCAGATGAGTCAGAGAAGGAATCAAAGACAGCATCAAGGGTCTTTCCGATTTGCTCCCTCAGCTCTGATTTGTCATTTTCACTGCTGCTGAGAACATACATCCCTGTCAACCTCCCTTATGGCTTCGCTGAAGATGGACAGCATTGTGTCAATCTCCTCCATGCTTACGTTAAGGGCGCACAGACAGCGCATGACCGCACCGTTCCGGCCGCCTTTTTCCATGACGAGGTGATGCTCGAAGCAGAGTTTCTGCACACGGGATGCAAGGAGTCCGGATGCAAGCGGGTGGCCCATGATGTCCTTTTCTCCCCTCGGGTCGACAATCTCAATGCCGAGCATGAGGCCGCGTCCGCGCACGTCTCCTATGATGGATACACTGTCTTTCAGCTCTTCAAGACGTGACTTCATGTACTCGCCTTTGACTGTGACCTCATTAAGGAAATCCTTCTTCGTGACTCTTTCCAGAACAACTGTTCCTGCAGCCATGGCAAGCTGGTTGCCGCGGAAGGTTCCTGTATGGGCTCCAGCGCTCCACTTGTCGAGTTTTTTATTGTAAATGACCACAGCCATCGGCTGAGAGCCTCCGATTGCCTTGGATGCGAGTATGACATCGGGAGTGATACCAGCATGCTCAAATGCAAACAGGCGTCCTGTGCGTCCCATGCCGCACTGGATTTCATCGCAGATCATCGGGATGTCCAGCTCTTTGGTGACTCTCCTGACTGTCTGCAGGAATTCCACGGGAGCCGGGATAACGCCTCCTTCACCCTGAATTGCCTCAAGGATGACAGCGGCCGGCTTTGTCACTCCGCTCTCCGGGTCTTTGAGAAAGCGCTCGAAATAGGCACAGCATGCCTTCACTCCGGCCTCGCCTCCAAGGCCGAACGGGCAGCGGTATGAA
The DNA here is from genome assembly GCA_944390025.1 of uncultured Spirochaetales bacterium. Taxonomy (GTDB): domain Bacteria; phylum Spirochaetota; class Spirochaetia; order Sphaerochaetales; family Sphaerochaetaceae; genus Bullifex. Next base: position 3,607 of record CALXOK010000020.1, on the reverse strand, counting down.
TAGGGATAGGGAAGGAACTGGACACCGGGCATCAGATTAGCCACAGGAGTCTTCGCGCCCAGGTTTCCTGTCAGGGAGAGGGCTCCATGACCCATGCCGTGGAAGGCACCGGAGAAGGCGATGACCGTTCCCCTTCCTGTAGCTGTCTTGCAAAGCTTGATGGCCGCGTCTGTCGCATCGGTTCCGGAAGGCGAGCAGAACTGGATTTTCGCATTATCCTTAAGCTCACCGGGAAGGTTGTCGAGAATCGTCTGGACGAACTTGTCTTTCACAGGAGTCGTCAGATCCAGCGTATGGAGTGGAGAACCTGAGGAAATCAGGCTGATCATCGCCTGATTCACTTCATCGTCATTGTGCCCGAGTGCAAGTGTTCCTGCTCCGCACAGGAAGTCAAGATACCTGTTTCCTTCCACATCCTCAACCCAGCTTCCTTTTGCCTTGTTCAGCGCGAAGGGGAATTTTCTGGGGTAGCTTCTCGCAGATGACTCGAAGTCGTTCTGCCTCTCAATGAAGTACTGGTTAGACATGCTCTTGTTTTCGTTCATCTCTTCTTCTGTTCCTTATTCCATAACAAACCTTTATTATTCGCAGTTTTCATGACGGCCATGCCATCTGATAGTACAGCGAATGAATAGTAGCAGGCTAATGGAAAGTGGGCTAGTGGAAAAAAGAAAAAAATGAAAAAAGCTCTTGATTAAGGAAGAAAGTTGTGTAATAGTTAGCACAGGCTAACTTATTCGGCACAACTACTCCTTCTATCAGATATTGCCAGATGCCGGATGAGAAGCCTGAGACCTGAAAAAAACGGAGGACCAGAGCTTGACACCCGAAAACCTGCTCGTCACACATGCAGCACCGACCCTGGCCGGCATTAAGTGCTCTTCCCTTATTTGTCTTGGCAGGAATGCATTCTCTTCAGATGAAATGCTGCACGGCTTGAGAAGGAAGGGTGTCGGCTTCCGTTTTTTCACCAACAGTTACGGCTGCACACTGCTTTTCGCATACAGGCCGAAAAGTCTTAAAAAGGCTCTTTCCTCAGCCAGGGTCAGGACTTATCTGGAAAAAACCGGCTATGATTGCCGCAGTCTCTGCTCAATATTTGACACACTGTCACACAGACTTGCTCAGGAAGCCTTTCCACATGAGATAGGTTTCTTTCTCGGCTACCCGGAAGATGATGTCTTCTCATTTATTGAAAAGGGCGGGAAAGAGTATTCAGAAAAAGGACTGTGGAAGATCTACCACAACGTTGAGGAATGCAGGAAAACCTGCCGCAAATACAGCATATGCACAAAAAGGCTGCTGAAAACGCTTGAGGCAGGAGTCTCAATCGACAGACTGTGTGTGCGCTGTGCATGAACAAGGGAGTAATTAGTATGAGAAAAATAGCTTTAGTCTACATTTCCCTCACGGGAAACACTGCCTCGATGGCGGAAGTTGTTGAGTCTGCGCTCAAAGACCGTGCTGAGGTCACAGTCTTTGATGTATCTCAGGATGATTTTACGAATCCTTCTGATTTTGATGCGATTGCCTTTGGCTGTCCTGCAATGGGGCAGGAAGTGCTGGAAGAAGATTCCTTTGAGCCGATGTTCGCATCAGTGGAGAAGGACCTGAAGGGAAAGAGGATTGCCCTCTTCGGCTCATATGGCTGGGGAGACGGCGAGTGGATGCGTTCCTGGCAGGAAAGATGTGAATCGGATGGGGCAGAGCTTACATGTGAGCCGGTTATCGCAATGGAAGCCGGGGACGATTCCACCGTTACTGAACTGAAAGCACTGGCTGAAAGCCTGCTTTGATATACGCGAAAAGATTGTTTGTGCAGGCAGTGAGAGCCATCCTCTGATTTTCATCTCACTGCCTGCTTTCTTTTTCTTCCGTGATAGCGGAGAATAAGATTCATGAAAGGAATAATTCTTGATTCAAAGGCACTGAACCCGGGGGATCTGTCCTGGGATGTGCTTGTCCGGCTTGCCGATTTTGATGTTTTCGAATCAACCCCGGCTGAGGATGTCATCACACGTTGTGCAGACAAGGATATCGTGATAACGAACAAGGTCGTCTTCGATAAAAAGACGATTGACAGTCTTCCGAATCTGAAATACATCGGTGTCACCGCAACGGGCTATAATATCATCGATACAAAGGCGGCTGCAGAAAAAGGCATTGCTGTTACCAATATCCCTGCCTACAGCACCGATGCTGTCGCTCAGCACGTGTTTGCGTTCATCCTCAATCTGGCAAACAGGGTCTGTCAGCATGATGAGAGCGTGAAGAGGGGAGACTGGGAGAAGTCAGATTGTTTCTGTTACTGGCTTTATCCGCTTTTCGAGCTCAGCGGAAAGAGGCTGGGGATAGTTGGTCTCGGGAATATCGGCAAGAAAGTCGCAAGCCTTGCAGCTGCCTTCGGTATGGATGTGTGTGCCTTTTCTCCACACTCGCGTATGGATGGAGTTAAGTCCGTTTCGATGGACGAGCTGCTTTCCTCGTCTGATATCATCACTCTGCACTGTCCTCTGACAGATGGCACAAGGCATATGATGAATCCAGAAAGCCTTGAGAAGATGAAAGAAGGCTCAATTCTCATAAACGCATCACGAGGCCCACTTGTGGATGAAGATGCCGTGATTGCGGCTCTTGAGTGCGGACGTCTGTCTTACTACTGCGCTGATGTTCTGGACATGGAGCCGCCAGTGAATGACAAGCTTGCCCACCATCCAAGGAGCGTGATCACACCACATATCGCATGGGCACCTCTGGAGACCAGAAAGCGTCTGATGAATATTGCTGCAGACAATCTTTCTGCCTTCATAAGAGGAGAAAAACTGAACAGGATAGTCTGAGCAATTTCTTGAAAGAAAAAGACATAAAGTGCAGTAAGCAGAAAGAGTGGAAAATTTGTTTTCACTTCTATTGACAAAATTCAGGCTTTCTGCAATATTAAACGGCGTTGATTGCGTTGGTGTTACACCGACTGCTTCGCATAATGGTGGAAGTAGTTCAGTGGTAGAGCGCCAGATTGTGGATCTGGTTGTCGAGGGTTCGAACCCCTTCTTCCACCCACTTCTTTCTCCGGAAAGATAAAGCGCTCGTAGCTCAACGGATAGAGCGTCGGACTTCGAATCCGCAGGTTGCAGGTTCGAGTCCTGCCGGGCGCAAAACGGGCCGCTAGCTCAGCTGGTAGAGCAGCAGACTCTTAATCTGCGGGTCAAAGGTTCGATCCCTTTGCGGCTCAAGACCCATCGCGAGAGTGGTGGAATTGGCAGACACGCCAGATTTAGGTTCTGGTATCGTTGATGTGCGGGTTCAAGTCCCGCCTCTCGCAGCAGAACAATGGTGTGAGAAGCCTGAATGCGAAAGTAGCTCAGTGGTAGAGCTCCACCTTGCCAAGGTGGATGTCGCGGGTTCAAGTCCCGTCTTTCGCTTAAAGCCTGACTGATTCTGATATAAGGAATTGGTTGGGCTTTTTCTTTTTTTGCGTATTGCCTGAAAATCCAATTGGCAGAAAAATGGGCAGATGAAATTGAAAAACTGTAAGCGGAACTTAACCTCTAGTTACAGAAGCAGGGTAACAGGAAGTAGTCTATGAGGCATGGAAATAAAACTCGAA
>CALXOK010000019.1 GCA_944390025.1 uncultured Spirochaetales bacterium | reverse complement strand
TTCATCATCGGATGACCAGACAACAGTCTTGTCTGTCGCATTGTCTGGCTGGTGTCTCCTGAGCGAATGTCTCCATGATATCAATGACCTGATTAGCCTCCACTCTGGACAAGACTTTTTTCTCTGCACGCTTGGGAACATAGGGCTTGATGTAATCAAGAGGATTGTAATCGATGATGTCTGCCTGGATGGCAAAATTGAATGCAGTCCTCATTGCCTTGATGGCCATGTTGATGTTGTCTGGAGATGCACCTTTCTCTGCCATCTTGTCCTGCAGGACTTTTGCATCGGCCTTTGAAAAGGAGGCGATAGTCTTCTTTGTTTCTATGTTGGGTTTTGCATATAGTCTGAATGCCCGTGCCATGTTGCCGATGTACTTTCGTGACAGTCTGGTCTTACGTCTCTTGTTCTCGTATTGTACCCATGGAGACCTGTCGTAATCGCAAATCTTCTCGACGAAAGGGACGAGAGGCGACATGGAACTTTCTGTGACTTCCTCAGTTTCATATTTGAGGAGTCCTCTTGAAATGGCCTCCTGAACAATGTTCTTCGCATCGGTCTTGTTTATCTTGGCTGGGGTGGAGAATCCAAGCTGTTTGGCCAATGATGCAATGCTGTAAGATTTACCCCCAGAAAACTTTCCTGTAAGCGGATTCCTGAGCTGGCAATACCAGGAAGAGCCCCTTTTGACATCCTTGTACCCTGATCTTTCCCTTTTGTAGATGCTGACATCTCCGATTGATAATCCCATTGAGCTCCTTCTTGTGTAAAACAAACGTTTCCTCCTGAATTCTAGCAAATTCGAGGATTAGCTCCAAATTGGGTTGTAAAAGGACTGCAGAAAAGGCCGATTTGTATTCTTTTGTCTGCCCACTTGTCTGCCCACTTGACACTCTGGCAGGGTGGATTTGAAAGAAAAAGCCTAACTAATTCCTTGTATCAGAATCAGTTAGGCTTTAAGCGAAAGACGGGACTTGAACCCGCGACATCCACCTTGGCAAGGTGGAGCTCTACCACTGAGCTACTTTCGCATCAGAATGTGCTAATTAGTAACATAATTCCCTTCTTTTGTGAAGCACTTGATGTGTGTAATGCCATCAGGTAGAGTGGGAATGATGTTTTTCATAGTTCTGATTCTCTATTTTTCAGTCTGTTTCATTCATCTCCGGCTTCAGTCAGTGAGGCCTGATGACGGAATCGATCACTGTGGAATTGCAGTGACGAAATGTGCTCTTTCACCACTTCTTTTTCTCTCTCTGGTGACAGTTTCTCCAGCTGTAGGGGTGGAACTTGTCAGTTTCCCTGTGCTTTGTCTTGTCTTCCTTTTCTATTTTTTAGGAGACATTCTCTTATGTTTCAGAAATGATTCTTCATTTGTCGCCGGAGTGCTTGCTTTCACAGCAGGACATATCGCAGCCCTAGTTTATGTACTCAGACTGAGTTTCTCACCTTTTTCTCTTCTTGTTTCTCTGGTTGTCGCTTCAGCGGGCTTTTTCCTGTATGTGAGGAAAATACTTTTGTCATCGAGTTCCTTGAAACTCGGTCTGATAGCATATGGAGCTGTTCTTTTTTTCTTTGCTTCAGGGGCTGGAGCCAGTTTCACGCAATCTGAAGCTGTACCTTGCCTGGTGTTTACCTCAGGTGTGCTTCTGTTTGTCTGGTCAGACAGCCGTATCGCATACAATGTCGCAGGAGTAAGAAAGAGCGGGGATGTAAGCATAATGACGGCATATATTGCCGCCATCACGCTTATTGCAATCTCATTTCTCCTTCTATCGGCCGATGCAGCGGTAAGAGTAGCCTGAAGACTTCTTGTTGCCGTCTCGCTTGATCTCATACAGCTGGGGGAAGTCCTTTATCAGCTCGGACAGCTTGTTGTAGCCGTAGGCAAGGGGACTGAACTCGGGTTTGACACGCTTGATGTAGATGCCTGCGCTGCTGATGTTCACATAGTCGTCATCATCTTCCTCAAAGCGCTGATACGCGATTCTCAGAAGCGCATGTATCTCATTGATATCAGCATCTGGAGCAGTAGCAGAAGAGGAGGCGGCGGATGCCTTCTTCTTTTTTGAAGGAGCGGCCTTAGTCTCTTTTTCTTGCTGAACAGGCTTTTCCTTTCCGCTTGTCAGGTATTCAAGGTAGATGAAGTCATCACAGGCGTTGCAGAAGGCTTCAGGAGTCTTCTTCTCTCCGACGCCTATGACGTACATTCCGCTTTCCTTCAGCCTGACGGCAAGAGGAGTGAAGTCGCTGTCACTGCTTACAAGAACTGCAGCGTCATACATTCCCGTATGCAGCATGTCCATCGCATCGATGACCATGGCGATGTCCGTCGTGTTCTTGCCGGCAACGTAGTCGAACTGCTGCTCTGCCTTGATTGCAAGGCTCTTGATCTTGTCTTCCCATCTGTGGAGCTGAGGCTTCGTGAAGTTTCCGTAGGCCTTCTTCACAATGATGCGGCCGTAGGTGGAAATCTCATGAAGCACTTCCTCAAGCTTGTTCAGCTGTGTGTTGTCCGCATCGATCAGGACAACCATCTTCTGGAAATCTTCCATTTTCAGAACACCGTGAATGTGTTTTCCCAGACTTCGCTCTGGTCTTTTTTCAGGAATCTAGTCTCTTCCATCTTCTCGACTTCAAGAGGCCTGTCTGCAAATCCGAATGAGACCATCGGCTCGATGCAGAGGAACTGTCCCCACTTCTTCAGCTGGGTCCATACGACCAGTGTCGACATGTCGCCAAGCGATGCTGTCACTCCATGCTCTCCCGCAGAGGATGTGAGTGTGACCTCACGAGATTTCACACCGCGGAAGACCATCGGTCCCTTGTCGGTCTCACTTCTTTTAAGCTCGATGCTGTCCCCGATGAGGAAATCCTTTTCAGTGACATAACTTTCTCCTGACTGGTAAAGCCTGTCCAGATGCTCGTTCTGCTCGAAAGAAAGGGTGTACGTCTCAAGATCACAGCCTTTGCCGTTGATATCAAGGCTGAATGCGGGGTGCCATGCGAAGGTGTACCAAAGATCCTCATTTGCTGTCACTTCAGCTCTTGCTGTGTAACCGTTCTCATGAAGCGTGAATGTGACTGTCAGCATGAAACTGTATGGATAATACTTCTGCCTGAACTCGTCTGTATCTGTCATGGTGAACTGCGCGATGTTGTCAGTAAGCTGCTCGGCCTTGAACTCATTGTCACGGGCAAAGCCGTTGTTAGGCATGTCGTAGACCTTTCCGTTTGCACTGATCTTGTTGTCCTTAGTCGGACCTGACATCGGAAACAGGAGGGGAGCATGACGGGGCCAGTACTCCTTGTCTGCCTGCCAGATGTATTCTATTCCGTCGCGGATCAGTGACTGCGGCTCAGCTCCAAGACTGCTGATTGTCATTGTTGTGTTTCCGTTTTTCAATGTTATAAGCATTGTGTTTCTCCTTTACGTGCTTTGAATATTATAAACGAAGGTTTGATGATTTCATTCCTGAGACGCGGAAGTTTTCTGATTTCTTTTTTTCCGGGGCATGGCTCAACGCATTTTTCTATGATGAAACCTGCCTCAGAGAGAGAATTGACGATTGTAGAGAATGTCCTGTGCTGATGAATGACATCATCGACAAACCAGCGCACATGACGGATTCCCTCTTTCTGATAGTCCGCAACCTTGAAAAAGACATTTCCTTCCTCATCCTTAACATAACGGTAATCGGTATTGATGCTTGCTGTTGCTATCGGATGCTCCTGCGAAAAGAGAATGATGCCATCTTTTTTCAGGAGCCGGTGGCAGTCTGAAAGGAGCTTGTCAAGGTTTTCTGCATAGTGGAAGGCAAGGGAGGAGTAGATGAAGTCATATTCCCCGTCAAGCCTGTCAAGCTCCTCCATGTCCATGCGCAGGTAGCGGATATTCCCGCCGCAGTTTTCCTTCATCGCGACATTGAGCATTCTGGATGAGATGTCGATTCCTGTGACACTGGCGGCCTTCTGGCTGAAAGCCAGACAGTTGCGTCCGTATCCGCAGCCGATGTCGAGTACAGACTTTCCTGTAAGGTCAGGAACCAGTGCGGCCATGGCCGGCTGTTCGAGAAGGTCGTTGTAGTTCGCGCCCTCCCTGAGTTCCTGGTAGGATGAGAAGAAAAACGGGTCATCGAATATGTTCTGACTCATGAGCGTGTCTTCTCCATGACATCTTTCCAGTCCTTTTGGCTGGATGATGGAGCCTCTGAGTTCGTCGCATTTATGAAAACGAGGCAGTGCGTCCAGCTGACAGTCCTGTTCTCGCACTCTTTAAGGACTCTCTCAAGAAGAGTGTCACACTCGAAGCCCTGTTTCTCAAGCGAGGGAATATAGCTTTTCGTGATCCACTGAGTCAGTGTCGCCTTGTCCAGCAGTCTGTCTTCATTGCTGAGCATTGTCTTTGTGGTGACAGTGGAGAACTTCCTGCTGAAGAATGGCTGAATGTCATTTTCATCCCAGTCGCTCATCGAATTTGTCTTTGAGTGATATATCGTCTCCTCTGCCTTCATCAGCTGTGTTTTCAATGTTTTGTCATTCACGAACTGGGAAAGGGCTGAGCCTCGTGAAGGCACGGACTCGCAAAGCCGGAGTATTCCTTCCGCCCTCAGTGCACGGAAGAGAATGTTCAGCAGTCCTTCTTCCTTTTTCAGACGGGTGAAGACATTGCGGCCGAAGATGTATTCGTACTTCAGATCCGGGTCGAGGGATGAGACAACATCGGCAGGGGAGCCGGTGATGACCTCCGGCTGTCTCAGCTCATCCAGCTGGGCTTTATAGTAGTCGATATATTCCTTATCCTCTGCAGATTTCACCTGTGCGGTGCACAACCCTTCTTGGTTGTGTTTCATTGCTTCCCACAAAAGCAGTCCGTGAGAGGCGTTGAGTATGAGGATGTTGTCACTGCGGCGGATGGTGAGACCTTCAAACAGTGTGTCCCTTATCTTTAACAGCAGGGCGCTTCCAGCGCTGCTGGCCCGCTTCAGCCATCTGGACTCAGCCCTGTTTTCAAGACTGTAGGTGAGGTTTTCCACGAAAAGGGAATCTGAAACGGCTTCAAGCTGGGCTTCTCTGCGTCTTTCAACACCCTGACGTATTCCCGCTTCATAGCCCTGGTCGGAGGGATGGTAGTACATCTTGCCCTGAAGTGAAGAGGGCAGGTACTGCTGGGCGACGAAGTGGTCTTTGTATGAATGCGGGTACAGATAACCTTTACCGTGTCCAAGGTCATTGCCGTCCCTGGACGGGTCCTTGAGATGATTCGGCACCTCCTCTGCCTGCATCTTCTCGATGTCGCTGAGGGCGTCGAAGAATCCCAGTGAAGAATTACTCTTGGGGCAGGTGGAAAGGTAAAGCGCACTCTGGGTGAGCAGAAAGCGGCCTTCCGGCAGCCCGATGCGGTCAAAGGCCCGGGCACAGGACTCCACGACAGTGATTGCCTGAGGATCTGCCAGACCGACATCCTCGCAGGCAAGGATGAGCATGCGGCGGAAGATGAAGCGCGCATCCTCTCCTGCGGCGACCATTCTTGCAAGCCAGTAGAGCGCGGCATCCGGATCGCTTCCCCTCAATGACTTTATGAAGGCGGAGATGACATCGAAGTGGTAGTCTCCTTCCTTGTCGTACAGTACGACTTTTTTCTGGATGGACTCCTCTGCAACCTCCATTGTGATTTCTATTACCTCATCCGGGGCAGGAGGGAAGGTCTTCGGCGTGGTCTCAACAGCAAGCTGGAGAGCATTCAGGAGGCTTCGCGCATCGCCGTCAGCCACATCCACAAGGTGTTCCAGTGCCCCGGCCTCGAAACTGATGCGGTATCGTCCGTATCCGCGTTCCTTGTCATTAAGGGCCTGAAGGGCGACTTTCATCATCTCATCCCTGCTGAGTCTTGTTAGCTGGAAGATCCTTGAGCGTGAGACAAGGGCCGCATTGACTTCAAAATAGGGATTCTCAGTCGTTGCTCCGATGAGTATGATTGTCCCGTTCTCAACCCATGGCAGCAATGCATCCTGCTGGCTTTTGTTCCAGCGGTGGACTTCATCGACAAAGAGAATCGTCTTCCTGTTATAAAGCTTCAGACGGTCGCGTGCGGCATCAATCTCGTATCTGAGTTCCTTTACACCGGATAGCACTGCGTTCAGCGTGCTGAAATGACTTTTTGTGGTGTTCGCAATGACCCGGGCCAATGTGGTCTTTCCGGTTCCGGGAGGACCGTAGAAGATGACGCTTGTAAGCAGGTCGGCCTGAATCGCGCGTCTGAGCAGGCGGCCTTTGCCGATAATATGTTCCTGTCCGATGTATTCATCGATTGTCCTGGGTCGCATGCGTGCGGCAAGAGGCTCCACTGAGCTTTTGTCTGTCGCTATGGAAAACAGGTCTTCATCGTTGTAGGACATTTCATTCTCCTCTGTCTGTGAGCATCGAGGCACGTATGACTATCTCATTCTGGCTCAGGATGTCAAAGACCGTGTACGCCGCCCATGCGGCAAGATTCTCATCCGGGATTCTGGCTATGCTGTCAATATTCTTGCCCTGTCCCACGAGCGAGAGATTCGCCAGGTTCTCCCTGTAGATTCGCGCTTCTCTTTCCAGATGAGTCCAGGCCTCGTTCAGTTCGTCATGATGAAGCGCTATGTTTTCAAGGAAGATGGTCTTTACCTGAGCTGAACACTGGCGTTCAAGCTCTGCGCTGACACTTGAATAACCCTGCTCGAAATAGGTCACGACAGGATTAAGTTCAAGCTGCCCGATACAGTCCATCAGATAGTCCGTGACACTCTCCATGGCATTCCTGAGCACCTCTCCTGTGACACTGATCCAGCTCTCAAATGCCGGTGTGAACTGAGGAAGCTCGTCAATGTAGACATCGTAGGAGCGATCAAGAGGCAGCTGGCGCATGCCTTCTTCGCTGAATGCCTGATTCTCACTTGCGATAAGGGCATCAGTCACGCTCTGAACCAGGATTACCCGCGCTTCATCCTCATCAAGGGAAGACAGGAAATCATCTTCTTTTGTGCTCTGACATGAAAGAAGGGTGAGGCAGCACAGAAGGGCGATAAGCAATCTCATCATACCTGAAATATAGTTTCCAATGGCCGCTCTTGTCCACATTTTCCGGCAGCTGACACATATTTGCTTGACCTTTGGTGTGTATTTGTTAAATTTAAGCTGTAGAGGAAACTGATGAAAGAAACAAGACTTACAGTTTATGCAAACACGGCTGAACGCGAGAACAGCCTTATCAGGAATGTCTATCTTTTCATGGCCGCCGGCCTTCTGGTCACAGGAGCCGTTGCGTTTTTCGCCTCATCAAGCGCATTCCTGAACAGATTCTTCCTTATGAACCCATTTGGCGTGATTATCCTGTGTGTCGCACAGCTCGCACTGGTCTTCTCGCTCTCGTCACGCGTCGAGCGCATGTCGACAACATCGGCTCTTGTCACATTCTTCGCATATTCAGCCCTCACAGGCCTCAGCCTGTCATCGATATTCATCGTCTATCCTGTGGCGCTTATCTGGAAGGCCTTTGTGACAACAGCACTCATGTTCGGTGTTACAAGCATTTACGCGACAGTGTCAAAGAAGAATCCGGCTTCCTGGTCACGCTATCTGATGATGGGTCTGACAGGACTTCTGGTCGCCATGATTTTCAACATGATTTTCTTCTCCACCTGGCTTGATCTGGCGATAAGTGTCTTGGGCGTGGTCATTTTCACAGGCCTCACCATCTGGGATACAAAGAGAATTGTCAGCATGAACAGGGAGTATGGAGCGGAGATGACAAGGGAAGAGCATACTAAGCTCGGCCTGATCGGTGCCCTTGACCTTTACCTAGACTTTTTGAACATCTTCCTTTATCTGCTGAGAATCTATGCTGCCGCAGACAGAGATTGAGGAAATCTATTCTGATAACGACATCCTTGTCGTTAACAAACCTTCAGGCATCCCCACAGCACCGCTTACCGGTGACGGGGATGAATTTTGTCTGGTCAACATCGTAAGAAAAAAACACCCTCAGATAATGATTCCACGCGGCAACCTTGAGCGCGAGGGAGGCCTGATTCACCGGCTGGACACGCCAACATCAGGTCTGGTTCTCTTCGCCCTTAATCAGGCGGCCTATGACAATCTGATTAAAGAGCAGAAGAGGGATGGAATCATCAAGCAGTACAGGGCTGTTTTCACACACAGGACGAATGATCTTCCTGATGGCTTTCCTCCCTTTCCTTATCCGGACATCCTGAGCGGGAATACGATTATCTCATCATATTTCAGGCTGTTTGGTCCTAGAGGAGCTGCTGTACGTCCGGCTCTCAATGCCGGTGCAAAGCGCTGCAGCGGACAGAAATACTCAACCCAGATCGAAATGGAAAGCGAAAACAGTGTCATATGCACGCTGAGCCGCGGTTTCCGCCATCAGATACGCTGTCACATGGCCTGGGCAGGCTACCCCCTGAAAGGGGATGTGCTGTACGGCGGGACTGAGAGTGAGGACTTCGGACTGACTGCCGTGGGCATAAGCTTCACGAGCCCGTCGACAGGCAGTTACCTCACACTGACACTTTAGTTTTCTTCTTTCACTTCTTCAGTGATTCCGTCTGAAGAGACCGTCTCAATTCTGCGCCTGACTTCTTCAAGCGTCTTTGTCAGCTTTTTGTTGAGCGCTGATGCCTCTTCATAAAGCTTCAGGCTCTCCTCAAGGCCCGTCTCGTCAGCCTTGAGAAGCTCCGTTATTTCCTCAAGACGTTTCAAATCCGTTTCAAAACTCATACTCCATCTCCTTCGACGGTGACTGGAACAGTACCGTCTTTCAGTCTGATTCTCAGCCTGTCTCCACATCTGAGAGCCTCAGCTGAGGTGACAAGGCTTCCGTCTTTCCTCTGCACAAGCGCATAGCCTCTGGCAAGTGCTGCCTGAGGCCCTGATGCCTCACATACAGACATGAGGCTTTCAAGTCGCAGCGCACGGTTTTTCCAGCGCGTGATGACTGCCTCACGCATCATTGAGGCAGAAGGCATGAGGCTTTCCGCCTTCAGCAGCTTTTTCTCAAGAAGCAGCACAAGCCCTGCTGAGGCCGAGCGTGTCCCGTTCTCTCTTTCTTTCAGCTTCCTGTCCAGATTCTCCATGCATTCTTTCATCAGAAGCCTGACCATTTCAGATTTCTGTCTTACCAGAAGGCGCTCTTCTGCAATGATGCCATCGAAGGCATATGAAAGGCGCAAGGTCAGGGAATCCGTCTTCTCAGTCAGGATGCGTCCGAGGTAATCAACTGAGCTTCTGTCAATGACTGCAAGCCGTTTTTCCACAAGATGTGAAAGGTAGTCAAGGCTGACAATACGACTGGAGGCCTGCCAGCAGCGCTGGCTGACAGATGCCTTCCTTTCCTTTTCGAGCGATGGAAGTTTCTGCCGGGCTTCTTCATAGCCGGCTGTGGCAATCATCGCGCCGTCAGTCGGTGTTATTGCCTTTCTGGTAGCGACAAGGTCGCAAATGCTCTCATCAATCTCATGTCCGACTGCAGAGATGACGGGAATCCTGCTTTCATGAACTGCCTTCACCACCTCATCATCGCTGAATGGAAGCAGGTCTTCGACAGAGCCGCCTCCGCGTCCGACAATGAGCACATCTGAAAGCATAAGGTCATTGGCCTGCCTGATTGCCGCGCTAATCTGCGAGGCCGCACTCTCTCCCTGCACAAGCACGGGATATATAGTCACATCGACGCATGGGGCCCTGCGGCGGGTCGTGTCAAGGATGTCCCTGACTGCGGCTCCGGTAAGGGCCGTCACGACTCCGATGTTCTCAGGGTAGCGGGGAAGGGCCGGCTTCGATGACTGGTCAAACCATCCAAGAGATCGGTAATACTCCTTTTTTTTCTGGAGCATGGCGAGAATCTGACCGAGTCCGCCTCTCTTCATACTCTGTATGATAATCTGGTAGGTGCCTCTCGGCTCGAAAACATCGATGCTTCCTGTCACTTCGACAAGATCGCCGTCTGCAGGAATAAAATCACAAATGGCGTTCTGGCCGCGGAACATGACAGCGTCTATCTGGCTTTTCTCATCTTTCAGCTTGAAATACCAGTGCCCGTTTGCCGAAGGACGGAATGTCGAGATTTCCCCGACTACGGAAAGGTTGTAGAAGCGCTCTCTGATGAAGACTTTCAGCAGATGGTTTATCTCACTGACTTCAAGCGGTTTGTCCAAAAGCACATTGTCACTGTTCACAGCCATGAAGTCTACATCAATTCCGCTTTTCTGTCTTCTTTTCTCTTGCCGGATTCAGCACAAGAGACAAGAGAACAAAGAGGGCCCAGAGAATCAGGGTCACCGGCATTTCAAGATAATAGAAGTAAGAAAGTGTTAAAGAGAAAGACAGGCTTGCGCTGACAGAGAGGATGAGGCTGGCAAGATCCTTTCTGATGAAGCTGACAAGACAGATGAGGCAGAAAGGAAGACAAAGCCAGGAAAGGCTTTCATGCATGATTATGGGAAAAAGGGTGACAGCCAGCGGCTGGAGTCTCAGGAGATTCCTTCTCACAAAGCCGGATGAAAGGGCAATGGCGATGATGATTATCGCACATACTTCCGCAATGACGTGAGAATGGATGATTGCATCCAGTGCGCATGCCAGGATAAGCATGAGCGCAACGGCACAGCCCGAAGAGGGAAATGTCCGGGCCAGGAAGATGAGAAACAGCTGGGAAATGGATAAAAAGAAGATGCTGAACATAGAAAAAGGCTGCCCGTGCGGACAGCCTGATCAAAGTGAAAAAGCGCTCAGGCTTCTTCAATAGCACCTGTCGGGCATACGCTTGCGCATGTTCCGCACTCGATGCACTTCTCAGCGTCGATTGAATAGATGTCGCCTTCTGAGATTGCTCCGACCGGGCACTCTCCGGCACATGTTCCACATGCGACGCATGTGTCTGTAATCCTATAAGCCATAGTGTTACTCCTTCTTCTAAAAGATGGTGAAAGTATAATTCCAACAGGTGCTCAGGTCAAGGGAAGAAAGCCTTCCGGAAGGCTCAATAGTGCCAGAACAAAGGGTTTTCACAGCTCTATGGTTTCTGGTAGAATCGCGGACATGAAAAAACTTGTCATAGCGGAAAAACCTTCCGTGGCCCGTGAGCTTGCCAGAGTGCTTGGCTCAAAAGGCCGCGGTGATGGATATATCGAGGGGGACGAGTATGTCGTCACCTGGGCTCTTGGACATCTTGTTGAGCTGTGTGAGCCGGCTCATTACAGCGAGCGCTATAAAAGATGGTCGATGAAAGACCTGCCAATGATTCCTCAGACTCTTGACCAGCAGGTGATTGAGAGCACTAAGGACCAGTTCGCCCATATCGAAGAACTTCTGAAGCGTCCAGACATCTCAAGTGTCGTCATCGCGACAGATGCAGGCCGTGAAGGGGAGCTTGTCGCCCGCTGGATTCTCAAGCTCTGCGGCTGGAGCGGTCCGGCCGAGAGGCTGTGGATCAGCAGCCAGACAGAGAAGGCGATCCGTGACGGTTTTTCCTCTCTTCATCCTGCAAGCGATTACGACTGCCTCTACAAGGCTGCAGAATGCCGTTCTGCCGCTGACTGGTATGTCGGAATGAATGTCACGAGGGCTCTCACATGCCATTATGATTCAAGGCTTTCCGCAGGCCGTGTCCAGACTCCGACACTGGCACTGATGACACACAGGGAGGATGAGATTGAGGCCTTCCTCGGTTCTTTCTACTATACAGCCCGTGCGGATTTCGGCCTTTTCAGCGCCAGCTACTACAGCGATGAGAACAGCATCCGTTTCCAGGATGAGAAACTCAAGGAAGACTTTGAAACTTCCTTTGCCGGAAAAACCGGCACGGTTGTCAGTCTTGAGACTGATCAGAAGGAGGAGAAGGCTCCTCTTGCTTACGACCTGACAGAGCTCCAGCGTGATGCCAACATCATGCTGGGTTTTTCCGCGAAGGAGACTCTTGACACCCTTCAGCGTCTTTATGAGGTTCACAAGATAGTCACATATCCCAGAACTGACTCCCGTTATATCTCATCAGACATCGTCCCGACTCTTCCAGACAGGCTCAGGGCACTGAGGGACACTCCTTTCTCAATCGTGAGTCAGGAATATCTTGATTCAATGCCCTCTTACGATGCTGAGCGTTTTGTGCAGGATGCCCTTGTCAGTGACCACCATGCCATCATTCCTACAGAGCAGAAGGTGAGGATGGAAGACCTTTCTGCTGATGAGACAAAGCTTTTCAATCTCATCGCGATGCGCTTTCTGGAAGTTCTCTCCCCGTCTTACATTTACAAGACGACGACCTGCAGAATCGATGTTGACGGAAAGCTTTTCAAGACACGCCTTTCCATGCCTGTGACTCAGGGCTGGCGCTCTGTGTCCATTGCGCTGAACATCCGTTCTGCCTCTCCTGCAGTTGACGAGGGGGACAACTCATTCGCCCTTCTGAGAATGAAGGAGGGTGACAGTGTCACAGTCGGGTCAGTCAGGGTGAGAAAGAGCTCGACAACTCCGCCTGAACGTTATACTGAAGCAAGCCTTCTTGCGGCTATGGAGCATGCGGGACGCTTTGTCGATGACAAGGTCCTCAAGGGTCATCTGTCAAACGGACTGGGCACCCCTGCAACACGCGCCGAAATCATAGAAAAACTCATTCAGAACAACTATGTGGAGCGTCAGGGAAAGTATCTTGTCCCGACAGTGAAGGGCCGTGAGGTCGTCCGCCTGTCCCCTGCAGTGCTCTCTTCTCCTGAACTTACCGGAAAGTGGGAAGAAAGGCTTGATGCAATCAGCAAGGGCAGGGAGGATGCGGATACTTTCATCCGCGATATCAAGAAAATGGCTTCCAGCCTCGTTGACGAGGTCCGCTCCTCATCCCTTGTCTATGACCCGCATTTCCCGGATGCCAGAGAGTGCCCTTACTGTCATGGCCAGATGATGAGAGTACAGGATGCCGACGGCAGCATTCACTACATCTGCCAGCGTCTCAGCTGTTCTTATGAGGAGAAAGAGGTGAAGGTCAGAATCGCATCTCCTGCTGCGGCAAGGACAAAGCCTGTCATGACAGAGAGCGGAAAGATAAAGATTGTCGTGAAAAAACCTGCAGTGAAGGTTCCGAAGGCTGTATATGAGACACGTGTCGAAGTCGTGCGGCCCAGCAAGCTCGAGCACAGGAGAAGGGATTTTAATGAAGATGAGCGCCGCAGTGACAGAAAGTCATACACGAAAAGTGATGATTTTTCTGGCGGTACAATGGCTGATTTCTTCAGGCTTTCTCAGGAAAGGGACAGAAAAAGAGAGAAGGGGAAGAGAAAATGAGGACATTCACATACCAGCAGCGTGTCTATTTCAGTGACACGGATGCTCAGGGCATAGTCTATCATGCCGCATATCTGAATTTCGCCGAGCATGCCCGTACGGAATTCGCCCGCACCATCGGGGCTTCCGGCCTGATGGGCGGGATTGCCTTTGTTGTCAGGAACATAAACATAAGCTATGAGAAAAGCGCTGTTCTGGATGACCTTCTGACTGTAGAGACCACAGTGACGGAAACAGGGCGCGTGTCAATGACACTTGAGCAGCTCATAAAAAGGGAAGACGAGCTCATCGCCCGTCTTACCGTAAAGCTTGCATGCATCGACATCAGGGACAAAAAGCTTGCGAGAATCGATGACAGGCTCATCAGCCAGCTGTGAGTCTCAGCTGAATACGTCAAAGTAAAGGTCGAGAACATCCTGCCAGTCGGGATTCTTTTCCTTCACGGCATCTTCAAGTGCCCTGATGCTTTCCATCATCTTCTCGAATACACTTGAGCTGTTGTCCATCTCAAGCCTTGCTTCAAATGTTGCGAAGAAGTTGTCGTCGTTTTTCTCTTCGGCGAGTATTTTCTTCTCTATCTTCGTGATGTGCTCATAGCATTTCTCAAGCTGCATGACAGCTTCAAGAAGCTCTTTTTTCCTTTCCTTTGTCGCTATTGACGGGAATCTTGACATCGCTGAGAGCGAATAGAAGATATAAGAGCGGTAGAGGTTTGCAAGGTCCAGCCTGTTGTCGGCAAGCCGTACAAGGGACAGCTCTTTATCTTCAAGCTCGTCATTGTCAAAGAATTTCCCGACGGCCTTGAGAGGTGCGACATTCTTCATCAGGTCTGAACATGCAGTGTCAATAATCTGAGCATACTCCGCATCAATCTCCTTGTTCCCGATGGAAAGACAGATGTCGCCAAGCTGGTCAATGGCTGATTCCACGCATTCATCGCTGATTCTGTATACCCTCACAAGATTCTCGATATATGAGTGGCAGGTTATGAATGCGTTCATATAGTCTTCAGCATCCAGATATGCACAGATAAGCATGTCCGTCATGTCGAAATACTGGCGTGCGAACTCATTCGGCTTCTGGAGGTCATAAACCACGGCAGGTCCCTGATCCATAAAGGACTCCAGAAGGGAGATTACCTTGTTAAGGTCTTCCTCGTTCTCAAAGACTGCAGTGCAGAAGTAATAGTCAATGCCGCTGAAGTACGGATCCGGTTCACCATCCATCTTGCGTATGTCTTCCACAAGCTCGGTAAGAAGAAGCAGGGCTTCACTGGTGTCAGCTTCAGATTCATCTATGATTGACTTTGCAAGAGCGTATTTCGCTTTCAGCGTTCCCGGGTGCTCAGGTCCCAGCATTGTGCGCAGTGCGCTGTAGACTTCACGCGCCTGTTTGATAGCCGGATTCTCTTCTTTCTGTTTCTTTTTGACTGGCAAGGTGCACGTCCTCCTGTGATTGAATGACTCTCAGTATATATTGCATCGGCGGTTCAAAGAAAGTAGAGTGAGAGCATTATGATGAAAATTCACGGACTCAACCGCCTGTCACTTGTTGACTATCCACACCATATGGCCGCAATCGTCTTCACCGGAGGCTGCAATTTCCGCTGCCCGTTCTGCCATAATTCCTCACTTGTTCTTGATCCTGACAGCCAGCCTGTCATCAGTCACGAGGAGGTGTATTCCTTCCTTGAGAAAAGGAAGAACATGCTTGACGGACTCGTAATCACGGGAGGCGAGCCCTGCCTCAACAGCGACCTTGCTGATTTCATCCGTCCTGTAAAAGAGATGGGCTATCTTGTGAAGCTGGACACGAACGGCTCACGTCCTGAGGTGGTGAAGGCGCTGGTCGGGGAAGGGCTTGTCGATTACATCGCGATGGATATCAAGAACAGTCTGGATGCCTATGCAGAGACAAACGGTATTCCCGGGTTCAGCACAGACTGCATTCTTGAGAGCATCAGCTATATAAAAAGCTGCGGGGTTGAGTATGAATTCAGGACAACCGTCGTAAAAGAGCTCCACTATGAAGAAAATTTCAGGAAAATCTGCACGATGATTGCTCCCTGTTCAAGATATTTCCTGCAAACCTTTGTTCCATCACAAGATACCATTTCATCTGGGCTCAGCGCACCTTCTGCGGACAGTATGAAAAACTATCTTAAATTAGTAAAAACTTATATAGAAAACGCTGAGATTCGGGATAGTGTGGAATAGAGGTAACCGCTATATATGGTGTAGCTGGTAAAAAACTACGCTTTGGGTTGTGTAATTTATGCTTGCACCTCTTGTTTTTCTGTGTTAGATTAGTCCCTGAAACAAGTAAACAGATTGAAAACCAAGAGGTGTAAAAATGTATGAAGTTGTGAAAAGGGACGGTAAGGTTGTCCCGTTTGACATCAAGAAGATTTCTGCTGCCATCACAAAGGCTTTCGAGGCTTCAGGCAAGCAGTACAACACTGACATAATCGATTTCATCGCTCTCAAGGTCACAAGCGATTACGAGAAGAAAATCAAGGACTCAAAGGTTCAGGTCGAGGATATCCAGGACAGCGTTGAGAGCGTGCTTTCCGCTGCCGGCTACACCGATGTCGCAAAGACATACATCCTCTACAGAAAGCAGAGGGAGAAGATCAGGAACATGAAGTCAACTGTTCTTGACTACAAGAACGTTGTCGACAATTACCTGAACCTCAGTGACTGGCGCGTGAAGGAGAACAGTACTGTCAACTATTCAATCGGCGGTCTGATCCTCTCCAACAGCGGAGCCATCACAGCAAACTACTGGCTCAGCGAGGTCTATGATCAGGAGATTGCGGATGCTCACAGACATTGCGATATCCACCTTCATGACCTTTCCATGCTTTCAGGCTACTGCGCAGGCTGGTCCATCAAGCAGCTGATTCAGGAAGGCCTTGGCGGTGTGACAGGAAAGATCACATCTGCTCCTGCAAAGCATCTTTCAACACTGTGCAACCAGATGGTCAACTTCCTTGGTATCATGCAGAATGAGTGGGCAGGTGCTCAGGCTTTCAGCTCCTTCGATACCTATCTGGCTCCGTTCGTGAAGATTGACAACCTCTCATACAAGGAAGTCAAGCAGTGCGTCCAGAGCTTCGTATACGGAGTCAACACTCCTTCCCGCTGGGGCACACAGGCTCCTTTCACCAACATCACTCTTGACTGGGTATGCCCGCCTGACCTGAGAGATCAGAAAGCAATTGTCGGCGGACAGGAGATGGACTTCACATACGGTGAGTGCAAGAAGGAAATGGACATGGTCAACAAGGCCTTCATCGAAGTCATGATTGAAGGTGATGCGAACGGAAGGGGTTTCCAGTATCCGATTCCGACATATTCCATCACAAGGGACTTCGACTGGTCCGACACCGAAAACAACAGGCTTCTTTTCGAGATGACAGCAAAGTACGGAACTCCGTATTTCTCCAACTACATCAACTCTGACATGGAGCCAAGCGACGTGAGATCCATGTGCTGCCGCCTGCGCCTCGATTTGAGGGAGCTGAGGAAGAAGTCCGGTGGATACTTCGGCTCAGGCGAGTCCACAGGAAGCATCGGAGTTGTCACAATCAACCTGCCGAGAATGGCTTATCTGTCAAAGGACAAGGATGATTTCTATCACCGCCTTGACCACATGATGGATGTTGCCGCACGCTCTCTCAAGGTCAAGAGGACTGTCATCACAAAGCTTCTCAGCGAGGGGCTGTATCCTTATACAAAGCGTTATCTCGGCTCATTCGACAACCACTTCTCCACAATCGGACTGGTCGGCATGAACGAGGCCTGCCTCAATGCAAACTGGCTCAGGGTTGACCTGACACACAAGGATGCCCAGGACTTTGCAGTTGATGTCCTCAATCACATGAGAGACCGCCTCTCCGACTATCAGGAGCAGTACGGAGACCTCTATAACCTTGAGGCCACACCTGCTGAGTCAACCACATACCGCTTCGCAAAGCATGATACAGAGGACTTCGCTGACATCATCACAGCAAGCGACAATGCGGCGGCCCCTTACTATACGAACTCATCTCACCTGCCGGTCGGCTACACAGATGACATCTTCACAGCCCTGGATGTTCAGGACAGGCTCCAGACCCTCTACACATCAGGAACTGTCTTCCATGTCTTCCTTGGCGAGAAGCTTCCTGACTGGAAGGCTGCAGCTGAGATTGTCCGCAAGATTGCAGAGAACTACGAGATGCCGTATTACACGCTTTCTCCGACATACTCCGTCTGCCCGGATCACGGCTACATTACCGGAGAGGTCTACAAGTGTCCGGAGTGCGGAAGGACGACAGAGGTCTATTCGAGAATCACAGGCTACTACCGCCCGGTGCAGAACTGGAACGTCGGAAAGACTGAGGAGTTCAAGGAGAGAAAGGAGTACAACCTTTCCACAAGCCACTTCAACGGTTCTCATGTCCACAGGAAGGAAGCCGAGACAGTGAACAATGCAAGCCGTCTTCTTCTCTTCACTACAAAGACATGTCCGAACTGCAAGATTGCAAAGGCATCCCTCGACAAGGCCGGTCTCAGCTATGAGGTGATTGACGCTGAAGAGAGAGCTGATCTTGCAAGGGAGTACCACATCATGCAGGCTCCGACACTTGTTGCAATCAATGGGGACAAGGCAGAGGTCGTGAGCGGAATCGCAGCAGTCAAGGCTTATATCACAAGAGCCTGCTGATTGAGATAGAGATTACAGTTAACGTGTTTCCCGCTGTCAGGAATGGCAGCGGGTTTCTGTATTCACGTATGAATTGCGGCCATGACAAGCCGTTTTGCATGAGGATGGGATGGCGAGCTGAGAATCCTCCGGGTCAGATCAAGCTCGATGATTTTTCCTTCATGCATGACTGCTGTGATTCTGGCAAGGTGTCTGGCTGTCTCCAGAGAGTGTGTTATGACAATGAGTGTCAGATTATGCTCAGCCTTGAGCTTTCTGAGAAGGTTTGTCATCTTCGCCTGAGTCGAGACATCCAGAGCGCTGAACGGTTCGTCAAGAATGAGCACCTCAGGTTTCAGCGCGAGAGCTCTGGCAATGGAGATTCTCTGGCACAGCCCTCCGGAAAGTTTTGACGGCCGCATGTCAAAGCACCCCTCATCTACATGGCAGTCCTTCATCACGGACAGCACATAATCCCTGACTTCTGCTTCAGGCACAATATGATGATAGCGTACCGCCAATGCGATGTTCTCTCCTGCTGTCAGGAGCGGGTCAAGAGATGAAGAAGGATTCTGGAAAACCAGCTGCAGTCTTTTCCTGACAAGGTTCAGTTGCTTTTCTTTCATTCCAATGAGCTCTTTGCCTTCAAAAATGACGGAGCCTGAATCCGCCTTCTCAAGTCCTGTGATAAGCCGCACGAGAGTGGTCTTTCCTGAACCTGACTGCCCGCAGACAGCCATGCAGTCACCTCTCTCAAGGCAGAATGACACGTCATCACAGGCCCTGATTCCCCCGTCTTGATAGGTTTTGCACAGGTGACTGACAGAAAGGATGCATTCACTCATTATCAGCCTCCTTGCACCTGCACATGAAACAGTGACCGTCGGAAAGTGTTTTCATCTCAGGGCTGTAAATGGCGCACTCATCAGTCTTTTCACAGCAGCGTTTATAAAAGGCACAGCCTGTGAAAGTGCTGTAAGGATCAGTCATCGAATGAGGTATGCTTTTCAGGTTGCCTCTTTCATCCTCCTTCATACATTCAAGAAGGGCTTTTGTATATGGATGAACGGGAGAGGTGAGAACCTGTGTGCGGCTTCCTGATTCAACAATCTGGCCTGCATGCATGACGATTATCCTGTCCGCATATTTCCCAATGAGATTCAGATCATGACTTATCAGAAGGATGGAAACGCCGCATGAGTCCCTTAAATTCCTCAAGAGAGCGAGAATCTCATCCTGAAGACAGGAATCAAGATTTGATGTCGGTTCATCGGCTATGATGAGCCGGGCAGAGAGGGCAAGTGCCATTGCGATTACTGTCCTCTGCCTCATGCCGCCGCTCATCTGATGAGGATATAGCGATGCGGTACGCTCACAGTCGCTGATTCCTGCCATCCTGAGACATTCAAGAACCTCTTGTCTGCCTGCTTTCTTTTCTCGAAGCCTCAGAGCTTCAGCCACCTGCCAGCCTGCAGTGTACATAGGATCAAGGGCAGAGAATGGATCCTGACTTATGTATGCAATCTTCCTGCCCCGGATTCTCTGTAAGCTTTTCCGGTCAGCTTTCAGGATGTCTGTCTGCCTTCCGCTTTCCCTGTCAAAAAAGATGATTTCTGATTCGGCACTGATTGAAGCATCCTTTCCTGCTAGAGCCATCAATGAAAGGGCAGTGACACTTTTGCCGCATCCGGATTCGCCTGCGATTGCCGTGATTTCTCCTTCACTCAGGCTGAAACTTATGTTCCTTACAGCATGAAGGAGTCTTCCCCCGGAGGGGAAATCAACAGTGAGGTTTCTGACTTTCAGCAGTTGTGCGCTCTCAATCACAGTGATGATTCTAGATTCTGTTTCATTTTGCGTCCATAATCCCTTGATTCAAAGTTTTGAAAACTGCTAATATAGCTTTCGATTCCGGGCTGTAGCGCAGGGGTTTAGCGTACAAGTCTGGGGGACTTGGGGTCGCTGGTTCAAATCCAGTCAGCCCGAAAAACGGAATTGAAAGAGGCATCCGGGACTTCTTCCGGATGCTCTTTTTGTATTATTTGCCTGTATGTCATGGTTTTCAGGAGCACGAACAGGCTTATCTGACATGCAATTATATTGCAAAATATTTTTTCTGCGATTTATAATATCTCAAGTCGAAAGTGAGGGATTCAATGAAACGCAAACTGTTTTTCATCATTTCAGTCATGATTCTTGTATGCACATCGGCATTCGCTTTTCAGTTCGAACCTCTTGTGCAGACCTTTGACGTTTCCGGAGCCAATGCTACAAAGACATTCACTGTCACGAACGACAGTGATGATATCATAGCGGTTGTTGTCAGCGCCCTGGTCAGGACGCAGGATGAGCAGGGCAATGAAGTCAACTCAGATGCCTCAAGGTATTTCAACATCCAGCCGGCACGCATACTGATTCAGCCCCAGAGCTCCCAGATTGTACGCGTCCAGTACCGCGGACCCAGGACTGTGACACGTGAGCTTTCCTTCAGGATTGTCGCAGAGCAGATACCTTATTCTCAGGGAAGGATTGCCTCTGCAGGAAGCATGTTCAACTTCCTGTATGTCTTCCGTGCCTCTGCCTACGTTCTTCCGTCTCAGATTCAGGAATCCGTAGTTGTCACAGGACTTGCCGACAACGGAGACGGGACACTTGCCGTCACACTGACAAACAACGGCAATGTCCACCAGATACTGTATGACTGCGAGCTGACGCTGCAGGATGCTCAGGGCGGCACTATCACACTTACGGGGTCTGATGCGCTGCCGGGCATTTCAGGTTCCAACATCCTTGCCGGATCTTCATGGACAAAGAACATTCCGTTCCCCCAGGGCCTTGCTGCCGGTTCGACTTACAAGGCATCTCTGGACTACAACTTCGATATATCCAACCAGTAAACAGGTGGTGATGCACAAGGAAGATGCATTAGTGAGATGAGGGACAAAACCAGGCGAATCCTTGATATTTTCAAAATTACACTGCTGATTCTGGTTTTCATGCTGGTTTTCTCGTACCTGGTGTGGTACCTGTTCAAATCAGCACAGCCGGATAGTACTCAGGAAGCAGTACAGCCTGCTGCCACGGCTCCGGTGAGTGAGGCCGGCAGTGTTAATATCCCTTCTGCAGATGAAATTGATACATCGGCTGTAAGAGATGAATCATCAGCTGTCAAAGTTGAGGACAGCCAGAAATCCCGTGAGCAGGTTATAGAGGAAACACCTGGTGCGCTTTCCAATCAGAAAGAGTCTGCTGTCAGCCAGAGCGGAAAAGAACTTTATGTCTCTGGGGATGAAGGTTCTGATGACTTGTCTGCACCTGAGACTTCCTCTGTTGCAGAAACCATTGCTGATGATGAGGCTGCAAGAGTTGAGGCTGACACGCCGTCTGTGCCTTCCCGGCCGGAATTTGCTTCACCGGCACTTGCCTATGTTCCTGAGATAATAATCACAGGATCTGATGAGCCTGTTTACGATGATGATTTCTTCGCTTCCTTCTTCGTTCAGGGGCAGGACACTCTTCGCTACGATGACGGCTCCTATTACTTCATGTACTCAATCGACGGGGAGGCCATGGGCAACCTCGAGATTGTCTTCCAGGGTGACGAGCGTCTGCTGAATGCATCAGAACTCAGGCTTTATCTTGGCCAGCTTCTGACCGAGGAGGCCTATGACATCCTGCTGGGACCCGCTGTCCCGGATTATGTGCCGGTCAGCTGGTTTGAGGAAAACGGAGTCAGAGTCACTTACGATGAGGTAGGCTTCACAATCGACATGAGCTTCAGTGTCGAAGCAATGCCAGAGCGCGTCATTTCCCTCGCATCGGGTTCTTCCTGGCTGAGACGGAACTATGCCCTTTCCGGAGCCGTGCAGCTTGAGCCTGACTTCTTCAGCTGGAGGACGGGCTACAACCTATATTCAAACCTTTCATGGGATTTTGAAGACGACCTTTTCATCTGGAACGTCAACCTCAACGTTTCCAACTATCTGTCATTCGGTCCGGTCGCTCTTGACTTCTTCTATAACCTCGGTTTCAGCAACGGTGAATTCAGTTTCAACTGGAACAGCTACCGCTTCTTCTACGATTTCGTCGATGAAGGCATCCGCCTGAGCTGGGGTAATGTATACGGCTTCAGTGGTCAGAGCCAGGAGGGAACTCCTGTAGGTGTCCAGTTCGAAAAGAGCTACAGCTATGGTGACATAACAAGTCCGTACAACAGCCACAGGGAATACATCACTGTCACCGAAGACTCTTATCTGCAGATTGTCAGAAACGGGCGTGTGATTTACACGGACAACCTGAGCCCTGGAAACTACAGGATTCAGGATTTCACCCTCGAAACCGGAGTGAATGATGTTGAAGTCATCGTGACCCCTAAACGCTATATGGATGAAGCCGGGGACCAGAGTATTGACTGGAGCGATCCGGAAGACAGGAACCGCTATTCATCTGTCTCCCATATCCAGTCATTCGACATGGCTTATGACTCCCAGCTTCTGGCAAAGGGTGAGACACTCTTCGGTGGCTCTGTCTCCATTGCCCGTGTACAGCTTGATCCTGACCAGAAGAGTGAGGCTGCAGGCCTTGCACTCCGCGTCAGTCCTCAGTATTACTACGACTACCGGCTTGACAACATCGCCCTGACCTGGTTCCAGGATGTCGGACTTACGGATGAGATGACGCTGATGAGCGACTATGCTCTCCAGCTCAACGGTTATAGTGACAGTACCAGAGTCTATGATTTCTCCCTCAGCACGAATATGTCTCTCAGACGGGCCTGGCTGCTTGGAACAACTACAGTCAATGGCTCACTGAAGCTTGAGGACGGTGCAACTCCTGATGTGAGCGCACGTCTTGATCACCGTTTCCTCTTTGACTGGACGGTTCTCAGAGGACTTTCCACATCATTCCTGTGGTCAAACAACGGCTCTGATGAGGACAGCCTGTCCATGACTCTCTCATTCTCAGGAACACTCGGTTTCCTCCGTTATAGCACTTCCGGGACGATGATGGTGGAGGAGTATGACTTCAGCCTTCCCAGCTGGAGGGTGTCAAGCTCGTTCTCCGTCAGTCCGATGAGAAACCTCAGCATTTCCGGGGGAATCAACTTCTCACAGCGTATTGGAAGAGCGAATGAGAATGTTGAAGTGGGCGGCTATCTTTCTGCCAGCTTCTCCTTCGGAGGAAGGGTGTCCGGTTCCTATTCGACAAGTTTCGATGGAAGCCACAACCTGTCTATGAACGCATCGGTCACGAACCGCGACAGCCTGAATGCAAGCCTGTCCGGTTTCAGGTTCAACGATACTCAGAACCACAGCCTCAGCGGCGGCTGGTTCCACAGCGGCGACCTGTTCAGCCTCTCTGTGAGGGCAGGTGCCTACAACAGGTACAACAACCTCAGTCTCACGACGAGCTTCAGCACTGCAAGTTATTTCTCCGGTGGTGTCTTCGGTATCGGACGCTCCGTCAGGGACAGCTTCGTGCTTATAAGGCCGAAGGGTGCTCTGAGCGGTGCACAGGTGCAGGTCGCCCGTTCCAACTCAGGCAGTGCGCAGGATCTGAGAAGCGTTTTCGGCACATCCGTATACTCATCACTGTCAGGCTGGCAGCGTAACAATCTGGTTGTCTACGTGACAGGTGATGACGCCTTTGCAGACACCCAGACCTTCGCTTACGAGCTCAACCCGCGTAACAGAAGCGGCTATTCGCTGAAGATCACGGTACCTCAGGAATACACAGTCACCGGCATCATCGAATTTGACGGAGTGATTCAGAACACCTTCAGCTCTCCTGTTTACAGAATCGAGAGGGCAGAGGATGGAAGCGTCACTCTTGTCGATGATATGTCACTTTATCTGTTTGCAGATCAGGACGGACGCTTCATCATCTCAGGCGTTCAGCCCGGCGACTATCTTTTTGATGTCTGGTATGACGATGCCTGGTGGGCGGCGACCTTCACAGTCACGGCGAATGAAAGCGATGAGATCAGAGTCATTGATTACGGCGTGATTGACTTCACTGAAGGCAATGAATCATTCATCAAGTATGAGCGCGACTTTGATGGAAACCTTGTTGATCAGGTTCCTTCTTACCTTGAGCCGTACAGCGGGGTGATGGATTTGGAGCCTGTCCGCCAGATTGACTCGGCGACATTCTGGAACGAACTCTTCCCGCCGGTATCTGAAGAGGAAATCTATCAGGACTTTGTTCTGTGAATCCCGGACCCTCCCTATGGGAGGGTTTTTCTCACCCCGGCTTGACACGGCAGTCACAAGTTTGGATTATGATAACCGGTAGAGTTTATGAAGAGCGAAGTTATCGAAAAGATTCTCAGCGTTGAATCCCAGGCTGAGGAGATTGTCAGAAAAGCCGATGACGAGGCCAGAAAACTGGTCTCAGATGCTCAAAGCGAGAGCGCCCGCATCGTCAGTGATGCCCTTGATGAGGAGCGCAGAAGAGGGGATGAGGTCGTGCGTGAGGCGACAGCTGTCCTTGATGCCAGGCTTTCGGAGATTGAGAAAAAGACAGAACATGTCCAGAACACAGAAGCGGAAATCGATCCGGATGCAGCAGCTGATGCTGCCAGGAAGATTGTTTCCCTTGTCTGTTCAGCTGGTGTGTTTGATGTCAGGTGAGGGTCTATGGATAACGTTTCCCGCTACGGATACATCAATGCCAAGCTGAGGGCCCGCATAGGCCTGATGATGTCATCGACCATTCTTGATTCGATGATCAAGGCTCCTAATCTCAATGAAGCCGTGGCGGTGCTTGCCGGAACTGAATACGATACTCTGGCTGAGGTCTTTGAAAAGAGTGCAGACCTGCAGCAGGTCGAGCTTGAGCTTTTTTCCCGCGAGATAGACACGCATAAGAAAATAATCACGGCCCTTGACAGCATGGCAGGGGACTTTGTCACGCTTGTTCTTGAAAAAAGCGAGATTGAGAACATAAGGAATGCAATCAGGCTCTGGTATTCAGGAGCAGTGCTCCATCATGGAATAAGCTACCGCTCTGCCTATATCTACAAGAAGAAAATCGTGCATGACATAAACTGGCTGGGAATAATAAACGCGCTCAGCTATGATGATGTCGTATCTGCATTCCGCGGCACTGTATATCATGATGTGCTTAAAGCGTATGATGAGCAGAGCCTTGCCTCAGACGGCCTGTTTGACCTAGAGACAGACCTGGATCATCTCTGGTTCAGGCGTATGTTTGACGGTATGGACAGGCTCGACAGGACAGACCGTGATGTTGCCGGTGAGATTTACAGGATTGATGTCGACCTGAAGAATATCATCAACCTCATCCGCTATGGATTTTACCATGATGTTTCATCATCAAGGCTGTCCAGAGTCATGCTTCCTTACGGCCTGCTTTACAGCCAGCTGAAGGGAAAAATCGAGAAGGGCCAGCTGTCGATGGATGATGCGAGGCTCATCATCACCAGAAAGTATCCGAAGGTGAATGACCTGTTTTCGAAGCTCCAGGACCGTGGACAGATGGGAGGCGGCCGTACAGACCTTGCCTATGGAATCATGGGAATCGAGAACTACCTGGCACAGAGCCGGAAGAAAGAATTCACTTCAATCCTTTCGAAGGATCCTTTTACAATCGGAACCATTCTAAGTTATATCTACCTTTGCAAGAGCATGGACAATGCTCTCAAGGCGGTGCTTAACGCCAAATACTATAACTGGAGTGAAGAGCAAATCAGGAGGGAACTGAATTGAGTCTGTTCACACAGAAAATGAAGATGCTTACCGCCGTGGTGCTTGACGAGTACAGCGATGCTGTCGTCAAGGCCCTGCTCGAAGAGGGGGTGATGGACTTTGTCCATATTTCAGAGCTTGACGGTGAGCAGGCAGGCAGGCTTTCAGAACACAAGAGCGGAACTTCTGTTTCTGCGATTGACGATCTGAGAGTCCGCTGTGAGACGCTGATGAAGACAGGGGGAATAAGTCTTCCGTCCATCAGCAGAAGTGACCTTGAGAACCTCGGCACTCTTGACATGAGCGCCTGCCGCAAGATGCTGGATGACCTCTCTTCAAGCCTCAACAGCGAGAGAGAGAAACAGAAGAATCTCAACCAGCGCCTCATTTCCATCAACGAGATGCTGGGCTATATAAAAGAAAAGAAGATGGATTACCTCGACTTGAGGATGGGCAGTATCGCTTCTGGCAGGAGCCTTGATGATTTCATTCTCCGCATGACAAGTCTTTCTGCAGTCATCGCCGAAGACGGCAAAGGAGGCCTTGTCTCCCTTTCTTTCCGCCGTGATGCCCAGCGAGTCAATGACACGATGGACAAGTTCGGATGGACAGAGTCAGCTTCATCAGACAGCAAAACCGGTCTTGAGAAGGCTTCAGCTGCACTTGAGACAAGGAAGGCGGATACGGAGAAGGATGTTTCCGCAATTCTTGATGAGATTGCTGCCCGGATAAAGAAAGAGGAGACGTCCCTCAAGAAGATGTGGATGCTGCTTCGTGTCAGCCAGCTGAGCGAGCATGTGGAATCCTTCTTCTCCTATACGAAGAACACGACGCTCTTTTCCGGATGGGTTCCTGCAGACAGCGCTGCTGAAGTCGAATCTGTCATCCTTGAAGCATCAAAGGGCAAGTGCATTGTCGAGTGGACAGAAGACAGCCAGCTTGACAGGGACAAGATTCCGACATCAGTCTCTTCAGCGAAGGTGTTCGCCCCCTTCCAGAAGATGGTCACAAACTACGGCACAGTCGAGTATGGCTCAATCAATCCGACACCGTTCACGACAATCGCATATATCCTGATGTTCATGCTGATGTTCGCTGATGTGGGCCAGGGACTTGTCCTTCTGCTTATCGGTATAATCGGCGGACACTACTACAAGAAGAATCCGATGGCCAAGGACGGACTCATCTCCCGCTATCTGTGTTCCCTGCTTATGTTCCTGGGACCTGCAAGCATGGTCGGAGGAGTGCTCTTCGGTTCATACTTCGGCTATTCCTGGCTTCCGGCTTTGTGGTTTAACTACCATGCTGTTGTCAACGGACATGCTGAAGGCGGACTTGTGCAGAGTGTGTACGATATTCTCGGTATTACGATAAAATTCGGTATTGTCGTGATTTACACCGGACTTATCCTCAACTGGATAAATCTTGTCAGGAAAAAGCGCTGGCTTGAGCTGGTCTTCGATAAGAACGGTTTTGTCGGCGGCTTCATGTATGCTATCGGAATCTATATCTGCTACTATTTTGTCGACAGCGGCTACAGGGATTTCCCGCCTTCAGCCCTGCCATACATCGCAATCGCTGCCGCGCTTGTGATGATTGTCATCAAAGGACCGCTTTATGCTATGCACAAGGCAAAGCTGACAGGCCACAGGGAAAAAACCGGCACCGTGATTGTCGACACAATAATGGATTTCTTTGTCCAGGTGCTTGAAATATTCTCTTCTTTCCTGTCAAATACACTGTCATTCATGAGAGTCGCGGGTCTTGGAATAGCCCACGTGTCCCTGATGACAGCCTTCGAGGACATGGCTCAGATGACAGGAAACATCTTTGCCTATGTCCTTATAATGATACTGGGAAATGTCCTGGTGATCGCAATAGAAGGACTGAGTGCCGGAATCCAGTCGCTCAGGCTCAACTATTACGAGTTCTTTACCAAGTACTTCACCGGTAACGGCATCGCTTACAGGCCAGTGAGCCTCAAAAGCCGCGTCGTGTCCGGTTGATCAATAATGGAGATGTCAAATATGACAAGTTATGCATTCAGAAGAAAAATGAATCTCTCACTGCTGGCAACATTCCTCATTCTTGTCGGATGTGCCTTCGTTTTCACCCCGTCAGTCTATGCGGCTGAAACTGTTATTGCGGATCCTTCCGCCGGCCAGTACACCACAGCATGGGTCTGTATCGCCGCTGCAGTGGCATTCGGACTTGGCGCACTCGGTGCCGGAATGGCAATTTCAAAAGTCGGTTCTGCTGCCATGGGTGCAATCAGCGAAAGACCTGAAATCGCATCAAATGCCCTTATCTTCATCGCACTTGCTGAAGGTCTTGTCGTCTTCGGCTTCATCACTGCTCTGATGATTCTCGCAAAGGTCTGATTGGAACGGAATGAAGTACTACGTAATCGCGGATGAGGATACGACACTCGGCTTCTCGCTGGTCGGACTTTCCGGACAGGCTGTAAGCAACGCATCCCAGGCCAGAGTCGCCTGGGACAAGGCTCTTGAGGACAAGGACAATGCTGTCATCATAATCACGGAGCCGGTTGCAGACATGATCCGGGATACGGTTGACCGTTATCTGTTCAGCGAGAACTTTCCGCTTGTTGTGGAGATTCCCAAACCGGGTTCATCTTCTGGCCGTGATTTGAGAAGCCTGGTTAATGAGGCTGTCGGAGTGTCATTATGAGTGAAAGTCCGATTTACGAAGGAATCCTCCAGCAGGCTGAGGCCAGGGCAGAGGAAATTCTTGCCAGAGCCCGCGCTGAAGCTGATGAGATTGTTGCTGAAGCTAAGTCGAAGGCTGCTGAGGCTGCTGAAAGCGAGAGACGCAATACCAGCGTGCGTCTCGAAGGTCTTCATATGAAGGAAGAGAGTGCTGTACGCTCTCTTGAGCGGCTTGAGGAGCTTAAGAACAATGATGCCGCATACAGTGCCGTCATGAAACGTGTCAGTGAAGAATTTGACGCGTTCTTCCGCTCTCCTGAAAGCCGCAAGACTCTTGTCAGCTGGATTGCTCAGGCGGCATATGGTCTTGGACAGAGTGAAGCCCGGGTCTCCTGGCGCATGGGAGAAAAGGTTGATGAATCCATGCTCAGGGAAGCTGAGAAAATCCTTGAGGAAAAGACAGGTTTCTCGGTTCATCTTCACCTGAATCCGGATAGCCATATCAGCGACTGGGGTGTCATGCTATCAAGCATGGATGAGAAAGTATATTACAACAACCAGCTGGATGTGCGTCTCAGACGTATGTCCAGGGATATCAAGAAGATAATACAGGAAAGCACATGCAAGGCAGAATAATCGGTCAGGTCAGTAGAGTTAACGGACCTGTCCTGAAGGTCAGGGGAATAACGGATGCTGCGATGATGGAGCTTGTCCATGTGGGAGAAGGTCAGATTGTCGGAGAGATTGTGAAGCTTTCCGGCTCAACTGCCACCGTCCAGGTCTATGAGGACGCCACAGGAATCGCTCCTAGTGACAATGTCTATGGCAGTGGCATGTCACTGTCCTGTCAGCTCGCACCCGGCCTTATCGGAAACATATATGATGGAATTCAGCGTCCGCTTGAGGAGCTGAGAAAGCTCAGTGGAGATTTCATCTCCCGTGGAATCAGTGCCAGCGCTGTTGACGAGTCGAAGCTATGGCATTTTGTCCCGCTTGCCAAGGCAGGGGACAGCGTGAGTGCGGGTTCTGTTCTGGGTTATGTCGATGAGACAAGCCGTGTAAGACACAAGATAATGGTTCCTTCCTCTTTCAGCGGAGAATACACTGTTGATGAGATTGCCCCTGAAGGGGATATGAAGGTAACTGATACTGTTGCCAGAATCAGCAGGGACGGACATGAAGAGACTGTCACGATGGTCCAGTACCATCCGATCAGGGTTCCACGTCCTGTGAAGGAAAGGCTGAATCTGGATATTCCCCTTGTGACAGGACTGAGAGTCATTGATTCTCTTTTCCCGCTTGCAAAGGGCGGTACGGTTGCAATCCCGGGTGGATTCGGAACCGGAAAGACAATGACACAGCACTCAATCGCCCAGTGGTGCGATGCCGACATCATCGTCTACATCGGCTGCGGTGAGAGAGGAAATGAGATGACGGACGTCCTCAGGGAGTTCCCGCATCTTGTCGATCCGAGAACGGGAAAGAGCCTCATGGAGAGGACAATCCTCATCGCAAACACATCAAACATGCCTGTTTCTGCACGTGAGGCCAGCATCTATACAGGAATCACAATGGCTGAGTACTACCGTGACATGGGCTACAACGTCGCAATCATGGCAGACTCGACAAGCCGCTGGGCCGAGGCGCTCAGAGAGCTTTCCGGACGTATGGAGGAGATGCCGGCAGAGGAGGGCTTCCCTGCTTATCTGGCAACCCGCATCGCACAGTTCTATGAAAGAGCCGGCCATGTGAGAACCCTTTCTTCCGATGAGGGTTCTGTATCCATCATCGGAGCGGTCAGCCCGCCGGGCGGTGACTTCTCCGAACCGGTCACCCAGCATACCAGACGTTTCGTGCGCTGTTTCTGGGGTCTTGACAGGGCTCTTGCATCCGCACGTCACTATCCGGCAATCAGCTGGACGGAGTCCTATTCCGAGTATGCAGGAGAACTCAGGACATGGTGGGATGACAAAAGCCAGGGGAGGTGGTCAAGAAACAGGGCCCGCATCATGGACCTGCTTCAGAAAGAGACAAGACTCCAGCAGATAGTCAAGCTCGTAGGTGCGGATGCGCTTCCGGACAGCCAGAACTTCATCATCGAGGTGTGTACGCTGTTCAAGAACGCCTTCCTCCAGCAGAACGCCTTCGATGAGATTGACCGTTACTGCAGCCCGGAGAAGCAGATTGCGATGATGGACATCATCATGACCTATTATGATGAAGGACAGGCGGCCATCAGCAAAGGTGTGCCGATGGTCAAGATAAGAAGGCTTTCTGTCGTTCAGGACATTGCAAGAATGCGTTTCAATGTCTCAAATGACAATGTGCAGCAGATTGATCGTCTTGCATTGAAGCTGCACCGTTCAATCACCCAGCTTGGAGGCCTCTATGAAGAATGACATCATTGTTGACAGAAGCCTGCTGAGAGGCAGGGAATACAGAGGTGCAAGCAGGATTGATGGCCCGCTTGTGTATATGAAGAACACCCATCCTGTCGGATACGGGGAACTTGTCGAAATCCTCGCTCCGGATGGAAAGAGACGTTCCGGCCAGGTTCTCGATACCTCTGATGAGGCTGTCTGCGTTCAGGTCTTTGAAGGAACTGATGGCCTGAATCTTCCAGATACCAGAATGCACTTTCTCGGCGAGCCTCTGAGCCTGTCTGTGACAGAGGACATGCTTGGCCGTGTCATGAACGGACTGGGAAAGAGCCGCGACGGAGGAGCCGATCCTAGGGGCAGCGAGGACAGGGATGTCAACGGTGCTCCGGTCAATCCGACCAGCCGCGAGTACCCGAGGGACTTCATCCAGACCGGAATTTCCGTCATTGACGGAATGACAACCCTGATTCAGGGCCAGAAGCTTCCGATTTTCTCCGGAAACGGTCTGAGCCACAACGAGCTTGCCGCCCAGATTGCACGTCAGGCCAAGGTACGCGGGGAAGGAAGTGATTTCGCCATCGTTTTCGCCGCAATGGGTGTCAAGTACGATGTCGCTAAGTTCTTCATCGACAGTTTTGAGGAGACAGGTGTTCTTGACAACGTCGCACTCTTTCTTTCTCTTGCTGATGACCCTTCTATTGAGAGAACCATCACTCCAAGAACCGCACTGACCCTTGCCGAGCATCTCGCATTTGACAGGGGAAAGCAGGTCCTTGTAATCATGACTGACATGACAAACTACTGTGAGGCTCTTCGTGAGATCAGCACACAGCGCGGTGAGATTCCCTCCCGAAAAGGATACCCTGGATACCTGTATTCCAATCTTGCAGAGATTTATGAACGTTCTGGCAAAATCTCAGGAAGGAGCGGATCCATCACACAGCTTCCTATTCTCACAATGCCGAATGATGACATCTCTCATCCGATTCCTGATCTCACCGGCTATATCACTGAAGGCCAGATTGTCTTTGACAGGCAGCTGAGCGCCAGCGGAGTCTATCCTCCGGTCAATGTCCTTCCATCTCTGTCAAGACTTATGAAGGACGGTATCGGAGAAGGTATGACGAGAGCGGACCATCCGCATCTTTCAAACCAGCTTTTCGCATCCTACAGTCACGTCAAGGACGTCAGGAACCTTGCAAGTGTCATCGGAGAGGAGGAACTCAGCGAGACAGACAACCTCTACATGAAGTTCGGAGACTTCTTCGAACACAAGTTCCTCAATCAGCGCTTTGATGAGGACCGCTCAATCGAAGAGACACTTGACCTTGCCTGGCAGGCACTGTCGATTCTTCCATCAGAAGAACTGCAGCGTCTGACAGAGGAAGAAATCGCGACATACTATAAGGGCTGATTATGGACAGCAGTATCGCACCCACAAGAAGCAACCTGATGAGAGTGAAGGATGAACTGAGTTTCGCAAAGCTCGGTTATGAGCTGCTGGATCAGAAGAGAAGCATTCTGGTCAGTGAGCTTCTGACACTTGTCGATCAGGCAGTCGATTACCAGAACAGGGTAGAAAAATCCCTGCTTGAAGCCCAGAAGGCGCTTCAGGATGCTATAATGCATATGGGAAGGCTGAGGCTTGGGAACCTGGCCGGTGCCGTGGGTATCACCAGTGAGATTGAGCTGTCACGGCGCAAGGTTATGGGAGTAAGCCTTCCCAAGGTGCATACGACTTATTCAGGGGAGGGCCCGTTCTTCTCTCCTGAGGGAACGAGCATGCTCTCCGAAGTCGCTATCGAGAAATACAGCCAGGCCCTGACCCTCATGGGACAGATGGCAGAGCTGAAGGTTTCAATCATGAGGCTGAGCCGGGAAGTCAAGAAGACAATCAGGAAAGTCAACGCACTCGAGAAGCTTGTCATCCCGGACAAGGAGGAGACGGTGAAGTACCTGATTGGAAGGATTGAAGAGGCAGAGCGCGAGAACTTCATCCTCCTGAAGTCTGTCAAGGACAGAATGGAGAGAGACACACAAAAGGAGGCCTGAGAGTGTCAGATAAAGTCCCTTTCAGCGAGATTCTGGTCTATCTTGATGGATCAGAAAGCAGTATGAGTGCATGTATGTATGCCATTCTTCTTGCCCGTTCGACGGGAAGCCGGCTGCATGCGATTTACTGTATAAACACAAAGGCTCTTGGCGACCTCGTCAAGGCGAGAATCTTTGTCAGCCAGGAGAAGACGGAATACCTTGCTGATCTGAAAAAGGATGCCGAGCGTCATATCAGGCATACGAAAAAGCTTGCAGAGAGCAGACATGTGAATCTTGTGACCACTGTCACAGAGGGCTCTCCGTCAGCAGAGGTGAGCCATTACATAAAGGCGCATGGAATACAGCTTCTTGTTCTGGGTTCTGTTAATATGATACGCTCAAGGCGGGAAGAGCTCACCAGCGAGACAGACAGGATGCTCAGAACTTCACCCTGTCCTGTGCTGGTGACACGTGATGATGAGTCTGTATGGCAGATGTTTGAGGAGTTAGACTGATGACTTTACTTGATATCATAGATAAGAACCTTGTTATCGTTCCGCTTACAAGCTCCAGGAGGGATGACATCATAGCTGACCTCGTGAACCTCTATGCAGACAGAAAGGGCCTGAGCGATGAGCAGCGCCAGTACGTCATCAGGGCTGTCACTGACAGGGAAAACATGGCTTCCACCGCAATGGAAAAGGGTGTGGCCATTCCTCATGCCAAGATTCCTTTTCTGAAGAAAAGCGCGATTGTGATTGGAATCAGCCGTATTCCTGTCGATTTCGGCGGAAAGGAGAAGTCCGGAATCTTCTTTCTCGTTCTTGCCAGCGAAGACAATCCGACAGAGCATATCCAGATTCTTTCTTCCATCGCAAAGCTATGCTCAAGCGACATCTTCATCCGTATGCTCTCCTCCAGCAGGACCCCTGATGAGGTTTATCAGCTGTTCTTTGACTGAGAAGAATCTGTTTCAGTTTGCTTGTCCGGCATCTCTTGTGCCGGATTTTTTTTCATTGTGCATCTATTTATTAATGGCCGGTACCGGTATATCGCATTAAAATTGAATCAAAAGGAGAAACCTATGAATATAAGATTCTGCGGTGCTGCCAGATGTGTCACCGGATCAATGTTCCTTCTTGAGACTGAGACTCTCAACATACTGATTGACTGCGGCCTTGCTCAGGGCGAAGATGAGAAAAAGGCAGGTGACAGCTTCCCATTCAGCGCGTCCATGATTGATGCAGTGCTGCTCACTCATGCGCATATTGACCATTCCGGCCGGCTTCCCCAGCTGGTGAAGGAAGGCTATCAGGGAACAATATACTGCACCATGGCCACACAGGAACTGTGCTCAATCATGCTTCTGGACAGTGCCCATATCCAGGAAAGCGAGGCGGAATGGAAAAGCCGGAAAAACAAGAGAAACGGCAAACCACCTGTGGAGCCACTCTATACTCAGGACGATGCATATGAATGCATGGAGCATTTCGAAGGCGTTGCTTACGACCAGATGCTCACTCTTTCAGAAGATGTGCATGTCCGCTTTGTTGATGCCGGACATCTGCTGGGCTCTGCAAGCATTGAAGTCTTCGTCAAAGAGAATGATGTCACGAAGAAAATCGTCTTCTCCGGAGATATCGGAAACCTTGACCAGCCTATCATCAGGGATCCTGACTACGTGGAGACAGCTGACATTGTCGTCATGGAATCGACATATGGCGACAGGCTTCATGAGAAGAATGTGATGAGCCTTGAAGAAAGAGCCCGGCTGCTTGCCCAGATAACAGACAGGACTTTCCGCCGTGGAGGCAAGCTCATCATCCCGTCATTCGCGGTCGGCCGCACCCAGGAAATCCTGTATCTGTACAGAATCATCATTGACCATAAAATGCTTGACTACACTCCGCAGGTTTTCCTTGACAGCCCGCTTGCAGTCAGGGCGACTGCAATCTTCCGTGGCAGCATACGCGGCGATTACTTTGATGATGAGGCCATGGAACTTGTTAAAAAAGGTCTCAATCCAGTCGATTTCCCGTCTCTGATAAAAACTCAGGATGTGGCTGACTCCAAGGCTCTCAATGAGCGGAAAGAGCCCTGTGTCATCATCTCAAGTTCAGGCATGTGTGACGCCGGAAGAATCAAGCACCACCTGAAGCACAACCTCTGGAAGAGTGAGAGCACAATCCTCTTTGTCGGGTATCAGGCAAACGGCACTCTGGGAAGAAACATTGTCGATGGTGCCCGTCACGTGACAATCTTCGGTGAGCAGATAGATGTAAAGGCAGAGATTGCCAGCCTTCCTGGACTGTCCGGCCATGCTGACAAGGACGGACTATTGAAATGGCTTGAGAATATTACCAGAAAGCCGGAGAAAGTATTTATTGTCCACGGTGATGAGAATGTGGCTCCTCAGTTTGCTCAGCAGCTGTGTCAGATGGGATATAATGCCTGTGCTCCTGAGCTTCTTGACAGCTATGACCTTCTTGCAGAGCTTCCTCAGCAGAAAGAAGCCGTCTATGTAGACCGCAACAGTAAAATACTCGATTCTGCTTCCCAGCGGCTTGAGAGCGAGAAGAAAAGACTCGATCATCTTATTGAGCGTTTCGAATTCGCAATTTCAAGCGCTGACAGGAAAGATGAAAAACGTTGCATAAGGCTTGCAAATGCGCTTGAACGTCTCACAAGCGACTTCAATGACCTGTGCGAGAAGTGGAATTCTGACCCGGATTAAGAAATCCCACATAAAGAAATCATCTGCGAGAGGTTTGTAATATTACAAATCTCTCATTTTATTTTTAGGTAAAGTGTTTTAAGAAATAGGTTTGTTTCGTTGACAATACCGGACGGGGGGGGGGGTACCCTTTTTATGAAATCCATAAAAAGAGGGGAAATATGAAAAAAATCGTTGTTTTATTGTTTCTAGTTCTTGCCCTGTTCGGGTCGTGTTCTTCTGATACTCCTGAACCAGAGAAGAATGTAACGCCACCTACTGCTGTTTCAAATGAAAGCATGACGGAGAAAACTTCAGCAGGTAAGTTTGTTGTTGAAACAACAATTCAGGGGCTGACAGAGCAGGTGATGAATGCTCTGCAAACTGGTGATACGGTACCACTTGAAAATGTTCAGTTAAAGAATGGAGTTACAATTCAAAAAGGAAGTGTCAGCTTTGTAAATGATGTACAGAGGCGTGCTACTACAGCTTCATCTCAATACAAACTTTCTATTAATATTGAAGAAGCTACTGCTGGTGAAAACAATGAACCTGTTACTTTGGTTTATGAAGGTGATGTCGAAATTGATGGTAATGCAATTACCAAGATTGAAACTGTAAAAGCAGATGCAACGATTAATGATGTTTCAGTATCCGATATCTCAAGTGAAACATTCGTTCCTGTTGCACTTACTTTCTCCAATACAGATCTGCTGGGAAAACTTGCAGAAATAATGAAAGAAATTTCTGAAAAGCTTTCAGGGAATCTCGGCGTGAGTCTTGAAGAAATCACATTGGATGTCCAGGGTGTCAAAATAACAGTTGACTGCCAGAAGTCCGCTCTTGTCTCAACGGGTGATGGTGTGCTTGTTTTCAAACTTGAACTTGATAACCAGTGGCACACAATGTCCTCTGTCGCTGGGAAAATAACTATTGATGGTTGGGCAGAAGTAACTGAAACCGGCATTGAAGCTTCTGATGAACCATTAGTAACAGATGGCGAGACAGATAAGGATACAGACAATTATATTGCAAATGAGTTTGCTCCACGTTTCTACGGTTTGTATCAATTAGCAGGATATATCATGCAAGGTAACGTGCTGCAAGAAGGTTCAACAAAAGCAACAGCTGAACAGTTAATGGAAATTAGTGAAGCAGCTACAAAACTTTATAACGAGCAAATGACTGTTTCGAGTTTTGAAGTTAATTTCGATTATAGTGAATCTACAGGTGGTCAATATAACGTTCCGTATACAATTACTGTTAAGGCTACGATGTCAGAGTTTAATAATGTCGAAATGGTAGTCAAGATTTATAGAGATACGAATAATCCAGCTGACGTACAGATTGTAAAGATGATAATCGACGAGAAAGATTATTCTTATCTCAGCCTTGATATGCTGAAGAGTATGTTCAGAGTGTTTGGCGCTGAAATGTATTTCAATACCCTGATGGGAGCAGCATTTGATAATATACCTGAGGACTATCAGGGTGGTATAGTTGAAGTGCCTCTGAGTTGGCGTCAAAATCCAGATAACCCTGTCCACTATGATTACAAATATGATGGTCTTGCTACACTTTCATTCACTGGGAATGAAATAAGCATTGAGTTTAATAATGTGACAGTTTCTGACAGCACTGGTCTCACGACAGAGGAAGAACCAATCAGATATATTATTTCTGGTTCTGGCTATGCATCACAGAATCCAATGGCATATGAGGTTCGTAGTTTCAGTTTGAGAGGTGTTGGTACTTCAACAGCAAGCGATCTTCATGTTGCTAATATATTTATGAATGAAATGATAAATGCTGAAATATAAAATAGAATATAACAGTTAAAGATGTATAAGCTACTGGAAAAATACTAGTAGCTTATACTTTATAATATGTTATTAATTGTAATATAGATAATTATCAGGTTTGTATTAAAGAAAATAAATTTTTTCTGATTTTCGTATTGCTTTTCTTTTTCTCATGTGCTAGAGTCTCAAACCGTTGGCCAGACGGCCGGCACAGAAGCGAAAAAAGTGAGAGAAAAGAGCATGAAAGTTCTTGACTCAAGCGAAGCGGAAGTGCTAGATTGACAAAGCGCTCTGAAGAGAGCGGAAAGATTTTTGAAAG
>CALXOK010000018.1 GCA_944390025.1 uncultured Spirochaetales bacterium | reverse complement strand
CGAAAGTGAAACACCTCCTCGCCGATGGTACTGCGGTTCGTCCGTGGGAGAGTAGGTCGTTGCCAGGTTTTTTATTTTCTTTACGCCTCCCTCCTTTTTTTCCAGGACGGGAGGTTGTTTTTATATTTCTTCTATCTGAGTTCTATTTGTTAATAATATTTTTTATTCTTAATTATGCTATTAATATTATATAATGATTTTATGTGTATACATTCCTTTAAATTTTATTTAATTCCCAATATTGAATTGAATTTCCTTGACAGGTATACATACACAGGCTTAATATAATTAAGAAACTGCACATCAATGAGGTTACGAAATTGAGCACAGCCAAAGACATGGCAAGCATTATTTACGAAGATCTCAGGGATAAGATTCTTGATCTTGCTCTCGAACCAGGCTCTCCTGTTTCTGAAAATGAGCTATGCGAGCAGTATGAAGCATCCAGAACTCCGGTGCGTACTGCACTGCATCGTCTTGCAGACCAGAATCTCATTGACCTTCTTCCATATCAGCAGAGCATTGTCTCCTTGATTGACTTTGAAGCTGTCAAGGAATTCATATATGCTCGTGTCGCAATTGAGACAAGCGTCATAAAGGATTTCATTGACCTTGAACAGCCTCTTTTAGTGGAAGATGTCAATCATGTCATCAGAAAGCAGGAAATTCTTCTCAAGGAGAATACCTTCCGTCCTCATGATTTTTATTCTCTGGACGTGATGCTTCACGAAATCTGGTTCAAAGCTACAGAAAAACTCAGTCTGTGGAAGATATTCAACACCGATGTGGACTATACAAGGGTGAGAATTCTTGATATTAAAGAAGAAAAGGATTATCAGGCGATTGTCAGCGATCACAAGGATCTGATTGCCGCAATCCGTGATAAGGACTATGACTCAGTCGGACCTGTCATCAGCCGGCACCTTTACGGAGGCGTCAACCGCATACAGGAAAGAATGAGCAGCAAGATAGGTAAATATTTTAAAGGAGAGAACTGATGGATATCCGCTATTCAACTGGAAAGGAACCGTTCAGCAGAATGAACACAGAAGAACTCAGAAAGGAGTTCCTCATTCAGAACATCTTCAACAAGGATGATGTCTCTGCCGTTTATTCTCATGTCGACAGAATCGTGACAATGGGCTGTATGCCTGTTGATGAAGAAGTCAATATCGAGAAAAACATTGACCCGTGGAAGAACTTCGGTGTCAACTATCTTCTTGAAAGAAGAGAGCTTGGTACAATCAACATCGGCGGCGACGGTGTCGTGAAGGCTGATGACAAGGAATATGTTGTAAAGAACTATGATGCTCTTTATCTGCCGATGGGCACAAAGAAGATCACATTCTGCAGCCTTGACAAGTCAAAGCCTGCAAAGTTCTACATCCTCACATGCCCGGCACACAAGCCGTGCCCCGCAACTCTCATTCCTTATGACAAGGCCATTCACAAGCATCTTGGCTCCCTCAAGGATTCAAATGAGAGAACAATCAACCAGTACATCCATCCGGACATTCTCGAGACATGCCAGCTGTCAATGGGCCTCACACATCTTGAGGAAGGTTCTGTCTGGAATACAATGCCTGCACACACTCACGAGAGAAGAATGGAAGTCTACTTCTACTTCGACATTCCAGAGAACCAGGCAGTCTTCCACTTCATGGGCGAGCCGGGTGAGACAAGACACATCGTCATGCACAATGATGAGGCTGTCATCAATCCTTCCTGGTCAATCCACTCTGGCTGCGGTACTACAAACTACACCTTCATCTGGGGTATGTGCGGTGAGAACCGTGCCTACGACGATCAGGACTGGCTCAAGACAGAAGACCTCCGCTGAGGTTTTTTAAAGAAAAAAGGAATATGGCAGGGACAGGGCATACCAGTCCCTGCATTTATATGTATGTACGTCAGTGAGAAAAGACATCTGTTCCAGCGTGGCATGAAGAATGGCCTTCCCATCGGGATAGGCTATTTCGCTGTTTCATTCTCACTTGGGATAATCATGCGCAACAGCGGGATAAGCCCGTTGGAGGGCCTTTTGATGAGCCTCTTGAACAACACATCAGCAGGAGAGGCCGCTGCTGTCTCAATCATCGCATCAGGCGGATCTTATATTGAGATGGCAATCAATCAGGCAGTGATAAACATCCGCTACTTCCTCATGAGCGCAGCATTGACCGTTCATATTAGCAGCAATCTATCAATCCCAAGACGAGCCTTAATCGGTTTTGACATAACTGATGAGATATTCGCCTCACTAATAAGCCAGAAGAA
The DNA here is from genome assembly GCA_944390025.1 of uncultured Spirochaetales bacterium. Lineage (GTDB taxonomy): Bacteria > Spirochaetota > Spirochaetia > Sphaerochaetales > Sphaerochaetaceae > Bullifex. The sequence continues at coordinate 37,191 of CALXOK010000018.1, read as the reverse complement.
GCCTGTAAGCGAATATTTCGCATGGGGTCTTGCTGTCAGCACCATACCGATGTGGGCAGCGGGAACGATGCTTGGCATCATCTTCGGTGACATTCTTTCTGTGAGCATTGTCAACGCGCTTTCCGTCGCGCTTTATGCAATGTTCATCGCCGTTGTGATTCCTCCAGCGAAGAAAGACTGGAAGATTCTGGCAATCGTCATTGTCTCGATGCTCTCAAGTTTTGTCTTCACTCTTCCGTTCCTTTCCAGTCATATTAGTGATGGTGTGAAGATAATTATCCTCACGCTTGTCATCTCTGCTCTGGCCGCAGTCATCTGGCCCGTGAAAGAGGAGGGAGAGGATGCATAACACATACATCTACATCCTTGTGATGGCTGTTGTCACATACCTTGTCCGTGTGATTCCTCTAATCTTCTTCAAGAATGAGATAAAGAGCGTTTTTATAAAATCATTCCTGCATTACGTTCCATACGTGACACTTTCAGTAATGACTTTTCCTGCAATCATAACGGCAAGCGGAAACAGCCTCTGGGGCATTATCGGCTTCAGTGTTGCAATCATAGTCTCCTTGATTAAAGGAAGCCTGCCTCTAGTTGCCAGCTGTTGCTGTCTGGCTGTTTATATTTCATCTCTGATTTTCTGAGATTATTCCTTCATTCTGGTTTTCAAAGGTTTACACGGCAGGAGTCGTGTGTAATACTCTAAAACAGGATAAATTGTTGCAATAAAAAAAAAATACGCATTTATAGCAACAGGAGGGGAAGATGAAAAAGTTAGCTCTGGCTTTTATATTGATGTTATCAGTTCTCATGATATCATGTCCGTCTCCGGAAACGGAAAAACCTGAACCAAGCTCAATTGACTGGGAACCGGTACCTGAGGATGGGAAGATTAAAGCAGAAAATCTGACTTCTGAGCATTTATACTCTGTTCTGATAAACGAATCTGAAGCAAGAAACCTGATCAGAAGCACAACAGAAACAGAATCAAATAAGAATATTTTCAAGACAAATTACGGAACATGGCTTTTCTTCCCCGATGAATCAGGAAGTCGTGTAATAGATATATCGCAGGATTTAAAAGTCAATGTTGCGTCTGGATTCTATTTATATGATATCACCTCAAACAATGATGACCATGTTATCAGAGAGGGCGTTGATGACTATCTGGTTGTAAATTGGGACAATAGAGCTGGCCGCCTTTATGAGAGTTATTACTCTGTAGATTTGAATGCTGAAAAAGAAAAAGGATTGGATCTTAAAAATGTTGTTATTTATGACGCTATGCAGAGTGGCGGTGATCTCAGCAGGGATTTTGGAATTTTCAGAAATAAAAACGATGTGATTAACTATGTAAACTCTGATAATGCTGAGATGCATGGTATTCTCGATTTTTCTGCTTGCGAAAATGTCGGCATATACAATGCAATTGTCATCTACAAGAGCAATACTGGAAGAATCACATCAGAGCTTAAATTAAAAAATCCAAAGAATTTTAATATTTTCAACGAAAAAGTTATTGATGATGTAGAGAATATTTATCTTGTTGAAGCACCCAAAAGTGACAATACAAAGTATATTTTGAGAGTAAGGCCGGCTGAAGGATTATCGAATGAAAACTTTTTCCTTCAGTTTGATCAAGGTAATCCTCGTTATGAGAATGGTTACAGGAGGCCTTATCTCATTCCTCTCAAGGAAACAAGAAAAGAACTACTTTTCTATGTGGGAAAAATTGATAAGAACTTTTTATTTGATTTAGAAGTTGGTGGTGTTAATAGCGAAAGAAAGAATTACGGTTCGATTGTTCTTGTAAGTGAAAACGAAATTAATACGAGTGATTGTGATTATCAGCCGATTGAAATTGATTTGAATAATATACCACAGGAACCATTCCCTATGAATAGTGTCAAAATAGATTCTAATTGCCGCGGTTATGTTGCTTTTATTGTCACCGATTCTCCGGAAGGTGCCTATGATTTGACTTTCAGTATTGATGGTGAAGAGAATATTCCAGGTGTCCGCATGGTGACAATGTCCAGACTTGATAATGGCTTTGGATATTCAAGAAATTCATGTAAATCAGGAGAATCAACTGTAAGCATCAGAGAAAAAGATAATATTGAATACTTCTATCTTGAGTTCGATAGGAATTTTAATAAAGATTCTTATGAAATTAAAATAACAGTAAATCAGAATCAGGGTACAAATTAGAAACATTCAATTCTTTTAATAGTTCAATTCCACCGGTGTTATCAACGCACCGGTTTTTATATCCAAACCTCAGGCAGGTTAAAGTAGACACACTCAATTGTTACCCTTGGCCTCACTGTGCTAGAATAGGCGCATGGCGCTCATAAGATTCTTCAAACCTACATTGAGACGTAAGGACATGGATGCTGTTCTGCAGACCATGGTTGATGAGAAAATCGGTCCCGGGGACAGAAGGAAGGAGTTTCTCAAACTTCTTGCCGGTTATCTGAACCTCAAAGACGGAATCACTGACCGCTCATATCCATCAGCTCTGATAACAGCACTTAAAGCTGCCGGAGTCAAGGAAGGGGACAAGGTCATTGTCTCGGTTCTCTCTCCTGATTTCTACAAGCAGGTTGTCGAGTCTCTTGGAGCCTCGCTCATTCTTGCAGATATCTCACCTGACAGCGGATGTCTTTCATATGAATCTATCAGCCGTGCATTTGAGAAAGGGGGAAGTGTCATTCTTCTTCACGAGCCTGTTTGTCAGCTTCCTGTAGGGCTTGAGAATATAAAAGAACTGGGCCTGCCTGTCATTGAAGATATCACACAGTCATTCGGCTCAAGGATTCAGGAAGGAAACGGAGAGGATGCAACAGTGATACTTGCTCCTGGAATGACAGGCGATATAGTCGTATGTGCCTTTGAGGAAGACTGTATCATTTCCACCGGAGGCGGAGCTGTCGTTCTTGCGAAGAATGACGAGAGAATAGAAGAAATCAAGAAAGCCGGATCTGTCTACAGTCCTTACTCAGACCTCCCGGATATGAATGCTGCACTCGGAATCATTCAGCTCAACAGCCTTGGCGATCTTCTTTCCCGCCGCAATGAGCTGTACAAGATGTTCATGCAGTCGGTAATGAAGACTGAGAACAAGGTTTTTGGTCAGCGCAGTGTCGATTTCCTTGCCAACGGTTATGTCTTTCCCGTTGTCATCAACTCGCGCTGTGATGAAGTGATTGCTTTTGCAAAGAAGTTTGACGTGTCAGCAAGAAGGACCTTCTCAAAGACTGTCGGTATCCACTATCAGGAAAGGTTTGACCTTTTCCCGAATGCAATAGCTGCACTGAACAGAGGAATATCCTTCCCGCTTTATCCTTTCCTGCAGCAGAAAGACATAGAGGCGCTTAACAAGGTGCTCTCGCATCTGCCCTGAGGAGAAACACGATGGAACTGAAGAATGTCGTGATTGTAGCCAACACCTGGAAAAAAGACAGCGGTACCGTTGCGCTCCAGATTAAGGACTACCTTTGCCAGAAGAATATTGAGACTGAAATCTTCCACACCGAGAACCTTGATGAAGAGTTTGACATTTCGATAAAGACAGACCTGCTGGTCAGTGTAGGAGGGGATGGCACAGTGCTTTACTGTGCACGTCTTGTTCAGAATCTTGGCATCCCGATTCTTGCCGTAAATCTTGGAACCTTCGGCTTCATCACTGAAATCAGTTCAACTGAATGGCAGGCTGCCATACAGTCCATACTTGACGGCAATGAGAAGATATCACGCCGTCTGATGCTTAAAGTCAGTGTCATGCGCGACAAGGAGAGAGTGTTCCAGTGTCAAGGGCTCAATGAGGCGGTTGTCACAAGTTCCGGTGTCGCAAAGGTTGTCAACATTGATCTTTATGTCGGAAAGACAAAGGCCGGAATCTTCCGCTCAGATGGTATCATCATAGCCACACCCACAGGTTCCACCGGTTATTCGCTTGCTGCCGGAGGCCCCATTCTCGACAGTGAGATGAGTGCTTTAATCATCACGCCTGTCTGTCCTTTCACTCTTTCAAACAGGCCCCTTGTTCTTGGTGCTAATGAGGTCATCACAATGGTCGTCGATCAGGGACAGAGGACAGAGCTGATGCTCACTGTTGATGGACAGCAGTATTTTGAGCTTCAGGAAGGGGACGAGATTATAGTTGAGAAAAGCAGGAGCAAGGCTTTGCTGATAGCTTCAGGTGTCAGAAACTACACTCAGGTCCTCAGCAGCAAGCTGAACTGGTCAGGAGGCATGCATGCTTGAGCGTCTTGAAGTCAGGAACTATGTACTCATCCGAAATCTTGTCATGGACTTCTCTTCCGGCTTTGCCGTTCTTACAGGTGAGACCGGAAGCGGTAAATCCATTATTCTGGGTGCTCTCGGGCTTGTACTGGGAGAGAAGGCCAAGAGCGATGTTGTGCGTCAGGGCGAGAAGGAAGCTTCTGTGACTGCTGTTTTCTCTTACAGGGAGAATAGCGAGGTTGAGGCATTCTTGAAGGATAGGGAGCTTGATGACGAGGAATCTTCTCTGATAATCCAGCGAATCGTGCGTGCAAACGGCCGCTCACTCACCACTGTCAATGGAATAAGCGTCACACGTGAGACGCTTGAAGAACTTGGGGCATTGCTTGTTGATGTCTCGAGCCAGCATGCACATCAGTCCCTTCTCAGAAAGCATGTCCAGCTTTCCCTGCTTGACAAAGCCGCTCATGATTCTTCTGAAATCACAGCATATAAGAAAGCCTATGATGAGCTGATGGATGCCAGAAAGGAACATGACCGTCTGATTGCGGAGAATGAGAAGGCCAGTCAGGATTCTGACTACATGGCTTTCTGTCTTGAGGAGATTGAGAAGGCGGATGTGAAGGAAGGGGAGGATGACGAGCTTTCCGGACAGCTGAAGCTGATAAGCCAGAGCGAGGTGCTGACAGGGGAACTTGAGGAAGCCCAGCAGGCATTGAAGGGCGGATCTGATATCGGGGCCCTTTCTCTGATTGGAAGATGCCTGAGCTCTATATCAAAGGCGACAAAGGCTGACCCGTCTCTTGATTCCTATCGTGAGAGGATTGAATCGGCTTCAATCGAGCTTGAAGATATCGCATCATCAATCAGCGAATACCTTTCTTCCATCACTTTCAGCGCTGAGGAGCTGGAAGAGAAGAGCGCAAGGCTGGCACAATTGCAGCGCTTAAAGAAAAAATACGGCGGCTCTCTTGAAAGTGTCATCGCAAAGCGTGAAGAATACCGCAGTGCGCTTGCAGCAATAGAGAACTTTGATGACCTTATTGCTGACAGCAGAAGACGTATGGAAAAAGCCGAGGCCGATTTGAATGAGAAAGCAGGAGTTCTATCTGAGAAAAGAAGAACGTGTGCTTCTTCCCTTGGCAAGGTCATTCAGGAGAACCTCTCAGCTCTCGGACTTAAGGATGCTGTCTTCACAATTTCTATTGAGCCTAAGAAGCCGGAAAGTGACGGAGCTGATGATGTCGTGTTCCTCCTTTGCGCCAATAAGGGAGAGAAAACCGGACCTATAAGCCAGATTGCTTCAGGAGGAGAGCTTTCCAGAATCATGCTGGCACTCAAAAGTGCGCTTAACAGGGAGGATGAAGTCGAGACACTTCTGTTTGATGAGATAGACTCAGGCCTTGGCGGTGTCGTCGCTCATTCGGTTGCAGGCGAGCTTGAGAAGCTAAGCCGCACTCATCAGGTGATAGCCATAACCCATCTTGCCCAGATTGCATCACGTGCCAGCCAGCACTTCCTTGTATACAAGAAGGAAGAGGATGGACGCACTGTTTCCATGATCGGGGAAATAAGCGGACAGGACAGGGTTGATGAGACAGCAAGGCTCCTTTCAGGAGAGGTGAATGAGATTTCCACCGCCCATGCAAGGAGCCTGCTTGAAGAGAAATGAGATTACTGGAAGTTCAGTATGTCGTAGACCTTCCTGAGCTTATCTGGTGATACATCACAGGTTCTCTTTCCAGTGTAGTAGCGGTATATGATGTTCTGTATCTCCCTCAGCTCCGGCTCAAAGCCCTGCTGACGGCTCTGGCTCATGATATTGACAATCTGGTCTGCCGCCTTGCCGTTCAGCCCGTTCAGGTCAATTTTTCCGCTGAGCTTTCTGAGTGCGTCTGAGAAGATTGCCCGGATTGTGTCCTTCTCGGCGTTTCTGCCGCATTTGCTGATGAAGTTGAGAAGCACGTTCATGTTCTCGTAAAGCTCATTATCATCAAGCTCGTCGAAGAAACAGTTGAAAAGCCCCTTGAGTATCTTGATGCTCAGGCCAAGGTTCTCAATCATCTGGGTCTTCATCGGCATCAGCTGGTTGTTGCGGCTCAGCATTGAGTAATGCTTGAGACAGGTTGTCATATCCTTGATCTCAGAAAGCGGAAGGTCTGAAATCGCACGGTCAATCCAGATGTACGACTCTTCCAGCATTCTTGCCGGGATGTCATCATTCGTTATCCTGTAACGCCCTGTTGCACTTGATGCGTCATTGCCCTCGCAGATGTAAAGGTTCAGCCCTGATTCAATCGGAGATGAAGCAAGGACGGTGAAGGTGTAGTTCTTCATGCTCACCCTGTCCCGGACAACTTCTATGTAGTTCTCATCCTCATCGAAATAGTCATGCTCAAGGCTGAAACGTCCATAGTCATCATTCCAGTCAGAAGGAAGGGCGAGAAGCCTGTTTAGGTAGAAGTAGATTGCGGCTTCAGTCTCACCGCTGAGCCCTTTCATCTCTTCCTGAGCAATGCTCATGCCGTCTCCCTGGCTCTTTATGTTGCTCTTGGCCAGACGCAAGTCGGAAAGGAAGGTTCTTGTCAGGTCTTCCGTCACATAAGGCTGGAACATCTTTATTGCATACAGCGCGTACTTTATGTTCTGCCTTGGCTCAATACCGGACAGGTCAGAGAAGAAGAATCCGCAACTTGTTAAGGAGAAATGCTTGTTCATGATACCGCTGAGCATTGAGGAAATCTGGCTGTCGAATTCTGCAGAGAAGCTGTACTCCTCATGAAGCCTTGCAATGAAGTCAGCCATCGGAACCTCTCCGCACAGTGTCTTACCGGCCTCAGTGAGCAAGTCGTATGGATTCAACTTGCTTGAGAAAATGTCCTTAATTCTCTTGCTGAAGACAGCGTCAAGCTTGTCTCCCAGATTTGCCAGTGCATTTCTCAGCGGAGTTCTCCATGCCTGGTTCCAGTCATCTTCCCCGCCTGTGTGGCAGCCGCAGTCCTTATACCAGCGCGATACTCCGTGCGAGCAGGACCAGGAGGTTCCCCTGTTGTCTTCACCTGTGTGAAGGACAGCATGCAGAGTGCTGGGATGATCTGCAAGATAGGTCGCGTAATTCGTGAACTCGAAATCATCCCTTTCTGAGACCTTTCTAATGAGGGCCGCAAGTGCCATGTCTCCGAATGGCTCATGATGACCGTAAATCTCACCGTCAGTCGCCGTATGAATCAGAGGCGGCTGTCCGTCTGCCGATTTGATGTCGACAAGAGTCTGGTAAAGTGCGTCGGCATTTCTCAGCGCATGGCCGAAACTGATGCCTTCTGCAAGTCCCGGATGATAGAAGAATGCGGAAATCTGCTTTCCTTTCTCTCCTGTAAGGATGTAGCTCCTGAAATATGGAGCGCTCTTTCCATCGAGACTTTCCATCTCATGAGTGTCCGGATTCTCGACACTGCTGCACTGCCATGGGGAAAGAACTACAAACCTGATTCCCGCTTCAGCAAGCAGGTCAATTACCTTGCTGTTTATGGCGGCTTCCGGAAGCCACATGCCTTCCGGATCCCTTCCGTAGCGCCAGATGAAATCCTCAATGCCCCAGTTTATCTGGAGACGGGCATCCTCAATCTTGTCCAGAGGCAGGATGGTGTGATTGAAGCTCTGAGCCATCGCGTTTCCGTGCCCCAGACGTGCAATGCTTTCCCTGTCAGCCTGGATGATCATCTCATGAATCTGAGGATGTGTCTGCTGAAGCCAGGAAAGCAGGGTATGCCCGAAATTGAAGGATATATAGCTGTAGTTGTTTGTCAGTGAGACGATTCTCGAAGAAGGGGACAGATAACGTGAATTCGCGTTAGCTTCATAGCAGTCATGGTAGATTCTCTCATTCCAGTCCATATATGGAGCTGCGGATGACTGCTTCTCGATTATCCCGGTGAAAGGATTCTCCCTTGGCGGCTGGTAGAAGTGACCATGGAGAATAAGGGATGTCTTATGTGAATTTTCCATTTCTTCAGTTTACCAGAGCCTGATAAAGTGAACAACAAGTAAAATTCGTTTACCTTTAGAGAAGTCGGAGTTACATATTTGCATGAATTTGCATATGTGTTGACCAAAAAAAGGCTTTTTTCTAATCTTAGAAAAGGAATTTTCCAGGGGTTGCAAATGGTTCTGATTAAAATCGATTCTCTTTCTCAGAAAGAGCTCGAGTACATTGCTGAGCAGGAAGGTATTGACAATGCTTCAGACATGTCCCGGGATGATCTCATAGAGTGTCTGAGAGACCTGTATGATGATGAGAAAAGTGATGCTGAGGAAGGGGGAGAGGAGAACATACAGAGGCGCTTTGTCTCTGCCCTCACAGATTACAGAGGAGGCGCAAGCGATGTCACCAGCCTGCCTGGTGTCGAGGAGCTTCCGGAACTTTATGCGGAAACCTCTGTCCATGTGCTTCTCAAGAATGCAACCTGGCTTTACTGCTACTGGTCTCTTGCTCCGCTTGACATGGAGAAACTGACTCAGGAGCTTGGAGATTTTGAGCTGCTGCTGCACGTCACGGTCAGCGAAGAAGGCCAGATTATCGATTCCTATGACATAAGCGTCTCATTTGATGACTGCCAGTGGAATATAAATGTCAATGCGCCAAGAGGAATGGCTCAGGTGAGCCTCGTAGCTCAGAACAGTGCCGGCAAGCGTGTTGAGCTTGCCCAGAGCGGACAGGTCCAGCTTGTCACATGCTACTGGCTTGAGCACAGGGATGAGATCAGGAGCAATGAAGACCTTCTCCGTCTTGAACTAGGACTGCTTACCAACCGGGAAGGTGCGATTCTCTCATGCGAGACAGTGGAAAGCATTGTGGACTGTATTAAGGAAGAGGGGGTTCTTTAATGCCAAAGGCTAGTGTCAATCTGATTCTTCATGCACATTCACCATACGTCAGACACCTGGAGTATCCTAAATTCCTTGAAGAGAACTGGCTTTTTGAATCTCTTTGTGAAAGCTATATCCCTCTGCTGATGATGCTCAAGGAGCTCGACCGCGAGAATGTGCCTTTCCATCTCAGCATCTGCTTCTCTCCGACATTGTGCACGATGCTGCTTGATGAGCCGCTTCAGGAGAGGTTCATAAATTATCTTACAAGCCGTATTGAGCTTGGAGAAAAAGAAGTCGAGAGAACAAAGTCAGAGGCCCCTAAATTTTATGAGATGGCATCCGTCTATCTTGAGTCGTACAGGAAATGTCTTGATTTCTATGAAAACTGCGGAAGGAACATCCTGAGCGGTTTCATTGAACTGCATGAGAAGGGTCACATCGATCTCATGGCTACAGCTGCAACCCACTGCTATTTCCCGCTTTACAAGGATTATGAGAGTGCGGTGAAGACCCAGATTGAAGTTGGCATCAAGAGCCATATTCATTTCTTCCACAGTGCACCTTCTGGTTTCTGGCTTCCTGAATGCGGATATTATCCCGGGCTTGAGAAATTCCTTGCACAGTATGGAATCAGATGGTGCCAGATTCCGGCCCATTCAATCATAACCGCGAGAAACAGGATTTCCAGCGGCGGATATCAGCCGGTGATGCTTCATGATTCACCTGTTGCGGGCTTTCCCCGTGACTGGAGCCTTACGAATCTTGTCTGGTCTGACTCCACAGGATATCCATGTGACAGTGATTACCGTGAGTTCTACCGGGATATCGGCTATGACCTTGATATGGATTACATCAGGCCGTATATTCATGAGCCTGATGTGAGAGTCTTCACCGGATACAAGTATATGGCTATCACAGGCAGGACTGAGGAGAAGCGTCCGTATAACAGAAAGGCTGCTGCGGCAAAGGTCTCCCTTCATGCCAACAACTTCCTTTACCATCTCAGACGAAAGAGTCTCTCGCTTTGTGCCCAGACTCAGGAGGAGCCAGTGCTCAATCTCTGCTTTGACGTCGAGCTTTTCGGACACAGATGGTATGAAGGCATCCAGTTCCTGAAGGAAGTCCTTATAAATGGCGTGAATGAGGAAGCTGTTGCTTTCACGACTCCTTCCCAGATTCTTTCTAAAGGGCGCAACCTTGAAATGGCAGAGCTTAATGAATGTTCATGGGGCAGGGGCGGTTTCTCCGATCCTTGGCTTGACAGTGAGAACAGTTGGGTCTACCGCCATATACATAAGGCAATCGAGAGGATGGAAGAGCTTGCCCGCCGTTTCCCGAATCAGCGCTCGCTCAAGTGCCGCTTCCTGAATCAGGCAGCGCGTGAGGTTCTGCTTGCGATGTCATCCGACTGGCCTTATATCCTGCATGACAAGACAAGCGTCATGTATGCAGAAAAGCGGCTGAGGAATCATCTTGGTTCTTTCAATGTCGTCTATTCGAACATGTGCCGCAACTCTGTGCATACGGAATGGCTTATCAAGGCGGAAAAGAGAAATGCAATTTTCCCGGATATGGACTACAACCTCTTCTATGCTGAAGAGCGCAAGAAATACTGATTTTCTTTTCCACCAGTTTCCACTGAATTTCCACCGGCTTGCCAGAACAAGCCGGTTTTTCTTTCTCTTTCTGCCACGGAATGGGGTTTTGCTCTGTACAATCCGCCGAAAATGAACACTGAATCCGCGGTTTTGAGCAATTTGTCCAAGTGATTTGACAAAAACTGGCTTGTTATTTCGTGTAATTCCTTGTAAAAACGTGTGAATTAGAACAGGAAAAGCTGTCCATCATCATTGGAAATATTTTGCGCAGTGGGCATTCTTACAGGAATGTTCGCGTTCAAAAACTGTTTATTAACCAGGTAATCGTTCAAAACGTTTTTTGTCAAAACAGATGAATAATCTTTTATATCCATCTCATCCTGAAGCTTTTTTGTAGCCACCTGAAGAAGCGTCGCGAAGTCATATAGAGGCATATCATCTAGACCGAGAGATGATACATCATAATAGTCATCTACTTTGGTTGTCCCTTCTGGCATGCTGTCATAAATCCACTGCTTGTTCTTACACAGCAACTCATCTATATCGCTTGCAGAATAGCCATGGGAAAGCAGGGAAGAGTAGGCATCGCTAATCTTTCCCTCGAAGACAAGAGCGTGAACGCCTGAAAGCTCTCTCTGAAGCATCACGTTGTGGCTCAGCTGATCGATCTCATCCTGAGCCCCGGCAATATAATCCTTCAGAGACTGGACGGCTATACGATATTCTCCGCATGGAATATAGCAGTCCAGATCGTAGTTATAAATCGCATATCTGATTTGTCCCCAGGTTTTGCCTGTCACCTTCATTACCTGATCTGGCGTGAGGAATACAAAGCCCTGCTGGACATAATAATCCAGCAGGGGTGTTGTACTGTTACAGGAGGTTGCCTGTTCATACTCTTTAAATAGATCAAAGCAATCAGACTGCACTGGGTACTCCTTCTGATTCTATGATCTCTGGCTCTTTTTCTTCTGATGGTTCAAAGCCTCCCATAAGGACAGAGAAATCAAGAGGGATATGTTCCATCTTGTCAGTCTGTCTGTTCTTCAGGTAAAGCCTTAATGATTTGTTGCCTGAAACATACTGGCGTGACTCATCAATAATGCCCATTGCTTTCACCCAGCGAGGATCTGTCTCATTGATGTCTCTGAGTTTGAGGATTGCCTTGACATCCATTCTTCCCTGTTTGAGATTGAAAGCCTGATTGACAATCTGTTTGATTGACTTGGATGAATCTCTTGTGATGTCCTCAAGGAATTCATCGATGAGCTTCTTGGCAACATGAATCCCTTCGTTGAATGTCAGGTAATCATTGCTGTAATACTTGATTTGAACATTGCCGTCAAAGGATGTGAATGTGAGATTGCCTTTCTCTCCGCCGTATTTAACATCATACTGCTCACTTGCAGTTTCCATGAAAGCTTCGATGTCCTCAACTACATCAGCCTTGGTTTTGATCATCTCCTGCTTGAGGTAGAGCATCTTGTCAGCGATTCCCATGACCATCTGATCACGTAGCTTGTCAATGTCCTTGACCTGATCTTCAGGAACCAGTGTTCCATCTGCCTTTTTGTAATAAAGTTTTCCATCGATTTCTTTTGTCATGTCATATCTCCTTCTAATTTAAATCTTAGTTTTCTTGGTCTCAGATTTTTTCAATCGTCTGAGCCAGCCAATAACGTTTCTAAGTTCTGTCTCGTCGAGCATGTATATGCTTGATTTCCCGATAACCTTATCGATGAAGCCCTGCAGCCTTTCCGCCCAGGAATCGCCCAGGACTCGTTCTGCTTCCCGTTTAATGATCTGTATAGTCTGAGCCCTTCGTTTCATGTACGAAACCTTCTGACGCTTCCAGTAGTCTTTCCAGCCTGCATCATCAAAAGCTGTGGCAATCATCTTCAGCTCAAGTTCATCCATCTGGTTGCAGGAAGCTTTTCCAGCGTGGAACATAAGGAATGAGCGGTATTCCTCATCGTTCATACTGTGAGCATTTTTTCTGCAGTCAGGACAGGCTTCAGAGAAGAAAATCCGACCACAACTGTCACATACCCTGGCCTTTGCTTTCTGGCGGTGGATTAATCCAATCAGCTTTACTCTTTCTTCCATTTTCCATCTCCCCATCCGATTTTATTTACGAGAGTTCTGTTTACCTTGTAGACATATTCTTCGCCGTCATATGACTTCAGCTTGATAAGCCCCATCTTCTGCCAGCTTGTCAGCAGGTGCTGAACAAACGAATTGCTTCCAATATCCTCGCCGAGATCCAAGAAGAGCTTCGAAGGCGTGAATGGTTTTTCGTCATACGAATCGAGTACTTCAAGAACCTTTGCTACAATCAGACCTGTCGCTGATTCCTTTGGCTTTCTCACAGGCTTTGAGCATTTGAATTTTGGCCTCTGCCTGCGCTTGGGATCCACACTCCATACGTAATCCTCACCATCAATCGCAATATTCCTGGTCAAGGCTCCCATCTGTTCCCACTTGGTGATGAAACCGCGAATTGAAGAGGGGAGAATATCGGGAAGAATCTCCACAATTTCCCTCAGCGTGAAACAGCCTTTCATCTTCATGGCTTTCCAAACCTTTGATGCAACTTCTCCGTTTACTTTTGATTCCTTAAGCAAACTGATCAGATTGTCTTCTATCTTCACAATTCCTTTGGCCTGCATTGAGTAAACGGTTGAGCGGAAACGGCCTTCAGAGAGATCCGGATAGAAACTGCGAAGCTCTGCCAGCTGCATTGTCATATCAGGCCACTGTTTGAGGATGCGCTGTATCTGAACCATGAAACTGTCAGTGTCAAGCAGAAACGCACGGTCCTTCTCACTTATATTCATTGATGATCTCCTGTGTAAGCTCGCTCTTATGGTTGATGTTCATCAGACGTACGATGTTCTGCATGTCATTCGCAGCAACACGGAAATCACCATGAGCCATCTTCAGCAATCTCTTTGTAACTTTTTCTGAAAGCTTCAGACCGCAGCATTCTTCATATAGAGTTGCAAGAGTCGTATCATCAATCGGTGAGAATGTGATGCGGGGTTTACGAATTCTGGACTCGATGCGGTCAGCCTTCTTCACAGTAGCTGCGAGCTTTGGTTCTCCGACAAGCAGAAGAGGGACTTTGCCGTATTCATTCAGTGTCCTCAAATCTTCGAGCATCGACAGTGGCATACGGTCTGCTTCATCAATGATGATCAGCTTTCTGTATACTCTTGTTGCTCCCATGATCAGCTGAAGGTTGTCATAGTATGATCTGGCTGTTCTTCCGACAACAGCCTCAGCAATCTCCTTGAAAAGAGCATTGCGGTTAAAGCCCATGTAAAGTACATATGATGCTGCTGGGTTTTCTGCTGCGAAACGCTGGACAGTTGTTGTCTTTCCCATTCCAGCATCACCGATGACAAGACCGATTGAGGCTGTCAGTGAAGAGTCTCTTGCGATGAGTCCGTTGCAAAGTGTGTAGACATCAATGAAGTCCTTTGTTGCGATAATCTGCTCTTTGATCTGAATAGGCTTGAACTCTTCAAAATCATCGTCATTGTCGATGCCGAGCAGTTTCTTGGCCATCTCCGCTTCCTTTGCCTCTACGTTGTTGTAATTGCCAGCAAGCACCATTGAGAGGGTGGAAGGACTCCAGCCCAGGATGTCCGATACTTTACGCTGTGACATGTCTCCGTTTCTTTCCAGGTACTTATCAAGAATCTCTTTTGCTTTCATGCGTTATCCTCCTTTCTGAGTCTTCTGTAGTTGTTCCAGTATGTTATCTGTCTCTTGAAGGCTGGAGCCTTCTCATATTCAGTCATGAAAGCAGTCTCTGTTTCCGTAAGAGGAATGCCTTCAAGTTCCTTGTCAACAAGCCACTGATAACGTTCGAACTCAGTAGCATGGAAACCTTCAGGTTTCACTTTTCTCTGTTTCTCCGGCACATGCACCTTAGGCTTTTCCGGAGGTGGAAGTTCAATCTTCTCCTTAACCTTTGAAGCTTCAGCAATCTGATTGGTAAGCCGGTTGGAAATCATGGTGACTATTGGCAGTTCGAGTCCTTTGAAAACCTCCCGTACCATCCGCATCTGATCTCTCTTCCATCTGATTGCCTGGACCATCGCATCATCATCAAGCATGTCGATTGCCTCGATAAGCTTCAGAGGCCTGATGGCATTCTCGCTGGATGGAATTACCGCATAGGCTACTGCTGGATCTGTCTTGCTGTAACGGATATCCACAACCTCTCCTTCGTGAAGATTGATGCCGACATCTACAAACTGGCCGACTACGGTCTTGAGATCTTCACCCTTGTACTGCAACCCATTGATAACAACACGGCCTTTTCTTACCTTTGCTCTGGTACGTGAGAGGAAGATGAAATCAAGAGCTTCTTGGCTTTCCGGACGAACCGCACGCCAGCCTTCAGCAATATGCTTCTGGACTGCCTGCCACGGTGTCATCTTGAGTGAAGAGTGATAAGTGTGCTCGTACTCGTCGATTCCTTTGACAAGTTCCCTTATGAATTCATCAAGAGTGAGAATCATGTCATTCGCTTTCCAGTAATCAATCATCTTCTGCTCTTTTTCTTCCTGGTCTGCAGGGGCATTCGGTGTGACAACGTGACCTGGAATTCCTTTCTCTGCCATCTTTGATTCAATTGAGCCAAAGAGACGTTCAATCGGTTTTGCCTTGGCGTTCTTCACGTTTGCATAGATTCTGCGGTGCTTTCTCTGCCATTCCTCAACAGTCTCATCAATGGAAACAATGTTGCCATCAGGATCCTCGACGACATAGTTGCCATCCTTGGTTCTGTACAGCTCAGAAATATCCATCATGTGACTCTTGTTGTCTGAGATACGGATGAGCTCGTCTATAATCTGAGTGGCAGCCTTGCTGCATTCTGACGTACCGTTGTCGTTATAAGTACAGTCAAAGAAACCAAAGCGGGTTATACCCATGCGGAGTGATTCGATGACAGTGTCACTCGTATAGTTCTTGTCCACAGCAATACCGGCAATGCATCTGGTTGCACCGTCTTCCCAGACATACAGGGTAGGACGATAGTACTGCCATTTCTCAGGATCCGTCTTATCGACAACCCAGAAGTCGCAGATATGCTGATCTCCAATCCAGATCTGGCTGGGTTTGAGCCTGGACCAGTCCCTCGAGATATAGAAGAAATTATCAAGAGCCCTAGAACCGGCAAGGGCATATTTGATCATCAGCTGAGGGATTTCATTCAAAAGCTCATATGCTGTTGATCTGCAGCCAATTTTCCATCCTCTCTTTTTCGCTTCTGCCTGGACTGCGTTCCATGCAGCCTGCTTACTGTTGACGTTTGTATTCTTAAGGAAGGACAGATACCAGCTCTGCAGATACTGTACGGCCTCTTCATCCCAGCCTTTTCCCCGTCCGGAGGTGCGGGCTGTAATGAATCCGTTTTCACGCACATCTTTGACAATACGTCGTACAGTTGATGTTGAAACACCGAACTCAGTAGCTGTGATAGCAGCCTTCTGACCTTCTTGCATTGTTGGATCAAGTCTGTTAAAGAACGCTGCAATCTCAGCTCTCATTCTCTCCTTAGAAGTAAGCTTGCGGCCGAGTGCCGCCTGAGAAGCTTTTGACAAAACAAGAGAGTTCTTGTTGTCAACCAGGGTGAGAGCATTTGCCTGCTGTCTCCATTCCTCCGGAAGTTTTGACATCAAATCTGGTGGTAAAGAAGAAAGATCAACTTCATAGCTCTTGCCATCTTTCTTCCTGGCATCAACTCTTCTTTCTTTTATCGCGCTCTGCACGGATCTCGGTGACATTTGAATCAGCCGTGAAAGCTCAGTAACACTCAACCACATAGTGGCCTCCTTGAATCTGTTAGAATGGAAGTGCTAAACTGGTCGAGGAGGGCATGCATCAAGTTGGTAGCTGAATAAGTGCTCCTCCTTTTTTTATTTTCAAATCGCATCGGCTTTTACCTCATAGCGCAGCGCTTCATCCGCTATCCTTTCCTGCAAAAGCAGAGCGTTCCTCTCAAGATCCTGCCAGCTTCTAAGCCCAAGCACATCAACTGCCAGCCGGCGCTGTATCTCAGCTGATCTTTTCTTGCCGAAGATAATCGAATTGATAAACTGCGGTGATGTACCACATACCTTTGCAGCCAGTACTTGTGAGATTCCCATTCTGGAAAGCCTGAGAACGATATAGGTGTGAACAGCACTGTCAATCCTCACCGATGCTTCGCTCCTGACTTTGTCTTTTCTGTCTCCCTGCATGTTCTTCCTCCAGATCTGCATTTCATCCTGTGTCATTTACTTTCCTTCCTTATCCATCCAAGTTGAGAAATTCCTTATTTCTGCAGCCAGTTTTTCTGCACTTCCTGTGAACGGTAAAGATGCTGCATCGACATACACTTTCGCAATGTGCCTGGATGCTGTAACACATGCGATGTATTCAAGAAATCCTTGCCGGTTAAGCCAGTGAATAACAGCATTCCGGCCTTCCAGAGACAGTGCACGGGCAGTGCAAATCTCTATGCTGTATCCCTCGCTGAAGAGTCTTGCAATGAGATCCTTCATTCCCTCAATGGCTTCTCCTTCACATATAGAAGGTGAAGCCGGGTTATAAGGAGAACCTCTCATCAAGACGCCATCAAAAGTGAAGACTATTGTTTCCTCTGTCATTTCCGCTCACAGTCCTCCTCTTGCTGCACGGGGCAGGAAGCAGTTCATCAGTTCACCGGTTCTTCTGTTCAGGTTCTTCCGGATTCCGACTATGTCGTGCGTAAAGTTGAAACTGTCAAAACCGAGCATCTTCTGAAAATCGATGTTGCAGCCCTGGGCTTTTGCTGCGCACAGGTCCATGTTCAATGAGATACGGCTTTCATCTTCATCAAAAATGAGACCTATATCGCAGGCTCTTCTGACACATCTGGTAATCAGCCTCTGATCTTCAAGGGACACGCTGAAGCTAACTTCTTTCATCGTTTCGATCCTCCTTTTTTTCATTTAAAAACTTCACAATGCCGTTCTCAATGCGGTATGCATGAATACCTTCAGAGAAAAACGGAAGTATCTCTTTGAGCTTGTTGATGTCGCGGTAAGAGGCTAACCCTTTGATTTCATAGATGTTTACAGGAACCGCATTCTTATAATCGAGGTCTGCTCCAATCTTCCAGATATTCTCTTTCAGCTCCCTCTTGTTATCAGCCTCAATCAAGACCCGGTGACAAGTTCTAGATTCAAGAAGAACGTCATAAATCATTCTTTTCCTCCTAGATATCTTCCTTGTATTTGAGTTTTTTACCGCAAAACGGGCAGTAGTACGCCCATATTTTTCTCACATGACCATAAACTTTAACTCTGATTGCATAGCGGGTGACCTTCACATCCGATTCTGCTGAAGCATAGTTCCGCAGGGTCTCTAAGCTGACACCTTTCTGCTCAAGGAAGTTAAAACAGTCACAACTGACAACTTTCATCTTCTGGTTTCTTTTCTTTTGAATGCTTCTCGTCATTTCTTTCCTTCCACATATTTCTCTCTTAGAATTTCTTGGCTAATGACAGCTTCTACCCAGGTCAGAGCATTGAGAAAACCTTCATTCCAGCTATCAGTCCATTTACTGATTTTTTCCTCCTTCTCCCTTATCCGTTCTGATATCCGGGCGATGATACTGTCAGGTTCCATTTCAAAATCTTCTTTGTGATTGATGACCTCAGTGACATGACAGCCATCTTCCTCATGAATGTTGTCTTCATGTACGCTCTGTTCATTCACTTCGAAGATGTAGCTCGTGTTATCCACGCTTCCACGATGCAGATAATCATCGATGAAATCCTTCGCCTCATCCTTGTCATGAGCGAACACCCCGATTTTCGTCTGGGCCTGTACATCCACGAATGCTTCAAAGTACTTGATTTCTTCAGCCATTAGTTTTCCTCCGTTTTTATTTTGAAAATCTCACCGATTCTTGCGGTGTAGTATTCCTTACTTCCTCCGTCATAGTTGATGAGCGTGTAGAAAGGGATATCTCTTTCTCCGATGAATACCAGCTCAATCACATGTTCTCTGGTAAGCTTCCTGTGATCCTTTGAAGGAACAGCAAGGCGGATGATGTCAAAACAATCCTGGGTAACCCTGATTTCCTTGACCGCAACCAGAATGCCTTTCTTCTGATGTCTCAAGGTCGGATAGGGCTCAAGATAGATACTTTCTGTGGGAAATTTATTCCTGATTGTTTCAACCATTCCCGTACCCCTCGTTGTTCAATCCATCTGTAGAAAGAAATTCGACCAGAGAAGACAGACACTTCTTTTTCCCTTCAGGTGAAAGGGGAGAGAGAATTGCCTCTACAATGACAGGAATTCTCATGAAATCTCTTGAAGTGATTCCTGCCGGCATGATGTCTTTGTATGCCGCTACGTAATTCGCAAAGATCTCTGCTTTATCGTGTGTGATTTCCTGACATTTCTGCTGAAGATCAAGAATGAATTCTGTGTTCCAGAGACCAAACTCCTGAATCTTTGCATCTCGGCTGATAACCGCAGGCTCAACAGCTTTATCATTAATTGAGAAATTCCTTTCTGTTAGCCATTTCTGATACTGTGCTTCAGACCACTTGTACTTACGGCTCCATTTGAGAGCTATATCCTTTGGCACATAGCCAGGGTCTGTTTCTCTCATCTCTGTTACATCTTCGTAGAATGTCTCAAGCTCAAGCTTCTTGGCCTCTTTATATTCTTGACGTGTAAGAAGATAATCCTTTTCTGGATCATAACAATCCACCCATGAATTTGCAGTGCTATATGGAATACCTATTGCAGAACAAAAATCTACAAAACTATGAATATTATTCTCGGAACCTTTACTACATGTAGTAGAGGTTAGCAAGTTTTCTTTATTATCAAGATCTGACCTATAGCCTGAATTTTCAGTATGCAGCTTAGCGATATAAAGCAGTCGAGCCATCTCAACTGTTTTCTTTGCCCAGTCTTTTGCCAGCGGTTTTGCTATAGATACAGCCTTGTCATAGTCCCAATCATCTAGCAATGCTTTGATTTTTGATTCCAATTTTGTTTGACCTCCTTTTATAGTCGGGGTATAGTTTGACTGGTTGATTTATCAACCTAGAAATAGGTTAACTAAAATATAGGTTATAGTCAACTAGATTTTAAATAAAATAGGTAAATTATGGTTAGTTTAAGGCTTAGAGAACTAAGAGATAGTTTAGGATTTTCTCAGAAAAAGATGGGAGATTTATTAAATATTGCACAAACTACTTATGCTAACTATGAAAGTGGTAAAGCGAATATCCCTGATGAACTAAAAATTAAGTTGTTAAATAAACTTAAATTAAACATAAACTGGTTGTTGTCTGGATATGGCAATATGTTTATCGACGAAGTTTACCCAGAATCTAATCCAATATTCAAAACCCCATCCGGCAAGTCTTTTCCAGTCACTGCTGATTCTGCAATCTATTCGGTTCCAATCCTTGCATCAAAGGTTTCTGCTGGTAATGGGCAGGAATGGCTTCCATCTGATTACAGCGGGGAAACATTGCCGACTCTTGAGAAGTTTTTTCTTGGGTATCCTAAAGACGATATTTTTGCAGCAAAGGTAGTAGGGGATTCTATGATTGGAATTGACCTTTTGCCTGGTGATTATGTTTATGCCTGTCATGGCCGTATCGAAGGCAATGGCCTTTATGTTCTCACCCTTGATAATGAAACTTATGTGAAAAGACTCGAGATAGACAAGATTGACCGTAAAATCCGGATTATCTCAGAAAATGATCATTACCCAGATAAAGTTGTGGATCCAGAGAGGGTGATTATCCTGGGCAAGGTGATAGGGTGGCTGCACAGAACGCCGTATTAATGAATTTGACGAGGAACAAAATGGCAAAAACTGATGTAAAAATGAAACCTATTAAGCTGAATGTTTTCGAAGTAAAAATGACCGACACAATGTCAAATTTTCCATTGGCAAGAAAGACATATGAGTCGTTGAAAAAAACTGGGAAGGTGAAAGACAGGCTTGTAAGCCTAAACCCAGGAGAGAGTGGTGATGCAGATTTTGTAAGCAAGATGCATTTAGTTGAAGATACTCTTTGCGGTACTTTCGTCAGATTGAATCATAATTATGCTTCAACATTGAGACTTTCAGATCTTGAAGCTGATGAGGTTGAATTAAGCAAGATGATTAATCATGCCAGAGAAGATAATGCCGGGTCCATAAAAAGCATAGCTTTTTTCTGTTTATATGGGCATACACTTGTTATGGCCAACTCTCATAACAATTTGAAAGCACTAAAATCGTATTTAACATCATTCCTTGAGAAAAATGGAGAACCTGATATCAGATTGGAGTTTACTCAATTGATAAAGCCAGTGGAAGCACTTGGAACCACCGAAATTAAATCAATTGAGATACGAGATGGAGCTTATTTGAATCCAAAATTCACCAATACAGGCCTTAAAACTAAACTTCGGGAACTCACTTCAGATATTATTTCAAAAGTATTTGATGGGCTTATTCCTGAAAGTGATTTGGATAATCTTGTAAAAGCATATTTGGTGTTAAAGCTCAATCGCAAGGTGGCTGAGAAAGATAAAACTCTTCAAGTTGCATTAAAACTTATTGATGATAATAACATCATTGTGACTGGAAAAAATGGCCAAAGAGTGACAGGGCGAGAAATATCTGTTATTGAAGAGAGACAGATTGAATTAACAAGCGATGGTGTTATCAATGAATTCATGCTTGAGCAGGAAATGAAGCAAATCGCAAAAGAATATAATAAGAAGTATGAATCAGATTAGATTATGGCTACTCAGAATACTGATTGTTCTAATTCTGGCAATTGCATTCTCGACAATTGGCTTAGACATACAAAAGAATGCCCTTGCCGATTTATTTACTGTAATTGGTATTATTTATACGCTGGCTATTGGCTTCATGCTGGGTTTCTCTTTTCAAGAAATCTATGATGCAGACTTAAGAAACAAGTTTAAAAATATCGTAAAAGATTGTTTTGTCGTGTTTACGGTGTTATTTGGAATATCCGCTTTGCTTCATACTTTATGCCCTGATTTTGCAATCTCTTTTTGGGTATTAAAACTTGAATATCAATTTCTTGTGGTCTTCTGGGATTTGTTTTCACTTGGATATTATTGTTTCAATTTCAATAAATTAAGGAAGCTCAGAAATAATATTGATGACTGTATTCGTCAGGGTAGAATCGATAGGGAACGGTATGGGAAGGGGTGAGCCGACTCACCCCTGATATCATTATTCAGTATACATAGCATCCCTGGAAATAACTGATTAAGTATTTGCCATCAGTATCGATCTTGAACGTATAGACATCATCGGAAGCTGCAGGCAGTGTCACCGGCTCAGAAAAGTAATATTCTCCTTCATCAATCCACGCATTTCCGTCACAGAGGGCATATTGAAAAAGGCGGTCTTTATCAGAAAGGTTTTCTATCCTGACGATTACAGAGCATGGAGTCCATACATTCTGAGATTCCCATTTTGCCTGCAATTCAGCTCTTGCAACATTTCTCTCATCATCAAGTTTGTAGAGCTGTTCATAATACTCTTCATCAGTTATGGTTCCGGCTTTTTTCTGTTCACCCAAAGCCTCGTACGAGTTGTAATATGAATCATCAATCTCATTCTTTTCAGCTTCGTATGTGGCCATGAATTCCGGCCTGATATTCTGTCCATAATTTGTTTGGCTGAGGATAAAAACTCCATATTTTGAAGCATTCTGTTCACTGTAGAGCTGATTGAAACCCGTTATGCTTCCAGGAACTCCTGTCTGCTCTCCACCGGAAGGATCCGAGAAAGATGGTTCTTTCGGCTCATCCATGCTGCCATCACATCCAGCTAGCAAAAGCAATGCTGCAAGCAAAACAATTAATACTCTTTTCCGTTTCATGTGATTACTCTACTGCGGATCAGATGAAAAATACAGCTTTTCAAGGGACATAGAATTGAAAATATGAGAATCGCATCATTTGTTTTAGGTATTCTGGTTTTGTTTTCTACTCACATTAAAACATGGGACACAAACTTCTTTGATGTCCTGTGTGTTCTCATTTATATGTTACTGCCAGCTTCTTTAATCATTGCACCGATGGTTCTTGAGTTCCTGGAGCGTAAAGAGAAATGGAAGCAGTCAAAAAAACTGGAGGATGAGTCTGATAAGTTTTAGATATCCATACGCAATAGTTTTTTCATACCAGCAGGGGCTGTACTTCATATACACTCCTGCTCTTTAGAACTGGTTGTTAATACTCTTAGGACAGAGTTTAGCAATAAATTCTCCTTTCTTTTGTTTCTGGATTTTGCCGGGTGTGTCAAGCATCCGGCATTTACTTTAGGTGAAAAAATAACGTCATTGTCTCTGGTAGCCTGAAAACAGAGGTATAAATTATGGATATTATTTCTTTTGTTCTCAAACTGATTAAAACCGAGCTTCTCATTCTCATTCCGGTGACATGGATTTTCGGGATGTGTCTCAAGAAGTGCCTTGTGAAACAGAGTCCGGAATGGATTGCAAGGCTCATCAAGAATACAGACAGGCTGAAGAAAATCATTTGCGTCTCCATCACTATGATTGCAATTGTCATCGGCTTTATCTTTTCTGATTTCACAGGTTTGAAGAGGGTAGCGGATGCATTTGTCATCTATGGTCTTCATGGAGTCGTCTGCGTGGCTCTGGCAACCAGGCTTTATGACAAGGTAAGGGAGCAGTGATGTGTGGCAGAAGATTAAGAAAGTTCTTTCTGTGCTTCTTTATCCTCTGTTGCTTCTTGCCGGCATTCTTGTCGGCAGAAGATTTGTCTGTTCAGATGATGTCGGACGAAGAGATCTTGAACGAGCTCATGCAGAACTGGATGCAACAGAACGAAGTGCAGCTGAAGCTAGAAGCCTCGTTGACGGACTTGAGCGGGATGTTGCAGCACTTAGAGAGTCAGGCCGGGATGCTGGAAGAAAACTCAAATCAGCTCAGCAGCGAGCTGACAAGTGCACAGCAAAGCTTAAGTTTCTTAGAGAAGAAATTGGCAGAGCAAGAGATAAAGGTGAGGAATGCTCAAACCTCCTTACTGAGCACGCAGATCTCTCTGAAAGGGCTGGAAAGCTCATTGCAGAGTTACAGCAGCGCTATGGAGAAGGAGGTAAAGAGCCTCAGGAATCAGAACACATGGTGGATAATCCTGACTCTTGTAAGCGCCTCGGTGGCGATAACAGCTCTGGTGATTAACTGAGGAGGCCTGTATGGAATTCTTATCGAGTATCAATTCTTTTGGCACTGTTCCGCTTCTTATCCTGATTGTTGCTATCTTCATTCTTCTTTTCAAGGAAGTGAAGAAAGAGAACCAGGCATTGTCCAGGTCTTTTGATAAACATAAGGAATATGTTGATGCGGCAATCAAGGAATATAAGGAGACAACGGACAGGCAGATTGAGGTACAGAACAAGCAGCTTGAGAAAATGGAAGAGCGGCTGAGATCAGTTGAGACTGATTATGCTGAGAAGACTTACATCCAGGAACAGATGTCTGGCTGGAGGACAGAGATCCGCCGGATTGACGAGAAGCTTGACCGTGTTCTTCTCTCTGAAGCCGGGAGAAAGGTCACATGATTGCTGAAGGGGAAGATGTAGTAATCAAGTCAGAGAGAGCTGCAACTATTATTCTTGGCGAGGTTCAGTGGTGTATCACTGCACTCAACGTTGCTGCCTGGGATTGTTCAACAGACATGGATGAGAGTGTCAGACAGACCGGCTCTGTAATGAAAAAAGCTGTCCAGGATTTGCAGGCAGCAGAGGATAGCCTTAAGAAGGCTCTGCTTCAGCTGAAGGCGATGGACAGGAAGGAAGAAGAAAATGCATTCGCTTAATAAAGAAATTTTGAAAACACTTCGCGGGGATATCCTGCAGTTCATATATAAAAGCCAGGTGGAAAGAGTAAAGAAGACGAGCATTCAGTCCGCCTTCTATGCGTATTATCCGTATGCGGATATAGACCGGGCTATTTCATACCTTGTGGATCGAGGGTTTCTTGAGAAAGAACAGCTGACTTCCCCGATAAAGAACAGGGCCGAGGATTTCTATTCAATTTCGGCGGACGGGATGCTTATTGTCGACGGAACGATGAGCGACAAGGGAATTTACATGGATATGGAGGAAGAGTGAATGGGGAA
The DNA here is from genome assembly GCA_944390025.1 of uncultured Spirochaetales bacterium. GTDB lineage: Bacteria > Spirochaetota > Spirochaetia > Sphaerochaetales > Sphaerochaetaceae > Bullifex. Next base: position 12,278 of record CALXOK010000018.1, on the reverse strand, counting down.
GAATATGTCACGCACAAAGGTTGAGCTCCTCGGCCTGCTGGAAAGAGTTGTCAAGATGTACAACGAAGAGGGTATGACCTGTGAGGCAATCGAGACAGAGCTCAGAAGCGAAGGATATGACATTTCACGTGAGTCCATCCGCAAGACAGTGAAGAAGAACAGGACGATTGCACGCGAACTTGAGAAAGCCAGAAGTGAGACGGAGGCTCTGATCAATACCATAAGAGCAAACCCCGCGACTGATGTCAACGAGGCAACTGCTGACTTTCTCATTGCGAAAACCTTCGAGTTTACAAAGCAGATTGAGGAAGTCAATTTTGCTGATCTTCCTGAGCTTGCGGATTTCGTGAAGAAAATCACAAAGGTGAAAACCGACATCGTCAAGCAGAGGATGGAGTATAAGAAGGTATACGAAAGGGCTAAGGATGACATCCTCATCCAGCTGCAGAAAGCTTTGGAAGCTAGGCCTGAACTGTATGAGCAGATCTTCAATGTGGTCAGTGTGATGGAGGCTCCAGGTGAATAAGGATGAAATCAACGAAAAGGATTATGAAGTCCAGGTGAATAAGGACGAAATCAATGAAAAGGATTATGAAGTCCTGTTCAAAATCCTAGATTTAGACCCGGGAAAAGCTGCTGAACTACGTAGCTGTAATATGGCAGCACAGGAGCGCTATGAACGCTTTAAGACCGACATTGCAGGGTTCCTGAAATACTACTTTCCTGAGTACATAAAATCCGAGCCAGCCGAATGGCATAAGGCTATTTTTGACATTCTTGCACAGCCAGAACGAAACCAGCGTAACGGCCGTTGGGTCTGGCATGTCACAAAAGAGCAGGCTGATCATCTCGCTGCATTGCACAGACCAGAATTCCGCCATCTGCCTAAAGCTATTAATATCCTAAGGGCAATAGTTCTTTGTGCTCCTAGAGAACAGGCTAAATCTACTGTCTTTGCACGCCTGGTACTAATCTGGCTACTGCTTTACGGCTATATTCGATTTGCGGTTTATTTCCGCAGTGAGGATACACTTGCTGCAACCTTTCTTGCAGATACAATGGTGGAGTTCACGGACAATCGTCGGCTGATTGCTGACTACGGTAACCTGAAAGGAACTGTCTGGAAGGATGGAATGTATAGTCTGAAAAACGGACCTGTCATCGTTTCTTTTGGACGCGGTCAGTCTGTCAGAGGACTGATTTCACGCTCACGCAGGCCGGATCTTGTCATTCTTGATGATCTGACATCAGATAAAGATAAAGATTCACCAAGAACAATGGCCAAAATTTATGACTGGATTTTCTCAGCTGTTGCAGGGCTTGCAAAAGACGCACTCATGATTTACCTGAACACAATATTCAATGGGCTCGACCCGATGGCTCGTGTTCTGGATAGGATAGAACGAGGTGAGCTGACTCGCTACTTGGGAGTGAGATTGTCTGCTGAAATTGATGATCACACGGCTCTCTGGCCGGAGGTCTGGCCGATGGAAGATCTGATTGCGAAGAGAGAAGAGGTTGGCAGTTCTATCTATCAGGTAGAATATATGTCAATCATTTCAGATGGCAAAGGCAAAACTCTTCCGCCCTCCATATTTTCATGGGTTACTTCTACAAGCGTGAATCTTGCTGATTATGAAATCCACTTCGGTGTTGATCCCAATGCGGAGGGCGGAGACGATGCAGCGATTGCCGTTGTTGGCCGTTCGTTTACAACAGGGCAGTATCTCACCATAGACCAGTGGGACAGGGACAGCGCTACGATAACGGAGCTTGTTGATCAGCTGGTAATTTGGAACAGAAAGTATGAGCCGACAATGATTGCATGGGAACAGGTTGGTTTCCAGAAGGTCTATCAGAAGCTTATTCAGGAAATACTGATGTCTCAGAAAATTGTTCTTCCTCTTATTGGTGTCGATGCAAAAGGTAGCAAGGATCAGAGAGCTTTAACTCTGCAGCCTTTTTTTGAAAACGGGAGTTGGGTACATATCGAGAATTTGAAGAACAACTCGTCTATGTACAAGATTAACAATTTCCCGATGAAAGGACTTAACGACGGCCCGGTGGACGCGATGGCCCTTGCATATTTTTCATTTAACAGAGAACTTGGCCAACCAGTGGCAAGCGCCTCGAGACGTGACAGTAAATTACCCGGGCTGATTGGGAGGTACAAAGATGGCTATTAAGAATAATAAAACTCAGAAAAAAAGTGCACTCACTGTGCAGATTATAAGAGACTCGAAGCTCTGGTCATATATGCCGGATCCAGACAGCATTATTAGAGGATCTGTAAAAGGGTTGCATATCTATGATGACATGAAGATGGATGCAAGAATCGGCAGCCTTTTTGATGACAGAAGGAATGCGACTCATAATCTTCCCGCAACAGTTTCGAATGTTGACGATCTGAAGATTCAGGAATATATGGACAGGTTCCTGAACATAGGAGAGCTTAGGAAACTCGGATTCATCCTTCTTGACGGTGCATTGACTTATGGTTTTCAGCCAGCTGAAATCATCTGGAAGGAGAAGGATGGATATCTTGTCATTGATGGTATTGACGGGCATGATATCTGCCGCTATCGCTTCAACGCAGATGGAGATCTCTTCTATGGTCATCTTCAGCTTGATCAGGATAATAAGTGGATTATCCACCGCAACGAAGGAGACAGGTATAACCGTCCATATGGAAGAGCATACCTGAAGAGGGTGTACTGGCCATGGCGATTCAAGCAGCTGGGCTGGCAGTACTGGCTTACAGCTACAGAGAAATTCTCTGTGCCTTCTATTGTGGCTCTCTTTGACCAGAGTGACCCAGCGAAGGCGAAGAGCACAGCCGAGGAACTTGCCGATCTCATCACGCAGATTGGAAGCGGCTCAGGGGGCGCGTTTGCTAATATCAAGGGCATACAGCAGCTTTCCATGGGAGGAAGTGTGGCGGACTTCAATTCTCTCATCACAGCATGCGATCTTCAGATAGCCTATGGTATGACTGGCCAGAGCCTGGCTACAAACGTGTCGGAGACAGGCACACAGGCTCTGGGTACAGTCCAGGAGAGGACAAAGCAGGCGGCCTATGAGAATGATGCGAGAAGTCTTCAGTATACGCTCAACCGCCTGATTGAGATGGCAGTTAATGTCAATTTCGGCCCTGTCGACGAGTACCCTGTTTTCTCATTCGACACTGAAGACTATGCCTCATTCCAGGAAGTGCTTCAGGCTCACTCTGCAGGTGTTGAGATTTCTCGCTCGGCTATGTATACCCGTTATGGCCTGCCTCAGCCTGAAGATGAGGAAGATACGCTCGAGCCATCTCAGAATGCCGGATACAACATGATGGGCACCGCTTTCAATTTCTCAGATGAAAGTAAAAAAAAAGTCCATCGGCCTATGATTTTGCTGACAAGGTGACGCAGGAGGAAATTGCCAAGGTAAGCCAGGTCATAGCCATCGAGAAGAATGGTTATGAGAAAATCCGGAAGAGAATTGATGAAAGTATCAAGGCATTCAATGAGAAGATTAAGGCTAGTCCATCCATTTTGACAAAATCAGACATTTTTAAAGGCTGGAAGCCGGATGTTGATCAAGAACTTATTGAAGCTGTATATGAGATGTTCTTCCGCTCCTGGCTGCTTGGCATGAGCCACAATGCCAGGAAAAAGCCATCTGACTATGCTGATGTTGATTTCCTTCTTGATTTCGGCCTTACGTATGAAGAGGCCATGGAGTATGCGGGAGGTCGTATAGCTCTTACTCCTGCACAGTTTAAAAAGCTGTCGGATGATTTGAAAATGCATGCCTTCACTGTCGGACGTCTTTCCCAGCTTGACATGATAGAGAAGGTGCAGCGTATTTACCTGAAGGAAATCGGCAGCAGTAACTTGTCTGTTGAGGATTTTCTTTCATCTGTCTATGAGATTGATGGAGAGAAGGCAGGCTTTACCGGATATTATACGACTGTATTTAGAACCAACATGCAGAAAGACTATAACGCAGGCAAGGCTCAGCAGATGATGGAAGATCCTCCGATGTACCTTGAATTCATCGGCATTGATGATGACAGGCAGAGCGAGATCTGCCGTGTTCGTAATGGAGTAATACGGCCTTATACAGATCCCTGGTGGGATGACAACTGGCCTCCGCTTCATTACAACTGCCGCTCTACTGTGCGAGAAATCTTTGCTGAAGAGGCAGAAGTGCTGGGACTAAAACCTACACGCCTTCCAGATATTGAGGAATCTGACAGAACAGTCAAGGATTCACAGGGAAAACAGTCAACCATAAAGCGGAATAAACCTGTATCAGGTTTCGGTCGCAATCCTGCAAAAGACAACGCTTTCTGGGGTACAACAGTGAGCCAGCAGAACCGGGTTGCCCGCTATCTTATCCAGGATGAGCTTAACGATGTTGCAGGCAAGACTGTTGCTTCCGATTTCTCAATAGCGAAAAAAGGGTACACAGATGTTTCTGTTTCATCCGGCGGAGTGAGATACCAGAACGGGCTTGAGAAGGAAACTGAATTCAAGAACAATCTTGAGACAGCGAAGGCGCTTGCAGAAAGCGAAGGCTACTATGTCGAGCTTCGCAAAGCAAAGGATCTGAAGAACAATCCTCAGTGGGATGCCTGGCTGAATGGCATGGACAAGATTGAGTTCAAAAATCTTCAAACTGTGAATTCAAGAACCATAAAGGACAGACTACTTGAAGGATACAAACAGGCACATCTTGTTGCCATCACTCTGAACAGCGACAGCCAAATTGATGCGCTAGGAGAAGCAGTCGGCATGAATGACATAAGGAGAACACTCGCAACAAGAAATGTAAAAGGACTGTATGTGATAAAGGAAGGTAAATCTGTTTTTCTTTCCAACAGGGATTTGAAGAATGCAGATATTTCAAAACTTGACGGTTTGAAAAGCAGATGATAACTTAAGGGTGCAGGTAACGAAATAAAGAGACAGTAAATAGGCGACGAGATGCCGCAAGGGTCGCGCCGCCTGGTCAGGACCTGCAGGAGACCCGCCCATCACGAGGCGGGTTATTTTTTTGCCATGAAACCGGGTTCTTCAAAAACGTGCCTGTAACGCATACGTTTTTCCCGGAGGTAAAATTACTCCACTTTTACCGTAACCCCCCGTTTAAAATGTTCAAAAAACGTTCATAAACATATGCTACGCTCTTTCTTCCTCCCGACTTAGACAGAAAAGTGGTGAAAAATATCAAAACGCTCCTGTGACAGACTGAAATCATAGGAGCAGAATATGGACGATAAACTGATTCGTTTACAGATTGCACGCACCGGTTCTTTCGGTGCTGACGGTCGTACTATCACCGTCCAGGATCTCCAGGATGTCATTGATACATTCGATGGCAAATGCCCAATCTCGCTTGGTCATTACGCAGCCCGCAAGGATGACTGGTGGCCCAGCTGGGGCAATGTCGAGAACCTGACCCTGGAGAAGACTGATGACGACAATGCCGTTCTCATCGGTGATATCACCATAAGGAGTGTCCTCTGGGATGCAATCAAGAGCAGATTCTATCCTGGATGGTCTGTCTCGATTCCGACAAAGCCGGATGGCAAGCACTATCTTCATCACCTTGCATTCCTCGGTGCAGTTCCTCCTGCTATCAGGGATCTCAAGATTCTTGCCTCTGCAGATGGCGACAAAATAGCTGTCAACAAAGATGATGAGGCATTCAAGGAGAGTTCTGGTGCCCTTTACACCTATGCTGACTTCTCTGATGAACCGGTGGAACTGGATGAGAAAGAAGATAATCCTTCTCCAGAGCCAGAACCTGAACCGGAGCCAGCAGAGCCTCAGCCCGTACCTGAGCCAGAAGATAAAGAGGAGAAGGCTGCAGGAGGACATGAGGGAGAGGATTATTCAGATCCAGACACCAGAAAAGGTGATATTGAGGCCAGAGCCAGGAGAATCTTCTCGTCTTCAGTCAAGGCCAAACTTGATGCGTCACTTGAAGGAAAGATTCCTGCAGGCATGAAGGACAAGGTCCACGAATTTGCTGACCTTGCTCTGGAAGACTGGGACTTTGCTGATGATGCAGAGGAACCAAGGATTATCACACTGTTCAAAGAGATTGCAGAAGCAATCGGAAAACAGCCGAAGCCTGGACGCATGGATTTCTCTGACAGAATGGACAATTCTGCCGTGAAGTTTGATGCACAGAAGCTGGCAAAGAATTTCTAAGCAAGGAGGGACGAGTATGAAGTTGTCCACTAAAACAGAAGGAATCACATTCGGTGAACTGTATGATGCCAGACACCCTGTGGTTCTTGACAGAAGAGCAATCAAGGCAAGCTCAAGCGTTGCCTGGGGGCAGGTCGTCAAGGTCGGAACTGATGGCGCAGTTGAGCCCGCTTCAACAAGCGACAGCGCTTTCTATGGTATCGCATGTGAGACTGCCACACAGAGTACGGATGTGACTCATGTGACAATCATGGTTCACGGCACCGTGAAGAGAGACAAGGTGAAGGTCGGCGAAGCTGCTGTGACTGAAGCCGATATCCAGAAGCTGAAGACTGCTGGAATTTTTGTACTTAACTGAGGAGGAGTGAAGATGACACTACTTGAATTTTTAAGAAGCCTGATTGCCACCACAGGCAATGTGGCAAGACTGACTGAGCTCAGGACACCTGTGGCCTCTGTGATTTTTGACCGTGTGTTTACAAACCGCATTTCAAGAGCAACTGATGAGATTTCACTTGCTGAGATTACAAGGGTTACAAAAGGACGTCCTGTCATCAGCCGTGGCGGTCATGCAATTCCGCTTGATCCGAAGAATGCTTCAGCAACACGCATTGAACCGCTTTCTATCCGTCTTTCTGATTTCCTCACAGGAGCCCAGCTCAATTCACTGCGTCACCTGTATGGAAACGGAGGAGAGAATGCAGAAGCGCTTGTGACTGCTGAGATTGACAGAATCGTTCTGGACCTCATGCGCACTACAGAGCTCACCCGCAATGCACTGTGTGCCCAGGCTCTCAAGGGCAAGATTGATTACATGATGGACTCCAACGGAATGACAGAGCGTTATGTAATTGATTTCGGCACAACACAGAGTCTGAGTCTTTCAACACTGCTTGATGATGAGAGTGCGACACTTGTGTCTCTGATGAACACTCTGCGCAAGATGAAAAAGAAGATTACAGACGCAGGCTATGCCGGCACCCCGGTTGTTCTTGCGGGTCCCAATGCCTGGTCAACAATCGCAAATCTCATCATGGCCACTCGCCTTGAGGGAAGAATGGGAGCCACAATCAACAATGCTGAAATCAGCTTCATGGGCTACTCAATCTGCCTTGTCGATGAGACATACAACGACAAGAACTCATCCGGTGCAGATATCGTCAAGGATGCAATTGACACAAACAGCCTTTGCATGGTCATCCCTGCTCTTGCTGAACTTGACTACTGTGCAATTGATGATGTCCAGGGAAATCTGCAGGCCACACCGTTCTTCAGCAAGCCTGTTCAGATTGAGGATCCTTCCGGTATCAAGATCATTTCCGAGTCCAAGCCGATGCCGCTTGTTGCTCCGGCTTCAATCTGCTGGGCGACTGTGACTGCTTCTGAAGGCGAGAGGACAAATCTCACCATCAACAACAATGTCACTGTCAACACAGCTGATCAGACAGAAGGCCGGAGTCTGGATGCAGACGGAGATGGCGAGTGATTAAGGAGGCTTGAATGGGCATTACAGTAGAAGAGCTGAAGGAAGATATTTCCTCATACAATTATGATGTTCTCACCGGAGGTGATGATGCTGTGGCCCAGAGAGCCCTTGATAAAGCCGTGATATGGGCGAAAGCCAAGGTAATCCAGGCCAAGGGCCAGTATGATGAGGCAAATGAGATTCTCCGTCTGGCTGTTATCAAGAGGGCACTTTATGAGCTTTACAGTGCTGCCGAAAACGAGGCTGTGGCCGATGACAAGAAGGAAGATTCCATGGAACTGCTGAGAGCCTTCTCAGGCAATGCAGTTGATGCATCAGGCTACACTTCCGGGCAATCTGTGAGCCAGTGTCCCTTGCCGACAGGAGCGGTGAGGCCATGCCGGACAGAATTGAGATAACCTATCAGGTCGAAAAGAATGCGAAAGTCAATTTTAATCTGAAGGATGCTCTGAGAAGAGCCGGCCGGTATATGGTCAGTTCAACACAGAGGAAGATAACAAAGGGATCTTTTACTCCAATCTCACCTCTGACTCAGAACCTCAGAACCGGCAACATCGGCAAGCCTCTTCGAGACACAGGTGCGCTGCTCTCATCAATATCGTCCAGGGTTGAAGGAGACTCAGTCATTATCGGAACGAATCGTGCAGGTGCCAGAATCAATAACTATGGCGGCACGATTACTGCAAAGAACAGTACTGGCTATCTCTGGATTCCTGCAAACCGCGAGATGAAGCAGAAGCTGCTTTCTGTTGGAGGCAGTATCTCCAGGCTGATACGGTTGTACAAATCAGGTGGGTTTTACTGCCGCAGGTGTGGGAATGCCTTTATGGCTTTCAAGAAAGGCGAGAAACCTGTGATGCTTTTCATCTTGAAAAAGAGCATCAAGATTCCATCCCGTCCTTTCTTCTATATCGATGATGACGATGACAAGGTAATAAGGAGAATGTTTCATGTTATTGAAAGAAGTGCTGGATCAGATCAAGACAATCCTCAAGGATAAGAGCAGTCTTGATGTGCTTTACGATCCACAGCCTGTCCGTACTGCAGCTCCGGCCCTTCGTCTCACGTACCTTGGATCAGAGCATTACGGTATCGGTGCATCCATCCTGAAATGGCAGCTTTCGCTGGTAGGAGCCGGGGATGGTCCTGATGTTTACCTGTCATCAGTCATTTCAGCAAGTCTTCGCCTGGAGGCGTTGTATGACAAATGCAAAGGCAAACAGTATGTTGACTTCCCTGTAGGGGAATATACGGCACGCCTGTGTTTCGAATCCTCTGTGACTCCTACAGGTTCGTTCAGCCAGAATGAACAGAAAATCGTGGAGACAGGGCAGTGGAATTACCTGTGGACTGAACCCAGGTATATCACAGTGAATATCCCGGATGGCATCTGGGAGAAATGAGGGTATTTATGAGCAAGATTACAATTACAGATGGCAAGAGCGGGTTCCTGAAAGAAGGTACAGAGCTTACAAGCACATCACAGTCATTTGATGGAGGGTTCTGCCTGATTAAGGAGAAAGGTGCAACCAGCTATTTTGACACTCTTGTCGATTCATCCATTGAGGGAGGCAAGGCTCTTGATGTGGAAATGCCAATCTACATCGAGAAATTCACGTCTCAGGAGGACAACCCGCTTGAAGAAGGCGATGTGGTGATTCCTTTTGATATGAGAGTCAGCTGCTGGACAACTGACTGCTCGAACAATGCAAGCGAAGGTCAGATTGACTTGACAAGTCAGTGCGAGTGGCTGGAAGGCAAAAGGGACATCCGTGGCGACGGCAATATCAGCGATAGCGGCACAATCAGTGGCTACTATGAAACTGACAGCGAGATGCAAAGAAAGATTGAGAACCTCTTCCGCCCTGTCATCAAAGATACAGCTGCTGGTGGGACAAAAAAGGTCACGTATGTTCCTCGTTCCAAGGACAAGACCATGTGGCATTTCTTCATTACAAGAGTGACTGATGTTGTTGGAGAAACTGAACGCACACTCATCCGCAAAATGTACATTGACGGATTCACTGCAGATGCACCGACAAGCGGCGGAGTTCCTTTCAATTTCAACTACACGACTCTTGCGTCATTCTCTTATGAGAGGGAGGTGTCAGCATGAAGATAACCGCGAAACCTGTTGCTGATCAGAAAGGCATGGTTGAGCTCTATGCGGACGGAAAGAAAGTGGACGGCGTTTATTGCCGTCCTGGCTCTGCAAGAGTTTCTGGTGGCATGATTGAGTTTGTGGCTTATATCAAAGTGCCGCCTTTTGCAAAGACCGAATCTCAGTATGCTGCTGTGTCTAAGGAGGGTAAGGGTGAGAATAACAATAAATAAAAGACGCACTTGGATTCCAGATTTCACAGAAAACAAGTATGCCAATCCGCTTGCCCCTGAAAGTGAAAGAATTCCTCTTGCTGAAGATGAGAAGATGATTATCAGCTATGATGTTCCGCTTCCATACAAAAGAAGCGAATGGATCAAGACATACGCTTCAATGGGAAAAAAGGGACTTGCAGAAGCCCATACGGAGATTGATTCGAAGAAAGTCATCCTTGAATCAAATGTTACAATCGAGAATCTCACTGTCTCAGAAAATGGCAAAGACAGGGAAATCAAGACAGGTGCAGAACTTCTGGAAATAAGAAGCAGTTTTGCTTCCAGTCTTGTTGCGCTGATTGTAAATGAGATTACAAGAAACAACCTGAAGGATGAGCTCCCTTCCTGAAAAAGGGCTTCCGGGCTCTGCTGTTAGGTGTCGAGCAGAAGAGTTCCTGGTTCGATGACCAGCCTGTGGATCTCGGAAGCCCATATGGCCTTGTAAAGAGGAAAGATATTTATCCTCTTTACACTGAAGACCTCAATCAGGCCGTAAGACTATGGAAAGACTATAAGCGATTCGGTCTTCCTCATGGTGAAGGGTACGCTTCAGAAACAGAGGAATACATTACCCTGATTTCTGCCTTTGAAGATGACTATGATGAGGTCATTAAAATCATTTCACAAAATAAAACCAAGAGAGCCGGTTCAAAAAAATGAGCCGGCTTTCTTTCAAACTATAAGAAGGAGGACATATGCCAAACAGTATTGATGAGCAGCTGAGTATTGTTATCAAGGCAAATGCCGACCAGGCAAAGAGAACGTTTGAAGATGTCAAGAGAAGCATGGACAATCTTAAAGACAGTGCTAACAGGGCTGGCACTGGTTATGCTTCCATGACCCGGGACAGTCAGCTTCTCCTGCCTCCGACAAACAATCTGAAAAAATCATTTTCTGACCTGTCTGGTATTTTATCAATCTTCACTGCAGGGCTCACGGCTACTTCCCTTGTCATACGGCAGGGACTTCAGGATGCTGAAGCAGAGCGGCAGGGTCTTGTTCGTCTTCAGGCTGTCATAGAATCCACAGGGCGTAGCAGTGAAATCACTGCAGGTCAGATTGATGAGATGACACAGCGTCTTGAGGATGCCGCATATCAAGATAAACAGGCGGCAATTGATGCTGTAGCAAGACTGGCAACTTACGATTCAATCTCTTCAGATCTTTTCGGCCGGATCATCACAGCTTCCAGCGATATTGCAGCGGTATTCAAATCTGACATAGGTTCTGCGATTTCAGATATGGGCCGTGTCCTCGAAGATCCTGTCTCTGGTCTCACGAGATTACGCCGGCAGGGTATCATGATCAGCGGAGAGATTGAAGATCAGATTGCTTCCCTTGTTGAACAGAATCAGCTGTATGAGGCTCAAATCCTGATACTTGATGAGATTGAAGCTAAGGTTGGCGGGGTTGCAGAGAAGGTTGCTGAAGTTTCTCCGCTTCAGGGCTTATCCAGCGCTTTTGGCAAGTTCACAGGAGAGGTTGGAAACACTTTATCGGATTTCTTTGCTCCGTTTATTGAAGCTCCTACTTATCTATTAAACTCACTGACAGGGCTCCTTGAAACATATAATCTGGGGAAGGCTGTATCTTCTCATATGTCCATTTCTGATGTGCTTCAGATGAATACTGCAGATCTCACAGACTACCTTGCCAAACTTGAAGAGTTTATGTCTGTCAATTGGTTTGATTCTCTGCTTGCGGATCCTGCAAATAATTATGTGAAGCTGAAAGCGCAGCAGGAAGACTGGATAGGACAGATTGAAAAAGAGCTTGAAAAACGCAAGGAGCTGAATGCAGCTGAAGCAGAAGCTCTGGCAACTGAAGAAGCTAAGAAAAAAGCACAGGAAGAACGTCTCAGTCTGCTTGATAGTGAGAAGGAGAAAAATGCTGAAGTCCAGGCTCTTTATTCATCTACAGAAGAGGGGATGGTCTGGTCACTTGAGAATCAGATAGCTGAGCTTGATAAGACCTGGCGAAGCGATATGCTTGCTCTGTCCCGTGCGATGAATGCAGGTGATGATGAGCTTGCCGGGATTATCAGCGAAAGAATCGCAATGTATGCTGCTATACGTGCTGATTTATCTCAGCAGCTTTCTGATCTTACCTCTTCATCTTCAGGTGGCACTGAGGCCTCTTCATCTGAGCTTGAGATTGCAGCTGAAGAAGAGAAACTTAAGCTACTGAGTGAAGAAGAGAGAATGCAG
>CALXOK010000017.1 GCA_944390025.1 uncultured Spirochaetales bacterium | reverse complement strand
CCAGTTCTCCATCGTCTTCGGAGACAGGGTTAAGCTATGAAGGAAAAATTAAATTACACAGAATTCTTGACAAGCCCGAATGATGGCAGATACGGATACAGGAGGATTCATTGTCTTCTGCAAAGGGAAGGACTAACCGTTTCAGAGAAGGTTGTACGCCGTCTGATGAAGGAAGAAGGGCTTATCGTGGTCTTCGTGAAGAAGAAACGCTATAGCTCATACAAGGGGGAGATTTCACCCGAAGTGCCGAACCTTCTAAATCGCGATTTCAATGCGGATGCACCTGGTGAGAAGCTTTTGACCGACATAACTGAATTCAGCATCCCCGCTGGAAAGGTCTACCTTTCTCCTCTCGTGGATTGCTATGACGGAATGGTCATCTCCTGGAGCATTGGCACATCTCCCAACGCAGAGCTTGCGAACAGCATGCTCAAGAATGGCATTACTGCTCTTGGTGACGGGAAAAAGCCGATTGTCCATTCTGACCGGGGATGCCATTACAGATGGCCTGAATGGATAGAGATCATGGAGAGTGCTGGATTCATCAGATCGATGTCCAAGAAAGGATGTTCCCCAGACAACTCTGCTTGTGAGGGATTCTTTGGCAGATTGAAGAATGAGATGTTCTACAAGAAGGACTGGAGGAAAGTCTCAATTGATGATTTCATTGCTAAGATTGATGATTACATCCATTGGTACAATGAGAAGAGGATAAAGATGTCATTAGGTGGACTTAGTCCTCTTGAATTCAGGATGAAGAACAATCAAAATAGGTTCATAGCTTAAGTCCAAGAAATCATCCGCATCCCCATGCTACAGATTTCAGAAAAACAAATGAGTAAAAGTCTGCTCTTCTTTTGAAAACCAGCATAACCCCTTGCATGACAACAAATTAATTTTCATTGTCTACTTTTAAAAAATGAAAAACAGGATAATCAAGCAATTTGTCTACTTTTGAAAATGAAATTCAAGAAAAACTTTTTCTTCTGTCTACATTTAAAAACTGAAAATAAAAATAATTATTTTTTGTGTCTCTTTTTATTGACTAGTACAAAATTACTGATGAAAATCTTAAAAACGTGTGAAAATCTTGCTGTGAAAATCTTAAAAACGTGAAATAATACTATTGAAAAAGCTTAAAAACGTGAGAATGTGTATGAAACGCAAGATAACTGATGAGTTTTTAAAGTGGAAAAATGAAGACAAAGGACGTACTGCCTTGCTGATCGAAGGTGCGCGTCGTGTCGGGAAAAGCTATATTGTTGAAGAATTTGCAAGAAAATATTACAGAAGCTATGTCCTGATTGATTTCATGATTGCCAGTCCTCAGATCAAGCAACTGTTTGAAGATTATCTTGATGATCTCGATTCTTTTTTTGCCCGCCTGTCTTTATTTACGCACAAGGAGCTTTTTGAGCGTGATACACTCATTATTTTTGATGAAATTCAGATGTACCCTAAAGCAAGAGCCGCTTTGAAATATCTTGTTGCTGACGGACGCTATGATTACATGGAAACAGGTTCGCTGCTTTCAATAAGGAAAAATACGAGTCAGATAGTCATTCCTTCAGAAGAAAAGCATATAAAGCTCAACCCTATGGATTTTGAGGAGTATCTGTGGGCACGCAATGATAATGTGACAATGAAGCTCATACGTGCATGTTTTGAAGAGAAGAAACAGCTCGGACAAGCAGCCCACAGGGAAATCATGAAAAGATTCAGGGAATATATTCTCATAGGTGGAATGCCTCAGGTTGTAAAAACATTCATTGAGACAAATGATTTCATGAAAGCCGAAGAGGCAAAGAGAATGATTCTGGATCTTTATCGGGATGATATTTCCAAATATGCTGAAGGATACCAGGAAAAAGTCAGGGCAATATTCGATGAGATCCCGCATTCACTTGCAAGGCATGACATTTCATTCAAACTGGCTGCCATAGATAAAAATGCGAGGATGAGGGACTATGAAAGTGCCTTTTTCTGGTTGAAGGATGCCATGATATGCAATATGTGTTATCTGAGCACAGAGCCGAATATCGGATTGGGTATCAATGCTGAAAGATTGCGGCTGAAGCCTTATGTTTCCGATACAGGTTTGCTGATCAGCATGATATTTGATGAAAATGGTCTGGCTGACAGGGAAATATATGAGAAAATTCTCACTGACAAGCTTGAAGTGAATCTTGGGATCGTAATGGAAAATGCTGTTGCCCAGATGATTACGACAAGCGGAAGGAAGCTTTATTATTATGCGTCAAACGACGCAGAAGATAAGAACAATCGTATGGAAATTGATTTTCTCATCCGTAAGCGGGGTGTGACAAGCAGGCATAATATCATTCCTGTGGAAGTTAAGTCGACTTCTCATTATAAGACAATATCATTGAATAAATTCACTAAGAAATTTCAGAATTACTCAGGTTCACCAATCATTATCCATACAGGCGACTATATGGTGAAAAATGGAATAGAATGTATTCCTCTCTATATGACAGAACTGCTTTAGCCAGTTTTGCTGTATGCAGATTGAATAAAATATCCGGCCATACGGGGCTGATCCATATGGCCGGAAGGGAAAGAATTCATTTCTGAAAATCATATCATATGCAGATTCATGGTATGTAGTTTCATCTGGAACCTGCTCTGCTGAATGCAAGCACAATGCTTTCAGCACCGAAAGATATGCACCTACGAGATATACAGTGGATATCACTGCATAATATGGTGAGAGCAGAAGCAGGAATCCTATGACTATGCCTACTATTATGTTCACGCCGGCGACGATTGAATGGGAGTAATTCTAGGTCTAGATAGGAATTATATAACACTATTCAAGCTGACGGCATTGTCAGCTGCCATCTGGGTTGTTACCTGTTAAGATGGCTGAAAGCGAGTTGAAAATGTCTGGCGGAGCAGAATTTGCGCATCCGTCTGCCCTTAAGCTGTTCCTCTGATGTGCCGTTTTGTGGTGTAATGAATATATGGATTTCCTATTCACCGAAACCGGATTCGCATTGGACGGAGAGGGTACATTCTCCAATGACAATCTGTATGACCTGTGCTTCATGCCTCTTGAGCGTGGCGCCAGTGCGACGGAGATGTTCCTCAAGCTCGTCGCGGACGGCTTTCTTTCTGCCTTGATGTCTTCCACAGGCCTTGAGCTGGAACGTGACAAGGTCGAGCCCGATTTCGACAGGAGTTCTCTGGAGGAGA
Organism: uncultured Spirochaetales bacterium; assembly: GCA_944390025.1. Classification (GTDB taxonomy): domain Bacteria; phylum Spirochaetota; class Spirochaetia; order Sphaerochaetales; family Sphaerochaetaceae; genus Bullifex. The sequence continues at coordinate 36,843 of CALXOK010000017.1, read as the reverse complement.
TTGCGTCACAGGTCCCATTTGCTATTGGCAGCGGCTTTGTGGACTGGAAGTGGGTCAGGCGTCAGATGAACGCGCTCTTGGAAATTTACCGCAAGGAGATTGCATCCTTCTCCGGCAGTGTAGACCTCTATCTCCGCAATCGTGACTCGACTCTCTCGATGCCTACGCGCATATATTTCCACCTCGTGATCAACCCGAATGGGGAGAGTCCATTCGCTTTCATGGCAACATACACCACTGCGGACGGTGAAGGCGGGGTGCATCATTACCCATTGCGCTATGCCCTGAGCCAGTATGGTGATAATCTCGAGGCGTTTTCGGCCCTGATTGCTCCAGTAAGCCGGCTGTCAAGATCGAGTGATTTCATCCGCTCTCTTGTCGAAAACGGTGAAATCTTCCATCCTCTGAACTTCACACAGGAGGAGGCTGACCGCTTTCTGCATGAAGTTGATATGTACCAGGAGGCAGGCATCGTATGCCGCATCCCGGATTTCTGGAAGAGAAGGGGAAGGAGTACGTCGGTCTCAGTCACAGTCGGCCGCCCCGTGCTCACACTTGGTACCATTCTGGCGATACGGCCCGCTCTGGTTTATGAAGGGGTGCCCGTCACACGTGAGGAGATAGCAGAGCTTCTGAAATCCACATCAGGGCTTGCTTTCCTGAAGGGGCGATGGGTAGAAGTGGACAAGGACAGGCTTAAGGCACTTCTTGAAACAGGGGATCTCTTCGGCGAACAGATGAGCGCAGCCAATCTGGTGCGTTATTCGGCAGGCATCGACAAGGCAGCTGTGAAGATTTCGTTTCCACAGCGCAACTGGCTTGCGAAGACTCTCGAATCCATTGCTGGTTCTTGTTCTCTGCCAGAGGATTTCAATGCAACGCTCAGGCCCTATCAGGTGGAGGGATATCGTTATCTGGAAGGCATGCATAAGCTCGGTCTTGGAGTGTGCCTTGCAGACGACATGGGTCTTGGCAAGACCGTGCAGGTACTCTCACACCTGGAGAAGATGCGGGAGGAGCAAAGGGATGCCAGAGTTCTTCTTGTTGTCCCCTCATCGCTTATCGGCAACTGGGAGAGCGAGATGGCGAAGTTTGCGCCTTCAATTTCCTACGACATCTACCATGGCAGCGCCCGCTGCCTCCAGAAGTGCTGGCTGACCATTACCACATACGGCATTGCAGCACGGGACGAGAATCTGACAGCAATGGAATGGGATGAGATCATCCTTGACGAAGCGCAGTACATCAAGAATCCGTCTACAAAGGCGTCAAAAGCACTCAGAGCGATGAAAAGAAAGCACTCGGTCATTCTCACCGGCACACCGATTGAGAACAACCTGATGAACCTGTGGAGTCTGATGGACTGGGCAAATGAAGGACTACTGGGAACAAAAACGGGTTTCGCAAAGTATGCGAAGGACATCGACCTGGGCTCAATGTCACGTCTCAAGGCAGCCATCGCTCCCTTTATCCTGCGACGTCTCAAGAGCGACAAGTCCATTATCAACGACCTGCCAGACAAGATTGAGACGACAATCTCTGCCTCTCTGACGAAGAGCCAGCTTGTTCTGTACAACAGCGTCGTGTCGCAGACGGAGGAAGTCATAACCGGTAAGGACGAAGCGCAGGCCAAGGGCCTGGTCCTTTCCGCAATCCTCAAGCTCAAGCAGATATGCAACCACCCGGACCAGTATAACGGTCTGGATGGATACAGGAGTGCCGACTCTGGCAAGTTCGAGCTTCTCAGAGAGCTTTGCTCCACGATTGCCGAGAACCGCGAGAGTGTGCTGGTGTTCACGCAGTTCCGCGAGATCATACCCGCTCTGGACAGTCTGCTTGCATCCGTCTTCGGGCGAGAGGGCCTTGTTATAGATGGAAGCGTCAGCGCTTCGAAGAGGACACAGCTAGTCAGGGCATTCCAGAACGGGAATGCGCCCTACATGGTCCTCTCCCTCAGAGCCGCCGGCGTCGGACTGAACCTGACTAAGGCCCGGAACGTCATACACTTCGACCGCTGGTGGAACCCCGCAGTCGAGAATCAGGCCACTGACAGGGCTTACAGAATCGGTCAGAAGCACAAGGTCATGGTCTACAAGTTCGTCACGCGCGACACCGTGGAGGAGAAGATTGACGAGATGATACGCTTAAAGAGTTCTCTTGCCGATTCCATTCTGGGCGACCTGTCCAGCGACATCCTCACGAAGCTTTCTGCAAAGGAGATTGTCCAGGCCATGAAGTTCACGGGAGGTGCGAGATGAGTTACGGGTACAGTTACTTCAAGCCTCAGCCGACTCAGGCTGAGCTCAGGGTGAAAGCCGCTAAGGCCATAAAACCAGGCTACAAACCCGTCTCGATAGAAGGCAGGACAATTGCATCTACATGGTGGGGCAGGGCTTGGTGCGACAACATCGACCGCTATGCGGATAATTACAACCGTCTTGACAGGGGTAAGAAGTACGTCAGGGCCAATGCCGTGATTGATCTGGATATTGGGGAAGGACTGGTGACGGCCAAGGTTCTCGGCTCGGGGCGTAAGCCATACGACGTGGTCGTACGTATCGAACCTCTGAAGAAAGACAGACTGGATCACATCATTAAGGTGTGCTCAGGGAAGCTCGAGTCCCTTGCGGTACTTGAGAGCGGGAAGTTCCCGAAGGAGTATCAGCAGCTTTTTACGGATAAAGAAGGCGGACTGTTCCCGTCACTCAGGGAAATCCGTTTCTCCTGTTCTTGTCCGGACTTGAGCAGGTTGTGCAAGCACATAGCTGCAGTGCTTTATGGAATAGGGCGTCGTCTGGACGATAATCCCCTGATTTTCCTCACGCTTCGGGGCATCGATGTGAAGAGTTTCACTGAGTCGGTCATCCGCAAGGAGGCCGGCAGGCTGTGGAGTTCTTCTGACAAAAAGATTCGCGCTGGTCGTGTGATGGACGAAGACAGGGCGAAGGGTCTCTTCGGCTACGAGAGTGCTCCCGAGACGGGCGTGCCCTATGGGGGAGCTGACTGCCTCTTCTTGCCGGAAAAGGAAGATTCCGGTCGCTAATGTGTACGGCATGATGGTGCTCTGTGTGGCAGCCTTAGTCTCAAAGTTTGAAAATGATGTACGGATATGGTATAAGCCTATTCACCTGAACCTCGCAGGCTTGCCTGTGGAAACAGTCAGATAATAATTCACAGGAGGACAACTATGCATCTGAAATCAGTTCATATATTATTCCCTGGGGGAAGAAACAAGGCTCTCACATTCAGCTATGATGATGGGAGAGAAGAGGACAGGAGACTGGTCTCCATATTCAGGAAGTATGGTCTTAAGGCTACATTCAATCTCAACTCAGGACAAGCAGACAAAGATCCACGAAGGATTCCAATGCATGAGTGGAAGGATCTGTATGACGGTTTTGAGCTTGCATCCCACACTGTAAATCATCCTCCGATTGACCGCTGCCCTCTTTCTCTGGTCGCGCAGGAGATTCTGGAGGACAGAAAAGCGATAGAAGCGGTCGCAGGATATCCTGTACGTGGATTTGCTTATCCCTTCGGCAGCTACACACCTGAGATTCTCTCTCTTCTTCCATCTCTTGGAATACGCTATGGGCGTATTGTCGGAGATTCTGACGGTTTTTCACTTCCAGATGATTTCTATCAGTGGAAGGCGACCTGCCATCATAATCACAGGCTGATGGAGAATGCAGAATCCTTTTTGGCAATCAAAAATGATTACAGGCTCAGTCTCATGTATGTCTGGGGTCACAGTTATGAGTTTACGACTTTTGATAACTGGAATGTCATGGAACGTTTTGCCACACTGATCAGCGGGCATGATGATATCTGGTATGCGACTAACATAGAAATCGTGGACTACATGGATGCATCCAGACGCCTTGCGTTTTCTGCAGACCATTCCATGGTTTACAATCCTTCTGCACAGGATGTATGGCTTTGTGTTGATGGTGTGTCCGTAATCGTTCCTGGTGGAAAGACACTCTTGATCTGAGCTGTTGGCTGAATAATGACAGGGAGGGGCACCACCGGCGGACCGGCAGTGTCCTTTCCTTTTTTTCAGAATTCCACCAGTTCGTAATCCCTTGAACCGTAACCCAGGCTGGCCGCAGCTTCGATTGTGTGGATTCCGTTACGGCTGTTGACCCTTTCCATGAAGTGGTCTTTTCCCGGATCGTCACTGGCCATGACAAGGTCAATGCATGCCTGATCGATTGCGACAGGGTCAAGAGAAGCCAGGATCCCGATATCTTTCATGCAGGGGTCTTCTGCAACGGTACAGCAGTCACAGTCGACCGAGAGATTCTTCATGACATTGATGAATGCGATTCTTCCCTGGAAATATTCCACGACACTCATCGCCGCGTCAGCCATCGCTTCAGGGAATTCCGTCATGCTTGCATGCACCTTCCATGTCTCAAAGCGGTCATCGGTTTTGCCTGCTGAGTGTATGAGTGCCTTGCCGGCACGGCTTGCGCATCCGATTGACAGCTGCTTGAGCGCTCCACCGTACCCGCCCATCGGATGTCCCTTGAAATGAGCAAGCACGAGCATTGAGCTGTAGTTCAGGATGTTCTTCCCGACAAGATTCTTCTTGAGAACTTTGCCTTTTGGAATATCCAGTGCAACATCAGGACCTTCTTCATCCATCAAATCAACTGTGAAGTAATCGGTCCATCCGTGTTCTTTTAGCAGAGCCCGGTGTGATTCTGAGTGATCCCTCACGCCTCCTGCAGCATCTCCGTAGGCAGTATTGCATTCAACGATTGTTCCATTGACCCTGTCAACCATCGGTTTCCAGAATTCTGGTCTGAGGAAGTTCTGGTTTCCTTTTTCTCCGGAGTGCACTTTCACTGCAACTTTCTGGGTAAGTTCGATGCCGAGCCGGTTGTATGCCTCAACTACGCTTTCCGGTGTGATTCTTCGTGTGAAATAGACTTTCGGTTTCATAGTGTTTTCTCCTATTTTCTAAGGAATGATGAGTCTGTATCTGGAATCCCATTGACGTCCGATACGAATCTCTCAGCTCTCATATGAAGGTCGTATTTTTCTCTCAGCTTAATTATTTCTGCCATATGAGGGGATGCATGATGAGCATCAAGTGCTTCCTGACTTTCCCAGATGTCTATAAGCAGGACAGTATGCGGATCAGAGGTTGAGAAGAAATACTCGTATTTCAGGTTTCCTTCTTCTTGCCTGATGGCTTCAGCAGTACCTCCTTTTTCCATTTCCTCAACAAATCTGTGCGCATTATCATCCTGTCCTGTATAGTACAGGTTCATCGCTATGCTCATGGTAATACCTCATATGCTTCATCGCTGACAGGTTCACACCATTCGTTCCTTGTATTCTCACCAGGAACTTCGACTGCGATATGGCTGAACCAGGAATCCTTTGCAGCCCCATGCCAGTGCTTCACTTCCCGGGGGATTGTAATAACATCACCCGGATGAAGCTCTACTGCTTTCTTTCCTTCTTCCTGATACCATCCTCTGCCTGATGTGCACAGAAGTATCTGCCCACCGCCTTTATCAGAATGGTGGATATGCCAGTTGTTCCTGCATCCAGGTTCGAATGTGACATTCGCCATGAAGACTGTTTCTCTCGCATCTGTCAGAGGTTTGAGATATGACTTACCGATGAAATACTGTGCGTATGCATCATTCGGTTCTCCGAGTCCGAACATACCGCCATCCTTTCCTTCATCATCCTTGTAGACCTCAAGAGCAACTCGGAATGCCGCCCATGCATTTGGCCAGCCTGCATAAAATGCGACATGGGTGAGAATCTCTCCCATCTCAGCCTTCGTCACTCCGTTTTTCTTTGCAGTCTGCATATGATACTGGAAAGAGGAGTCTATAAGACCTTTCGCCACCAGCACAGTGACTGTCAGTATCGACCTCATCTTGAGAGAAAGCTGATTCTCTCGTGACCATACCTCTGCGAAGAGGATGTCATCATTGAGATGAGCGAATTCATCAGCGAATCCTGTAAGGGCATCGCGCCCTGCTGTCTGCTTGACCATATTTTCCTCCATGTTTAGTGTAGTGATAAGACCTGAAGCTGACTTCAGGTCAAGATATTTTTGAGGATTTTATGGAATATTCGATAGGGCAGGTGTCAGAAATGCTCTCGCTGCCGGTTTCCACGCTGAGATATTATGATAAAGAGGGCCTGTTGCCGGATCTCAGAAGAAGATCTGGAATAAGAAAGTTCAGTGAAAGGGATCTGGAAGCACTCAGGGTAATCATCTATCTCAAGAGGACAGGGCTAGAAATTGATTCCATCAGGCAGTTCATGGCCTGGAGCGATGAAAGCCGGGAATGTTTTGATAAGCGCCTCCAGCTTCTCAGAAAGCAGCAGAAGAGTCTGGCTGCAGAAATGGAAAAGCTTCAAAGTGCAATGGATATGCTTACCTACAAGTGCTGGTTCTATGAAGAAGCGCTGAAGACGGGGTGCCGGCCTGATACTTCCATTTGCACAATGCCTGATGACATCAGGACTGCTTACAGCAATTCGCTTGGAAAAATCTGTTGCTGATGAAAAAAACGGCCCGCCTTTCAGCGAGCCAGATGTGTTTCAGCCTTTGATTCCGCTTGATGCGACACCCTGAACGAAGTACTTCTGCGTGAATATAAAGAGTATTATGACAGGAATGAGGGCAAGTGCGGAGCCTGCCATCTGGACCGGCATGTTTGCTCCTCCCTGTTCCTGGAAGAACTGCAATGCCGGGGTTATGAGCTGTGTCTCTATGTTGTTTATGAACAGGTATGGATCAAGGTAGTTGTTCCAGATGTTTATAAACGAGAAGAGCACAGTTGTCGCAATTGCAGGACCGGACAGAGGTATGAAAATACGTGAGAGTATAATCAGATGGCCTGCACCGTCTATCGTCGCGGCCTCGGTGAAGTCATTCGGAATTGAGCTGAAGAACTCTATGAGCAGGATCAGATAGAAGACTTCACTTGCCTCAGGAAGAACGATTGACCATAATGTATTGAGTATCCCGATTTCCTTGAAATAAAGATATCTTGGAACCATCGTTGTCTCACCTGGAACCATCATCGTGGCAACCAGAAAAGCAAGAATGATCTTTTTCCCCTTGAATTTAAGCCGGCTGAAGGAGTACGCGGCAAGTATCGTTATCACAAGTCTGATGGCTATTGTCACAACTACAGTCACAATTGTATTGCGGTACCAGTCCGTGAAATTAGGATGCGACAGAACCTGCTTGTAATTGCGCAGCGTATGCATGATTCCAGATGCGAAAAGAGGCTGGTAAGCCTGTCCTGACGGGCGGAATGAAATCGCAATCATCATGATGAACGGATAGAGCATCAGAAGTGCGAGAAACCACATGACAAGTGTGAATACAATATCTTTTTTAGACTTCAGTTTCTTGCTTCCCATACGGACCTCGCTTTTGTGAACAGCCTGTTCACGATGATGATGAAGATTGTGAAGATCACACCTTCTGCACTGGCACGGCTGAATGCCAGGAAATTGAATGCGTCATCATAAATCAGTGCGGAAACAACCTTGCTTGATGTGCCAGGACCGCCACCGGTCAGACCTGCAATGGCCGTATAGTTCCTGAACGAGTTGATGAGCGTTATAGTAAGCAACATGAAGAGGGTGGGCGTGAGATAAGGCAGCACAATATATCTCAGTTTCTGCCAGAAACCGGCACCTTCGATGTCGGCGACTTCATACATGTCTTTAGGAATATCCTGAAGGGCGGCAAGACATGTGATGACATTGAAGGCGAGTGCGGCCCATCCTGCTATGACAGCAGCCACAGGGAGTGCCATCGCCGGGCTTGAGAGCCATCCGGGGCCGGTTGTTCCGAAAAGCCGGAAAACCGCATTCACAGGTCCTCTCATCGGATTGAGAAGGTATTTGAACACGATACCTATCGCAATCATATTTGTGACGTATGGGATATAGAAACAGGTGCGTACTGCAGTACGTCCCCAGAATTTTCTGTTGAGAAGAACGGCAACCAGAAAGCCGAAAACCATCAGAAATGCGATATATATTACGGAAAATACGATTGAATGCCCAAAAGCCTCCCAGAAAGAGGCGCTTTTCAGGACCGTGACATAATTCTCAAAACCGACAAATGTCGTATCCAGCAGTTTCATCTCTGAATTCCTGTCCCAGAATCCGACAGCAATTCCATAAAGCATGGGGTAGAGCTTGAAGACTGCAAACATGACAAGAAACGGTGCTATCAGAAGATAGCCGGCAACCGCTTCTGCATTTTTCATAGATCTTCTTTTCAAATCTTCCTCCGCAAAATGACAAGGGGCCATTGCTGGCCCCTGTACTTGTTATTCAGCATTTGCTATTGCTTCGTTCACTCTCTTCACGATATTTGCAATCGCTGTATCCAGATTCTGCAGATCCATGTTATAGGATGAAAGCTCTTCCTTCACGATGTTGTAGTATTCTGCAGCCGCTGTGCCGACGATATCAGAAGAAACACTTCCAAGTCCTGTGTTGACAAGATTCTGATAAAGGTCATCGACTGTGACCTGCCCGTGAGAGGCTTCTGCGATGGAGCCGAAGGCAAGCTGCTGGTCCTCTTCACTCATTGTCGCGAATGCTGGAATTCCTCCTTCGTACTTCCACTGGTTCTCTGCAATCCAGAGTGCGTATGTCAGAGCCTCTTCAGGGTGTGCTGCATTCTTGTTGATTGCGACATAACCGAGGGAAACAAGGTTGTTCTCTCCGCCTTCACCTGCTGATGGAAGCGGTGCCACGCCATAATCCCAGTCTTTAGGATAATCTTCCTGACTGTTCAGAAGGCGTGTGAACCAGTTGCCCTGAGGGAACATAGCAAGGCGGTAGCCTTCAAGAGCATAGTAGTTCCAGTTTGCGTTCTCTGCCTCCAGCTCTGCAACTGATGGCTGGATTCCAAGCTCATTGGAAATGTGCTTGAACCACTCGGCATATTCTCTGAAAACAGGATCATCGAAATTACAGCTTCCATCTTCCTTGTAGAACGGGACAGCAAGCTGCTGTGCCGGCATGTACATCCAGGGAAGGTCTGAATTCATGAAAGAGCCATAGATTCCCTTGCTCTTGTCTGTCAGCTTCTGAGCGGTCTCGACGTATTCATCCCATGTCCATGGGCCCTCCGGATAGGGGACACCGGCTTCATCGAAGATTGCCTTGTTGTAGAATACGCAGTACATCTCCTGCTTGAATGGAAGCGCATAGTAGTTTCCATCGTCCTCAACAGGGAGGTTTGCACCATAAAGCTCATAAGGATCTATGCCTGCAGCCTCAACGACTTCATTGAGAGGCATGAAGAATCCTGCAGACACCTGTCTTGAATAATCTTTAGGACCGAGTGTCTCGACGACATCAACATTGCTTCCACTCATGAGGTCAATGTTGATTTTTGCCTTGTATTCATCTTCGTCACCTGGAACGGGCTGAACCACGACGTGAATACCAGTTTCTGCCTCGAAGTCAGCATTCATTGTGTTGAACCATGTTTCGTTGAGGTATGTGGCAGTGACAGTCGTGGTGACGATTCTGTCATATTCACTCTCCGCTGAAGTCTCTCCTCCACCCATTGCGAAAACAGAAGCGACTGCAAGAAACATCACAGCAGCAGCAAGCAACATCTTCTTCATTTTTCTTTCTCCTTTTTTTATTTTGTCTTGTCTTGTGCAAGAATTTTCAGAATTCTCTCACGGTAAGTCGTATCCCTGCCTTCCCACTCTGGATAGACCTTTGAGCCTTCCGCATAGAAGTCGTCCTCGTTCCTTCCTTCCTGCTGTCCCTGAAGAGTATGCTTGTCGATGGCGTAATCAGGAATCTGCGGTCTGAGATTTCCGGCTTTATATTCTTTCATGATCCAGTTGTACATCTCATCGCTGGATCTGTCTTTCTGGCTCTTGCACAGGTAGCGTACTGCATGGATTGCGAGAAGACCTCTGTCTCCGGGATGCTTTGTGACTCTTCTCATCTGGTCAAGTTCACCGATGAGGACAGGCGCTGAAGGATTGGCGAAGCCTACATCCTCAACACTAATGGTTCTCAGACGGAACCAGAGATAATCCTCCATGTCCTCGCTTGTAATCATCATCTCATAGGCGAGCGTGGCTGCATTCTCCTCATGTCCTCTTCTGATTTCCTTCTGCAATGCGGAAATGACAAGATCTGCGGCAAGACCGCTTATCGTCTTGCATTTCTGCCATGGATCGTATGGAAATTCTGGCATTTGATAACCCTCCGGTAAAAGATGAATTCATAGTATCAGTTTCAAAATGATGTATTCTACTGCTTTTTGTAGTCAGAAGTTCAGGATTTGTAGCATAAGAAAAAACTGTTATGCTATATTCACGTGTATGAAATACCTGAAAGAAGTCATACATTCTCCTGAACGCTTCGAGCAGTGGCATCTGTCATCCCGTGTGCTGGATTGCTATCCTTTCAGGCTGGCTAAGGCCCGTCATGGAGGGTATGGTCATCACGATACGGATTTTTATGTTGAGAGAATCTCCTCGCGTGGCTTCAGTGCAGTTGTCATCACCCTTTCAGGAAAAGGCCGTTTCACGATGGAAGATGGAACATCATTTATCGTATTTCCGGGAGATGTATTCGTCTCGTCTCCATCGGGGCAGGGGCACCGTGAGGAGACCGAGGGCCCCGAGCCATGGGAACAGCTCTGGATACTGTTTTCAGACAGCTCTGCAATAATCCCTGATACGATATTGGATTACAGCGTTTTTCAGATTGATGCGAAAAAGGAAACTTCTTTTGTCAGGGAACTTGTACGAAATATAATCGATGAGGATTTATATGAAGGAAGTACCAGCTTCAAGGCAATAGAACTTTCTGCGGAGCTCCTTCTCCTGATTATCCAGAGAGCTGTCCGTCAGTCAGGCAATATGGAAAGCAGGATTCATCACAGCCAGCTTGCCTCTGTGTGGAGTGAGGTTGCAAAAGACCTCAAGGCTCTGTGGAAAGTTGAGGATCTGGCAAAGATGATGAATTGCAGCAGATCTCAGCTCACAAGAATCTGCAATGCGATTTATCATAAACCGCCAGGTCAGAAAGTCAGGGAGATGAAGATGGAGAATGCCAAAATCATGCTTTCCGGAAGTTCTGTTCCGATACATGAAGTCGCAGAAGCTGTTGGTTTTTCTAGCCTTTCCCTTTTTTCATCTTCCTTTACTGCATATACAGGTATGGGCCCGAGAGAATTCAGAAAAATGAAGATGGAGGAGGAATTCAAGAATAAGAAAACCATGTGAGCAGAAAGTGGTTTAGGAGTACTTCGAATACGTGAAATTATAAAATTTCATTTATAAAAATATACTTAAAATTATAAATATAATTGATTTTTGATGTAATCTGACACTATCCATACACGAGAATCGGTATTCTCAAGGAAAGACTTGATGTGTCATATCTTACAGCAAGGAAATATCTTGATGCTCTTACGCAGGATAATCTTCTTGAGAAGATACGGCTGGGACGGGATAGCTATTATGTGAATACTGGAATGATCGGGATTCTCGTGGATTCTGATACAGCTTCATTGAAAGTTGAAAAATAATCTTTATAAAAAGTAGTGTGTTTTTATAAAGGTTTGAGAAACCTTTATAGAAAATTTAAGTTTTCCATAAACGACGTTATCCTTCATGCAGCTTCCCGGGATAAGTGAGTGATGCTTTTCATTCAGGCGCTGATTACTTTCTGAATGAAACTTAACTGTTTGTGCTTGAAATACTTGTAAAACTTCAGACAATGCACTTCAGTTTTTCAGCTTTGATGTTATCATTTCATTTATGATGGATTCCCTTGAAGAATTAAAGGCGGAGATTGATGCTTTTGCTCTGGAACGGGACTGGGGTCAGTTCCATACTCCTGCGAATCTTGCGAAAAGCATAGCTATTGAGTCTTGTGAGCTACTGGAATGTTTTCAGTGGAATGAAGATGAGTATTTGCTTGATGATGTGAAAGAAGAACTGGCTGATGTTATCAATTACTGTATCAGACTGGCAAGCGTTCTTGATTTGGATGTCAGGAAAATTGTTTTAGACAAAGTAGAGAAAAACCGGATTAAGTACCCGGTGGATAAGGCTAAAGGGTCTTCAAAGAAATATGACAGGTTCTGACAGGAGCGGTTGATGATTGTTTATTCAGGCAGTAAAAGGGAATTCCAAAATGAGCTGATTAACGGTCAAATCAGCAAAAGGCTCGACAATCTGTTTCATTCTCTCGGATTACCTCATGAAAGTTATTCTGAGTTCAAGTCATGGGAGGCTTCTTTGCCGCGAATTGGCATGATAATATCCAATCGTGCAATAGACGATAATGTTCAGGTCGCACTTGAGTATCAGATACCACTGACTTCAAAGCGTGTTGACTTCATGATAGCGGGCACTGATGGCATAAATGAAAACGTCGTTATAATTGAACTCAAACAATGGGAGACCTGTCAGATTACCAGCAGGGAGAATGTTGTTAAGGCTTTCACTGGTGGAGCCGTCCGGGATGTCGCACACCCCTCACAGCAGGCATATTCATATGCACGCCTTATAGAAAATTTTAATGAGGATGTCAGGCTCAATGAAATCCAGCTTGTTCCTTGCGCCTATCTTCACAATTATAGAGAAGAAAACCGCTGGAGTATTTGTGATGGACGATATGCGGAAGCTCTCCATGACGCTCCTGTGTTTCTTCAGAAAGACGGTGCGATTCTGGCTGACTTCATTGCAAAATATGTTCATTCACCATCTGAAAAGAACTTGTTTGAGATTATCGAGAATGGCAAACTGAGACCTTCCCGGTCACTTCAGGAAACCGTTGGCAGCATTCTCAACGGAAACATTGAATTTGAGATGATAGATGAACAGCTTGTCGCTTATTCAACAATACTCAAGTTTGTTGAGAATACCGTGACAGACCCCAGCAAACATACTGTGATAGTGCAGGGAGGACCTGGTACAGGGAAGTCTGTTATAGCAATCAATCTGCTGGCTAAACTCTTAAACAATGGATGCTCTTGTGCCTATGTCACCAAGACAAGTGCACCCCGATATACATTCTGGAAAAGCCTCACAAGAGGAAAGCACAAAATCTCGTATCTTAAGGGTCTGTTCATGAGTTCAGGCATTCTCCATAAGGTTTCAAAGGATGCTTTCACCTGTCTGCTTGTAGATGAGGCGCATAGACTTAATGCGAAGTCAGGCATATATGGAAATGAAGGCGAAAACCAGATTAGGGAAATCATCAATGCCTCAAAGATAAGTGTATTCTTTGTGGATGAAGACCAGATTGTCTCGATGAAGGATATTGGCACAATTGATGAAATCAAGAAACAGGCTGAGATGCTTGATTCAAAGGTCTACTGCAGTGACAGTCTTATTCTTACCTCTCAATTCAGATGCAATGGTTCCGACGGGTATCTTGCTTTCCTGGATGACATGCTTCAGATCAGGAGTACTGCAAACAGGTTTTTCTTTAATCTGGATTATGACATTGAAGTATTTGATGACGCCTGCGCAATGCGCGAGGCCTTGAGAAAGAAGAATGGTACAAACAAGGCAAGAATGATTGCCGGATACTGTTATCCGTGGGTCAGCGACAAGGATAAGACCAGAATGGATATCATTCTTCCGGGTGGGTTTGAGGCTCAGTGGAATTTCTCAACAACTGAATTCGCTACAGATGAGGATTCTTTTGAGCAGGTCGGGTGTATCCACTCAACTCAGGGTCTTGAGTTTGAATATGTGGGTGTCATAATCGGACTGGATATGCAATATTCAGATGGTGAAGTCGTTACTGACTATACAAAGCGTTATTTGAAGAGGGATAAGACGATATCAAATGTGCGTACTCCCGAGGACAGGAAGCTTGCTGATAAGATTATCCGGAATACATACAGGACACTTCTATCCAGAGGACAGAAAGGCTGTTTTGTATATTGCGAGGACAGCAACCTAGGGCAATATATCCGGTCCCGGCTTGAGAGTGTGCGTCATTGAAGAGAAAAAGCTTTTTGTTGCAAGGTATTTTGCAAAATAGTCATTGCATTTCTCTATATGTTAGAATCGTATTCATATAAGGGGGCATTATGCATTTTTCACCTGAGAATCTTGATTTTGAAAGAAGTCCGTATACAGGACTAACCAGAAAACACTGGATTGATGCCGGTAAATATATTCTTGAAGGTGTCTTCCGGCATGTGAAGTCGATTGACGATCCTGTTCTGGTTCCGCGTTATGAGACTGAAGTCACATACCCCAACAGCCATACTCCTGCATGGAAGGTCCAGGCTGAGTATTATGAAGGGCTTGCTAGAAGCTTCTTCATAGCAGCTCCCCTGATTGCCATTGAACCTGATCTTGAGATTGCCGGCATACCTTTGAGGAAGTATTACAAGGACCATATTCTGCGCTCATGCACTCCTGGTGACAGTCAGTATGTTCTCAGCTACAGCGACATGGATAAGGATGCAGAGCCTTCTTTCGGACTGCATACCTACCAGCAGACAGTTGAGACCTGTGCGGTTGTAATCGGTCTTGTCTCAGCGAGAAAGGAAATCTGGGATGATTATACAAAAGAGGAGCAGGACCTTATTGCCTCATTCATCCATGATTATGCTGTTGGAACGACAGCAACGCAGAACTGGCGCCTTTTCAATATGCTGGATCTGGCGTTCCTCAATATGATGGGATATGAAATCGACAAGTCAATAATGAGGGAACATGCCCAGGCCATCCTCTCGTATTATGCAGGGCAGGGCTGGTACCGTGACGGTCATACTTTCGATTATTACTCTGCCTGGGCTTTCCAGGTCTATGCCCCGATATGGTGTAAGTGGTACGGGTATGATAATGAGCCGTATATCGCATCAGAGTTTGAGAAGAATTCCAATGAGCTGATGAGAACCTATGCAAACATGTTTGACAAGAACGGGCATGTGACCATGTGGGGCAGAAGCAGCATTTACCGCAATGCCGCAACAGCACCTCTTGCCGCGAATTTCAATCTGAAGAATCCTGAGGCGAATCCGGGCCTGTCCAGAAGAATCGCATCCGGTGCCCTGATGCAGTTCTTTGGACGTGATGACATTCTGTACGAAGGTGCTCCTGTACTCGGCTTTTACGGTCCGTTCACTCCTATGGTGCAGGGTTACAGCTGTGCAGAAAGTCCTTTATGGCTTGGCAAGGCATTCCTTTGCCTTGAACTTCCTGAAGAACATCCGTTCTGGACTGCAAAGGAAGAAAATGGGGTATGGGAAACGCTGAAGGGCGGGCAGACTCTGGAGAGTGTGCTTGATGGCCCGGGTCTTGCAATCGCCGACCATCATGATAACGGGACTATGGAGCTGCGTACAGGAAAGGTTGTGAAACGTGTCGGTGATGACAATGGCAGGTGGTGTTATGCCAAGCTGTCATACAGCAGCCGTTATCCTTGGGAATCAGACCTTGCATCAGGGCTGAGTGCTGCAACCTATGTCCTCAAGCAATCTGATATAGAGAAAACTGAGCAGATCAACAGTATCCTCTGGAGCGGAAAGAGGGATGATGTGCTTTACAGGCGTGCGTTGTTTGGCTTTGAGACTTCCTGCGACTACCATTGGACAAGCCTGATTGATCTTGCGGATTTCACTGTCCCGGAGGGAATCGTGAGGGCAGATAAAATCAGGCTTTTCCACAAGCCTGTAGACATTTACCTTGGCTCTTACGGTTTTCCCTGTCCTGATGCTGTCTGGAAGACCGTGAAACATGGAGATGTGCAGGCAGTCATCATCACCGGCCATGGAAGTGACGGACAGCGCAGGCATATGGCAATGACAGTATGGGCAGGCTGGAACAGCCTCAGTGTTGAAAAGAGCTGTGGCACGAATCCTGATACAAAAGAGAGTTTCATCATCTTTGCCCATGCCTCAAGAGAGAAGGTTTTCGCCTATGAGCCTTATATCCTCATAAGCCAGGTGATTACGAAAGAGGGAGAAGAGGGCTTCAGTGAAGATGAAATCTTCAGCATTGAGGAAATCAGGTATACAGATAAGGAGAAATGCGGAGGATATGGACCTGTGTCAATAAAGATGAAAACAGGAGAAATCCGCACTGTTGCTTTCACAGGTATTGAAGGTTCCCTTTCCCTGTAATTGATGATGTCTTTATCTGAGGCATAAAGCAACCATTGCCTGTGAGTAAGTATCCATGATTGTCCGTTTGGCCAATTTTTGGTGTTTTATTTTTGTATTCTTCAATAATGAAAAGAATTCTCACATGAATCTATACTTTTCAAAACTATTCCAAAAGGAGGTTCATGATGGAAGACAAATTCGAAATAAAGGAAAGTGAGAGGCAGAGTTGGCTTTCTCTCGCAATGATCTGGACAGGTAGTATGATTTGCATCCCTTGTCTGATGATAGGCGGGGTCATTGGAACGGGGCTCAGCCTGGGAGAAGTTGTGCTGGCTGTTCTTGCCGGGTATGGCATTGTCTGCATCTACATGTGTCTTGTCGGTATTGAAAGCTGTGACACTGGTATGCCGACCGTTTCAATGGCTTCTTCTGTTCTTGGCAAAAAAGGTGCTCAGTTCATTATCAGCCTGATGCTTGCGATAGCCTGTGTCGGCTGGTTTGGTATTCAGAGTGCAGTCTGTGGTGAATCTTTTTCTGTAATGATTGCCGGTATCACGGACTTTGAGATTCCATCGTGGATTTCTAGTATCTTCTGGGGTATAGTAATGCTGTTAACTGCTGTTTATGGATATAACGGCCTGAAGATTCTGAATTTCATAGCAGTGCCTGCACTTGTCATTGTTCTTGTTTACAGCATGATACTTGCATTCTCATCAGGTGGCCTTGAAACAGTAATGTCTTTTGTCCCAGCCTCGCGGATGCCTTTCATCTCTGCAGTCAGCATGGTTGTCGCATCATTTGCTCTGGGTGGTGTTATCAGTGGAGACTACTCCCGTTATGCCAAAAGCAGGAAAGATGTGGTCAAGAGTACTGTTTTAGGAGTGTTCCCTTCCGGTATGGTCATGATGCTTATTGGTGCAATTTTGTCAATTGTGACAGGACAATATGATATTTCACTGGTGCTTGCGGCAGTAGGTGTTCCTGCCCTGGGACTGGTTGCACTGGTTCTTGCCACTTGGACAACAAATGTGACGAATGCATACAGCGGAGGGCTTGCCGTTTCTAATCTTTTTAATGGAGGTGAGGATAAATTCAGGATTTCATGTGCAGTCGCAGGATTGATTGGAACTGTTCTTGCTGCAGTTGGTCTTCTTTCAAAATTCGAATTCTTCCTAAATATCCTCAGCGCACTTATCCCCCCAATAGCAGGTGTGATGATTGCTTCATACTGGATAGTTGGAAAGGGCAGGAAGGAGAATCTTGTGCAGAAGGAAGGATGGTATCTGCCAGGAATCATAGCTTTTGCTGTAGGTGCACTTGTCGCTTATATTACAGGGAATATTGCAGTATTTTTTATAGGTCCAGTGAACGGAATAGTCGTATCCATGGTGGTATATATCATTCTGGTTAACGTAATGGATAAAGGAGAAATCAGAAAATGAGAAAGATTGGAGTGAAGGAAATCAATGATATCGCGACTGGAGCAGCTTTACTAGGAGCTGGCGGAGGTGGTGACCCATACATCGGACGTCTGATTGCTATTAACGCAGTCAGGGAGTGCGGAGATGTCACGCTTTTGTCTCCGGATGATGTGCCAGATGATGCGTTTATTGTACCGATTGCCATGATGGGAGCTCCTACTGTTCTTTGCGAAAAGGCAATCAATGGAGGGGAGTACAGGGTTCTTGCTGAAATGGTGGAAACATATTTCAACAGGAAAATCTATGCATTCATGCCTATAGAGGCAGGAGGAGTGAACAGTATGCTGCCGATTGCTGCTGCTGCTAGGCTGGGACTTCCTTTGGTTGATGCTGATGGAATGGGTAGAGCCTTCCCTGAGCTCCAAATGGTTACATTCACCATTGGAGGAATGAAGGCAACTCCTATGGCCCTGACTGATGAAAAGGGCAACAGCTGCATATTCAACACAATAACCAATAAATGGACTGAAGAGCTGGCAAGAAGCGTTACCATGTCATGTGGAGGATCTGTATCTGTATGTCTTTATACCATGAGTGGAAAAGACATGAAGAAGTATGCAGTCAGAGATATCGTCACTAGAAGTGAGAGACTGGGTGGCGCACTGCGTATGATTAAGGACTCCAGCCAGGATGATACTGAGAACAGCTTTCTGGAAATCACGGAAGGCTTCAAGCTTTTCAAGGGTAAGATTATTGATGTCAAAAGAGAAGTCAGAGGTGCATTCAATTTTGGAAAAGTGGTTTTGGAGGGGACTGGAGAATACAAGAAGCACAGTGCATATGTTGAGTTCCAGAATGAAAACCTCTCTGCAGTGATTGATGGAAAGATAATGGCAACGGTTCCTGATTTAATCTGCCTTGTTGACAGCAATACTTACACCCCTGTTCCGACAGATGCCCTGAAATATGGTAAAAGGGTTCTTGTAGTTGGGCTGAAGTGTTTTGAACGTTGGAGAACCGATGAAGGCTTGAAATTGGTCGGACCTCGTTATTTCGGTCTTGAGACTGATTACATTCCACTTGAGAAGAGGGTTAAGGCATGAAATACAGACTTGGAATTGATGTTGGCGGTACCAATACTGATGCAGTCATAATTGATGAGGACCTGAATGTCATTGCTCAGATAAAGGTGCTGACTACTCAGGATGTATATACAGGGATAATGAATGCGGTGAGAAGCGTGGTCTCTTCGTCAAATATAAACAGACGGGATATCACGATGGCTATGCTCGGAACCACACAGTGTACGAATGCGATTGTGGAAAGGAAGAATCTTGTACCTGTGGGCATACTGCGTATTGGCGCTCCAGCAACAACAGGCATCCAGCCAATGACAGACTGGCCAGATGACCTCAAGAAGGTTGCTTACAAAAGTACAGTAGTCAAAGGCGGATATGAGTATGATGGAAAGGATCTGAATCCTCTTGATGAGGATGCGTGCAGGGCTTTTTTTGAAGACATTCGCGGGCACGTTGATTCTGTAGCCATTTCAGGAGTTTTCTCGACATTGAGAAATGAGCAGGAAGTGCGGGCTGGTGAGATAGCCAGAGAGATTCTTGGTGATGATGTCCATGTCTCTCTATCTTCTGAGATTGGGTCCATGGGGCTGATTGAGAGGGAGAATGCCACAATTCTGAATGCAGCTTTGAATAAAGTTGCAAAGGCTTTTACAGAAGGATTTGCAAGGAGTCTGAAGGAAGAAGGACTTGAAAATGTTTCCCTCTATCTGTCTCAGAATGATGGTACGCTGATGAGTATAGAGGAAGCACGCCGTTATCCTGTTCTCACGATAGCATGTGGCCCTACAAACAGTATCCGGGGAGCCAGTTATCTGACAAAAGTCTCAAATGCCATCATTGTTGATGTGGGAGGAACTACAACGGATGTAGGTGCTCTTCAGAATGGTTTCCCGCGTGAAAGCGGAGTCGCTGTCACAATCGGTGGTGTTAGAACGAATTTCAGAATGCCGGATGTAGTCTCAATCGGTCTTGGAGGTGGAAGCATTGTCAGATTAAAAGATGATGGTTCTGTCACTGTTGGCCCGGACAGTGTCGGTTACAGGATTACCCAAGAAGCTCTCGTATTCGGAGGAAATACACTTACTGCAACTGATATTGCCGTACGCTTGGGTCTTGCCGATATCGGAGACAAGTCACTGGTCGAAAACATCAGTAAGGAGACTGCGCTAAAAGCTCTTAATGTGATTAAGAGTCATGTTGAGGATGCCATTGACTCAATGAAGCTCTCCAGCAATGACGTGACTGTTATTCTTGCTGGTGGAGGATCTGTTATTATTCCTTCAGATCTGAAAGGCGCGTCAGAGGTCATAGTCCCTCAGTATTCTGGATGTGCGAACGCAATCGGTAGTGCTATCAGCAAGGTGAGCGGTTATTATGAAAAGCTTGTTTCTTATGATGAAATTCCTAGAGAACAGGCAATAAAACTTGCAACTAATGAAGCGATTCTTGAAGCAGCCAGATCCGGAGCCAGAATGGATAGCGTTGAGATTGTTGAGATCGAAGATGTTCCACTTCAGTACTATCCGGGAAACATGGTAAGAATCAGAATTAAAGCGGCAGGAGACTTAGCCTGACTGTATGTAGAGAATTCTTCTCATCATCATTGCCCTGTAAAGTGTTATGCTTTGCGGGGCTTTTGTGATGTCAGCATGCAGTATCGCAGAGATTCTTTTTATTCTGTATTTAATCGTGTTGTTGTGTACATTCAGCATACGTGATGTTCGCAGTGTACTGGAATCCGCATCCAGAATATATGTTTCCAACGTTTGGAGAAGTACATCCGCATCTTCATTTTTCTCAATGACTTTTACTGGAGCCAAGACTGTTTCAATTTCCAATTCTCCCTTTGATGTCAGTGCGAGAAAATAGTTGACCAGCTGTATATCAGATAAGTTAAGCACTTTTTTTCTGTAGACTTTACTGGCTGAGTCAAGAGAAGGTTGTATTTCTAGAAAAGCTTTACGTACTTCTGAAGTATTCTTCAGGTTGTATGCTCTTGCCATTATCAAGTTTTCCTCTGCAAGGAGATTGCTTATGCTCTCAAGTATATCGTCTCCGATGCTTGAAGCGAGAAACAGGACAATATTGTCTTCATAGAAATCAACAATCGGACGGTCGATATATGAGGACAGTTTTTTCCTGATTATATCAAGTAATAACTTAATGTCTTCACTGCTGCGGATGACAAACATTATATCCAGATCTTTGACATCAATGCCAAAGAGGGCAGCCAGATGTCTCATCTTTAAACTTTCGTCTTGGAGTATTGCCCTGACAAGTTCCGAGATGACTGCCTGTCCATGGTTTGGTGACCATATGACAAGGAAGAGGTGAAGAGTTTCCACTGTCATTGCAATCTGATGGTTCAGCAACGCACTTCCGTTTTCTCTTATTATAGTAAGTCTGAAAGTTTTGGTATCCTTTCCTTGTATGTATGTTCTGTAGACATACCATGCTGGATCAGGGGCATCTGATTCAATACAGTTTTTCAGTTCATTTTCTCTTCCATGAGGGAAAGTGGATATGTTTATCACGTTACCGGACATGTCAGACAGGATGAGGCTTGCTCTCAATCTGTCCCTCAGCATCCGCAAAACTGTTGATACGCTTCTGAGTTCAGGAGACAACAGGCTGATATCCTCAAGTATTTCCGCTACAAAATTAGAATCAGTGCTTTCTTCTTTGAGTATCGCCTCACTTATTTCGCTTATTGCATCACTGTAGCGGAGAGACAGTGAATGAGGCATTTCGATTAGTGCAAAATTCAGACTATCTGCTGTTGAAATCACATCATCATGGATGAATGGAACAAAAGTGCCGACGTAATACAGCAGTATGCCTACTTCACCAGCTTCTGCAAGACGGTGTATTACTTCCATTTGTGCCTTTGAATCCTGACAGATTGATGTAAAGGCAGTGATGACAAGTTCGTTGCCTTCGAAGTTGATTGCTTCGAAAAGTCTGTGTTGCTTCTCATTTGGTGTCGAGTACTCCAGCACGGAGACAGAGGAGACTGTACGTTCCAAAGCCTTTTCTCCGGCAACGACGGTAGCTCCTCTTAGTGATGGTAATTCAAGAATTTTTCTGACAGTGAGGCTCATGAGATAACATTATCAGCATTGAAAGAATGAATTAATATCTGTAAAAGGCTAGAAAGAGATTTTCTTCAATTTGTAAAAAAAGAGTGCATAACAAATCCAGTCATTTACTGCTGTCTGAATTTGAATATCGGATTTCTTTCCACGTTTTTCTGACTGTTTTTCAGTATCTTTTTTGAAAAATTTTCATAAAATTATGAAAATAATCTAATATGATATTTTGCATAATTCCTTATAAAATAAGTAAAATAAAAGAAATAAAGTGTTGAATCGCACCTGTTTGGGTGAAAAATTTTCTGAAAATCTTTTTGACAATATGAGAATCCCGTGGGAGACTTTTCTCAGAAGAAAACAGAAAAAGGAGGCTTTTCATGAAGAAAGCATTGTTAATTCTTCTTATCGCACTCGTAAGCATTTCGACAGTCTTTGCTCAGGGTTCCCAGGAGAGCTCAGACGCAGGAAGCGGAAAGCACAAGATTGGTGTCCTCGCACCGGCTGTGACACATGGATGGGTTGCCGGCGTTGCATATTACGCTGAGCAGAGATGTGAGGAACTCTCAGATGAGATTGACTACATGTTCTACACATCCAACTCTGCCGAGGAAATGACAAGCCAGCTTGATGACCTCATGCTCTGGGGCGCAGAAGCTATTGTCTGCTATCCTCAGTGGACAGGTATGGAAGTTCCTATTCAGAACGCAATCGATCAGGGTATCGCAGTTGTCAACTTCGATATCGAAATCGCTGCTGATGGTGTTTACAGGGTTTCCGGTGACAACTATGACATGGGTGTTCAGGGTGCACACTACATCGTTGACAAGATTGGAACAGAAGGCGTCGTTGTTATTCTTGATGTCCCGACATCCGGTTCTGTCGCAGCCAACAGAAAGGCCGGTTTCCTTGACACAGTCGCAGAAATCGCTCCTGATTTCGAGATTCTGACATATGCAACACAGTTCACACGTGAGGACGGACTTGCTGATATGGCAGATATCCTGACTGCAAACCCGCATATCGATGCTGTTTACTCAATGGATGATGAGACAAGTATCGGTGCTCTCCAGGCAATTGAAGAGGCTGGAAGAACAGACGTCAAGGTCATCACAGGCGGTGGCGGATGCCAGGAGTACTTCAACATGATGGATGACTATGACGACATCTGGGTGCAGAGCGCTCTCTACAGCCCGACCATGGTCACAGATGCTGTTGACATGGCACTTGCAATCCTCAACGGAGAAGAAGTCGAGCAGGTCGTGATTATCCCGACAACAATCGTTGACAAGGAGAATGTCGCTGACTACCTCGATCCTACAAGCCCGTACTGATTCGGATTTTCATGAAGGTGGCTGTGGCGACATGGCCACCTTTTTTCTTCACACTGCAAGAGGAAAGATATGAATCTTGAAATGAAAGACATCTCAAAATCCTTTGGAAGCAACCTTGTTCTTGACGGGGTGGACTTCTCTCTGGAAGGAGGAGAGATTAAAGCACTGCTAGGAGAGAATGGAGCAGGAAAATCCACGCTCATGAACATCCTGGGCGGTGTCATAGATGCCAATGGAGGTCAGATTTTCCTTGATGGGAAAAACGTGAGTTTCTCAACGCCGAAGGAAAGCCTTGAGGCTGGAATCGCATTCATCCATCAGGAGCTGAATCTGATTAATGATCTGGCAATTTACGAGAACCTGTTCATAGGAAGGGAACTGCGCAAACCGAACCGTCTTCTGGATCATGATGCCATGATAAAGGCGACTGAAGAAGTCTTCAGGAGAATGGAACTGGATCTTGATCCGCGCACGATGGTGCGAGACCTGGATGCTTCCTATAAGCAGATTGTCGAAATCAGCAGGGCAATGCTGATGAATGCCCGTCTTGTAATTATGGATGAGCCTACGACAAGTCTTACAGACCCGGAGATTGAAAGGGTTTTTGCCATGATGCAGACTCTTTCCCGCCAGGGTGTCGGCATTATCTTCATCAGCCATAAACTTAACGAGGTTATGACCATCTGTCATAGCTATACAGTCCTGCGTGACGGAAAGATGGTTGCCAGCGGCCTTGTGAAAGATGTCACAAGCAGCAAGCTTGCCTCTTTCATGGTCGGTCATGATGTCGTAGAAGGAAAGAGAGCGGAAGGTCACATAGGCAAAGTGGTGATGGAAGGCTGCAGTCTGAGTGACGGCCGTCATTTCAATGATATTTCATTCAATGTGCATGAAGGTGAGGTTGTAGGTTTCACCGGCCTATTGGGCGATGGCAGGAGTGAACTTTTCCAGGCGGTGTTCGGTGCACAGAAGTTCACTTCAGGACAGCTTTTCCTTGACGGACAGGAGGTTCATGTCAAAACAACGAGTCAGGCTGTAAGACTTGGAATCGGCTATGTGCCCCGTAACAGGAAGGAGAATGGAATAATCAAGGATATGTCTATTTTTGAGAACGGGTCGCTTGCCACGATGTCCACCAGAAAGAAGAATCTTGTTTTCCTTGATGAGAACAGGCTGGAAGAGGAGTTCAAGGCTCAGCGTAAGGCGCTTTCGATAAAGATGGACAATGAGGACGATCCGATAACCTCCCTTTCCGGAGGAAACCAGCAGAAGGTCATTCTTGCACGCTGGCTGAGCGCAGGGCCTAAAGTCCTCATCCTTGATAACCCGACACAGGGTGTTGATGTCGGTGCCAAGGAGGAGATTTATGAGATTATTCTTTCCCTGGCCAGGAGCGGAGTGGCTGTTGTTGTCCTCTCCAGCGAAGCGCAGGAGGTTATGAGAGTGGCCTCACGCTGTTATGTCATGTATCACGGCAGAATAATGGACTGTCTTTCCTCTGATGACATGAATGAGAAGAATATCATGAGACTTGCTACAGGAGTTGAAGAATAATGAAAGATAAATTCGAAGGAATCACATCGATAAAGCCGGTTGCCTGGTTCAGGAATCAGTGGGCACAGCGTCCTCTGTTCTCGACCCTGTGTGCACTGATTGTAATGATTGTCCTGCAGACAATCGCACTCGGATTCGATCAGGGCAGTTTCCTGGGCTGGCTCAGCCTGTGGACCCGCAACTGGCTGAACATTCTCCGTAACAATGCCACTATCGGCATCATTGCCCTTGGAATGACCTTTGTCATAATCACAGGGGGAATCGATCTTGCGGTAGGCAGCACGCTTGTCGCAGTTGGTGCCGTTGTCATGATCTTCATTGATGGAAGTGCGACCGGCCTGCTGACTTCAATCGGTATCACAGGAGCTCCTGCTTACATAATCGGAATCCTGATCGGTATTGTTGTAGGACTTGCACTCGGACAGGTGACTGGATTGCTGATTACTGTCGGCAAGCTGCCGCCATTCATCGCGACACTCGGAATGATGAATATCTGCCGTTCCGTCACACAACAGTGTATGCAGACAATCAACCCGTCTGTTCCGAGAAGCTTTACCAAGATTGCCAATCTGTCTGTCGGAGGGCAGATGTTCATGCCAATCATCTACTGGCTGATTATCGCATTCATAATGCATTATATCAGCCGTCATACAGCCTTTGGCCGCTATGTCTATGCTATAGGTTCTAATGAAAGAGCTGCGAAGCTGTCTGGTATCAACACACAGCGTGTGAAGAGAACGGTATATACCATAATGGGTGCATTGGTCGCAATCGCAAGTGTTCTTCAGGTATCCAGAATCGGCTCCATGGACTATGCAAATGCCGGAAGCGGATATGAGATGGATGCCATTGCCGCAGTCATCGTTGGCGGAACAAGCATGGCCGGAGGAAAGGGAACCATTGCAGGAACTGTAGTCGGTGTCCTTATTATCGCTGTTGTGAATAACCTGCTGAACCTGCTTGGTGTTCCACCATTCCTCAGGGAGGCATTCAAGGGTGTCATCGTCATCGTCGCAGTTCTTCTTCAGAAGAAAGAGAAGGTTTGAGGAGGTGTGAATGTATAAAATAGGAATCATCGGATGCGGGAAGATTGCCCAGGTGAGGCATATCCCTGAATACATTGCAAGCGGAAAGGCTGAGATTGCTGCCTTCTTCGATTTGAATTATGAGCGTGCAAAGTCCCTTGCTGAGAAATACGGTGCCAAGGCCTGCACAACTGCAGACGAGCTGATCGATATGAAGCTTGATGCTGTCAGTATCTGTACCGCGAATCACACTCATGCGGAATATGCAATCAAAGCTTTGCAGAAAGGGCTTGATGTCCTTTGCGAGAAACCGATGGCAACCACGCTTGAAGACTGTATGGCAATGGTCAAGGCGGCTTCAGACAACGGTCGTATCCTCATGATTGGACAGAATCAGCGCCTGACTCTGACCCACGCTAAGGCTCATGAAATGATTAAGAACGGTGCGATAGGCCGTCCTCTGACTTTCGCCACACGTTTTGCGCACTGCGGTCCTGAGACATGGTCAGTGGATCCGGGAAAGAACACCTGGTTTTTTGACCGTAATAGGGCAGTAATGGGAGCCATGGCCGATCTTGGCATCCATAAGACAGATCTCATCGATTTTCTGCTGGATGATACTGTCAAGGCGGTGACAGCCAGTGTCTCCACACTCGACAAGAGAGATGCCTCCGGGGCTCTGATTGGCGTCGATGACAATGCCGTATGTATATATGAGATGGCTGGCGGTGCCATTGGCACCATGTGCGCCAGCTGGACTGACTACGGGCGGGAAGACAACAGTACGAGAATAGATGGAACAGAGGGTGTTATGAAAATCTATGTCGATCCTGCTTATTCCATTGTCATCGAGAGAAATGACGGCACGAGGGAACTATATGAACTTGATGCCATTCAGACCAATGACAAGCAGACTTCAAGCGGTGTGATTGACTGCTTCCTGAAATCGCTTGACGAGAGGTCGTGTCCGATTGATGCCACATCCGTACTGCCTGCCATGAAGGCTGTTTTCGCAGCTCTTGAGAGCGCACGTACCGGTAAAAGGATAGAAGTGAAATAACTGACAAGGAGGAAATGAAATGAAACTTGGTATTCTCAGTGCCATATATGAAGGCTATACATTCGAGGAAATGATTGATCATGCATCACGTGTCGGCTATGAGTGTGTGGAGGTTGCATGCTGGCCGCAGGGAAAAGCTGAGAGGCGTTATGCCGGAGTCAGCCATATCGATGTTGAGAATCTGGACGATGCCAAAGCTGAGTATATTCTGGATTACGTGAAAAAACACGGTATGGAAATCTCTGCTCTTGGTTACTATCCCAATCCTCTTGATTCTGACAAGGACAAGGCTGAGGCGGCTATCAGACATATCTATGCCTGTATTGATGCTTCTGCAAAGCTTGGTGTCAACCTTGTGAACACATTCATCGGACGTGACCAGCACAAGACTGCTGAAGAGAATATCGCCCTTGCCGTGAAAGTCTGGGATCCTGTCCTGAAGTATGCAAAGTCAAAAGGTGTGAGAATAGGAATCGAGAACTGCCCGATGCTTTTCGGTCCTGACCAGTGGCCGGGCGGACAGAATATTTTCACTTCTCCCGTAATCTGGAAAGAGATGTTCGAAAAGCTCCCTTATGATAATTTCGGGCTCAACTTTGACCCCAGCCATTTTATCTGGCAGGGTATGGATTATGTGAAGGCTGTCTGGGACTTCAAGGACAGGCTCTTTCATATCCACTTCAAGGATATCAAGCTTCATCCTGACAAGCTTGCTCTCTGCGGCGTGATGGCTTATCCGCTGGACTATATGACGCCAAAACTTCCGGGTCTTGGTGATGTGGACTGGGGTGCTTTCGTAAGCGCGCTTACTGAATGTGGTTACAATGGCTATGCCTGTGTTGAAATCGAAGACAAGGCATATGAGGGAAGCCGTGAGCGTGTTGAGGCTTCTGTTGAAGTCACATACCGTTATATGCGCAACTTCGTAATCTAGGGAGGTATACTGAATGCTGTCCAGACAGATAATCGTGAATTCCAACTGCTATCATGGCTACCCGCTTGAGGATGCAGTGAAAGGCATTGTCTCAGCAGGCTTTCATAACATTGAACTGACAGCCACAAAAGGATGGACAGAACATGTTTTCCCGGACATGAGTCTGGCTGAGCTTCTGAGAATCAGAGCTTTGCTGAAAGACTGCGGACTTACGGTTGCCGCAATGAGCGGGCATACCAATCTGATGGACAGCTCCCGTATTCCTGATTTCATCAACAATATCGAGCTTGCACACTTTTTCTCCTCTCCTGTCATTGTTTCAAGCGTCGGGGAGGCTCACCTCAAAGACAAGGCCAGCGGCGGGGACGAGCTTGTCGCTGATCATATCCGTTCCTTCCTGCCGCTGCTTGAGGAATATGACATGAAACTGGTGCTTGAGACCCATGGTGAACATGGAACCGCACGGCGCCTGTCATCCATAGTGAATCTTGTCGGCTCCAGCAGAATAAGAATCTGCTATGACACGGCAAATGCAATCTTTTATGGTGATGTGAAAGGCTGTGAAGATGTCGAGGCCTGTGCCAGTCTTATAGATTATGTGCATATCAAGGACAAGGCAGGACAGCGCACTGAATGGAATTTTCCTGCCCTGGGAGAGGGGTATGTTGATTTCCCTGCAATTCTCTCAGTGCTGGATAAGGCTGATAACCACAGTCCGCTGTCAATTGAGATTGAGTTCACTTCAGCGGGTCCGGCGAATCTGGAAGAAGTCAATGAGGCCGTGAAAAAGAGTGGCGTCTATCTTGAAAAACTGGGGTACGCTCTATGAGACACATACTTCTTGCCGGCCTGGGTGGAATGGGGCGTGTGCATCTTGCAAATTATGCATATCTGTCACAGAAAGCTGTTGTCGTGGCTGTTGTCGGGAAGACAGAGGCAGACCGGGATTTTGCCCTTGATAAAGGCCTTGATTTCTACACTGATATGGCTGATGCCATCGCCAGTCATGAGGAAATCGACACGATAGATATAACCACACCCAGCTGGTTGCACTATGATAATGTCATGCAGGCCCTTGCACTCGGACGTGATGTGATTTGTGAGAAACCTCTGGCTCTTTCAAGCGCACAGGCTGATGCGATGTACAAGGAGGCCAGAGGGCGCGGTCTCAGGCTGATACCAGCTCTGGTCTGTCGTTATACAAAGGAATTTGCACTGCTTAAAAAAACGGTTCAGAAAGGTGAATATGGCCGTCTGATTGAAATCCGTTTCACCAGACTGTCTGAAAAACCTGCTTGGAGTGAAGGTTCCTGGCTGCTTGATAAGTCAAAAAGCGGACTGGTTCCTTTTGATTTGATGATTCATGATATTGATATGATGGTCTCCTTGCTTGGAACATCTGTCCGTCTGGAGAAGGTGCTCAAGGGAGGACAGAATCATTATCATGCGGCATACAGGGATGAAGAAGGGTGTCTTGCATTGATTGAGTCCGGCTGGCTTGATGCGGCAATTCCGTTTGAGGCCGTCTGGAAGGCAGTCTTTGAGCATGCCGTAATGGTGAATGACGGAAATCGGGTTGTTATATATCCAGAGGGAAGAGAGCCTGTACAGCTGCCTGTGGTGTATCCCGTTGTTGTTTCAACCGGAATCAATGTACCGCCTACCGGATGGTATTACGAGGAATTAAATAATATCATTGATGAGCTTGACGGCAGAAAAGAGGCGGCCTCGTCGTCACAGGAGGTCGTGCATGCTCTCCGCCTTGCGGAAGATACTGCTGGCTGAAAGGAGACAGGATGAGCAACAGAACAAAGCTTTCATACGAGAAAATAGCCCAGAAAAGCGGCTTGTCTATCTCCACGGTGTCTCGTGTTTTCAACAGATCCCAGTCTGTCAGCGAGGATAAGAGATCCCGTGTAATTGAAGCTTTGCGTGAGCTTGGTGCTGATCCGTCCACACTTGATTTGAAACCGCAACCCAGGAACAACATGCTGATTTTCAATGTTCCCTCATTGAAAAATCCATTTTATTCTCCGATTATCGAGGCAGCCGGCAGATGTGCCAAGCGTTTCGGTTACAATATGGTGGTCAGCGAGAATCCTCTGGGAGCGGATCTCCAGTCATTCATAAATCTGATAAGAACATCAAAGGCTGCAGGAGTCATACTTTCAAATGCCATAGTACCGGAGACTGTGGATACAATCAGGAAAATTGTACCTGTAGTCACATGCTGTGAATCTGCCACTACCGCAGGAGTTCCGTATGTGACCGTTGATGATGAGAGTGCTAGTGAGAATGCAGTCAACTATCTGATAAGTCTGGGGCGCCGCCGCATTGCTCTTATAAACGGACCTGTTGAGTTCAAGTATTCCCGTGAGCGCTATAAAGGTTACAGAAGCGCTCTTCTGAGTCATGGCTTCGAGATTGATCAGGATATTATCTGCGCTGTCGGAGCTGATATGGATTACGATATCGCAGTTGCGAATGTCACCCGGATGCTTGCACGCCCTGACAGGCCTGATGCGTTTTTCTGTATTTCTGATGTGCTTGCCTGTGCGGCAATCAAAGCATCTCTGGCTGCAGGGTTGCGTGTTCCTCAGGATGTGGCTGTTGTCGGATTTGACAATATCCAGTTCAGCCGGATGATGAATCCGAGTATAACCACAGTCTGCCAGCCGTTTGACCAGCTTGGAACGCTTGCAGCTGAAATGCTTGTAAGAGTGCTTAACGGCGAGGATGAGCATATAGAATCCATTCATCTGGGCTGTGAGCTCATAATCAGAGAGTCAACGTCTCTTTTCCGCTGATGGCGGATAGTCTCTGCTTGAAAAGAATCAAGCAGGCTGATACCATTCTCTTATTCTTTTTTTGGAGGCTTGAAATGTCATCATTCCGGAAATAACCAATACATTTTTCTGGAGGTTTTCGTGTTTTTACAGCTTGATGACATTTGTTTTTCTTATCCTGACTCAGGATGCCTGCTCTTTTCTGGATTATCAGTATCGTTTTCTGAAGGATGGACAGTCGTTGCCGGTGCAAACGGTACGGGCAAGAGCACTCTGGTATCAATTGCTGCCGGTCTGATTGTTCCGGATACCGGACGTGTGAGGAAAAGCGGAGAAGCGGTTCTATGCCCGCAGGTGTTTGAGGGTCTGATTCCTGAAGACTGGAGCGATCTTTTCAGTAATGACAACACTGTTGGCAAACTGAAATCATCACTTGCCATTTCCGATGAGATGATTGAAAGGGAGCACAGCCTCTCTGGAGGCGAGAAGAAGAGGCTTCAGCTGCTTGCAGCTCTTTCTCATTCTCCGCAGATTCTCATTCTGGATGAACCTACAAATCACCTTGATTTATATAGCAGGAATCTGATAATCAGGACGCTTGAGAATTTTGAAGGGATTGGAATCATAGTCTCACATGACAGGTCTTTCGCTTCTGCTCTGTCAGAAAGGACACTCCTTCTTGAACGGGATTCACAGGGGCTTGTGAGCGTTGAGGATATTCCGCTTTCTCTTCCTCTTGCACTTGAAGAAAGCGAGCGCAGAAAAAAATATGACCGTGCTGCATATGACAGTATCAGCAATGCCATATCCTCTCAGAGGCAGGTTGCCAGAAATCTTAGTGAGAAAAGTCATGCTAAAGAGAAAAAACTGACAAAGAAAGGCCTCGACAGCAAGGATCATGATGCAAAGGCAAGGATAGATGGAGCAAGGCTTTCTGGAAAAGATGCTTCCCTTGCCGGTGCAATCAGAAACCAGCTGTCACGTTCCCGTCAGCTTGAGAGCCGGCTGGCAAGTCAGAAAAAACCGCTGATGAGAAAAGAAGGCCTGTCTCTGACAGGAGGTATGCGTGTACCTGACCTTTTCTTCCCGGAATCTGTACTTATGGCGGGTCAGTATTCTCTTTCTGTGCCTGAACTGACTGTGCACGCCGGTTCCCATATTGCCATCACCGGACTGAATGGCTCAGGAAAGACTCTTTTCATGAAAGCGTTCTATGAGTATCAGTGCAGGCATGGGAAGGGAGACTCTGTTCTTTACATTCCTCAGGAATTCAGCGAAGAGGAGAGAAATGAAATTCTTTTCACATTCGCAAGTCTTGAAGATGATGAAAGGGGCCTTGTGCTGTCGGATTTGTACCGCATGGGTTCAAACCCTGCATCACTGTCTTCTTGTGAGCTTTCTCCAAGCCCCGGGGAGATGAAAAAACTGGCCCTTGCCCTGTGCAGAAGACAGGGTCGCAGTGTACTGCTGATGGATGAGCCTACGAATCATATGGACATTGTATCAATACGCATTCTTGAAAGAATGTTCCGCGAAGACGGCAAGGAGATGACAATCCTGCTTGTAAGCCACGATGATGTTTTCCTTTCTTCATGCACAGATACTGTCTGGCGGGTTGAGAGAAAAGGAAATACAGGCCGGCTCTGTCTGCTATGACAGCAGGGTAGGCTTGAGTGCTTCAGAACCTGACTTCCTCAGGCCTGTCCAGCTGTGTTCTCACATAGTCTTCATAAGTCTCATCCCTTCTTATCTTCAGAACCTTTCCGTCTTCGATGAGATATTCGGCATGACGCATTTTCGCATTGTAGTTGAAGCCCATTGAGTGTCCGTGTGCTCCTGTGTCATGAATGACGAGGATATCACCATTTGTGATTTCCGGAAGCATCCTGTCAACAGCAAACTTGTCATTGTTCTCGCAAAGGGAACCTGTTACATCATACATGTGGCAGGCCTGTTCATTTTCCTTGCCCAGAACGGTTATATGATGATAGGCGCCATACAGGGCAGGGCGCATGAGGTCTGCCATTGTCGCATCGAGCCCTACGTAATCCTTATACTTGGATGCCACATGGCGCACTTTTGACACAAGCCAGCCAAAGGGGCCTGTGATGCACCGTCCGCATTCGAATGTGATACGTACTGGAGAAAGACCTTCTGCTTCTATCATGGAAGAGTAGAGGGAATGTATCTTTTCTGAAAGCGAAGAAAAAAGTATCGGTTTATCTTCCGGCTTATAAGGAATTCCGACTCCACCTCCAAGATCCACCTGCTCAATCCTGATTCCGGTTTTTTCATGAATTTCCTTGACAAGAGAGAAAAGCATTCTTGCTGTTTCGACGATATAGCTTTCATCAAGCTCGTTCGATGCGACCATCGTATGAAGCATGAAGTGTTTCACTCCATTGTCTCTGGCTCTCTCGTAACATGATATCAGCTGGGAATGAGTCACTCCGTATTTCGCTTCAACCGGGTTTCCTATAATCGCATTTCCTGTTCTCTCGTTTCCGGGATTGTAGCGGAAGGATATCGTCTCAGGAAGCCTTTTGCAGACGCGGATCACATCATCGATGTGCGTGATGTCGTCAAGATTGATGATGGCGCCAAGATTGAACGCCTCAAGAAACTCCTCATCTGCTGTATCGTTTGAGGAGAACATGATTCTGTGTGCCGGAAAACCTGCTTCTGATGCCAGTCTGAGCTCCGGAAGAGAAGAGCAGTCCGCTCCAAAGCCTGCCTTGCACAGCAGTCTGAGGATGTTTATGTTCGGCAGTGCTTTTACTGCGAAGTAGTTTATGAATCCGTCAGCCCAGCTGAATGCCTCTTTCATGGCAATAGCATTGGCTTTTATCGCATCTCCATCGTAAATATGGAAAGGCGTGCCGACTGTGTTTGCAAAAGATGCAAGCTGCTTTGATTCCATTGGAAGCGGTTTTGCTGTCATAGATTCTCCTTGATTGACTTCACGGCCATTTCCACATCTTCTTTGTGCCCGTATCCTGATATCCTGATGAAGCCTTCTCCTGCAGGGCCGAAACCTGAACCAGGAGTTGTAGCGACATGTGCCTTCTCGAGAAGGAAGGAGAAGAAATCCCAGCTCGACATCCCTTCAGGACATTTTGTCCACACATACGGACTGTCTGTTCCTCCGTAGCAGGTGAGACCTGCTTCCTCAACAGCCGTCTTTATTATTCTCGCGTTCTCTTTGTAATAGGAAACAAGGGAGGCACATTCCTTGCGTCCTGTCTCATCAAGAGCCGCAATTCCTCCTGCCTGAGCAATGTTGCACGCTCCGTTGAAGAAAGTTGTCTGTCTTCTGTTCCAGAAGCGGTGGAGGATGCTCTCATCATCACTTTCGCAGACAAGTCTTTCAGGGACAACAGTCCATCCCAGACGTACTCCGGTGAAGCCTGCATTCTTAGAGAATGAGTTGATTTCTATTGCACAGTCCATGGCCCCGTCCACCTCATATATCGAGTGGGGTATTCCGAGAGACTGAATATAGTCGCAGTACGCGGCATCGAAGATGATGACAGCCTTGTTCCGGTGAGCATACTCGACAAAGGCTGAAAGCTGGTCTTTTGTCGCTACAGCTCCTGTCGGATTGTTGGGAAAGCACAGATAGATTAAATCAACATGGCCTTCAGGCGGGCTTGAGACAAAGCCGTTTGATTCGTCAGCCTTCATATACACTATTCCATCATAGCCGTCACAGGACTGATTGTATCTTCCCGTGTGCCCTCCTGCCACGTTCGAATCCACATAGACTGGGTATGCGGGATCCTGAACTGCAATGATGCTTCTGGTTGAGAAAATTGACTGGATGTTGGCCGCATCACTCTTTGCTCCGTCTGAGACGAAGAATGAATCAGCAGACAGATGAACGCCGTAATTCTTTTCATAATGCCTTCTGAGAGCTTCTCTCAAGGCAGTATCTCCCTGTTCATCTCCATAGCCGGTATATGTGTCCCGGCAGGAGAGTGAGTCAATCTTTTCTTTCATCGCATTTGCGATATGGGGTGTAATCGGCTCCGTCGTGTTGCCGATTCCCAGACGCATTACCTTCTGGCCAGGGTTTTTCTCCTGCCAGGCTCTGATGCGTCTTGCTATTTCTGGAAACAGGTATCCTGAAGTCAGGTTAGAGAAGAATTCACTAGGGTATGCCATCAGATCTTACCTCCTTCAATTTCTTCTGCCATTCTGCTGACTATATCAATGAGCTTCTTTCTGTTTTCCTCTTTCTCAAGAGTGCACAGCGGCAGTCGGAATGACTCACGGCACCAGCCCATGTGGGCCATTGCTGTCTTGATTGGAATCGGATTGGTCTCAATGAAACATGCGCTGAAGAAAGGAGCGAACCATTCTCCAAGGCGTTCTGCCTCCTGCCAATGTCCATTCAGAGCCGAATGAATCATTTTCGCCATCTCATGTGGAAATAAGTTGGAAGCAACGGAAATGACTCCATCTCCGCCACGCCTGATCAGGTCGAGTGCAAGATTATCATCTCCTGAGAGCACCATGAAGTCCTCATCTGTAGTTCTGATTACTTCTTCCATCTGATCAAGGGAGCCCGATGCTTCTTTGACTGCCACTATGTTCCCGCAGTCCTCTTCCAGCCTTCTGAGTGTTTCTGTCTCAAGATTCACTCCGGTACGGCCCTTTATGTTGTAGAGAATACATGGGATTTTCACAGAATCAGCAATCGCCTTGAAATGAAGATACATTCCTTTCTGTGTCGGCTTGTTGTAGTACGGGTTTACCAGAAGAAGGGCACTTGCACCCGCATCCTCTGCATGCTGTGACAGCCTTATGGCCTCTGTGGTGGAGTTTGAGCCGGTTCCTGCAATGACAGGCACCCGCCCTGACGCATACTTTATCGTCTGGGCTATGACACGGTCATGCTCCTCGTGAGACAGTGTCGGGCTTTCCCCGGTTGTACCGCAGGGAACAAGGCCGTCAATGCCAGCCTCAATCTGATGATTGACAATTCTTTCGAGAGCCTTGTAATCGACAACGCCTAAATCCGTGAATGGCGTGATAAGGGCAGTGTATACG
Organism: uncultured Spirochaetales bacterium; assembly: GCA_944390025.1. Lineage (GTDB taxonomy): Bacteria > Spirochaetota > Spirochaetia > Sphaerochaetales > Sphaerochaetaceae > Bullifex. The sequence continues at coordinate 1,383 of CALXOK010000017.1, read as the reverse complement.
CCTCTGTACTCATGCATTGCACTTTCCTCCTGTCATCAGTGATGATGTGAAATCTTCCATTGAATAAAGTCCTGCCGGCTGCTTCACAAGCCAGGATGCAGCCTGCAGCGCTCCTGATGCAAATCCTCTGCGGTCTCTGGCCTGATGTGTGATTGATATGCTGTCAGAAGGACTGTCGAAAATGACACTGTGGGTTCCTGGAACAGAGCCCATCCTCAGCGATGAAACCTGAAGCTGATCTGCCCTGATTTTTCCTTCGCTGTTTCCGGCAAGGATTTCCTTTTTTCTGTCCATGGCTGAAAGAAGCCTTTGGGCAGCCATCAGTGCGGTTCCTGATGGACTGTCTGCCTTCGCATTGTGATGAATCTCTGTAATTGCGACATCATAAGAAGGCAGTGAGTTCATTATTCTTCCTGCTTCCTCTGCAAGTGAGAGAAAGACTGCGACTCCGATTGAGAAATTGGCAGAGTGAAGTATGCGGGCCTTGCCTTTTTCCACCATTGCACGTACTTCATCAAGCCTGTCTGACCAGCCTGTGGTTCCTATGACTGCTGTGGCAGAAGATGAAGCATAAAGAGCTATATTGTCCATGACAGAAGACGGGCTGGAGAAATCGATGACAGCATCGCAGCCTTTGATAATCTCCTCGCTCAAGGCTGGTGCAGTGACACAGGGAGATTTGTCCGTCGGATCGACAACAGCAGTGACTTCAATCCCCTCTGTACACAGAGAATGAATCATCTTTCCCATTTTCCCATAGCCTGCTATAGCAATGCGCATGCTTACCTCCTGATGAGAGGAATGTATCAGGAAATAAAATAAGTGTCAATTATTTAACATTCTGTTATTATAATAACATTAGAATGAAAAACAGGAATCAGATAAGCTGGTCGATGCGTCTTTTCGCATCATCAAGTATTGCCTCCAAATCTGAGCCATCAATATCCAGACCTTCTGCACTTATGCACAAAACATCTGGAATGCTGAAAAGCACTTGTGAGAGAGTTTCAATATATTGGTAGCCAAGATTCAGATTACCGATTCTTCCTCCGGCTGTGGTTACGTAAATGAGGCGTTTTGCCTTGCACAGACCTTCCGGGATTCCCTTCTCGTTGTATTTAAATGTGAGGTCAGCGACAGTCACATGTTCCATGAAAACCTTGAGAACTGCCGGGAAGGAGAAGTCCCACAATGGTGCTGCGATGACTATTGTCTCTGCCTCCTTGAAGGCTTTTGCATATCTGAAGTGACAACTCTCCCGCCTAAAGGCAGGTAGCTTCTCTTTCGAGAACTCTTCCTGCTTCCTCGAAGTCAGTTACAGCAGGCCCTTGATTGTCCTGCTGCAGAGCTGTCTTCTCCACAGGCGTTACTTCCCCACCGTCC
>CALXOK010000016.1 GCA_944390025.1 uncultured Spirochaetales bacterium | reverse complement strand
GCTTTTCTTGGTCATCTGCTGTCTTTCCTTTTTTACAGTAGCATTTTCTAATTACACAAAGAATCGTACAGGCCCATGCCTGTTTCTGAGATACAGAAGATTGCATCCAGACTTGGAAAGAACTGAAGAAAATTGAGTCAGAAATTCTGATTTGATTCTGTTTTGATGATTCCCTGTGCTTTAAAGGAGAAGGCGCAGGGATTGTTTTTCCGCACGGCATCAGGCGGTTTCCCAAATGCTTATTGTCCAATATTTCGTTGACGTGTAAAATTGATTAATCGAGGTAAATAATGACCAGACAGTCAAGAGATATTTCAAACCAGATGCCGAAGGCGACACATATTGCCGCATTGATTGAGAATGCGATTCTCAACAATGAATACAAACAGGGAGAAAGCCTGCCGAGCCAGAAGGATCTGTGCGAGAAGTATAATGCCTCTTCGCGCTCCCTCAGAGAAGCTTTCAAGACTCTTGAGGCCAAAGGTCTTATTGAAGTAAGTCAGGGAAAGAAGGCCTTCGTGAAGACAAACCGTCTTGACCAGTATGTCGAAAGCCTGTCCACATCCATGTTCAGTCAGGAAAGGCAGGACAGAAAGCTTTACTCTGACCTGCTTGAAGTACACATCACCCTTGAGGTTTCCGCGGCAAGGGAGCTCAGCCGCTCGCCAGAAAGGATGCCTATTGTCAAGACTATGGAAGACTCTCTCAAGAAGATGGACAAGGACCTGATTATCTTCGAGACCTCTGGAGACAAGGAGGCTGTTCAGGACTTCCAGAGCTGTGATTTCAGCTTCCATCTTGCCGTTGTCAGCTCGAACAACAATATAGTGTTCCGCTCTATTTACAATTCCCTTGCCCCGCAGCTGAAGAAAATCATGTCCAGTCTCCCTGAGACGCTTGAAGAGCGCCGCAAGAAGGTGCGCGAATACGGTTACCTCGTCGACGCACTGCGTCAGGGCCAGACGGATCTTGCCGTCGCACTGACACTGGTCTACACAACAAGCCTGAGACAGAAATTCAATGCCCATTACGAGGAAGAGCAGGCGTGAGCGAAATTCTCAGCATAAAGCATGCAAGTGTGCGCCGGATGGGGAGAATCATACTGGATGATGTCTCATTCACTCTCAACGAAGGAGAGCATACGGCAATCATCGGGCCCAACGGTGCCGGGAAAAGTACTCTGGTGAATGTGATGTGCAAGCAGGTGCATCCTCTGGCCCGTGATGAATACTCATATTCCCTCTTCTCCCGCCAGAGATGGACTGTCGCGGAACTGAGGAAGATCATGGGCCATGTCAGTCAGGCAGAGACCATGCTTACGAATACCACTTACACTGTCTTTGAGATTGTCATTTCAGCCCTTTATTCAGCCATCGGCCTCGATTTCCATATCACGCCATCTGAAGAAGACAGACAAAGAGCCATGGAAGAGATAAGGAAAGTCGGGCTTGCCGCGCTTAAAGACAAGAGCATCAACACCCTCTCTTCTGGCGAAAGAGCCAGGGCTCTTATCGCAAGAAGCGCTGTCAACAGACCGCCGGTCATGCTGCTTGATGAGGCGAGCAATGCCCTCGATTTCCCAGGTCGTGCCGAATTCAGGAACACAATCTCGCTTTATGCAAAAGAAGGAAAAACCATCGTGATGGTCACCCATGAACTTGCAGAAATCATCGAGGAAGTCCAGCGTGTCGTTGTAATGAAAGACGGGCGCATCTGTGCTGATGGCAGGAAAGAGGACATCCTCACAGAGGATCTTCTCAGCGAAGTCTATGGAAGAAAGGTCTACATAGACAGGCGCGGCGGATTATACTCAGCCTGGTGCTGAATGTCAGAATTCACCACTCTTTCCATATTCTCTTCCAGCGATTTCCATTTATAATTTTCCTAGGAGGACTTTATGAAAAGATGCAGTCTCATCATCCACTCAGTCAGTGGCAATATCTACATCATCGGTGAGTATCTCAAGGAAAAGCTTGTTGAAGCAGGCGTTGACGCCCGGCTTTACCGGGTTGAGGACAGTGACCTCCACATCCTTGCTAACGAGAAAGACAGTGTGAACCAGTACTATGAGGACATCCTCGAGCTGCCTGTCGCCAGCGAGGAGACTCTCCTGAAATCCGACATGATCATACTGGGAGCCCCTACCCGGTTCGGCAACATGACGGCCGAGATGAAGGCTTTCATCGACAAAACCTACCCTCTTTCAGAAAGCAGGGCACTGGAAGGACGCCTCTTCGGCTGTTTTACAAGCTGCGCCCATTCCATCTGCGAAGGAAGCCATGCACTGGATTCAATGCTCTACTGGGCACAGAACATGGCCCTGATCCACATTCCTTACGGCGTTCACACAGAAATAGCACTGTCAAACCAGCCGGTTGCCGGAATCGTGCATCTCGAAGGGCGTGAGAATGACATCAGGCCTTCCGACCGTCTTGGAAGCGTGATAGAGACATACGCGAGGTCTGTTGCAGAATACCTTGAGGATTAGTGCCGGCCAAGCTTCTGCTTTATAAGACCGATCCAGCGCTGAATCAGCTTTGAGGAGGACTCTTTCTTGAGCTTATGGCTCGCCTCCTCAATTGATGTATCGCTTTTCGCCTTCTTCATATCATCCCACGTCCTGACAAGCCACATGTACAGGTCTCCTTCAGCATTGCCGGGGAAGTAGAACATCAGGTTGTCTTCCCTTATCTGGTGGACAATCGGGGCATAGACGTTCTTGTACCAGCTTCTTGCCGCATCCTCGAAGCTGATTTCCTCTTTCTGGTTCTGGTTGATGTAATACTTGTGCACCAGAATGTGGTTCACCATCTCCGGATATGAACCGGGAGTCGTGAAGTTAATCTCACCCATCGGCAGATAGCTTGGCTTGTACTGCTCAATGAAGGCGTTGCGCTCATACTGGACAACACGCTGTCTGAGCTGCTTGAGCGTCATTCCAGGTTCCAGCTTTATTTCACTGTCAAGCTCAACCACTTCGGCATCAATGTAATCAACACCCATGCTCCGTGCGACGGAGACACGGTGGTTCCCGTCTCTGACAAAGTAATAGCCGCCAAGAGAGAATACGGAAATCGGGGGAAGAATCACATCTTCAAGGCGGGCCCTGTCAATGCTTGTCCAGCGGGAGCGCAGCATCTCCCTCTTTGGATAGAAAAGGGAAGAAAAATCCCGGTACCGGCCTTCAGAGCCGATAATCTTCTTGATTTCTATCGTCTGCATGCCAAGATAAGTCTCTTTCTTTGGCTTGATTATGCTTGTTACCTCGTAAAGCGAAAGCAGGTCAGGATTCTTCCATGTAAGTGCATCAAAGAGGCTGTGCATCCTCGCCCTGTTCTTGGCCTTGTGAAAATCATCTCTTGCCTGCTGTGAAATCAGATCATTTGACATAGTCACTTAACTCCTAAAAGAGGATCGTCCAGGATGTAGCTTTTATAAACATTTATGATAGTCGTGTCTTTGTACTGAAAAGTTCTGTTGGAATTCTCATCAAAAAGGTGGACATGCCCGTGCAGCATATACCTGGGCTTGTAGACATCCAGAAAACTCAGGAAGGTCTGAAAACCTCTGTGGCAGACATCTTCCCCGTCTCCGTATCCGAAAGCCGGCGCATGAGTCACAAGGATATCCAGAAAGCGCCCATAACGCTTCTTGTTGTACAAAAGCCGCGGGATGAGGCGTGCGATACGCCATTGCATCTGCCTTTCCGTGTACTGGCTTTTTCCGTAGTTATACAGCATTGAACCGCCGAGGCCCATGATTATAAGTCCGCTTCTCTTGTCATAGACGATGCGCCCGTCAATCATGTTGCCGCCCATTGCCGGCATGAGAGAGACTTGACCTGTACGGGAATACTCCACTGCAGTATCGAAACCGCCGCGCCGTACAACTTGGTCAAAGTATTCAAGATTGTGGTTGCCATAGACATAGAAGAAATCCTTGCCCAGCACGGTCATGATGTAATCGTAATACCTTACCGGGAGGTCGCCTGCACTGATAGCCAGATCGCAGTCCGCAAACAGCTGCTTCGCCTGGCTGGAATAGATGAGAGGCTCAGTCGCATCGGCGACACAGAGAATCTTCATGTATGTAATCGTAATAAAAGAAGTTCATTAGCACAAGAGACGAAGAAAGCCGGCACAAGGCCGGCCTTCTTTGAAACAATTCCGTCTGGATCAATAACCGAAGAGACCCGGCTTGAGGAAGTACGGAATGTATGTGACCAGAAGCAGTCCGATAACCATAACCGCAAACAGCGGGAGCATCTTCTTTGCCGCAGCTTCGATTGATGTCTTTCCGACAGCACAGCCGACGAAGAGTGCAGAACCTACAGGAGGTGTGCACAGACCGATGGCCAGGTTGAAGATAAGGACGATACCGAAGTGGACTGTGCTCATTCCGAGAGATGTGACAATCGGAAGCAGAATCGGTGTCATGATCATGATGAGCGGAGCCATATCCATGAAGCATCCGAGAATCAGCAGGATGACGTTGATAATCAGAAGAAGTGCTACAGGATTGTCTGTGATTCCGATAAGGCCGTTTGTGATTGCTGCCGGAATCTTGAGCATTGTCATCATGTAAGCAAAAGCCTTTGCTGATGCGATAAGAGTGAGAACGACAGAAAGAGTCTTGAGGGAGTTCCTGATGACCTTTCCGAAGTTTCTGATCTTGTCAGTCCTGAAGACGAAGTATGTGAGGATGAAGGTGTAGAAACATGCGACAGCAGAACTTTCTGTAGCTGTGAAGACACCGGCACCTGTACCGACCAGGATGATGACGAGAGTGAACATCGGTAGGATTGCGCTTCCGACGACCTTCATGCACGGACCGAAAGTGAACTTCCCGGTCTCAGGATTCTTGCCCATCCATCTGACAGGAGCATCCTTGAACATCTTCTCGCCCTTCGGGAAGTTGTACTTCTTGCCAAGAAGGATACATACGAGGATGAATCCGCATCCCAGTCCGATACCCGGGACGAAACCTGCATAGAAGAGCTGACCGATTGAAACACCGCCGCCGGCAGCAAGAGCATAGATGACCATGTTGTGTGATGGCGGAATGAGAACACCCTGACATGCTGTCGTGACTGTGAGGCCGACTGTGAACTCCCTGTTGTATCCCTGCTTCTCCATCATCGGGATAACGACAGATCCGAGGGAGGAGACATCAGCAACAGCGGAACCTGAGATACCGCCGAAGAACATTGAATCCAGACAGTTAACGTAGGCAAGACCACCGCGGAAGCGGCCTACTGCCAGGTTTGCGAGGTCGACGATCTTATCGGAAATCTGACCGGCTGCCATGATTTCACCCATGACGATGAAGAACGGAATGGCCAGCATCGTGAAGTTGCTGACGCCGTCGATCATCATTCTGATCATGGTCGTAGGAGCGACAGATGGCAGATAGGTATGGACGCACAGCATTGAGCCGAACGTTGAGATAAGCATTGCGAAGGTGACAGGCACCTTGAACATCATTAAAAGGAAGAATCCTCCGATGAGGATGATTCCTGCGAGCAGTTCCATTGACATCAGTTCTTTCCTCCTTCTTTTGCAAGTTCAGCCTGCTGCTGTTTGACAAGCTCTTCGTAGTCAATTTCCGGTTCACTGTAAAGCAGGTCGTTAGGATCGACAATGTGGAACAGGAAGAGGAGTGAGTCGAACATCATCAGGAATCCGGCAAAAGGAGCCGGGAAGTACTGAATCCATGTCGGCCATCCGGTCATCGGAAGGACACCTGGCATTCCTGCCATGCGGATTGTGTACTGTGCACCATAATAGAGCAGCAGGAAGCCGCATACCAGAGTTGAGAGATCTGCAAGGATGTCCATTATCTTTCTTGCGATGCCGTCTTTCTTGAATCTGTTATAGATGATTGTGACAGAAATATGCATATGATCCCTGACACCGATAGCACATGCAAGGAAGGCGAACAGTGTGACAAGAAGCCTGGGGATTTCTTCAGCCCATGTGATACCCGAGTTGAAGCAGAAGCGGAGCACGACGTTCATGAAGACCGTGCACAGCATAATCACAACGGCAATCTGAGCCACTGTGAGAAGTATCTTGTGGCACCAGTGGTTGATGAGAACGATGATTCCCTTCACGTAGGCCCCGGTTGTCGGGTATTCAGATCTGGGCTTGAGAATCAGCTTGTTCTCCTTAAGGTAACTTACGACCTTTCCACTGGAGCTGGAATTCGTGTTTTTACTCATTTGGTTTCCTCCAGTTTAATCGGAGCAAGGGGAGTTGTTCCCTCCCCTTGTCTACCGATTCTGGCTAAGTAGTCAGAACTCAAAGTCCTGTGTTGATGATCTCCTGGATCATATCCTCGTAGCCTGCACCATACTTAGCATAGAGAGGATCCATCAGTGACTGGAACTCTGCAATCTGCTCAGCTGTCGGCTCATAGACTGTGACACCAGCTGCAACGACCTTCTCTCTTGAAGATTCTTCACGGAGAGCCCACTGCTCGATCTCATATTCCTGAGTGTCCTTTGCGCACTGCTGGATGATTTCCCAATCCTCTGCACTTACCTTGCTGATGACCTTCTCAGAAGCGAGGAGGATTTCAGGAACTCTTGTGTGACCATCGAGGATGAAGTAAGGAGCAGCTTCGTAGTCGCCCATTGACTCATATGTCGGCCAGTTGTTCTCAGCACCGTCGATTGTGCCCTGGCTGATTGCGGAGTAGACTTCGTTAGGTCCGATACCTGTGACACCGTTACCGCCGAGGAGCTGAACCATCTCAACCATCATTGCATTGTTCTGGAGTCTGATCTTCAGACCAGCGAGGTCTTCAACACCCTGAACAGGAACGTCTGTATAGAAGTTTCTGGAACCTGCATCATAATAGCAGAGGCCGACAAGACCGGAACCGGAAGCCTGGATTTCAGCAAGCATGTCCTGTCCGATAGGTCCGTTGAGAACCTGCCACATGTGATCACCATCTCTGTAGAGGTAAGGAAGCTGGATGACATTGAGAGCCGGAACGTAGGAAGCAACAGGAGATGCGGAAACACGGGCAAAGTCGAGGTCGCCAATCTGGAGAGCTTCGATAGAACCTGTCTCCTCACCATAGAGTGTACCACCGGAGTAGACACTGATCTTGACTCTTCCTTCTGTTCTCTCCTCAACAAGGCGGGCAAACTCATAGTCAGCAAGAGTTGTCGGATAACCTTCTGCGTGGACCTCTGAGAGAACCAGAGTTACTGTCTTTGCAGGAGCTGCGGAAGCTGTTGTTGTGGTTGTAGAAGTGGAAGCTGCTGATGAGCTTGCTGCTTCTTTGTCACCGCCACAGCTGACAAATGCGAAGATTGTCAGAACAGCAATAAGCAGAGCTAATACTTTTTTCATTGGTATTTTCCTCCAATTGTTAGTTTTTTAAAGCGGAAACAACGCTGATGGTATTATAAACGCAAATTTTGAGAGTATGCAAACGAAAAAGTAATATTTTAGTATATTTCTTTTCTTCTCCACCTCCTCTTGAACAACAATATTGCGCTTAATGCAATGTTTTTGCTTTTAGTAAATTCTGAAAAAAAGCAGAAAAGATTCTTGCATCAAATCGGATAGTCTGCAAAACTATTAATACCCCCACAGGGTATAGGTGTAAAAAATGAAACATGAACAATACAATGTGACAGGCATGACCTGTGCGGCCTGCTCGGCCAGAGTCGAGAAGAGCGTTAAAGGACTGGAAGGTGTCAGCTGCGTGAGCGTGAACCTTCTGAAAAACAGCATGAGCGTCGACTATGATGAGGCGGTGCTGGAAAGCGGAAAGATTGTGGATGCCGTCGTCAAGGCAGGCTATGGAGCCAGCCCTGTCAGCGAAGAAGAGAAAGGAAAGACAAAGAAGGAGAACATAGCACAGCTGAATGCAAGGAAAAACTATCTTTCGATGAAAAGAAGGCTCATAAGCTCAATCATCTTCACCATTCCCCTCTTCTATATTTCCATGGGACATATGATGGGCTGGCCCCTTCCCTCTTTCTTCCTGGGGCTCGAGAACGCGATGAGCTATGCGCTCACGCTTTTCCTGCTTGCCTCTGCCGTTGTGATTATAAACAACAGATATTATATAAACGGATTCAAGACGCTTTTCCATCTTTCTCCGAACATGGATTCCCTGATCGCCCTTGGCTCCGGAGCCTCGATGCTTTACGGCATTTATGCGTTGTACAAGATATCCTGGGCACTCGGACATGGAGACATGGCCGTCGTACAGCAGTTCTCTCATGACCTGTACTTTGAAGGAGCCGGAACAATCCTCACCCTCATAACACTCGGCAAGTTCTTTGAAGCCAGGGCAAAAGGCAAGACAACGGATGCAATCAACAGGCTTCTGGACTTAGCCCCTAAAAGCGCCACTGTAATCAGGGACGGCAAGGAGACTGTCATAGATGCAGCCGATGTCGTGAAAGGCGATATCCTGGTTGTCAGGACAGGGGAATCGGTGCCTGTGGACGGAATAATAAAATCAGGACACGGCTCTCTTGATGAAAGCGCGATTACAGGAGAAAGCCTGCCGGTCGACAAGGCGGAAGGTGACAGCGTGACGGGAGCAACGGTCAACACAAGCGGTTATTTCACAATGGAAGCGACTAAAGTCGGAGATGAGACGGCCCTTGCCCAGATCATAAAGCTTGTCGATGAAGCCACCAGCTCCAAGGCCCCTATTGCTAAACTTGCAGACAGGGTGGCCGGCATCTTTGTTCCTGTCGTGATAGCAGTCGCAGTCCTCTCAGCTGCAGTATGGATGATTGCCGGAGCCTCTTTCGAGTTCGCGCTTACGATTGCGGTATCTGTACTTGTCGTATCATGCCCTTGTGCACTTGGGCTTGCGACACCTACTGCCATAATGGTCGGCACTGGCCGAGGTGCGGCAAACGGCATTCTGATCAAGTCGGCAGAAGCTCTTGAGAATGCTCATGACATAAAGACTGTCATCCTGGACAAGACGGGAACAGTCACAGAGGGCCGTCCGGTTGTGACGGATGTCATCAGCAGACCTCCGTTCTCAAAAGAAGAACTGCTGATGAATGCCGCATCTCTGGAGCGCCTGTCTGAGCATCCGCTTGCAAAGGCTGTTGTAGATGAGGCCGCGAAAAGAGACATCGGCTTTATTCCTGTTGAGGATTTCCGCCAGATTCCAGGGCAGGGCATCAGAGGCAGAGTGAGTGGACACACCATTCTTGCAGGAAACCTCAGGATGATGAGGGAGAACACAATTGCCGACAGCAGCCTTGATGAAGATAGCCAGAGGCTTGCAAAGGAAGGCAAGACCCCGCTCTTCTTCACACAGGATGGCTCTCTGATGGGAGTAATCGCGCTTGCCGATGTCATTAAGCCGTCCAGCCGACAGGCTGTTGATGCCCTGAAGGCGATGGGTATCGAGACTGTCATGCTTACCGGAGACAACAGACTCACGGCAGAAGCGGTCGGACGTCAGGTCGGCATTGAGCGCACTGTCGCGGAGGTTCTTCCTCAGGATAAAGAAGAGGCAGTCCGGGCGATACAGGCTGAGGGGAAAAAGACTGCCATGGTCGGAGACGGAATCAATGACGCACCGGCCCTCGCCCGCGCTGATGTCGGCATCGCAATTGGAGCCGGAACAGATGTCGCTATGGAGGCGGCAGACATCGTCCTCATGAAAAGCGATCTTGAGGATGTTGCAACCGCAATTGAGCTGAGCAAGGCAACAATCAGGAACATCAAGGAGAATCTCTTCTGGGCGTTCTTCTACAATATCATCTGCATACCTGTCGCAGCAGGATGCTTCTATGCCGCATACGGTCTGAAGATGAATCCGATGGTCGCAGCCCTCGCAATGAGTTTCTCAAGTGTCTTCGTGGTATCCAACGCGCTTCGCCTGAGATTCTTCAAGCCGAAGCATAAATCTTCTCTTCCACCCGCAAAGGAGGAGAAAACATCAGAAGAAAATGAATCGCAGGCAGAGGTCTGCCCTTGCGAAATAAAGCAGGAAGGAGAAAAGAAAATGAAAAAAGAAATGAGTATTGAAGGAATGATGTGCGCAAACTGCGTGAGACATGTCACAAAGGCTCTTGAAGCTGTTGATGGAGTCACTGCCGTTGAAGTCAGCCTTGAAGGAAAGAATGCTGTCGTCACATGTGCTGAGAACGTGACAGATGAAGCCCTCAGTGCCGCTGTCACTGAAGAAGGCTATGAGGTGAAAGGAGTCAGAAACCTGTGAAAGCGGACAAGGAAAAAGTCTCACGCTCAATCAAGATTGCACGCGGACAGCTTGACGGTGTCCTTAAGATGATTGAGGAAGACCGTTACTGTGTGGATATTTCAAATCAGCTGCTCGCAACAGCAGCAATTCTGAAAAAGGCCAATCAGGAGATAATGCATGCCCATATCAGGAGCTGTGTTGCGGAAGGCCTGAAAACAGATGAGCCTAACGGGAAACTTGAAGAGGCGCTGAATCTTCTGGACAGGATGATTCAGGGCTGAAGAGGCTTTCACAACGGCCTTACCTATACTCAAGGGAATTGGTTTGCAGCCGCTGGAATTATCACAAAATCAGCAAAGCGTATAACCGTTGTCTATTGTCACGCACTGACCGTAGATACCGGAGCTTTGAGCGAGAAAGAGGACAAGACGGGCAATCTCATCAGGCTCCATCATCCTCTTCATCACGCTGTGACTCTTCCAGTGTTCTTCAAGAGAAGAGCCTTCCAGGGCAGGACGTGCTATCAGACCGGGCTGAACTGCGTTGACACGCAGTCCGGTCTCTGATGCAAGAGACCGTGTCATTGCACTCACTGCCCCTTTTGTAGCATCGTAGTGGGATGTTGAGCCGAATCCGGGATGCACTGCATTCATCGATGAGATGTTCACGACACTGCCGTTTTTCTTTTTCAAGGCAGGAAGCAGGGCCTGAATGGTGAAGAAAGCCGCCTTCACATTCAAATCGAACACGCGGCCGTAGTCTTCATCGCTGAGGTTCTCTATATGGCTTTCCGTGAATATTCCAGCATTGTTCACAAGCACATCAAGCTCGTCAATGCCGTCTGGAGAAAGCTTCTCGCGGCACAGGTCTATGACGATTATCCTGTCGACGACAGGGCTTGAGACATCCTTTCTGGTTGTGGTGCCATAGACGAAATAGTCATTTTCATGAAAAAGACGGCAGATGGCCTGACCGAGATTTGAGAAAGCAGCAGTCACGAGAACACTCTTCATAAAAACCCTCAAACATACTCCCTCAGATGAGGGAACCTCTTCAAAAGGTCCTCATCAGGAGATGAATACATCCAGTCTTCGTAATGAGGACACATCACAGTGGAAAAGAGAGCGTATTCCCCCTCTTCCAGCTTTGTCGCCTGCCACAGGCCCTTCTTCACGAGAGAGACTCTCGATTGAGCTGACAGGATTCTTGTCTCACTCTCTTGTGAATTTTCATCAAAGACAAGCTGGCGGGCAGAGCCGCCTTCAAGAAAGAACCACAGCTCATCCTCTTCAAGACGATGGAGGGATGAAAAGCTGTCCTTTGTCACGAGATAGAAGATTGATCCTGCATTCAGGGATGAGAATTCAGTGATGAAGCGGAAGTAGCCGCCTTCCCCCGCGAGGGGGACAAGCTTCCACTTCCTGATGAGTTCACTCACTTCCATGTCTTCACGATTTTCCTGACAAGGGTGATGAAGCTTCCCTTCACCTTCTCTCCTGTCTCAAGGACTTCCTCATGACTGAGTTTCTGAGCCAGGATTCCTGCAGCCATGTTTGTCAGGCAGCTTATGCCAAGAGTCTTCATTCCCATCTGGCTTGCGGCAATCGCTTCAGGCACTGTGGACATGCCGGCGGCATCAGCACCCAGAGTACGGGCCATTCTCACTTCAGCAGGAGTCTCGAACTGAGGGCCTCCGAAGTACATATAGACACCTTTTCTGAGGGTTATTCCAGCTTCTCTTGCGGCAGCAATGGCCACATCCTTCGCTTCAGGGTTCCAGGCTTCTGTCATATCGAAGAATCTGGGACCGAGCTCGTCAGGATTCTGGCCACGGAGCGGACTATCTGCATCAAGCTTGATATGATCGTCAATCAGCATCAGGTCTCCGGCATTCCAGTCTTTGTTCACACAGCCTGCGGCATTTGTGAGGAAAAGCTTCTCGATTCCCATCACGCGGAATGTCTGAATCGGATAGACACACTCCTGCATGCTCCAGCCTTCATAGAAATGGAAACGGCCCTGCATACACAGTATCCTGCGGCCTTCAAGATAACCGCAGACAAGTCTTCCCTTGTGACCGGGAACGGTTGAGACGGGGAAATGAGGGATGTCGTGGTAGTCGACAATCACGCTCTTCTCGAGGCTGTCTGCAAGGTCTCCCAGTCCTGAGCCGAGAACTATGGCCAGATCTATCTTTTCCGGCCCTGTCTTTGATGTGATGAAAGCAGCGCTTTCTCTGAGTTTCTCAATCAATGTCATTTTTTTCTCCAGATGATTACAAAATGGGGAAGGCACACTCGCCCTCCCCATTTAAAAACAAGTTATCAGTAAGGCTGACCGGTTGCAAGAGGAGCTGCGTTCCTCTTGGATGTCAAGATAAGGACAATAAGCGTTGCCACATACGGGAATGCAGAGAGGAATCCTGGCGGGATGACCGCAAGAGCAGGAACGACTCTCGACATGTTCGCCACTGTGTAGCAGAAACCGAAGAAGAAGGTGGAACCGAGGATTCCCAGAACCTTCCACTGTCCGAAGATAAGACCGGCAACCGCAAGGAAGCCAAGTCCGTTCATACCTGAAGCGCTGTTGTACTCACCACCGACTGTAATCAGATAGATGGCGCCTCCAAGACCTGCTGCCATTCCGGAGGCGATGACGCCGATATAGCGCATCCTGTGCACGTTGACACCGGCACTTGCGACTGCGGAAGGATGTTCGCCGCAGGCCCTGAGTCTCAAACCGAAGCTCGTCTTGTACAGAAGGAAGTAAGAGAAGAGCCAGATTGCAGCTGCGACAAAGGTTGTCCAGTAGACTCTTGTGAATGCCATGCTCCTGATAAAGGTTCCGACACCTGTCTGTGCAAGGACTCCTGCAATCAGGCTGATGGCAAGCACGAACACAAAGGTCCTCACATGATTCTCCTCTTTTCTCATCTCCTCAAGGAAGCTTCCCTTCTTGACGAATTCAGGCTTCGCCCTGAGAGTGAAGAATAGAGCGGTGAGAATGATGTCGGCAATGACTGCGACAACGATGCCGGATGTAATGAAGAGGGAAACCAGCAGTGATATCACAAGTGCGGCAAGGGAAAGAATCCTGAGGCTCCGTCCTGCTACAAGACTATCAAGCACTTCCTTCCTGCGGGCAAGGCGGAAAGCCTGGCGGACAATCAGGCAGATGATGAAAATGAGGATCCATGACCAGAGAACTGCATAGAAATCCGCAGAAAGGATTTTAGGAATCTCAAATGGAACGACAGAGTGCGCGATTGTGATGTTTCCGCTTCCTGTGACAGTCTGTGCGAGGTAGACTGTCAGGGCTGTGGACATCATGTTCAGAGCAGTTCCGGAGATGACCTGGTCTGCTCTGAGGTTGATGGCGGCAACCGCATGAAGGACCGAATACAGTCCTGTGACAACAACCGCGACAAGCATTCCAATCACAAAGCACATATCCATAGGAAGCTTTCCCTGAAGGTTTACCATCGTGACGGCACAGGAGAAGCAGCCCATGAGCATGAAACCTTCAATACAGAGGTTCGTGACACCTGAACGCTCTGAATAAAGGGCTCCGAGAGCTCCAAGGAGAAGAGGTACTGTATAGGCCACTGCGGCCGGGAAAATACTTAACAGAAGATCCATATGTCCACCCTCCTTCAGTCTGACAGCGAGCCGTCCGGCCCTTTCACGTTGGCGCCTGCGACTCTCTTCTCATAGATTCTGTGGAAAAGCCCGTTCCACAGGTTGCGGAAGAGAACTGCGGTTGCAGTGAAATAGATGATGACAGCAATGACTGTATCCGCGATTTCCGGCGGGATTCCCGCTCCGGCTCCAAGAGAGCCTTTTCCAGCCTTGAGGATGGAGAAGAACAGAGCCGCGAAGAAAACGCCTACAGGATTGCAGTTTCCAAGCAGTGCTACGGCAACACCGTCAAAGCCTTCGTTCGGCATCTGGTTGCGGTAGATGATGTTTGAATACCCGCAGTAGTATGTGACACCTGCAAGACCTGCAAGCACACCTGCAATCGTCATTGTTATGATAATATTCCTGTTGACCTTGATTCCTGCATACTCAGCACAGAATCTGTTCGAGCCTACCGCCTTGAGCTGGTAGCCGAGCGTTGTCTTGTTGAGGATGAAGGCGATGATTACAACAGCGGCGATGGCTATCACGATTCCCCAGTTGATATAGCTTCGCGGGAAGAACTGCTGGAGAACCGGGGTCCTGAGGCTCTGTGCTGCAGGAACGGCTGCGGACTTTGATGGAACCTTCGGATCGACGATGAAGGCCGGTATGATTTCATAAATCACCCAGAGGGCTGTCCAGTTGAGCATGATTGAGGAAACAACCTCATGTACATTGAACCTGGCCTTCAGGAAACCGGAGATGAAGCCCCAGATTCCGCCTGCGACCGCACCCGAGAGGATGATGATCACAAGATACAGCGGACGGGGAATGTCCTGTCCGTAATAGGCCCAGATTGATGCGACAACACCGCCGACCAGCATCTGGCCGCTGCCTCCGATGTTGAAAAGGCCTGACTTGTAGGCGAAGGCCACAGACAGACCGACGAGAATCAGCTGCGTGGCGACTGCAATCGTGTTTCCGATTCGCCTTGAGTCGGAAAGCGCACCCTGGGCAATCTTTGTCATTGCATCCACAGGATTCTTTCCGATGACAATAAGCAGGAGACATCCTGCGAGGATGCCTGCAACGACTGCAGACAGGCTCACCAGAAGATTTCCAGCCTTTCTTTCCTTAAGAAGAGTTTTTCCTGCCATTACCTGCTCTCCTTGTCCGCTTTAATGCCTGCCATCATAAGACCGACTGCGTATTCATCTGTCTCATGTGTGTTCACGATATCAATCAGGCGGCCGGCATTGATGACCGCAATCCTGTCTGAAAGGTTGAAGATCTCATCAAGTTCGAAAGAAACAAGAAGAACTGCAGCACCGCTGTCGCGCTGCTTGACCAGCTGCTTGTGGATGAACTCGATGGCGCCGACATCAAGACCTCTGGTCGGCTGGACGGCAATGAGGAGCTTCGGATTCTCAGTGATTTCACGTCCGATGATGGCCTTCTGCTGGTTTCCTCCGGAAAGCTTGCCGGCAAGAGATACAATTCCTTCGCCAGAGCGCACATCATAAGCATCGACAATCTTCTGGGAGTACTCCTTGATTGCCTTCTTGTTCAGCAGACCATGCCTGCTGAAAGGCTCCTTGTCAAAGTCCTTGATGATGAAGTTGTCATAAAGCGGCTGAGAGAGAATGAGACCGCGTTTCTGCCTGTCTTCCGGTATATGGCCAAGGCCCATCTCGTTTCTTTCCTTGATGGAAAGCTTCGTGATGTCCTTTCCAAGCAGCATGACAGAACCTGACTCGACAGGCCTCAGTCCTGTGATTGCCTCGACAAGCTCGCTCTGCCCGTTGCCGTCAACACCAGCGATACCGACAATCTCTCCTGCATGGACATCAAGTGAGAAATCCTTGACGCCAAGGACCTTCTTGTTGTTCATGACGCAAAGGGTCCTGAGAGAAAGCACAGCCTCGCCCGGCTTTGCATCCTCTTTCTCAACCTTGAAGCTGACCTGACGGCCGACCATCATGGCAGCCATGTCAGAGACGGATGTGGAAGCGACATCAACCACTCCGATAAGCTTGCCTCGTCTGATGACAGTGCATCTCTGTGCGACCGCCTTGATTTCCTCAAGCTTGTGGGTGATGAGGATGATTGACTTCCCTTCTTTCACCAGAGCCCTCATGATATCCATCAGCTCATCTATTTCCTGAGGTGTCAGGACAGCAGTAGGCTCGTCGAATATGAGGATATCGGCATCACGGTAGAGCATCTTGAGAATCTCGACTCTCTGCTGCATGCCGACAGTAATGTTCTCGATTACCATGTCCGGGTCAATATTCAGCCCGTACTTCTCACTCAGCTGTTTAATCTTCCTGCTTGCATTTCCCGTATCGAGGACAAACCCGCCCTCCTTTCCGAGAATGATGTTCTCTGTGACTGTGTAGTTGTGGACAAGCTGGAAGTGCTGGTGAACCATTCCGATTCCAAGGTCATTGGCATCATTCGGGGAATTGATCCGGACTTCTTTTCCACGGACCTTGATCACGCCTCTGTCAGCATGATAAAGCCCGAAGAGGATACTCATGAGAGTACTTTTTCCTGCGCCGTTCTCTCCGAGAATCGCATGAATCTCCCCTTCTTTCACCTGCAAGGTGATATCATCATTGGCGACAATACCGGGAAACTCCTTGCGGATGCCAAGCATTTCAATTACGTAATCAGACAATTGGGGGTCTCCTTAACCTGAAGGAAGCAGGAAAGCCTGCTTGCTTAAGCTTAAAAAGGCCGCTGTATGAAACAACGGCCTTGATAATTTCAGTCAGACTCCGGACTTATGGGATAAGACCATCAGCTGTGTCCTGAACGACGATGTCACCGGCGATGATCATCTGCTCGACTTCAGCGACAATTTCCATTGTCTCTGCAGAGAGGTTCGGGTTCTCCTCAGGAATTCCGAGGTCAGATGTTGAAGCACCGAGAAGCTCGTTTGTTCCGCCCGGGAACTCGCCATTGTATGCAGCGTAGACGAGGTCATAAGCAGCCTTGTCGACATACTTCATTGCAGATGTCAGGATGCAGCTCTCACCGTTGCCCATGTCTCCGACAGAGTACTGGTCGACATCAACACCGATTGCCCAGACATCCTCACCTGCGAGGCGGCGGCTCTTTGCTTCGTTGATAACACCAACACCTGTACCACCGGCTGCTGCGAAGATTGCGTCAACTCCCTTGTCATACATTGTGATTGCAAGCTGTCCGCCGAGTGCGAGGTCAGCGAATGAACCTGAATAGACGAAGTTGCTCGGATCCATCTCGACTGTTGTTCCATAGTTCTCGTTTGCGAATGCAACGCCCTGCTGGAAGCCCCAGTTGAACTTCTGGACTGCAGGAATCTCGATACCGCCGACAAAACCGACAGAACCGTCAACCAGCTCGACTGCTGTTGCGACACCTGCGAGGAATCCAGACTCCTGCTCCTTCCATGAAACTGAGACTGTGTTTGCGCCGCAGTTGTCACCAAGGTTGGAGTCGAAGATGACGAGTGCAAGATCCGGACATGCATCCTGAACCTCAAGGATGGCTTCCTCAAAGAGGTAACCCGGGCAGGCGATGAAGCGGTAGCCCTGATCATAGAGGTCATAGATAGCAGATGTGTAATCACCTGTTGTGGTTCCGTTCGGGCGCAGGTATGTGCTCTCGAGGCCAAGCTCGTCAGCAGCCTTCTTCACGCCTTCCCATGTGCCCTGGTTGAAGGACCTGTCGTCGATTGTTCCGGAGTCAGTGACCATACCGACCTTGAGAGCGGCACCGGATGTGGCAACACCGTCACTTTCTTCCTTTTCCGCGGCAGGCGCTGCAGCTGTTGTTGTAGCTGTAGTCGTTGTGCTTGCTGCAGTTGTGGTTGCAGCAGCTGTGCTGGTTGTCTCTTCTTTACCTCCGCATGAAGCAAGAGAGAAAACACAGAAGACTGCCAGAAGCATCATGATTATCGCGAGGGATTTTTTCATTTGCTGTTATCTCCTTAAGTTTTATCGATGAGTCAATCATACAATCCAGCCTGCCATAAGTCAAACGGAAGGCAAGAATGCAGACAATTCATAAAACTCATCAATATAAAGAATAAGGTGAAATGCAACAAAGCGCAACGAGAAGTTTTTACAAATTTTTGTTCCCCCAATCCTTCCATACATATACAATGCACTGCATGACTGAAACAAAACATGGAATCATTGTAAAAGCTGAATTCAGATCAGAAAAGGAAACAGAGAAGAGCTGGAGCGTCTCTGTTGATGCTGTTTTCCAGGCATATGAGGATATAAGGCTGCCTGTGACATTCTCCATCCTCGGCAAAGCCACGACAAAGCTCATAAGTCTTGAAAAAGGAAACAACAATCTCTCTTTCTGCCTCTCTGTTGAAGACCCGGTAAAGAACTTTCCCCTGAACTTCATCGGCACTGAATGCACTGAAGCCCTGCTCCGCATTGACGGAGAGAGTATTACAGGCAGCGTTTCCTTTCATTGACAAGAGGCCCCGGGATGAAACAGATCAGAGTCAGTGCTGCAATCATCCATGAGAATGGAAAGATTTTCACCACAAGACGCGCGAAAGGAGCTTTTAAAGGAGGCTGGGAGTTTCCCGGAGGAAAGAGAGAAGCCGGAGAAAGCGGAGAGGATGCCGCTATCCGAGAAATAAAAGAAGAGCTGCAGACAGAAATCGGGATAGAGAAACTCCTTTGCACTGTCAGCTACCAGTACCCTGACTTCTTCATGATTATGGACTGCTACCTTGCCCATGTCATAAGCGGCAATCTTACCCTCAGTGAACATGACGACGAGCGCTGGCTTGAAATCAGCGAAATTGACTCAGTCAGATGGCTTCCTGCAGATCTTCTGGTTGTTGAAAAGATTAAGAAGCACTTTGCTGAAAAAATATTGAGGTAATCCTTCATGTAGCCAGCAGAAGATCTTCGACGAAAGTACCGGCATCAAAAGATGAAGAAGGAACATAGCCAAAAACCATATTCTTATGATATTCTAGATATTTTTCTGTCCCTTCAGGAATGAATGAAAGCTCTTTTTCATCAGTAATGCCAAGACGGTCAAGGTTCCGCCAGAAAGAAGCGCTCATCTTCTCCGGCAATATGATTTTCCCGCTTGATGCATCAAAAGAGATGACTCCCCTGTCAAAAAGCTTGTCATAGTTCGGAGAAAGCAGAAGGGAGTTCCTCGGATCCACTCTCTCTGCGTCAGTGGATTCCCGCCATGGTTTTATATGGCTCGCAACCAGCCAGGAGGTCTCGTCAACTCCTGTCACTGCACACTGGCCATGCCACAGACTGATGACATTTCGCCTGTAGTCCGCCTGTTTCGTACGTATTGTCTGGATGTTCTTTCTCTCAGTCGGACCAATAAAATAGGAATGCTGCACATCACCAGAGGACTCCTTCAGATTTTTATGAAACATCTCGTCATATTCAGGCAGATACAGAACGAATCGCGATGGCGTTCCGGGAGCATTTATATGCTGGCGGAGAACAACGGCTCGCCCGTAGTATATGTAAGGAGTCTTTGTGACATTGTGCATGAAGACATGACAGTCCAGTCCACGTTCGAAGGAATCTTCTGCAATCCTTGTCTTTGTCTGCCCTTCCCAGAACAACAGAGCTGAAGACTCAAAGAAATAATCCTGATAGGGAGTGGCATCTTCCTTTTTCTCAAGATTGACGAAGATGACAAAGCAGTCAGAGCCGGTATTACGGTACACTCCCCTTCGGCTCAGTGCGTTTGGCTGTCTGTTCAGCAATCCTGCAACTGTTTCCAGAGAGCAGCTCTTTCCTACTCTGATAGCAGACTTGATTCTGAAAGAATCGCCTGTATGCTTTTCAGCCATCCCGTTCATGCCTTCCAGGATAGCATCAGCACATACTCAGATCCTGATCCGGACAAAGGAAAGCAAGCACGATTTTCTCCAGACGTGTATTTGAGGCTTACAAACGTCAGAAGAACTTCCCTGTAACTATACAGGTCTGGCGATTCAGCTATGACATCTAACTCGTTATATATTAATGTCTTATACTCTAAGATGACTCAATTTTTCAAAAAAAAGATGGCAATATGATACGAATTCCTGCTGTAAATAGTGCAGCTACCCGACTAAAGTATTCAGAGATGCTTGTTTCTGCCATTCTCACAATTCTCTTGTGCCACTCCTCAACTCAGCTTGCAATTCTTCTGACGTTGTCATTTCAAACTGTATCAGAACAAAGAAATTAAGGTGAACTACTCCATCTTAGCTAACGCTTGAAGATGAAGCTTCCGGTCTCTTTCCCATCTCTGGGCGTTTCGCAGAACGCTTCCATATCTCATACGAGGTATCAAAGTCTGACATCCGTTCCTCCGGAGTACACTTGTGTTCCGCAAGCGTGCAGGACATTTCATGCCTTCCTGCAAGTAGCATTGTTTTCGCTGACTTTATATCACGCTCTTCAGTGTATCCGCAAGTATCACAGACAAATGTCCTGTCTGAAAGCGTGATGTCTTCTTTAATCACTCCACATTCAGGACACATCCTTGTAGATGGAAAGAACCTGTCTATGATGAGAACATTATCACTTGCCTTAAGTTTTGCTTTCAGCGTTCCAAGAGCAGAGAATTGCACCTGACGGCCAAACAAACCTTTATGCCAGCCTTTTATGTTCTCATCCTGCATTACAATCAGTTTCCTTCCCACTGTGATGTCATGATACACCTGATTGGCTTTTGCCCGCCTTACATTGGCAAGCTTCTCGTATTCCCTTCTGATGAGATGCCTTGTAGCATACCAGCCTCTGGAACCCTTCTTCTGGCGGGCAAACTTCTTTTGAAGCCCCTTAAGGCGTCCCTGTTCTCGGACCTGTATGTCATACTTCTCTCCATCAGAAGTCGTTATCGTTGTCTTTATTCCGAAATCAAGCCCGATATCAGGCTTGAATCCGGTTTCTGTCTTCTTCTTATCATCCACTGGAACATAGCATGTGAGCATGAGATATATTCCAGATGGTCTTTTCACGAGCTTTGCATTGGCGAATTCCGCATTCTGTGGAATCTGGTCCATACCGAACACCCGGATTGGCCTTTTGATTCCAGCGATATGAATTGTGTTCCTGTATTTACCATTTTTGTTGCCTTCATCCGTGTAACAGATCCAGTGAGTGTTTCCATACTGGTTGAGCTCTATTGAATCATAGGAAGACCTGAACTTCAGTTTCCCATTCTTCTTTCCTGTCTTCTTCCGCTTTGCGGCAAGAGATGCCATATCCTGCTTAATGGAAGAATACACACTCTGGATGAACTTCGCAGGCATGGTAAGCTCTCTGTCTACAGTATTGCCGTCTTTGTCGAGTGATGTGATATTCCTTGTTCTGGTGTTGAATGATTTGAAAGCATCATTCTCAAGAGAGATGAGATAATTGCACAGCCAGCGGCACTGGGTGAAATACATCCACAGATTGTTTCTTTCACTCGTGTTAAGACACTTGAGATTAAGCTTCATCTCAACGACTAAAGGACGCATGGCTGAGTGGCGGAGACGGGTTGCTTTTCCTTTTTCCTTGATGATTATATTCTTCTCAGCTCTTGCCTTGTCGTCCATATTTTAATTGTATCATAAAATAAACTTGATATTCAATTACATTTGTTTAAATAGCAATATTTTATTTCATTTTCACCTCAGCAATTCATCTCCACCCTGAAGAGGGTGGAGTCTTCTTGCTGATGAGAGATAAATTCACGGAATTATCCAATAGAAAAAAGCAAGAGGAGCAACTGAACCACATGATTCATTGACTATGTGAACACTTGGCTTGTATTATGATTATAGAAAGAGTCGCCAGCAAGACGGCGGCCTCGGTTTATAAGAGATTAACCCTCGCTACCTTTGGTCGGGACGGCGGGGGTGTTTTCTATCCTGAAACAGGCCAAGAATCTCTCTGAGGATCCTCAGAAGCAGAAGAACAAGCTCCAATGCTTTTTTGATCATTTCCATCACCTCCCTTATCACGCTGGTTTCGGGAGGCTTACCTCCCACGTGATGCAAGAGGCCACCGTCTGTCATCTGCTGACGACGCAGAAATCTTATCAAATCAGCAAGGCAGGCTTCAAGATGATTCCATGGTGAACACTTTCACCTGAAGCCTGATTTTCAAGCCGCTGGA
The DNA here is from genome assembly GCA_944390025.1 of uncultured Spirochaetales bacterium. Classification (GTDB taxonomy): domain Bacteria; phylum Spirochaetota; class Spirochaetia; order Sphaerochaetales; family Sphaerochaetaceae; genus Bullifex. The sequence goes on along the minus strand of CALXOK010000016.1, from coordinate 18,202 downwards.
CAAAAAAAACAGGCCCCGACAAAGGAGAACCGGAGCCTGTAAGAACAATCAGATCTGGATTCAAGCCATCTCGCTTTCAAGAAGAGCCAGGATGAAGGGTCCCACACCCTTGAAGTCATCTCTTTTCTGAGGTTCAAGGAAGTAGTACTTGAGAGAACCGTCGCGGTATGGATTGCCCCCAAGGCCCGCAACAGAACAGATGCCGTCAAGGTGGTACACACCGTTCTCGTCACATGTGAGGTAGATTCTCTTTATTCCATCAACCGCCTTCTTCGCATTCTCAATATATTTCTTATCGAGGATGCCTTTTCTCACGCCCTTGAAATAGAAATAGGCGAACATGGATGTACCGCTTGTCTCAAGGTAGTTGCCGACACTGTCAGCACAGTCTGGTACCTGATACCACATTCCGCTTTCCTGCTGGAAGGCGGCAATAGCCGGTGCCAGCTTCCTGATTATTTCCTCAAGTTCCCCGCGGCGCGGATGATCAGCCGGAGTGTAGTCAAGCACATCGAGAAGAGCCATTGCATACCAGCCGATTGAACGGGACCAGAAATGAGGAGAAAGGCCTGTCTCGATATCGCTCCAGCGTTGACCGCGGGATTCATCATAAGCATGATAAAGAAGGCCTGTCTTGTTGTCTTTCAGCGTATTGTATGTGATTACAAGCTGGTTTATGACATCATCAAGCTCCTGGACGTCCGCATGACGCTTGGCGTATTCCGCATTGAACGGGCCCTGCATGTACAGTCCGTCAAGCCAGATCTGCCAGGGATAGATTTCCTTGTGCCAGTAGACCCCGCACTTCGTTCTGGGCTGATGCACAAGCTGACTGCGGAGCCTGTCGGCCGCCTTCATGAATCTCTCTTCCCCGCTTTCATCATAAAGCTTGAAAAGAGCACGACCGGCATTGATCTGGTCAAGGTTGAACTCTCCCTCTCTGTAAGTGGCAATTGCCCCGTCCTGTCCTATGAGGCTGTCATACATTGAATACACCCAGGGATAGACGGAATCATTCTTATGGTATTCGGCACTTTTCAATGAGGCGTAGAGGACAAGCCCGTGCTCGTAATGCCAGAGCATCATTCCGGGTCTGTAATAGCTTTCCACACTCTTTGCAATTGCCAGTGACAGAGGCAGCTGGTTCACGCTTTTCATATTCTCTCCTTTTTATGAAAATGGCCGGTTTTTAACGCCGGCCATTTCCTGTCATTTCAACTCTTAGCGGACAAGTCCGTTAGCCTGTGCGTATGCGACACCTTCGTCGTTCCAGGCTTTTCCGCCGATGCTGTTGAAGCCATCGAGGAATGCCTGCCAGTTCTCAGGTGTGAGAGCTCTCTGTCCTGAGAGGAACTCGGCAAGTGTCTGCTCGTAGAAGCGCTGGACGTCTGCATTAGGAGTAGGCATCTGACCTGAACCGATAGCTGCTGTCCAGTACTTGGACTGCATCTCTCTGAGAGCGGTGAGAGCACTCATCGTCTTTCCGGAAGTTGCTGTCGTGTAGGTCGGATAACGGGATGCAAGCTCGACATCTGAGTTATAGAATACCATGTTTCTCAGCTGTGTGTAGACCTGTCCGTCCGGACCGCTGAAGGAAGCATCACCAAGATCTCCTGTAACAGGGATTCCATTCTCGTCGAGAACGTAGTTGACGCCTTCCTGGCCCCAGCCGCAGAGGTAGTAACCTTCGTCACTGCTCATCCACTCCAGAAGCTCGCAGATCTTCTCTGCCTTTCCTTCGTCAACAGCATCCTGGCTGATTGCGTAGATTCTGTAGTTCTGGTCGTAAGCGCCGACTGAAGCAAGTCCATCCGGTCCTTCTGGAGGATCGATGATAATCCATTCGCCATCAGGGAAGTTTGCATCGAACGGAGCATAGTTGGACTCTGCAGCGTAAGCAGCGTTCTGCTCCTTCATGATACCGAATCTGCCCTGCTTCCATGCGGCACGGAAATCATCCTTCTTGTATGTCAGCCAGTTCGGATCCATGACGCCCTCTTCGCACATCTGGCGGATGTAGACCATTGCATCATAGAATTCCGGCTTGTAGACGTTGAGTCCGAGGTTCTCCTCCTCGAGGCACCACAGACCGTCAACACCGAAGGCACCGAGAATCGGGAACAGTCTTGCACCCGGATAGCCCTTGAGTGTTGCATCGCTTTCGATGTAAGCACCGTAGCCATATGTGTCATCACGTCCGTTTCCGTCCGGATCGTCATATGTGAATGCCTTCATGACTTCCATCAGTTCATCAAGGTTTGTTGGAACCTCAAGACCGAGGTTGTCAAGCCAGTCCTTTCTGATGAGAAGACCTTCGTTCTTGGCAACGGAACCCGGAGATGCGAAACCGTAGCTGTGTCCGTCGATTGTTGTCATTGCCTTTGAATCCGCATCATACTGCTGGGCTGTGCGGTTCGGCATCAGTGCATAGTAGTCATCGACCTCAGCGACAAGACCCTGGTCAACAAGGCGTGTCAGGACAGGGCGGCTGACCATGAAGATGTCAGGAAGTGAGTTACCGGCAGCGGCTGCCTGGATTCTGACGTCCTGGTCTGACTCATTGGAAGGAAGGACAGACAGGTGCAGGTCGATTCCATGCTCGTCGCGGAGAATCTGGTAGCCTACCCAGTCATCCGGGATAGGACCTGCTTCTGTGATGGCAGCACCATACCAGAGCTCGATTGTGACTGTACCGTCAGGATTGACAGCAGAAGTCTTCTCTGAACCGCCGTTTGCAAATACTGATGTGCAGACAAGCATTGCAATAAGCAGCATTGATAGAACTTTTTTCATTTTTACCTCCGATTTGTTAATCTCTCTTTTATTTATCACCTATCATCCCTTGACTGCTCCAGCGAGAGTACCCTTGGTGAAGTACTTCTGGATGAAGGGGTATGCGATAACCATTGGAATTGCGCTCATGAAGACGCTTGCGGCCTTGATTGCCTCAATCGGGGCATTTCCGAAGGCACTGACCTCGACGTATTCATTCATGCCGGCTGCCATAAGGATGTTTCTCAGCAGAATCGGCAGCGGATTGAGGTTGCTGTTCTGGATGTAAAGCATGGCGTTGAAGAAGTTGTTCCAGAACGAGACACCGTAGTAAAGACCGATTGTCATCACGATTGCCTTTGACAGCGGCATGACTATCCTCAGCAGAATCTGCACCTCGGAGCATCCGTCGATTCGGGCGCTCTCCTTGAGCTCTGCCGGGATTCCGTCAAAGAACTGTCTCATGATGATGACGTTGTATGTGGAAATGGCGCCAGGAAGGAAGACCGCCGCGAGGTGGTCCATCAGCCCGATATTCTGGACAAGGAGGTAAGCAGGAATCATGCCCACATCAAAGATGTACGGAATAAGGACAATGGTTGTGAGAGCCTTCCGGCCTGGCATTGATTTTACGGACATTACATAGGCAAGAGGGATTGTCAGAAGCAGTGCACAGACAACGCCGCCGACAAGAATCTTGCAGCTGTTCGTGAATGCCATGAGAAATCCGTTATTGCCCAGAAGTGCCTTATATGCATCGAAGGACCAGTCCCACGGGGCAAGGAACATACCCTGCAGATAGGTTCCGATATAGGTGTTCGGACGGAATGACAGTGTGACGGTTGACCACAGCGGAATCAGGATGATGATGAGCATCAGCACCATGAAAACGTCCACACAGATCTGGAAGATGCGGTCTGCCCTTGTCGGACGGACTGTCTTGTTATGCATTTTAGGCTTCAGATGAATCCTTTCTTTCTTTGTTTTTGCTTCAGCCATTGTATCCACCTCCTCAGAAGAGCGATGAGCCCTCGTTGAACCTTGAAACCAGCTTGTTGGATACAAGGACAAGAATCATTCCGATTATACCTTTGAAGAGGCCGACTGCAGTGGCCAGACCGAACTGGAAGTTCAGCAGTCCCTGACGGTAAACCCAGGTATCGATGATGTCGGCAATGGAATATACCTGCGGGCTGTAGAGCATGTACATCTGGTTGAATCCCGCATCAAGGATTGTTCCTATCTTCAGAAGGAGGACGGTAACGATGACCGGCTTGATGGCAGGAAGCGTGATGTATCTGACGCGCTGCCAGCTGTTCGCACCTTCGACCATTGCGGCCTCGAAAAGGGAGACATCGATGCTCATCAGGGCAGCGATGAAGATGATTGCGGACCATCCCATCTCCTTCCAGGCATCAGACAAAAGTACAACCCAAGGGAAGGCGTGCACGGATGACAGGAAGTCTATCGGCGTGCCTCCGAAGAGTTTTATGATGTCATTGAGAATACCGGAAGACGGGGAAAGCAGTGCAAACAGAACACCGTACATGATAACCCAGCTTAAAAAGTGAGGAAGATATGCAAGTGTCTGGACTGTCTTTCTGAGAGCGTAATGGGTGCACTCGTAAATCGCAATGGAAAGAATGATTGACACAGGCAGGCTGATGATTATCTTTCCGAATGAGTACATCAGCGTGTTTCTCAGCAGTTCCCAGAAATAGAAGCTGTTGAAGAAGTCCGTGAAGTTCTGCAGACCGATCCATGCGGATCCGAGAACGCCGTCACGGGCCCTGAAGTTCTTGAATGCAATCTGGGCGTTGAAAATAGGGACATACTTGAAAACAATGTAAAATACAAAGGGGATAAGGAGCAGCAGATACACATCCTTATGCCTGAGTATTTCCCGCCTCAGATTCGGCTTTGGAACCATAAGTTCCGGGGAATCCTTTTTTTTCATGTTTTTTCCACCTCGTGTAAAAAGTATGTTATGGCTTTTGCAAACAATCCTTGCAAGAAATTGTAATTTTCAGACTTTCCACACCTGACGAGGAGAGAGAAAAAGCATATTTAATTCGTTTTAGCCATTAAACTAATATATCAGTTTTGATTTTCTGACAGGATTTGGACAAAACCGCTGTTCACTTCCTTGCCTTTCCCGGAGCAAGGCCTGTGATCTTCTTGAACACACGGCAGAAATATGCCTGATCCTGGAAGCCGGTCTCACTTGCAATCTCGTTTATCGTCTTGCCTGTGGTTCTGAGCAGTACGGAAGCCAGCTGCACACGGTAGCGGTTCAGGTAATCCCAGGGGGAAAGCCCCATGTCCTTCTTGAATATCCTTGTAAGATAGTCTTCCGAGATGTTCACGCTCTCGGCAACCTGCCAGCGGCTGATCTGACTGCGGGCTCTTGTATTGAGGTAGACAATTGCCTTTTTCACAAGGGAGCCTGTCATCGGAGGAAGTATCTGGTTGCCGGCGAAGATGCCGATCAGACGGGAAAGAAACTCATCAGAGCGGCAGATGCAGGTGTTTGCGACAAGGATGCCGGGGAAGTCGGAAATGTCATCGACCTCCTTTCCGGTGAAACTTTCACTGACAATAAGCAGGGGGCAGACCGCTGAGAGCCTGTTACTGCGGATTGTCTCCACCTCCTCACGGCTGCACCCGTCAAGGATGATCAGAGACGGCGGTGTCGTGATTGAAGAGGCAAGCTCGTCAAAGGAACTGAAGAGCTTTAGCTGGCCGAAGTTCTCAAGACTCTCAAGACCTGCAGGCAACGCTCCTTCGCACAGGATGTCGTTCGGGACTTCGGCAGAAGAGCTGTGACGGGCTGCGGTGAGGCTTGTCCATAAATCAGGACCGTAACTGTCAAGTCCTGTGCACAGGAAAGGAAGGTTTCTTGTGATATGGTTCGTTCTCATCAGGTTGAGCACGATATCACGACCAGAGGTTCCCCCTGATGCGTCAAAAGCCAGCTGGGTGAGATTTTCAGGAAGGCTGAAAGAGCCTTTCAGGTCATCATCGTCAATCACTTCCAGCTGGCTGAAGGAAGCAAGATAGTCCGGCACAGGGCAGGATGAATCAGCCCTGACGAACAGAAGGACACCGAATCCGCGTCTGGCACCCTGCCCGCTCAGATCCGGCCATGGAAGGAGAATGAGAATTCCGTGTTCCTTGAAATGGAAAGAGCCTGACAGGAGAAGCACGGTCTGTTCGGCAAGCTGCAGCGATGTGCTGTTTCTCAGAAGGCTCGGATGCCATGAGTCAAGACTGACACTGACGGCAAGACCATTAGGCCCGACTGTGAGTGTCACGTCGGGGCACCGGCCCTCACCCGCATCCCGGGCGAGATGGACAAGGATGTCCATAACCTGCTCAAGCTTGTCCCTATCTGTCCACAAGGCCGGTATCGTCTGAGGAACGGACATGTTCTCCAGACCCGAACGGGAGGCGAAATCAGAAAAGAAGGCTCTTGCATCGACAAGCGTCCGGTGTATCTCGACCTCGCCTTTTTCCGTGAGAATCAGATCCAGCAGATGCTCACACTTGTATACGTTGCCGTAGACCCGCCTTTTATCCGGACTGTCCTGGATTGAGGAAAGCGTGTCTATGATTTCCTTCAGCGGCTCCCTGAGCTCCTCGGAGATGTTCGCATAGAACTCACTGCTTTCCCTCTCCGCCTTCTCCGCCTTGTCTTTTGCGCTGTTGGCTTCCTCAAGGAGCATTATGCCTTTGATGGCAGAAGAGATGCATGCGACCAGATCCTCAATCAGGGAACCGCTGTCTCCTTCATGGACCTCCATGATGACATAGCCCATGGACTGCCGGTCACAGATTACAGGCTCTATGACAAAGGCGCCTTTCTGAATCATGACGGCATAACGTTCAGGAAGCAGCAGACTGGAAGGGAAAACCTCCTCCGTGACTCGTCCGGTAAGGCTGTTGTAGCCGGCTTTGAGACAGCTTGTGCCATTATCTCTTGTCATGACAAGATAGGCCTGGTCGAAGCCCAGCTGGCTGAGGAATGTATGCATGGCTTCAGAAAGCCCCTCACTTGAGCGGGTGGACAGAAGCTTCATCTTGAAGCTGTTTGTCACGTTCATCGCATGCATGGCCTTGTACTGCCTGCTTCCCATGACATGAGAACTGGTCTCGAGTATCACACGGTCGATGTTCTGCCTGCAGAAAACGGCAAAGTCCTCATTCAGAGGGACAAGCAGGGAAAACCAGTGGAAGATCTCACAGATGTCATCAGCATCGCCTCCGCGGAGGAAGAATTTCGAGCAGATTGCGGAAAGCCGCATCAGGAAGTTGTCTTTCTCTGTCTGAGACGGGTGCACCAGGCCTGTTGCGTAGCTGGTAAGGTATTCAAGATCATCTTCCTCAATCCTGTGACCGGAAAAGGCAGTCGCCCAGCGGATGAATTCATGTTCATCCTTTATCAGGCGGCGGGCATTTTCTGTACCGCAGAAAGAATCACGGCAGCCGCAGGAGCGGCGTATGACCAGGGAGGACTCAAGCTTCATGTCTCCGCCTCCCAGGTGGCCGTCCATCTGGAGGCTTATGCTCTGAGATGCACTTCTTATCATGCCTTCAACAGGCATGCGGACCGTCGTAGGAGCCACAGGCAGAAGCTTGTTGGTGTCGTTGTCATTGAAACCGCCGAAAGCAACCGACTGCCTGAGGTTGACACCCAGACTTTCCAGATAGCTGATTGCGGAGAACATTATAAGGTCAGAGGCGCAGACTATCGCATCAAAGTCCAGAGAAGGGACAAGACCTCTGTCATTTATGATTTCACTCATCGCGGCCCTGCCCTCTCCCCAGGGAAAGGGGCTGGACACCAGATCCATGTCCACAGGGATGCCGCAATCCGCAAGAGCCTCAAGATAGGCCCTGTAACGCTCCTGGCTGGATTCGTGGTTCTCAGGGCCTCTTAAATAGACAATCCTCTTTTTGCCGTGGACATCAATCATATGCCTGACAAGGCTGTAGAATCCGAGATGGGCATCAAAGTCGATTACAGGGATGTCTTCTGCGACTTTAAGTCCTATTGTCGTCATGGCAATGGACGAGTAACGCTTCATGAAAGAGGAGACCTGAGAAGCGCTCACACCCCCTGTGAGACTGCTTGCCCATGAGACGATTCCGTCTGTCGTGTCTTTTGATATCAGATTATATATGGAGTTTCTCAGATATTCGTCATTGTCCCTGAACTCCAGACGTCCTCCCGGATAGACAAAAAGTGCATCCGAGGAGAGATTGAATGAGCCAAGTGCGCTTTGCAGCATGCGCACGCTGGTACCTTCATGTATTGATGCAAGCATCAGGGCAATACGTTTTCCCATATGGGAACTATAAACCCTGAAAAGACAGGAGGCAAGGAAAATAAGTACGTTATTGTACAAGTTTTCTTTTGGACAAAACCGGAATCAGGACAATAAATCGGAATGGTAATTTTGTTGACAATAGCCCATAGCGGGTTTAAAGTGGAATCATGTTTCATTTTCCTTTCACATCAGCTGATTCCAACCCTGCACACAGAGTGTGTCCGCAGGATGCTGATAAAGGAATGTCCTTGTGTGAAAAACCGGTCTGGAAAGCAGACTGTGACTATAAAAATATTCTGACATCAGGAGGATTGCGATGAAAAGCATAATGGAAAGCGTCAAGACTGTAGAACGCCCGATAAAGGTTCTTCAGTTCGGGGAAGGAAACTTCTTGAGGGCCTTTGTCGACTGGATTGTCGACAACCTGAATGAAAAAGGAGGTTTCAACGGAAATGTCATGATGGTCCAGCCTCTGGCAAGAGGTATGGGTGACATGATTAACGACCAGAAAGGTCTGTACACCACATGTCTGAGGGGAATCCAGAACGGCAAACCTGTCGAGGAGTTCAGACAGATCACATCAGTGGCGGGATGCATCAACCCGTACAGCGACTACGAGAGCTTCATCGCTCAGGCAGAGAACCCTGACCTCAGATTCATCATAAGCAACACAACGGAAGCCGGTATCGCATACCATGAGGGAGACAAGCTTGATGACAAGCCTCAGACAAGCTTCCCCGGCAAGGTCTGCGCATTCCTTTACAGAAGATACAAGGCTTTTGACGGAGATGCGTCAAAGGGCCTGATCATGATTCCCTGTGAGCTGATTGACAAAAACGGTGACAACCTGAAGAGAATCGTGCTCCAGTATGCTGCAGAGTGGAACCTTGAGAAAGGCTTCACCGACTGGCTTGAGAATGCCTGTGACTTCTGCAACAGCCTCGTCGACCGCATCGTCCCGGGCTACCCGAGAGCGGAGGCAGATGCAATCTGCGAGAAACTCGGCTACAAGGACAACCTCATCGATACAGCAGAGATCTTCCTTCTGTGGGTCATCGAGTGCCATGGAAAGACTCATGAGGATGAGCTTCCGACAGACAAGGCCGGCCTGAATGTCGTCTGGACTGATGACATGACCTTCTACAGGACAAGAAAGGTCCGCATCCTCAACGGCACACACACCATGATGAGCCTGGCTTCTTACCTGTGCGGCATCAATACGGTTGAGGACTCCGTCAAGAGCGAAGTGATTGGAAAATTCATGAGAGACGGCCTTTTCAACGAAATCATTCCTTCCATGGATGGTGATGTCGAGGAGCTGAAGAAGTATGCCGCTGACGTTCTTGAGCGTTTTGCCAACCCGTACATCGAGCACCTGCTTCTGTCCATCTCACTCAACAGTGTCTCCAAGTTCAAGACACGCGACCTGCCTTCAGTGCTTGGATACATCAAAAAGGAAGGAAAGCTTCCTCAGCACCTCGCGCTTTCCCTGGCAGCTCTTATCGCATTCTATCAGGGCACAGAGTTCGAGGGAGATGCCCTTGTCGGAAACAGGAACGGCGAGAAGTACCTTATCAAGGACAGCAGGGAATACCTCGAGGTCTTCAAGGAGCTTTACAGCGCACAGTACAAGTGCAACGGCTGCAAGGCAAAGGCCCTTACTGAGACAATCCTTGCCAAGGAAGACTGGTGGGGTATGGACCTTACTTCAGTCGAAGGTCTTAAGGACGCAGTGGAGAACTACCTTGTCACAATCTTCAACGATGGCATGGAAGCTGCAATCAGGAGCCTTGACTGATGGAAAAACTTATCAGGATAACCCCAAGAGACAACGTTGCAGTTGCGATTGAGCCTCTTTTCAAGGGCGATGTCGTCCTGCTTGAGGGCGAGCAGTACACCCTTGTCTCCGACCTTCCTGCAGGCCACAAAATGGCCCTGCAGGACCTGAAGGAAGGTGACAAGGTCATCAAGTACGGCTACCCTATCGGCTATGCGACAAAGCCTGTCAGCCGCGGCGAACATGTCCACTCCTTCAACGTGAAGACCCTTCTCAGCGAGGAAGCTGAATACCACTACAGCGAAGAGACGGCCAAGGTCTACATCGACGAGGCAGCTGAGCGCGCGATGAGCTGGAAGGACAAGATTCCGGCAATCAGGGCCTATGAGAGAAAAAACGGCGACATCGGCATCCGCAATGAGCTGTGGATCATCCCGACTGTCGGCTGTGTGAACAGGATTGGCGAGCGTCTTGTCGAGTGGGCCAGAGAGAACCTCGGCCTTGAGGATGGCGTTCATGTATGGACACACCCCTTCGGCTGCTCACAGCTTGGCGGGGACCATGAGAACACACGCAAGATTCTTGCAAATCTTGTGCATCACCCCAATGCAGGAGGCGTTCTGGTACTCTCACTCGGATGTGAGAACAACACCCCGGAATCCTTCAGAGAGCTTGTCGGAGAAGTTGACGAGAGCCGCGTGAAGTTCATGACCTGCCAGAAGGTGGAGGATGAGCTTGAGGAAGGAAAGCGTCTTCTCAGCGAAATCGCCGCCGAGATGAAGAAGGATGAGCGTGTCAGCGTTTCGATGTCACGCCTGAGAGTCGGCTTCAAGTGCGGAGGTTCCGACGGATTTTCCGGAATCACGGCGAACCCGCTTGTCGGCCGCTTCTGTGATGAGCTTACAGCCATGGGTGGAACTGCAATCCTCACGGAGGTTCCGGAAATGTTCGGTGCCGAGCAGATTCTCATGGACAGAGCCGCAGACAGAGAGGTCTTCAACGAGGTTGTGAGCCTCATCAACAACTTCAAGCATTACTTCACATCACACGGACAGGTTGTCTACGAGAATCCTTCCCCCGGCAACAAGGCCGGCGGAATCACGACACTTGAGGACAAGAGCCTTGGCTGTGTCCAGAAAGGCGGACGCAGTGTCGTCACAGGAGTCGCCGAATACGGTGAGAGGATTACGAGACCGGGTCTCAACCTGCTCTCCGGCCCTGGCAATGACATTGTTTCCACCACGGTACAGAGTGCTGCCGGCGCTCATCTGATTCTCTTCACGACAGGACGCGGAACCCCGCTCGGATCCCCTGTCCCGACAGTGAAGATCGCTACAAACAACGAGCTTGCGAAGAACAAGAAGAACTGGATTGACTTCAATGCAGGCCGCCTTCTGAGCGAGGATGCGGCTGAAGTCACGAACGACCTTCTTCAGTACATCGTGAAAGTGGCGTCCGGAGACATCAGGACAAAGAATGAAATCAACGGTTACGCCGAAATCTCAATTTTCAAGGATGGAGTAGTATTATGAGAAAATTCATGGACGAGAACTTCCTGCTGATGAATGACACAGCAAAGGATTTATTCTTCAATCACGCAAAAGATATGCCGATTTTCGACTATCACTGTCACCTTATCCCCTCCCAGATTGCTGAGGACAAGAGATTCACGACAATCACTGAAGCCTGGCTTGGCGGTGACCACTACAAGTGGAGGGCAATGAGATCCAACGGCGTCGATGAGAACCTCATCACAGGAGACGCTGACCCATTTGACAAGTTCATGGCATGGGCTGGAACGATGGAAAACCTCATCGGCAACCCGCTTTACCACTGGACACACCTTGAGCTGCAGCGCTACTTCGGCATCTATGACGTGCTCAACAGGAAGAACGCCAGAAAGATTTATGATGAGGCGAATGAGAAGTTCGCATCTGACCCTGAGCTCTCTGTCTTCGGCATCATGAAGAAGTTCAAGGTCTATGCAGTGGGAACCACAGACGATCCTGCTGATGACCTGGCAATGCACCAGAAGATTCTTGCTGACGGCAAGTGCCCGGCAAAGGTCATTCCTTCTTACCGCCCGGACAAGGCCATCCACATCGAGAAGGACGACTTCGTCCAGTACATCGAGAAGCTTTCTTCTGTCTCAGGAGTGAAGATCAGCACAGTCGACGATGTCATCAAGGCCCTTGTGAAGAGACTCGAGTTCTTCGTCTCCCTCGGATGCAAGGCCACAGACCATGCACTTGTCTACTGCCCGCATACATTCTGGAGCACAGCAGAAGTCAACAAGGTCCTGGACAAGAAGCTTTCCGGAGGAGTCCTTACAGCCGAAGAGGCAGATGCATACATCACATACGTCCTGTACGCACTCGCAAAGGAGTACAAGAGGCTTAATATCGTGATGCAGCTTCACTTTGCTTCAATCCGCGACAACAACATCACAATGTTCAAGAAGCTCGGGCCTGACACAGGTTACGATGCTTCCTACGACGGCGAGCTTGCACAGGATGTCTCCACGTTCTTCTCTCACCTCAGTGCGGAGAACTGTGTTCCGAAGACAATCTTCTACTCACTCAACCCGAAAGACTACTACTCTCTGGCAACTCTCATGGGCTGCTACCAGGGAGACGGCATTCCGGGCAAGATGCAGCTTGGTTCAGGATGGTGGTTCTGCGATCACAAAGACGGCATGAATGAGCAGATGAGGGTTCTGGGAAACCTCGGACTCCTTTCACGCTTTGTCGGTATGCTCACAGACTCAAGAAGCTTCCTGTCATACTCAAGACACGAATACTTCAGGAGAATACTGTGCAACCTCATCGGAACATGGGCAGAAGACGGCGAGATTTACTACGACGAGCATGTCGGACAGATTGTCGAAGACATCTGCTTCAACAATGCAAAGAACTACTTTGAGGGCTAACCGGTTTGAAAACGTCTGAAGACCGGACAAACATGAGCGGCGTCGAGCGCACTGTCAAGATTATTGAGGTGCTCTCAAGGGCAGACGGCATAAACCTGGAAAACCTTTCCAGGGAAACCGGCCTGCCCAAGGCCACCCTTCTCCGCTTCCTGACAAGCCTGACGAATCTTGGCTATGTCTGTCGCGATGATGCGGACCATTACAGCCTCACGCTCAAGCTTTTCTGTGTCGGATCCCGTACGCTGAGCCATATCGACCTGATTTCCAAGGCCCGCCCCTTTGCAAAGCAGCTGTGTGAAGGTCTGGGAGAAACGGTTCATATGGGAATTCTTGAAGGAGACCGTGCCGTCTACGTTCTCAAGGAAGAATCAAGCTACACACTCAGGATGTATTCCAGAATAGGAAAGACAATCCCTCTGTACTGCACTGCAATAGGCAAGATTTTCCTCTCAGAGATGGATGAAAAGGAACTTGAAGCATATCTGATGAGCCACTCTCTCAAGCCATACACAAGCAGGACAGTGAGCAACCCGGATGCATTGAGAACCCAGCTTGAGCTGATAAGAAAGCGTGGCTGGTCCATCGATGACCAGGAGCATGAGGACAACATCATGTGCATTGCCAGCCCGATAAGGGACTATTCCGGTCAGGTTGTTGCCGCGATGTCAGTCTCATGGCCTCTGTTCAGGTTCAATCAGGCAGACTTCGAGAAGATTGTCAGCCAGATTCAGAATGCAACCCGGCAGCTTTCCGCAATCATGGGATTTGACGAGGAAGACTGAACAGATCAAACGAAGTAAGAAGAACCTCAGGCTGGAAACCTGAGGTTCTCTGTTATCTGAAAGCTGTTTCAAGCACTTGTCTTGCTGACACTAAGCTCAAGTCCTAGAACCTTACATATTTTGCTCAATGTTTCTATTGTAGGGTTTGCAACCCCGCCTTCTATTCGGGAAATGTCGCACTGAGTGACACCAGAAAGCTGGGAAAGCTGTTTCTGACTCAGTTTTTTTTCTTCCCTTGCAGATGAAATTGCATATGCAATCTCATATTTCGGCTCAACCGAAACCTTGCCAATGGTTTTTCCATATTTCCATATTTCCTCAACAGTCAAATCAAGATCGTCATTGAAATACACACCACTCCCCTGAGGAAGTATTTCGGCTTTTTCCCACAAATCAGCATCTTGTTTCAGAATTTTGTACTCGGGATGCTTCTCAAATAGCAATGAGACATCGAAATCTTTCACAATGCCGGTGAAGAATACTGCCTCGACAATCAGATTGTCTTTCATCTTAATATCCATAATGCTCTGATTCACAGCAACACCTCCTAGAAACGGTCAAAGTTCTGTGGGTCCTCCTCCCCCAAAGCAAGAAGAGTATTCCGGTTCTCTTCAATGAACCTCTTGGCAATCAGATATTGATCATTCGGAATATAGCCTTTTGTTATTTCGCCGGTTTTGATTTCTATAATTGCGAGATCTTCTTTGTAATAAGCATGAACATGCGGAGGATTATGTTCGTTTCCCCTTGGATTCATCGTAATCCGCAAATTCAGGCATCTGAAGATTGTTGGCATTTGTTTCTCCTGTTTATATGTTATAACATATACAACAGTAAGTCAAATAATCAAGGATATCGCTAACATTGCGTGAACAGCAATCGCCTGCCTGAAAGAGAGATGGCCTGTTGGTCAACGATTCACAGCAGAGAACCTCAGGCTGAAACCTGAGGTTCTCTGTCAGCTGATTAATTACATCATTCTTCAATTGCGACATATGCAGATGGAGCAGCAGGCTTACCCATCTTGTGCTCGATTGCATTGACAAGAAGGAATGTAAGCGTACCCACACCGCAGCCGAAGACAACCGGAAGAATTCCGAGGAAGAAGTCTCCACCCGAGAGAATCTGCCAGAAGATGACTCCGATTGTTCCTGTGATGATTGAGATGCGTCCTGCGTTCTTAGTCGCGTTCGGCATGACAAGACCAAGTCCATATGCGGCAAACGGGCCTGAGCAGCGGATTGCGAATGCGAACGTATTCATCATAATGATGTTCACTCCAAGGAAAGAGATGAACATAGCGATGACGCAGAATATGACATTGGAAAGTCTTGTGAAGAAGATAACTTTCTTGTCATCCAGATGAATCTTGAAGTTCGACTTCACGATATCATTCATGAACATCGTTGACATACAAAGCAGGTTCGAGTCTGCACTCGACATTGTCGCGCTGATGATTGCGGCAGATACAAGACCTGTGATGATAGTCGGAGCGAAGTGCTCTGTGACACTCATCATTGCTGTTGCCGGGGTGAGATCCGGGATGAGGTCCTTCACAGCAAGTGCGCAAAGGCCGAGGAGTGTCGGGAATACAGCCATCGCAGCCATGAGCACACCAGAAAGAAGAGATGCTCTCATCGCAGTCTTCTCATCCTTTGCACTCTCAAAGCGGCTGATCATTTCCGGTCCAGAGAGGAAGGTGCAGAAGTAGTTGAAGATATAACCGATGATTACAACCCATCCGATCTTCGTGAAGGAAAGCTGCTCACCAGGCAGTGCCGCGCTGACAGCTTGCCAGCCACCGCATCCGTGAATGACAAACGGAGTCGCGATTGCAAGGCCGGCAAGGATGATGACGAACTGGATAAGGTCTGAAATCTGGTCTGCAATCATACCGCCAAGGGTTGTGTAGATGATGATGACAAGACCTGCAAGGAAAAGACAGACATTAAGAGGAATGCCGGTGAGTGTCGCGATGACGCCGCCTGACGCGGCAACCTGGCTTGATGTGAGACAGAAGAGAGCAAGGATGTTGAGAACGGCAGAGAAAGTCGCACTGCCCTTTCCGAATCTTCTCTCGACGACCTCCGGGATTGTGACAGCCATCGTCTTGCGGATTCTGGGAGCGAAATAAGCAAGAGGAATCATTGCGAGTGAAGCTGCAAGAACATACCAGATTGCACTCATACCCCAGTCTTCAAAAGCCTTCTGGGCAAGACCTGTTGTCGAGCCACCGCCGATGTTGTTCGCAGACAGAGAGAATGCAACCATGAAGATACCCATTCTGCGTCCTGCAACCATGTAGTCCTCGCTGTCCTTGATCTTGAGTTTTCCGACAACGAAACCTACAAGCAGCATACCGACAAGATATACTGCGACTATAAGTAAAGCACCAGTGTTTACCATATAGCCTCCTTTTTCTTGTGTGTTTGTTTCAGTTAAACACAGATTCCTCATTTACAGAAGAAAATAATTCTTTGCCAGCAAAACTATTTCAAAATAATCAACAGGAAATCAGGGGAAATCCACAAAAAAGAGGGAGGATTCCACCAGCAGTCGAGGAAAACCTACTGCTGGTTCATTCATTTTCCGAAAGAACAAATGTATTATTTGTGAGATATGGAAAAGACAATCGGAAAAAGAATCGCAGAGCTCAGAAAGAAAAGCGGAATGACTCAGGCAGAGCTTGCCGGAAAACTGAATGTAACAGACAAGGCTGTCTCGAAATGGGAAAGAGACCTCTCCTGCCCCGATATATCCCTGCTGCCGAAGATTGCCGCACTCTTCAGCATTTCTCTTGATGAGCTGATGCAAGGCGCCTCTTACGAAAAACAGAATCAGGAGGAAAACAAAAAGGACCTCATTGTTCTCATACTACGTGCCATCGCACTGGCCTGCGGTGTTGCTGTCACAGTCCTGTCAGCACTGACTCAGACAGGATGGCAGGATCTGAGTGCTCTTCTGGGCGGAGGACTGGCCTGCCTTGCTACCTCTCTCTTTGTGAAGGGGAAAGACTGACTGCCGGCTCATCAGATGAGTCCATGCTCCAGACAGTAATGATAGATTCCATCTTCACAGACTGAGGGGCATACTTCATCTGCAACAGCTTTCAGCTTATCAGAAGCATTTGCCATGGCAACCCCGCAACCGGCTGCCTTGAGCATCTCAATGTCGTTGTCTCCGTCTCCGAAGGCAATGGATTGGGCCCTGTCATAGCCGCAATACTCAAGAATCTTTTCCACGGCCTTTCCCTTGCCTCCACCTGATGGGATGATGTCCACCGCCCGGTCCCACCATGCCGCGATTGCAGCATGCCTGACGCCACTCATCAGGTCTTCGTATTCATCCTTGCGGGCACCCATCATCATCTGGAAGACTTCCTCGTTTTCTATAATGGAATCGAAATCAGGAGAAGGTTCTATAGTCATTCTAGAAATTGCATAATAATCCCTCATGTCATCATCGACACCGTTTGCCGCAAAGCGGTCCTTTGTCGCGACAGACACTGGCCTCCCGATACGGCCTGCATTATTTGTTACCAGACGTATGTCTTCAGGAGACAGCGGATTGGAAAAGACGGTTTCCTTCTCATCAAAACAAAATGAACCGTTGAAAGTCATGAAAACTTCAAAGCCGGATGTTCTTGCAAATTCCGGAAGAGAAAGAGGAGCACGTCCTGTCGCGATGCAGAGCTTCATGCCTCTCTCCTTCAGCAGGGAAAGCGCCTCTATCGTTTTTTCTGAAGGCTTCTTTTCCCCGATACCGAGCAATGTTCCGTCTATGTCGAAAAAAGCAATCTTCTTTTCCATATTTCTCAGTTGAATCTCTCTCTATAGCTGAAAGCATCCGTGAAGTCGAAATGTCTGTCAAAAAAGTGTCCTATCTGCCCTATCATCCAGCCATTCACAAGCGCGCATACGACAGTCCCGAGCTTGACGCCTTCAAAGCGGCCGAAGCCGATGAAGATGAAAGACATCGCGACAGCGACCAGACAGCTGCAGCAGTCATAGACGGTCTTCGTCTTGCTGATGTCAAAACTGTATTTCAAGGACAGTTCCTTGACAAACAGCTCGTATGCCTCAGGTGGAATGTATGTCTTGAATAAAAGGCTCACTCCCAGTGCGCATACGACCAGTCCGCTGATATAGAACAATGTCCTTGCAACATAGCCTTCTCCTGGAAACATAGAAACTGCCGTAATCATGAGATCGAGCACATTGCCGTAAATGAATGCAGTGATGAACGAGAACAGATACTTGAGCCTGAAGCTGTGCAGCACAATTGCGATGACTACGATAAGCACCGCCTGCAGACAGTACTCTGCCATGCCGAAAGTGAACCATGGAATATATTGCGACACTTTCAGATAAACAAGATACGCCGGTGCAACAACCATGGACATGCCATAGTCTGCCCTTTCCATCAGCGCTGTTCCCAGTGCCAGGGCAATGATTCCCAAAGCATATGCCAGTTCTGTGTAAAACTTCCTTTTCATACAGCTTCCTCAGACAAATTGACGTTTGATACAGAAACGGTGTTGGGGTCGGGATTGAAAAACCTTCCGACGTCGGGAAAGCTTAACCACACAGCGGCGGAAAACCAAAACCAGAGC
>CALXOK010000015.1 GCA_944390025.1 uncultured Spirochaetales bacterium | reverse complement strand
TTACGTTGGAAGATACGATGCAACCTTATTATTAGATTCTCTCCAGATAAATTGCTTTTTCAGCCTTTCATCCAACGTCTGAAACCGTTGGATTTCCCGGCTGGTTATCGTAAGCTGAGAACCGCCATTTTTAAGCCTTTCATCATCCATCACCCATCCTTTGATGGTGAAATCTTTGACGATGGTGTTTGCCCACTTTCTGAACTGCACAGCACGCTCATTGTTGACCTTGAAGCCAACAGCAATAATCATCTGGAGATTGTAGTGAATAACATCTCTGGATACCTGACGATTACCTTCGGTTTGAACTATTTGAAATTTTCTAATAGTTGCCTCTGGAGAAAGCTCTGAGTCATCAAAGATTTTTTTGATATGCACATTGATAGTAGGTACTTCAACTCCATAAAGAGTTGCCATCATCTTCTGCGTAAGCAGATGTTCTCATCTTCATAACGAAGCTCGATGCTTTCATCAGAACCACCTGTGGTTGCAACATATGTCAGATACTCAGCAGCAGCAGAATGAATAATAGATGTATCTTTGCCTTTTCTATCACCAGAACAAAAATAGCGGGTGTCTATCTTTTTTTTGGGGGGTCTTTCGACCAGATTCTGACTGAACTTTTCAGCTGGGGAAACTATGCGGGACAACAGGAATCAGAGTCAAACAGCTGCAGTCCACGCTCTTCCTGCTGACACAAATTCCACTTACAGCTATAATCCACGTCTTGTTATGAAAGAACGCAACGCCGCTTTTCTACTGCTGCTGACAGCCTTCATCTGGGGCCTGTCATTCGTCGCACAGTCAGTGTCTTCGGACCTGATTGGTCCATTCACCTTCAACAGCATCCGCTTCTTCCTCGGAGCCGCAGTGCTCATTCCTTTTGCCCTTCCCGGCATCAGGAAAGCGTCAGCTGAGAACGGCTGGTGGAAGCGCACTCTCACAGCAGGAGCCGTATGCGGACTCTGCCTGGCGTCAGCCTCTGTAACACAGCAGATAGGCATCAGCTACAGTGGTGCCGGAAAGGGAGGATTCATCACATCAACATACATCGTCATCGTCCCTTTCATCTCACTTATCTTTGGAAAGAAAATTGAGAAAAAGACCTGGCTTTCAGCTCTGATTGCCATTGCCGGCATGTACCTGCTTTGTATGTCACAAGGCACTTCCATCAGCACAGGAGATTTGTGGCTCATTCTCTGCGCCATCCTTTTCTCCTTTCATATCATTGCAATCGACAGACTCGGTAAAAACACTGACGGCATCACAATGTCAATGATGCAGTTCCTTGTTGCAGGCATACTGACACTGCCTGGCCTTTTCATTGAAAATAACGGGCTTGGAACTGTGCTTTCCGCATGGCTTCCTCTTTTATATTCCGGTGTGTTCTCCTGCGGCATCGCATATACCCTTCAGGTTGTGGCCCAGAAACACGTCCAGCCGCAGAAGGCAGTACTGCTACTGTCACTTGAAAGCGTTTTCTCTGCCATCGGAGGCGCCCTTCTTCTTGCAGAGAGAATGACCGGCTGGCAGCTTGCAGGCTGTGCTCTCGTATTCGCCGCAGTCCTGATTGCAGAGCTTGATTTCTCTTTTGTCAGAAGAAAATAACAAAAACTGTTGACACAAAGCGCCAGTTTATGTTCAGAATTGACCTCGTGCGGCCAGAAAATCCTGATAAGGGAATGAATTACACAGAATTTTCACTTACCTTTCAAGGAATCTTCAGCTGACTGGCTGACAATAGGACTGTCCGGGAGATTTTGAAGGCATGAAAAAAATTGACCATCTTGCGCTTTCACGCTTTCTGATTGAGGTCTGTGACAACAGGGAACTCAGAAAGCACAGGCTTGCATTCCTGCTCGGTTCTGTTGAACCGGATATCAACTGGTTCACATACCTCAGAGGGCTGAGGAAGGGAAAGAAGTTCCACGGACATAATGCCGAGAACTCTGCCGGACACCTGACAAGAGTAATGTTCCGCCTCCTCAGGGTCGACCTGGAAAGCAGCTGGACTTACTTCCGTCTCGGTTCGATTCTCCACTACATCGCAGACTCTTTCACCGCAGTCCACAACTCAATCCTCGATGTCAGTGTCGATGAGCATCTCAGATACGAGAACAGGCTTCATGTGAAGCTTGAAGAAGAGATGAGGAAAGGAGTCCGGCTGGAAGACATCATCCTTCCCTATTCGACAATGTGCTATCTTAAAGAGACCCATAAAGCTTATTCAGAAATGCAGCCAAGCGAAGAAAATGACAGCAGATTCATCGTCTCCACCTGTCTGACTGTGCTTCTGTGCGCCCTCAGATACTGTCAGAGAAAGGCAGAACCTGCCACACAGGTCTTCAGTTACCAGATAGTCTAACTCATCCTGAATTCAAGACGGAAAGGTATCTGATCATTCCTCCTGTGACGCTCAATGTCGTCAGGCGTCACTTCTCTTTCCTCTGCTTGTGCTTCAAGCAGGGCCTGATAGACAAACCAGGACTCGGTATAGTTCCTCTCTCCTTCCCTGATGACTGAGAATTCCTTCTCATACTGCTTCCTGAGAAAATCCGTCTTCTTGAGAGCACAGGCTGCAGGGAGCATGGTTATGACCAGACGCTCATCGGCCTTCACGCTTTTCTCCAGAGACTCATAGAAATCCCACAGGCGGCTGTATTCTTTCTGGCGGGAAAGCATATCGGCGTATTCCTCGGCATACTCCCTGCGGGAATCAATGCGCACGCACTTGCTCATCCGATTACATGCTTCTTCCCAATCCCCGTCCTGCTGTGCGATGATGGCAAGACAGCGGTACGAGAAGGCATTCTCTTTAAGTTCAAGCGCCTTAGCGAATGCTTTTTCCGCTTCACATCTCATCCCGTTTTCAAGATACATGACACCAAGGACATTCCAGGCGCAGAAATTATCTCCTGCGATATGCAAGATAGCATCATGCCAGGCAAGGTCTGTCATGTAAGATGGTGGGATTTCATCCTCTGGCAGGCCGCAGCCTTCCAGCACTCCGGCCCATATACTGTCTTCTTCTCTTATGCTGTCTGCAGGAAAGAAGAATCCAGAAGGCGTGATACCTGTGTTCCTTTTCTCCTCAAGAGCGCCGTATGAACTGCCGTACTGGAGGAAATCAGAAGGAGTCAGAGAAGAATATGCAGCATACCGCCTTTTTCTCTCCAGCAGTTCCTCTGTGCTGAATGAGTTCTCCACCAGAGAGAATACTTTCTTTCTCTCTTCGTCATAGTCTCCTGCCAGTCTTTCTCCTGTATCGGTTCCGCCGAAGACCTCAATGAAGTCCCAGACGGTCTCAGCAGGAATGTCGGTTCCATGCATCTGGGTTCTCGTGAAGCCGCACTGAAGCTCTATGTAATCGCCCTTTCCAGGCTCTGACAGGTATTGCCGCCAGTGCCGGCCGCCGGTCTCCTTTCCCCAGCAGAACATCTTGTAATAAGGCAGAGCCCTGTCAGAACGGGTGAAGAAGATGTTTCCATCTGCATATGCAGATGCTTCCCATGTCATGCTCTCTGTCTTTCCGTTCTGGAAGAAATATTCTGTCGCATAGTCAGTGAAATTCTCCGGATATGAATAATCAACACCTTCCCTGATGCCCAGATAAGGCATATGACCATGTGCCATGACACGAACGGCATTCTCCTTATCCAGAGAGCGTTTGTCTATATATATGACATCTCCCGTGCCTGAGAAAATCCGCTGGCCGCTCTCCTCAGGAACTGCGATATTTGTCCACCAGTAACAGGGCTTGCTTACAGAATCCGGATTGACGATACGCCCATAGACGGTAAGAAATTTATCATCGTCCGCAAGATGAAAGTCCAAAGACCACCACAATCTCTTCTGGCGCTCGAACTCAAAGGCACGCAGAAATTCCTCGCCGTCAGCAGAACGCATCAGGCTGACAAACAGGGGCTCGCATGTCGTGAAAGAATGTCCCAGCTGCCCGATATTCCACTCGATGCCGCCGCTGAACCAGGCCCGTCTGATGGCAAGATTGCCGAACTGAAGGACAGGATTGCTGAAAAGAAGTTCTCTGCCGTCTTCTTTACGGACAAGGCTCATCAGTCTCATCCCGTATTCAGGCCAGAACTCACAGCGCACATAATCATTTTCCATGACAACAGTGCGAATCCTTTTTCTCTTTCTCTCCCGTGACCATACATCCTGCCATTTGTAAGGAAGGAAGCGGTCAGCGGTCTCATAGCCGTACCCGGCCTTCTCTTCTTCAAGAAGGAAAGAGTCATCCATCCTGATCTCATGCTCCAGAGAGCGGAATTTGGGTAATGCATTCTCAAGCGGAGGATTGCATGCATCAAGCTCACGAAATGAAGCTGTTATCATCTGTGTTTTCTCCTGAATCCGGAAAAAGATTCTAGCTCAACATGGAAAAGAGTCAAGAGAAAATTACCATAGAATGAAATTTAATTCCTTGTTATTTCAGCAGATAAAACAGTCAGCAATTCAACTGTAGCATCTGTAGAGCCGGGCGATAATCTCAACGCCCTCCTCTGTCAGGACATCATCCCCGCTGTAATTGAGACGCAGGCATTTGTCATAATGCTCATGAGGATAACTAAGCCCCTTCTTCTGCTGTTCGCTGCCGAAGAAGAAATACTCGCCGGGAACCGTGATGACCCCTTCCTTCATCAGCAATGAATAGAACTCCAGTGTCGGAATTTTCAGGGAAGGAAGATAAATCCAGCAGAAAATCGAACCCTCTATTCTGTGAAGATAATAGTCCGTCCCATCAAAGTATTTCCTGATATAACCTTCCATCTTCTCAGCCTTGGCCTTGTAGAAAGGCATGACAACATCACTTGCAAGCTTTGTAAGCTCGCCGCTTTCAAGCATCCTGTGAGCAAGAGCCGGCCCGAAGGAACCAGTCGCAAGGGCGGCAATCGCATTGATGTTCCCCACTGCCTTGATGATGTCCTTCCTGGCAATGACTATACCGGTCCTGATAGAAGGGAGCCCGATTTTTGAAAGGCTCATCGAAAGAATGATGTCCTCATTCCATACAGGTTTTGCGTTATCAGTGAAGATGATGTCCGGGAAAGGCAGTCCATATGCGTTATCTATAATCAGAGGAATCGAGTATTCATGTGCAAGACGGGACAGCGTGCCGATTTCCTCATCCGTCAGAACGTTTCCGCTGGGATTGGTAGGACGGCTCACAGCAATCGCCCCGGTCTCAGGATGATGCTCAAGGTAAGAAGCCACAGCATCACAGTCGAGAACGTACTTGAATGTCCTGTCATCATAGAAGACACACTTTGATGGCAGACTGACGAATGTCCCTTCTTCTATACCCTGGTCAGCATAGCCTATGTATTCAGGCATGAGAGGAAAAAGGATTGTTTTCTTCACTCCCTTAGTCGTGCCGCTGAACATATTGAAAAGGTAGAACATCGCGCTCTGGCTGCCGTTTGTCAGGGCAATGTTGTCAGAACTCAGATCCCAGCCATATTCCTTTTTGAAGAATCCGGCAGCCATTTCAAGAAACGACACACGGCCCTGAGGGGAATCGTAATGGGCAAGCAGGTCCTCAAAGTCCTCTCCGGAAGAAAGAAGATGCTCCATCTGCCGCCGGTATGCCTGCTCTACAGGAGCGACACGGGCCGGGTTTCCGCCTCCAAGAGGACGCACCCTGACGCCTTCTCCAAGAGGTCTTGCGATATCATCCATGAGCTGGAGGATGCCGGAATGAGAAGATAGCTTTGTGCCGAAATCAGAAAGTTCCATGAAAACCTCTTTGAGGGAACTTGCAGTCTTGTAATGCAAGAGGAATCAAAGACAGGCGAGGGGCTTGAGCCCCAGGCCAGTTGTGCAGATAAAATGCTGTAAGCCTCCTCTGCACTGGAGTTGCCGGGTCTTCCTCCCGGCCGTCCCGAGCCGATGTTATCCGACGGTTTCTTGTGCATGACACTGTCCCTACCTGTCAGGACTGTTTAACCATGCACCGCAGAGTCCGGAGCTGGAACGACACCCCGGAGTGCCTATGCATTCGCCGGTAACGTAGTTCAGAGCCGAAGCTCTTCACCTGGGCTGATCAAGCAAGGCTCTTGCAAGCCTACGGGTTCATCCCGTCAGGTGCTTGACGTGGAATATAATAACGGCACAGCTGTAATGCGAAAAGAGGACTCAGTTCTTGAAACTGTGAACAGGTGCGGGAATACGGCCTCCGCGGCTGACAAAGTCATCGCAGGAGAAGGAGTTCACTTTCATCACAGGCGCACTTCCCAAGAGACCGCCGAAAACAGCCTCATCGCCTACGGTCTTTCCGATGACAGGTATGATTCTCACCGCAGTCGTCTTCTGGTTGATCATTCCGATAGCCATCTCGTCAGCGATGATTCCGGAAAGAGTCGTCTCCTTTGTGTCCCCCGGGACAGCTATCATGTCAAGGCCGACAGAGCAGACACAGGTCATCGCCTCCAGCTTCTCTATTGTCAGGGCACCACACTGGACCGCCTCAATCATTCCATGGTCCTCACTGACAGGAATGAATGCTCCCGAAAGTCCTCCCACATAGCTTGATGCCATTATTCCGCCTTTCTTGACCTGGTCATTAAGCAGAGCAACCGCAGCCGTGGTGCCGGGGGCTCCGGCTTTCTCAAGCCCCATGGCCTCAAGAATCTCAGCAATGGAGTCTCCTACAGCAGGTGTAGGTGCAAGCGACAGGTCGACAATTCCGAAAGGAATACCCAGTCTGTGACTTGCCTCCTGGGCGACCAGCTGGCCAAGCCTGGTTATCTTGAATGCAGTCTTCTTGATCTTCTCGCAAAGGGTTCCGAAATCCTTTCCTCTCACAGACTCAAGCGCAGTCCTGATCACCCCCGGGCCTGAAACCCCGACGTTTATGACATTGTCAGTCTCACTCACCCCATGAAAGGCTCCTGCCATGAAAGGATTGTCGTCGGGTGCATTGCAGAAGACGACAAGCTTCGCACAGCCGATGCTGTCACGGTCCTTTGTAAGCTCTGCAGTCTCTTTGATTATGCGGCCCATGAGAAGGACTGCATCCATGTTGATACCTGTCTTTGTCGAACCAAGGTTCACAGAAGCACAGACGTTCTCTGTCTCAGCAAGGGCGCGAGGAATTGACTCGATGAGAAGGCGTTCTGATTCTGTCATGCCTTTTGCAGGCAGTGCGGAAAAGCCCCCGAGGAAATTGACACCGACCTTGTGAGCCGCCCTGTCAAGCGTCTTCGCGATTGTGACATAGTCCTCAGGACTTCTGCATGCGCTTGCACCAATCAGGGCTACCGGAGTCACACTGATTCTCTTGTTGACAATCGGGAGGGCATATTCCCTCTCTATCTGCTGGCAGATCCTGACAAGGTCATGCGCCACAGTGGTTATCTTTCTGAAAATATTGTCATTGAGAACATCAAGGTTGTCACTTATGCAGTCAAGCAGGGAGATTCCCAGCGTGACAGTCCTCACGTCAAGGTTCTCCTTCTCAATCATGGCATTGGTTTCAATGACTTCGTTGATATTGATCATGTTCAGATCCTCTGCATCTGGTTGAAGATGTCCTCTCTCTGGAGCTTGATGATACAGCCCATGCCGCGCCCGAGTTCCTCAAGTCCCTCTGAAAGACTCAGGAATTCGATACTTGCGCTGTTGGTGTCAGCAATCATCATCATGTTGAAAAAGCCGTCGACAATCGTCTGGCTGATATCCAGGACATTCACATTGTTCTGGGCAAGATAAGTGCAGACTCTGGCAATGATTCCGACTCTGTCCTTTCCTACCACTGTGATTATAGATTTCTTCATAGTCCGAAGTTTGCGCAATAAAGCCAAAAAAGGCAACCGCGTCAACTACACACAATCTTCACCGTCAGGACAGCTGTTTTTTGCTATATCTCAAGGCATAAAGGAGAAAACGGAAAATGAAAACAAGAAGAATAATCAGTTCACTAATTATATTGATGCTTTCTGCGGGTCTTGTTTTCGCTTCTTCTGCACAAGCCCTGCAAGAGGAGTTTGAAGCGGCCGCATCAACAGGAGAGATTGAAGCAGCGATTGATGCTCACTCAGAGCTTGAAGATGCGATAGACAAGGAATACAGAGGCCTTGAGAAAGATCTGAAAAAGGCAATCGAGAAAAACGACAGACAGTTGTATTACAACACCCGCGTCCAGATGCAGGACCTGTCACGGCTGGGGAAAATCTCAAAGGAAGACACAGCCTCCCTGCTTTCAGCAATAGTCAACAGCGACAGCGATGAGGCACAGGAATGGGCGCTCTGGCTTTATGAGAACTCTTCATACTACCATCCTGTACTGACACTCTGTGCAGATGCTTCAGGTGACAGCTACAGCCGCACTTACAGAAAGAGTGTCTCCTACGCTCCTGGCACAGAGGTGACACTTCCCTCAAGTGCAGGAGAGAATGCGAGATACAGCGGGGTTCTAATCGGATGGGGTATCACTCCGGATGAGGTGACATACGAGCCGGGAGAGACAATCCTGATGCCTTATACAGACCAGAGCCTGTACGCCATCTTCCGCTCTCAGGTCGTTTTCAGTGACAGCGAAAGCTCAGACGCCACGGTCTTCACAGACGTGAAAGAAGGTGATGTCATCCAGGTGCCTGTTCCCCCAGAGAGTCAGGATGCGATTTTCGAAGGCTGGTACGACAGGTCAAGCGGACAGTACCTCAGTGCGGAAGACACAGAATACACAGTGAAAGGAATGGGAGCATCCTTCGAGGCGCTTTATATAAAACTTGAGACCGATGAGATTTCAACAGGGCCTTACGATGTCACAAAGCTTCCGGCAGGAGTACAGATTCCACTAACATTCAGCCTCACAAACAGCGGAAGTGAAGATGTGCGCGATGTGGATATCACAGTGACTTCTGACAGCAGCCATGCGCGCCTGATCAACACAGAAGCCTGGCTGAGGCAGATGAGATCCGGCCACGACTACACCTTGAGGAATGTGATTCTTGTCATCTCCCAGGACTGCCCTTCTGGAGAGAAAATCCCTCTTACAGTCACAATGGAAGACAGTGATGGCAACACATTCTCAAGCACGTTCACCCTGAGCGTCAAATGATTCAGTCTTTCCCTTTTTTTCCGGGGCCGGCAAATAAGCTGGTCCCGTTTTTTTCTCAGAAGAACGGACGGGCAATCAGTGCGACAGGGAGGCACAGCAGTGCACTTACAAGAGAGCCCATATACAGCCGCAGGCCATACTCTCCATCCTTCCTCACTGCAAAGCAGAAAAGCGTGCATTTGGCAAAGAAACAGACTGCGAAAGCGACATAAGAGCCATAAAGCAGCATGGCCATGTAGAAAAGACGTTCGATTATACCTGTAGCAGCCCCGCTGAAATGTCTCACCTCACACTCCTCATCCGGGATTGCAAGCACTTTTTTCACAATTATATTCGCCGGCCTGATTACAAGAACAACTGTGAAAAGAGCTGCGAGCACCTGATTGTAGTCAAGGCCGACCTCGACGAGGAAGAACCTCACCTCTCTCCAGGGCTCAAAGCTTCCCCATCTGACAGAGAAGAAGAAAGCCATGACCGCAAAGCCCGTTATTCTCACAAGCTCCACTGTGAAGAAGACCGCAGAGCGGGCCTTGCCTGTCGTGCTTTTGCGGCTCACCAGCCAGAGCAGGGGGCTCACAAGAATGTGGAAGACGACTATCGTGAGTGCATAAAGGAAATTGTTTCCATCCAGAACCGGAAGGAAGACAAGAACAACGGCAAGGCAGTAGAGAATCAGTTCCGGTATCAGCCTTGCCCAGCTGCGCATCTGCTTGAAAGAAGAGAAATAATAGAATCCCAGGCAGTGGGCCAGTGTGAACAGCATGAAAGCCTGTCTCATATCCATACGCTGAGCTTATATTTTTTCTCACAATAATAAAAGAGACCTGTGCTGTCATCATTTCACATCTTTTTCACAGAACAAAGCTCATTCCCAATTCCAAATTCTCTGGTAAACTGTTAGAAAAAAGGAGAGACTCAAATGAAAATTGGTATTTTAACGGCAGGCGGGGACTGCCCCGGTCTCAACGCAGTCATCAGAGGTTTCGCAAAGTATGTCTACAACCAGATTCCGGATGCTGAAATCATCGGTATCTCAGACGGCTACAGAGGTCTGATCAACGGAGAATTCAAAAGCCTCAAGGAATCCGACTTCTCAGGCATCCTCAACATCGGAGGAACCATTCTCGGCACAAGCCGCCAGCCCTTCAAGGAAATGACAAAGGAAGAGCAGAACGGCCAGACAAGACTTGAGCAGATGGTCAAGAACTACAAGAAAGAGAAACTTGATCTTGTTGTCACGCTCGGAGGAGCCGGAACCCACAAGACAGCTGCCCTTCTGTCTGAAGCAGGATGCAATGTCATCGGACTGCCCAAGACAATTGACAACGATATCTGGGGTACTGATATCACCTTCGGCTTCCATTCCGCTGTCGACATCGATACAGAATGCATCGACCGTCTCCATACCACGGCAGCCAGCCATGGCCGCACGATGGTCGTCGAGATCATGGGAAACAAGGTCGGATGGCTCACGCTTTACTCCGGCATCGCCGGAGGTGCTGACATCATCCTTATTCCGGAAATCCCTTACGACCCGGATGAGGTGTGCAAGACAGTCGCAAGACGTTACAAGAACGGCAAGGACTTCACCATCATCGCAATAGCGGAAGGAGCCATGACAAAGGCGGAAGCAGAGATGAAGAAAGCAGACCGTCTTGCCGCCCGCGGCGGAGATGTGACGGCCACAAACGCGATTGCGAAATACATCCAGGAGAATGTCGGGGTTGAGACAAGGACTGTCGTCATCGGACACCTCCAGAGAGGAGGAAGCCCGTCACCATACGACAGGCTCATCTCAACAGAACTCGGAAGCTTTGCCGGCAAGCTGGTGCAGGAAGGCAATTTCGGCACGACAGTCGCTGTCCAGAACAATGCCATCACCTACAACTGGCTTTCAGACATTGCAGGAAAGACAAAATACGTCAAGGAAGACGACCAGATGGTGAACGTAGCACGTTCCATCGGCATCTCTTTCGGAGACGGAAAGAAATTCAGGGGTATAAAGTGAGAAAGTACGCGATAATAGACTTCTCAGCCTCCTCGCTGTCACTTCTGATTGCAAAAATCGAAGGGATGAAGATGGAGTCACTTCTTCATACGAGAACCCAGCTGTCATTCTCGACTTCAATCTATGAAGGCCGGCTTCTCAGCGATGTCGAGAAGCTGGAGATTATTGAATCAGCAGAAGGCCTGATTGACATTTGCCGCAACAATGATGTTGAACGCGTCTATGCAATCGCATCCAGCACGCTCTCATCCTTAAGCGCATCACAGGACCTTTTTGACCTGATTATGGAAAGACTCGGTATGGATATCATACGGCTGGACATCGCAGAAGAAGGAGAAGCCAGACTTGTCGCGAATGAACGCTACAGCATCCTGAACCGTGCGGTTCTTGCGGACTTCGGATCCATCAGCCTCAAGCTGTACAGTTTCTCAAACTACCTGTGCACGATTCCTTTAGGTCCACTCGGGCTCTACAAAGAGAATGTCAGCGAGGTGATTCCGAGCAAGAAGGAAGCCGATGCAATCAAGGAGAAGGTCCGTCAGAGTCTTGACGAGGCGAACCTTCCTGAAGAGGGCTTCTTCGAGAACGCTGTACTTGCAGGCGCATACAGCTGGGCTATCTACCAGCTGTATGCCGGCTACTACCGGCTCTCACACCAGCACGGGGAGAAGATCATACAGTACAAAAAGCTGAAAAAGCTTTGCAAATATCTTGTGAAACAGGACAACAGCCGCTCTCTCATGATACTGAAGAACGCGCCTGAGCTCATGAGCCAGATTATCCCCGCCGTCATACTTGCCAAGGAACTTCTCAAACGCTTCGGGGTGTCGAACATAATCGTCTCTGACCTCGGTGTCAAGGAAGGCGTGCTTAAACAGATTGTCGCAGGCCAGAGGGAAGAGCAGGCCCTGCAGCTTAAGGGGTGAGGTATGGCCAGAGACATGTCAGTACTGAGCAAATGCGTCAAGGGACCTTATGAGAACAGGGAAATAAGCTGGCTCTCTTTCAACAAGAGAGTCCTGGATCAGGCAATGGACCTGACCAATCCGCTGCTGGAAAGGTGCAAGTTCCTTTCAATCTTCATCTCTAATCTGGATGAGTTCATTCAGGTCAGGCTCGGAACGCTCATCAATCAGAACCAGAAAGACCCTGCCTTGAAGGAAAACAAGACCCAGATGACGGCCAGGGAACAGATTGACAGCATACTGTCAGCCCTTCCCTCCCTTTACAAATCCAGCTACGAGACCTGGAAATTCCTGAAAAACGAGCTGTATGACAAGGGTCTGAACATACTCAGAGGAAAAGATCTGTCACAGCGTCAGCTGGAGAATGCGCTCGAATGTTTCGAGAAGGAAATATTCCCGCGCACGACACCGATGGTTCTGGACTCAAAGCACCCGCTTTACCGTTTTGAGAACATGAAGGTATACCTCATCGTCCAGCTTGAGAGAAAGGGCCATGAGATGATTGGAGTGGCAAGCCTTCATAACTCCACACCCCGCGTCCTGAAGCTGTCTGGCGGGAAAAAGACTCATGTGATGCTCAGCGAGGAGTTCCTTTTCACATTTGCGGACAGAATCTTCCCCGGCTTCACGATTAAGGACAAGGCCCTGATCAGAGTCACGAGGAATGCGGACTTTGACGCATCCCAGGAAGATGCCGATGATGAGTTCGGTTTCGATTTCTCCCGTCTTATCCAGACAAAGGTCGAAGGAAGGACAGGAAGTGATGTCATCCGCATTGAGTCCACCGTCCTGTCAGAGGAGCTCAAAAGCTTCCTGACAAAGCACCTCAATCTGAAGAAGGCTCACTTCTTCCAGATTCAGGGATGCTTTGATTACAAGTTCATGTTCCGCCTGGGCGATTATTTTGATTACGAGACCGTTTCCGCATTGCGTTACAGCGCATACAAGCCGGCAACCCCGAAATATCTTGCACATGTCACGGACATCATAAGCGAGGTGCGCAAGAAGGACATCATGCTGGCCTACCCCTACCAGAGCATGGACGTGCTCCTGCAGCTGCTTGAAAGCGCGGCTGCTGACAGCCGTGTCACTTCCATCAAGATAACCATCTACCGTCTGGCAAGCCGCTCGAAAATCATCGAGGCATTGCTGAAAGCTGCGGAGAACGGAAAGGAAGTCGTCGCGGTAATGGAACTGTGCGCGCGTTTCGACGAGGAGAACAACCTTTACAACGCTGACCTGCTCAGAGATGCGGGATGCACCGTCTTCTATGGCATCGGAGACTACAAGGTTCACTCGAAAATCATTTCCATCACACTGGAAGAGGAAGACGGCATCAGCTACATCACCCATCTGGGAACCGGGAACTACAACGAGTCCACGGCAAAGCAGTATACGGATCTGAACATTATCACAGCAGACAGGGAAATCGGAGAGGACGGAGCCGCGTTTTTCCGCAATCTTGCTGTGCTGAACGTCGATTACCAGTATAAGAGACTGCTTGTCGCACCACATACCCTGAAATCTGGACTTCTTGCTGAAATCGACAGGGAAATCGCAAAGGGAAGCGATGGTGTCATCCGCGCGAAAATCAACTCCCTTACTGACAGGGACTGCATTGAGAAACTGATTGAGGCAAGTCAGGCCGGATGCATGGTATCTCTGGTCGTGAGAGGCATCTGCTGTCTGGTGCCTGGTGTCGAAGGCTTCACTGACAAAATCACAGTCATCAGCATTGTCGGTCGTTTCCTCGAGCACTCAAGAATCTACTCCTTCGGCAAAGAAGGTGAAGAGAGAGTGTATATCGCGAGTGCGGACATGATGACACGCAATCTGGAGAAGAGAGTCGAGATTGCGACTCCTGTGACAGATGAGGATGTGAGAAAACGCGTCCTTCACATTCTGTCTCTGATAGAGTCAGACAACGTCAAGGCCAGACGTCTTGACTCAAAAGGCATGTATCACAAGATACAGAGCCTCTCAAGCCCGATAAACAGTCAGGAAGAATGTCTCAAAGAAGCACTCACACTCTGAGCTGAAAGAGAATGGGAACAGCAGGAAATCTCAAAGGGACACTTTGAGTTTTCCTGATAATTTCAAACCTGTGCTCAGATTTTCCAGTATTCTCCTCTGCCTTGCGGAAAGGGGAAAGCACCTGACAGCATGAGGAGGGGGCAGACAAGCCCCTTCTTTCTCACTTTATCTCATCAGCCAGTCTGATACCCCACAGTTCTCTGAGTGCATCTGTGTATCTGAGCACCCTGAGAGTCTCGCTGTGAGGCATATTCGGGTCTTCAGTCAGCCCCTTCTCTATGCATTCAGCGGCGCTTATGAGCTCATATTCGTAGCCGTTTATCTCATGAGTGACCTCATGGCTTTCCAGCAGGACCGGATTCCGGTCTGACGAGTACACGCTGATTCTCTCAGGATTGTTCACGTTCACTACCTCGATATATCCGTCAGTGCCGTAAATCTTTCCCATGCGGTCAGAAACAACCTCAGCATCAGCGAAGATGACCGCCTGACTGCCGTCAGCAAAGCTGATTTCAATCATGTCGCGCGCATCAACACCGCCTGTCTCGATACAGCTTCCCCTCATCTCGCTGACAGGCACGCCTTCACGTGCCATGAGGGCGAAGTTCAGCGGATATACTCCGATGTCAAGAAGGGCACCACCTGCAAGCTCAGGTTTCGCAATGCGGGGTTTGTGAAGGATTTTGTAACCAAGATTCGCCGTGATTGTCCTCACCTTCCCGATTTTCCCGCTTGCAATGATGTCATTAATCATTTTCCGGGATGGCATATAGCGCGTCCATATGGCTTCTGCGACATAGAGATTCTTCTCTCTGGCAAGGGCGAAGATTTCCTCTGCCTGAGAAGCATTCACGCAGAAAGCCTTCTCGCACAGCACATGCTTGCCGTGAGTAAGTGCGTCTTTCATGATTGAGTAGTGATGAGAATGCGGTGTGGCGACATAGACAAGATCCACCTCCTCGTCCTCATAAAGCTCCTCATAAGAACCATAGGCCTTTCTTATTCCGAAACGGGAGGCGAAATCCTCAGCCTTCTGTACGTCTCTGGATGCCGCAGCAACAAGATCAATCCTGTCTGAGAGCGCCTTCATGACAGGAGCGAGCACTCCTGCGATATTGCCGCATCCTATGATACCTGCTCTAACCATCTTCCTTAACCTCCTTCTTTCTGAGAAGCTTTTCCTCTTTTTTCCTGAGTCTTCTCTTTCTGGCTTCATAAGCCTCTTTGTATTTCACAGTCGGAATGAAGAGCCTTGCGAAACGGCCTTCTCCCCGGCTTTTCGTATAGAAATAACCGATGAAGGAGAAAGCGACAGCTCCGGCGAAATTCACCATCAGATCCTTCATCGTGTCAATCAGCCCGATGTCAAGATAACCCCCAAGGCCGAGAGCCTGGCCATCCTCGAAATACACTTCAGTGATGCCTGAAATGGTGACCACCTTGTTCGTCCTTGTCTCATCAAGCGCCACAGTGTTGATTGTATGAATGATTCTGTCCTTCTGCATGTCGGTGCCGAAAAGCTGGTCTGCGGAGAACTCGAAGAACTCCCAGCACACAGCCACTGTCATGGAAAAACAGAAGGCCACAAAGGCAAGGAAGAAAGGCGACAGGGAGAACTTTATGTTCTCATTCCTGTTGAAAATGTCACAAAGAGAGAAGCCGACAGCCGCGGCAAGAAAGCCCGTTATCGTATGAAGCATGGTATCCCAGAACGGGACATTGACATAGTAGGCTCTAAGCTCGCCAAGAATCTCTGCGGCATAAATGAAGAAAAGCACCACGATTTCCAGCGCATCCGGTATGTCTATATGCCAGTTAGTCTCGATGAAAGACGGCACCAGCATCAGCACAAGCGCAAGGACGCAGTAGAACGCGTTCTCCCACTCCCCGTTCATCAGCTGGGCAATAAGAATCAGGACTACCGACAGGCGCAGCAGAAGGTAAACAAAAAAAAGGGCCTTATGCTCCTTGATGCGGCTTACAAGACTCTGAGAGTGAAGCTTTTCCCGTTTCCTCATACAGCCATTCTAGCCTCTTTTAGCCCCTGTGACAAACCATGAGCTTGCTGTTAGAATTGTTTTCTGTTCCAGGAGGTTAATCATGGATCTAATCAACACATACAAGACATTTCTCAATAATGGAAAGACAGAACGCGAATGCGTCACAGCAGCCCTTGAGCTGGCTCAGAAGGCAGGCTTCAGGGACATTGCAGAATTCAGGAATCTGAAAGCTGGAGACCGGGTCTACACAGTCTATCATGATAAGGCCGTAGCCTTCTTCGTAATCGGCGAAAAGGACATTGAGGAGGGAATCAACTTCGTCACTGCACACATAGATTCTCCAAGACTCGACCTGAAGATGAAGCCGGTGCAGGAAAAAGACGGAATCGTCTATCTCGACACCCATTACTATGGCGGGATAAAAAACTACCAGTGGGTCACGATTCCTCTGGCTCTTCACGGTGTCGTGTTCAGAAAGGACGGCTCAAGAGCGGACATTGTCTTCGGAGAGGATGAGGACGGCCCTGTACTCACCATCAGCGACATCCTGCCGCACATGGCTCAGGAACAGATGAAGAAGACTGCCGGGGAGTTCATTCCAGGAGAGAGTCTGGATCTCATCGCGGCCCTCAGCACATCAGACGAGAAGGATGCCGGCAAAAAGGCCCTTCTCGACATACTTGAGAAGGAATACGGAATCAAGGAAGATGACCTTCTTTCAGCTGAGCTTGAGGCAGTGCCTTCAGGAAAGGCCAGAAGTCTTGGCTTCGATTCATCGATGATCCTCGCCTACGGTCAGGACGACAGGGTGTGTGCACTCACATCCCTGATGGCCATTCTCGAGATGAAGGGCACTCCCCTCAAGAGCGCATGCACATTGCTCGTCGACAAGGAGGAAATCGGATCCACAGGCATGAGCGGGATGAACAGCATGCTGCTTTCATCTCTGGTCAGCGAGGTGATGGACAAGAAGGGTGAGTATTCATCACTTGCACTGAGCAGGGCACTCAGGAACTCCCACATGCTCTCCAGCGATGTCACGGCGGCATTCGACCCGCAGAACCCGGAGCTCTATGACAAGGCGAACGCCTCCTTCCTCGGCAAAGGTGTCTCATTTGAGAAATACACAGGAAGCAGAGGCAAAAGCGGCTCAAGTGATGCAAACCCCGAGTTCATCGCACGCCTGAGGAAAATAATGGATGATGCGGGCGTACGCTATCAGATGAACGAGATGTCGAAGGTTGATGTCGGAGGTGGCGGCACAATCGCGAAGTTCGCAGCCTGGTACGGCATGCAGGTCATTGACTGCGGTGTCAGCGTGCTGTCAATGCACAGTCCATGGGAAATAACGGCAGTAAGCGACATCATAAGCGCATACGAAGCCTACAGTGCATTCTTCAGCGCATGAGAATAATGAGGGCGGCTCATCTGCCGCCTTCTCTGTTTCAAAATCATACATAGAAAAGCATCTCGCCATATGATGGATAAGGCCAGAACTTCCTGTCCGTAATAAGCTCGAGGCTGTCACAGATTTTCCTCACGTCAGCCATGGCAGGAAGAATCTCCTTCTGGGAATAATGGGCAAGATCCGCTCCCTGATAGCGGGAGGCTCCTTCTGTTTTCTCTTCAAGAACACTCACGCTGTCTCCAAGAGCATCAAGCAGCCGCGAGATTTCATCAAGCCTCTCCAGCTCCACCCTGCACTCCAGCTGCGGAAGGACAGCCTTCTTTTTCGCGATGTCTTCTGCAAAAGAGGCACTGCAACGGCTTACTGCCGGTATGATATCCTTGTTGACCATATCGACAAGGGTCACAGCTTCAATATGCACGGTCTTGCTGTAGACCTCATTGAAAATCTCATAGCGGGAGTGCATCTCCGCAGAATTGAAAATCCTGAAACTGCTGAAAAGGTCGATATTCTTCTGCAGCAGGAACGTATCATAGGCATCAGGCGCGCTTGAGAGGTTCAGCAGTCCTCTCTTGTCCGCTTCCTGAATCCATTCAGGCGCATAATTGTTGCCATTGAAGACAATCCTCTTGTGCTCACGGTAAGTCCGCCCGACCAGGTCCTGCACTGCCGCGTTGAAATCTCTGGCATCCTTAAGCTCCTCATAGAAGCTCCTCAGGGAGGATGCGACTATCGTGTTGAGTGTCGTGTTCGGGTCTGCGACAGAGAAAGAGGAACCAGGCATGCGGAATTCGAACTTGTTACCGGTGAAAGCAAAGGGGCTTGTCCTGTTGCGGTCAGACGTGTCACTTGGAATCGGAGGAAGCACATGGACACCGAGCTTCATCTGCTTCTTCCCGCGGCCTGAGACCTGACTGCCACTCGAGAGAGCCTCGAGAATCTCGGTCAGTTCATCGCCGAGGAACATAGACACAATGGCAGGAGGAGCCTCAAAGCCGCCCAGACGGTGATCGTTTCCGGCAGAAGCCACTGTGATTCTCAGCAGATCCTGGTACTCATCGACAGCCTTGATGACAGCGACAAGAAACAGAAGGAACTGAGCATTGTCCTTCGGGCTCTCTCCCGGCTCAAGAAGGTTGACTCCTGTATTTGTCTGAAGCGACCAGTTGTTGTGCTTTCCAGATCCATTGAGGCCCGCGAATGGCTTCTCATGAAGAAGACAGGCAAAGCCGTGACGCTCTGCAATCTTCTTCATTAATTCCATTGTCAGCTGGTTCTGGTCGACAGCGACGTTTGTCGTTGTATAGACAGGCGCGAGCTCATGCTGGCATGGCGCGGCCTCGTTATGGCTTGTCTTGGCGTAAATCCCCAGCTTCCACAGCTCACGGTCAAGGTCTTTCATATAAGCGGAGACACGGGTTCTCAGGGCTCCGAAATAATGATCCTCAAGCTCCTGGCCTTTCGGGCTTCTGGCGCCAATCAGCGTACGGCCTGTGTAAATGAGGTCCTTTCTCTTTCTGTAATCCTCATGGTCGATGAGGAAGTACTCCTGCTCGGCACCCACTGTCGTGATGACTCTCGTGACATCATTCTTGCCGAAGAGGTGAAGAATCCTCACAGCCTCCTCGCTTATGACCTCCATGCTCCTGAGAAGAGGAGTCTTCTTATCCAGCACCTCTCCTGAGAAGGAGCAGTATGCTGTCGGTATACACAGTGTCTCATCCTTGATGAACGCATAGCTTGTCGGGTCCCATGCAGTGTAGCCGCGGGCTTCGAAAGTCGCCCTGAGTCCGCCGGAAGGAAAGCTTGACGCGTCAGGTTCCCCTTTGATCAGCTCCTTTCCGCTGAACTCCATGATGACCTGACCGCCTCCGGCTGGCTTGATGAAGGCCTCATGCTTTTCCGCTGTGATTCCAGTCATCGGCTGGAACCAGTGGGTGTAATGGGTCGCACCATTCTCAAGGGCCCATGTTTTCATTGCATGAGCCACGCTGTTGGCGATATTGAGATCAAGATCCTTGCCATCTGCGATTGTCTGCTTCAGCTGTCTGTAGACATCCTTAGGCAATCTGAGACGCATTTCATTGTCATTGAAAACAAGGCATCCGAAATAGGTGCTGACATCTTCCATAACACAGACCTCCGGCACAGTTTATAAATGACTTTAGCAGAGATTGCCCTCTTAGAAAACCGGCAGAGGACAGTCAGGGCCGGCCAGAGGGCAAATTAACAGAAAATGAAGCAAAAGAATTCTGTTAACTTTCTTTCCCTGAATGAGTACTGTTATAAGTACACCTGTATTTTTTTCTGCTATATTTTAAGAAGGTGAAAGGGAAAGACAATGAGGAAATTCATAAAATACATCGTATTCGTCATCCTGATTGCGGCCACAGTCACAGCTCTGAATCTGTTTTTCAGCTCACGGCCTGTCGAGACATACCAGAAGAGTGCGCGTACAGTCGTCGCGGCTAAGGCACACAGAAGAACCATCACGCAGTCAGTGACACTGCACGGCTATGTGGAATCAAAACAGATGGTTCCAGTCGTCCCATTCGTCAGCGGAACAGTTGAAGAGTATATGGTGAAAGCCGGGGACAGTGTCGAAAAGGACCAGGTTGTCGCCGTAATCGACAAAGAGCCATATGAGCTGCAGTACAGGCAGGCAGAGGCCGCTTTCACGGCATACGAAAGCTCATACAACAGGCTTGTCCGTCTTGCAGACTCCGGTGCTGCGACCCAGCAAGATCTGGACACTGTTAAAAGCCAGCGCGATGCGGCTGAAGCCCAGCTTGAACTTGCGGCCCTTCAGCTTTCATACACACAGGTTAAGACGAATATCGCAGGAACAGTCATCATTGCCGATGCTGCCGTCGGAGACATCGTCAGCACCTCCACCCCGATTGCGGTTGTCATGGATCCGGACAACCTCATTGTCGACATAAGCGTACCGGAAAAATACTATCAGGTTTTCAAAGACAACATGGCCATTCTGCAGGTAAGCATCTTCAATGAGACGACAGGAGCTTCCTGTCAGGCAGAAGTGGAGTCAATCGCTCCTTATATCGATCCGGCATCAAAGTCATTCAAAGTGAGGCTGGCACTTACAGACACATCAGCATTCACGGCAGGCATGTATGTGAAAGCCGAAATAGGCTACCAGACATATGAGAATGTCATGACGCTTGAAGACAGCGCCCTGAAGGCAGACGGCTCGCTGTACTACGTTGAGGATGGACAGGCCCATTACATCGCCCCGTGGGATGCGGTGCACAGTCAGGGCTGTTTCATCATCCCGGAAGGCTATGAAGACAAGCTGTTTATCGTGGAAGGCCAGAATTTCGTCCTCGACAACGAGCCGGTGACAGTCAAGGAGAGATAAGTGAGAAGCGCACGTTTTGCCGTAAGGCATCCTGTATACATTACAATGATTCTCATCGCGCTGATTCTCTTCGGCCTGCTTTCACTGGGAAGCATGAACATTGAGTTCATCAGCGGTCTCAACATGCCTCAGGTGATTGTCTATGCAATCTACCCGGGCGCAAGCGCTGAGGAAGTCGAGAACGACGTCATAGATATCCTTGAAGAGAACTTCGCCACACTCCCCGATTTCAAGTCAATGACAAGCAGTGCCTATTCAAGCGTAGCTGTTGTGAACATACAGTTCGCTGACGGTGTTGATGCTTACGACCAGCTTGATGAGGTGCGCAACAGGATAAACGACCTGTCAGACAGCCTGCCTGCAGGACTTGAAGGAGATCCGGTGGCTATCGTCGGCGGCACTGAGATGCTTCCTGTTTTCTCTTTCACCATTGAAGGCGGAAATGATATCGCAGCCACCACGGCATATGCCAATGACACGCTGCTTCCCCTGCTGACAAGAATTGCCGGTGTCAGCTCTGTCTCCATCTCAGGAGGCAGTGAGCCGGAAGTGCTCATCACGCTGGACACGGACAGACTCGCGGCAATGGGTATCTCCCCTCTTCAGGTTTACCAGATTCTCGGTTACAGCAACACAAACCTTCCTCTGGACATGACTGTCTATCAGGGAAGGAACACCTCGTTGCGTTTTGACGGCGAGTACGAGAGCCTGGATGATATCAGGAATCTGACTGTAGGAGCCACCGATGAAGGCTCTCTCATACGGCTTTCAGACGTCGCATCAGTCAGCCTCACGACACCGGAGCCAGAGACAGTCATAAAGAATGATGGAAAGAATATTGTCATGGTTGAAATAACCAAGAGAGCTGATGGCAATACCATGCAGATAGCCTCAGAGGTCAAGACCATCCTCGCCCAGCAGGAGGCCGCAACCGGAGGAGCACTTCATTTCAACGTCATTGCAGATGACTCCAGAACAATAAGCGCTTCCCTCGAGGCTGTCATACAGTCCGGTATCATGGGCGTCATCGTCGCTGTCCTTGTCATCTTCCTCATCCTTGGAAACATTCAGGCGACACTGACAATCGCACTGTCAATGCCGTTGTCAATATTCTTCACATTCATAGCGATGAAGGTCAGCGGCGTGACAATAAGCCTGATGAGCATAACGGGAATGGTCGTCGCCCTAGGTGCAATCGTCGACGGCTCGATTGTCATGCTTGAACAGATATACAAGCACTGGCAGACCCGTAAGGACGGACGCTTCCTGTACACAGTCAGCCAGAGCATATTCAAAGGCTCGGATGAAGTCGGAGTCTCGATTCTCGGCAGTGCCATAACGACAGTCATAGTCTTCGTCCCGGTGCTCTTCGTCCAGGGCATGGGCGGAATGATCATGCGTGATGTCGCCCTGACATTCATGTTCGCCCTGTCTGCATCCTGTATTGTAGCCATCGTCTTCATTCCCTACTTCCTCAAGAAGTTCCTGAAAGAAGACAGCCGCAAGATAACGGACAACCGCATCACAAGGACAATGGATGCTGTAACACTCAGATACGGACAGGCTGTCAGCTGGGTGCTGAAAAACAGGAAATTCGTCATTGCAATCTCAATCGTCCTGCTCGTCCTGACAGTATGGGCGGTCATCCAGCTGGGAGTAGCATTCATCCCGTCAACAGACAACAGCGAATTCTATGTCAACTTCACATTCCCTTCAGGAAACACTGATGAAGAAACAGAGGCATCTCTGGACGAAGCCGAGCAAATTGTCCGCGAAGTCATTCCGGAAGTGAGGACAATCGTCACAAGCGTCGGTGTC
Organism: uncultured Spirochaetales bacterium; assembly: GCA_944390025.1. Classification (GTDB taxonomy): domain Bacteria; phylum Spirochaetota; class Spirochaetia; order Sphaerochaetales; family Sphaerochaetaceae; genus Bullifex. The sequence continues at coordinate 18,539 of CALXOK010000015.1, read as the reverse complement.
TCAAGCGGCCTGAGCTTCAGCTCCTCCTCTTCCGCAGGATCCATCAGAGTGCTGCTTCCTCCTGTCGCTGAGCGTGAGAAAGGACGCGATGTACACTCTCTGATGACACTCGTCAAAAGCGAGCTGGATGAAAGGATGAGCGACTGCGAGGTTGAAGTGCTTAACGGTGGCTTTGACAACCTGGTCAGCTATGTCACCGGAGGCGGAGGATACAGCCTCACCCTTGTAGGAGAAGACATCGATACCCTCTACAGCGAGGCTGAGAGAATCAGGAACCGCCTGATGAATGACCCGGAAGTCCTTTCAGTTTCGATGGACTCCTCCTTTGACTCATACAGCGCCGTAATCGATGCAAGCAACGACCTGCTTTCCTCAGCAGGTCTCACAAGCTATGAGGCAGGCACCACGACAGCCATACTCTTCAACGGAATGGACTGCGGAATATATACAGACCCCGCCACAGGCGAGCGTTATGACATCAGGCTTGAAAGCGATGTGATGCACGAGGACTTTGATGAGAGCACGCTTGCGAACCTCACTGTCATGAATCAGGCAGGAGGAAGCGTGAGCTACGCCTCAATTGCACAGCTCGCAGTCGAGAACACAATCAGCCAGATCAACCACACTGACAAGTCAAACACAATCTCTCTTTCCGCCGCCATCACGAGTGAGGACTACTCAAGAATCCAGGAACGTCTGAATGAATACCTTGAGAGGTATCCTCTTGCAGATGGCATCAGCCGTCAGGCAAGCGGAGTCACATCACTTATTGAGGACACGCTTGTGCCAATCATCGGGGCGATGCTGATTGGCTTCTTCCTCGTGTTCATGGTCATGGTCTTCCAATTCGAGCGCTTCGACCAGCCTGTCATCGTCATGCTTACAATCCCCTTCTGTTTCATAGGTGTTGCCATCTCGCTCATAGCAGCCGGTTCCACGCTCAACATGCTTTCCATTCTCGGTGTCATCACGCTCGGAGGAACTGCAGTCAACAACGGCATCATCCTGTTTGACTACACGAACATGACGATAAAGAGAAAGCGCATAGCCGCAATAAGCGAGAAATATGATGAGACTCCGGATGAAGACACAATCATCACCGGAAGACTCGACTACAGTACGGAAAGGGACATCCTTTCATCCTCAATCACGGAAAGCGCTATGAACCGTCTCAAGTCCATCCTGATGACCACGCTTACGACAATGATGGGAGTCGTTCCTATGGCAGTCGCGACAGGTGAAGGCAGTGAGATATACGCATGTCTTGGTCAGGCAATCGCCGGTGGCCTGTTCGCCACTACAGTCATCTCCCTGTTTGTCCTCCCTGTCATTTACTACACGCTTGAGAGATGGAAGCTGAGGAAGACCTACTCCAAGAACAGAAAGGAAGCCAGAAGCATGGAGGTCGCGAAATGAAAAGAATCATGACACTGCTTGTGCTTGTCTCACTAATTCTCCCTCTGGCAGCACAGGACCAGAACAAGATAACTTATGAAGAACTCAGGGCCGGAATGTCATCATCCAGCACAGACATCATGCAGGCAGTGGAAGACTACAAAAGCGCCTCCGCTGACCTCAGGGAGGCAAAGAGCAACCTGCATCCCCAGATTACCTACACCCTTGCAGGAAGCTATGTCTACAACCATCAGGTGATGTCTGTGCCTACTGATGACTTCAAGGATATTGATTTCGGGAAATATTTTACTTTGGGAAGTCCTACGATAGACGGATTATTGCAAAACGCCAGTCTTAGAAATCTTCCAGATGAGATTTCTCTCACCATTCCGGTCAGCGACCCTTATCTCAACGCATCAGTCTCTCTGATTCAGCCGGTTTACACCTGGGGAAAGCTGACAAGCAGCATTGACATGTATGAGGAGATTGAAGCGGCAAGAGCCTTGCAGATAGGTGACACAGAGGCCCGTCTTGATGCCACGCTCAAGGCATACCTCTCATCACTTTATTACCTCAGGCAGGTCAGTGAGAGACTTGAAGGGATGAAGGAGGATACCGACCAGCTTGTGCAGCTTGCAAATGACAGCAGCGAAGCCGGCCTCATCCTTTCTCAGGATGCCGCCCAGGCCCGCGTCAGCACCAGACAGATTGACATGACACTCACGCAGGTGAGAACCCAGATGGACACAATCCTCAGTCAGATTGAAGTCATGACAGGTTACGATAATCTGACAGCTGACATGATAGATTACACACCTGATGAGGACGGAATGAGGGCTCTTGCACAGGCAGACAGAGCCATGCTTGAGGCAATGGCGACTTCAGCCAGCCAGAACTCAATGCAGATGCTTACCCATATGATAAACGCCACCCAGGCGGCAAAGAAGGCGGCAGACCGCTCGATGTACGTTGTTCCGGACATAGCACTGAGTGTCAGTGCGAACTACACTGCTCCTCTTACCTCTTCATTCATTGACAACAGCAGCTGGTCTGTCACGGTGGCAGTCGCCCTTCAGGGTACAATCTGGGACGGAGGCAAGAATCTGAGTGCACGGGACAAGGCAGAAAGTGCCGCATCTTCTGCTGAAATAAGCAGGAAGGAAGCTGTAAACACAATAAAGACAACACTTGCCCAGAATTTTGCCGCAATGGATCTCGCGCTTGCCCAGATTGACTACCAGAGTGCGAATATTGAAATGCTTGACAGCCAGCTGGAACTGGAGAAGACGCGCTATGAATACGGAGCCGCAAGCCGTCAGGACGTCCTTGAGAAACAGCTTGAATGTGCTCAGGCGGAAATCGAAAGGCTTAATGCCTTTATTTCACTTGCAGGCAGTGCATACACAGTGGAATACCTTACCGGCTTCTCTTCCTGACAGCTGAAGCCAGCGTGTACATAATTGTCCAGACAACAGCAGCTGCCACAGGCAGTGCAAGCACGTACCACATGCCAACCCTCTTTTCCAGAAAGGAAAGGGGGTTGCCTTCATCTCCGCCGTTGAGAAAGAAAAAGTTCGTATCCAGAAGACGGTTTGCAATGATTGCGGCTGCAATCGCCGCTGCAAGCGGCAGGAAAGAATATTTCAGTCTCCTGAAATCAGGAATGAAGCCGCCTGAAAGCAGCATGCATGGATAGGCAACAATGAGAATGTGGATTGAGAAGCTGTGGATTGACTCCCAGTTCCAGCAGGGAAGCATCATCCAGTTGGGAAAGACAAGTGCCATCAGTGCACTTGGAAGGCTGATGGCGAAAAGCGCTTCTGCCACCCGCTGGGAACGGGTCAGTGCATGAATGAGAATCATGAAGACGGAAAGCGAGCACAGATGAAGTGGAAGGAACTCCCACCTCCACTGCCCTGTCGGAATCGTGACAAAGTATTTCACTGCCTCATCGATGAGGACAAGGGCACAGACTAAGGCTCTCAGTCTTCCCCGGCCTCTCTCATCCGCCCTGCGGTAAAGGCGGCATAGGATGATGATTGCAGCAGCACCGCACAAAAGCCAGATTAAATGTTCAGCGCCGTATGTGCTGATTCCTTTTCCCGCATCGATTGTATGTTTTGTGGCAAGAAAATCTGTCACTGTGCGCTCCTGAGATCCTGATGTCTGAAATGGAAGTAATAAGGCACCTGGAAAAGAAGCATGCACACCCAGCCAAGCGCACAGGCATAACAGATTCCGACAATTCCGAAATGGGGGACGAGAATAAAGGTGAAAACGACTCTCAAAGATGCCTGTATGAATGTGCCAAGCAGTGTTGTCTTCATCTTGCCCACCCCGCGGAAGAAGCCCTGAATGCCGTTTGTGAAGGCCGGGAATATATAAAGGAAGGCCATCGTGAACAGATAGCGTTCTCCTTCCGCAATGACAGGGGCACTTCCCTCTCCGCTGATGAAAAGATGCATCAGCACCTTGTTCAGAGCCAGCACGACAGTGGCCAGGACAAGAAAGTAGACCGTCTCTATTACAAGCCCCCGGACAAATCCCTTATAGGCCCTCTCCTTGTTACCGGCTCCGCGGTTCTGTGCGATGAAGGTTGTCATCGCATGGCTTATGTTCTGCTCTGGCGTGTAGGCGAAGTCATCAATCTTGGTGACTGCGTTGTAAGCGGCTATCGTTGCGACTCCCAGAGTATTGACTGCTCCCTGAATCAGCAGTTTGCCTATAGGCTGAACAGACTGCTGCAACGCGGTCACGGCACCATACGAGAGCGTGGTCGAAAGCATGCCTCTGTCAATCTTCAGCTCCTTCACCCTGAGACTGAGCACCGGCACCTTGCGGTAGATATATATGAAACACAGCATGGCTGAGACCACCTGCGAGATTGTGGTGGTCCAGGCAGAACATGTGATGCCGAACCCTAAGAGTCCGATGAAGAAAAGATCCAGCACGGCATTGAGGACGCTCGTCACCATAAGGAACTTCAGCGGAGTCCGGGAATCCCCGACACTCTTGAGAGCCTGGGACAGCGCGTTATAGAAATACGTGAATGGCACACCGATGAACACTATCCTCAGATATGTTGCCGTTATCTCATGAATCGATGATGGAACATTGAGAAACCTCAGCAGAGGGTTAACGAAGATAAGACCGAGGCATGTGAGAATGAGAGAGAACACGGTTCCGCTGACAAGCAATGTTGAAAGCTCCCTTTTCAGCTTCTCCACATTTCCAGAGCCGAAATACGAGCTCATGAGCACTCCTGCCCCGATACATATTCCAGATATCCCGAGAATGAGGATGTTCATCACAGGGCCCGCCATTCCCGTGGCGGCAAGCGCATCTGCCCCTATGAAGTGCCCTGCAATCATGGAGTCCACCGCGTTGTATGCAAGCTGGAAGAGATTGCCCAGAACAAGAGGAAGTGTGTAGGAAACAAGCTGTCTGACAATGTTCCCCTTTGTCATATCCATCATAGCCATGAGAATGAATATAGCACCCGCCAGCCTGCCGTACAAGGCAGTCTGACAACCAGAGAAACCGCTATTTTCTCTGTAAATATTTTGCATTTTTATACACATTCTGCATACGATTCCTTCAAGGGGCTTGACATCTTGCCGATATTATCTGATAGTTAGAAATCAGGGGATAAATACCATTTAAATATCTTTTTTCTTTATAACAAGATAAAAGGTGAAAAACTTAACGTTTCAGGAGGAAATACATGAAAAGAAGGATTATAGCAGCCCTGTTGCTTTCCGTTATCGCCCTCATGCCGGTCATGGCTGCAGGAAGCAGTGAAAGCGGTGGAACACTCCGTTTCGGTACAGGCGGAGACCAGGGAACATACTACGGATTTGGAAACGTTCTCGCCCAGAGAATCTCCTCTGAGACAGACACATCTGTCGTTGCTGTCGTCAGTGCCGGCAGCCAGGACAACATCGAGATGATGGATATGGGAAGCTACCAGCTCGGCTTCGTCCAGACAGACGTCATGAGCTACGCATATTCCGGTACAAACCTCTTCGCAGAGACCGGAGCAATCACAGACTTCTCAACTGTCGCCGCACTCTATCTCGAGCAGGTCCAGATTGTCACACTCAATGAGAACATCAAGACAGTGGCAGACCTTGAAGGCAAGACTGTCTCAATCGGCTCTTCCGGTTCCGGCGTTTATTACAACGCACTTGACATCCTCGCCGCATACGGCCTTACAGAGAACGACATCAAGCCGACATACCAGAGCTTCGGTGACAGCGTCGATGCTCTTCAGGACGGAAAGATTGACGCAGCATTCGTTGTCGCAGGTGCCCCTACAGTTGCAGTGTCAACACTGGCCGCAACACACAAGGTTCACCTCGTCTCAATTGACCAGGAGCACATGGACATCCTGATTAAGGCTTCCCCTTACTACACTCCGTACACAATTGAATCCTCGGTATATGGAACGGATGAGGACTGCCAGACTGTCGCAGTCGGCGCTGTTGTCATCGCAAAGAATGACGTCAGCGAGGATGCAGTCTACGATGTTGTCAGCACAATCTTCAACGACAAGGATGCAATCGCACAGAGCCACGACAAGGGCCGCGAGCTTGACCTTGACTTCGCGACATCAATCACCACAGTGCCCTATCACCCGGGTGCCGCAAAATACTTTGCTGAGCAGGGAATTGAAGTTCCCAGCCTCTGAAATAAAGGCTTTTCAGCATAAAGGGGGCTGGTGACAGCCCCTTCATTTTGGTAACAAGGAGTATATATATTGAGCAAGAATCAGAACGAAGAACACCTGCACGATGACAGCGTCGGAACCATGGCCGACGTTGAAGCCGTGATGAAAAAGTATGACAGGGAATCAAATGTCAGAATATGGGAAGGCTGGCAGAAGAAAGTCATTCATTATGTCATGGCCGCCTTCGCGATTTACTGCATCATTGATGCTGTTTTCCTGACAACTCTTCAGGAGATCCGTTATTCGGTCTTCATGGGAGTCATCATCTTCCTCGGCTTCCTCACCTTCCCTGTGAGAAAAGGAGTCGAGAGAGTCAACCACATGCCCTGGTACGACATCATAATCATGCTGGTCGGAAGCGGAGCCTATTTCTATTACGCGGTCAATGCGATGGATGTCATCAGGCTCAGTGCCAGAATAATGGCAGATCCTGTATACATGGTTGTCGGAGCCATCGGAATCCTCGCCCTCGTCGAGCTGTGCCGCCGCTGTGTAGGCCTGCCTATTCTCTGTGTGGCCGGTGCTCTTATCATTTACACATTCGTAAGCGGCATCTCGCTGCCTCAGCTGATCAGAACACTTTTCTACACGGCAAACGGAATTTTCTCCACACCTGTCGGCGTATGTGTGAAATATATTGTCATCTTCATCATCTTCGGAGCCTTCCTTGAGCGGACCGGCGTCGCGGACTTCTTCATCCGCTTTGCAAACGCCGCCGTCGGACGTTTCACCGGCGGTCCTGCAAAGGTCGCAGTCGTCGCTTCAGCACTTGAAGGAATGGCTTCAGGTTCATCTGTCGCAAACACTGTCGGATCAGGCTCCATCACAATCCCGATGATGAAGAAGATGGGTTACCGTCCTGAGTTTGCAGCCGCTGTTGAAGCCGCAGCAAGCACAGGAGGACAGATTATGCCCCCGATTATGGGCGCAGCCGCCTTCCTCATGGCAGAGTTCACGGGTATCCCGTACGGACAGATTGCTCTTATGGCAATCCTTCCGGCAATCCTCTATTTCACAGGAATCTTCATTGCAGTCCATCTTGAAGCAAAGAAGATGGGATTGAGCGGAATTCCAAAAGACCAGCTTCCTAAGCCGAAGGACCTTCTCAAGGAGCTTTATCTTCTTCTGCCACTTATTGCGCTGATTTATCTTGTCGGCTCCAACACCTATACAATGGCCTACTCCGCAACGCTGTCAATCATCGTCGCAATGGTCGTAGGTGTCATCCACAAGATTATCCCTCACATCGCATTCACAAAGGATGGAGAGGAAGAAGAGGAAAGCGGCGACAAGCCGTCTCTCTCCTTCCGCTGGATTCTCGATGCCTTTGAGAACGGTACAAGAAGCTCAATCACAGTCGTCGTTGCCTGCGGCATCGCAGGTATCATCTCCGGCTGTATCACAGTCACAGGCCTGGCATCCATCCTTCTTGGAGCAATCGTCGCCCTGTCACACGGTATCGTCATCGTCGCTCTCGTCCTCACGATGCTTTGCTGCATTGTTCTTGGAATGGGTGTTCCGACAACTGCAAACTACTGCATCATGGCAGGTGTCTGCGCTCCTATCCTGATTGCACTCAACGTAGAGCCGGTGGCAGCACACTTCTTCGTGTTCTACTTCGGAATCGTTGCCGACATCACCCCGCCTGTAGCCCTCGCGGCCTATGCAGGAAGCGCAATCGCAAAGTCCGACCCGATGAAGACAGGACTTGTGGCCACAAAGCTCGCCATCGCAGCCTTTGTCGTCCCTTATGTCTTCGCAATGAGCCCGGCAATGCTCTTTGTCAATGTCGAGAGTGTGTTTGAAATCATCCAGATCTGTATCACAGCCCTTCTGGGAATCTTCGGCATCGCAGCCGCACTGAACGGCTTCCTTGCCCGTCCGCTCAACATCTTCGTGAGAATCATACTCGCGGCCGCAGGACTGTGCATGGTTATCCCGGGAACGCTTACAGACCTTGCCGGTCTTGTCGTTCTCGTGCTCGTTCTCACCTACGAGTACGGCATCAAGAAAAAGGAAAGCATGAAAGCTGCATCCTGACGCGAGCCGTATTGTGCACAACAGATGCCCCGCGATGAAACGGGGCATCTTCTTTTTCCGCATCCCTTTGTGGAGTTTTCTGAATGCACACCCGTCCTGAAGAAAAAGGGATTACAATGGGGGTTAAGGAGAAAATGAAATGAAAACAATTGAAGACGCAGTGGCCTTCCTGAAGAAAGCCGGAACCTATTACCTTGCCACAGACGATCATGGACAGCCGAGAGTAAGGCCATTCGGCACGGCACACATTTTTGAAGGCAGCTTATACATCCAGACAGGGAAAAAGAAAGCCGTATCCAGACAGCTGCATGAGAACCCGAAGCTGGAAATCTGCGCATTCTCAGAAGGTGTGTGGCTGAGAATCGAGGCAGAGGCTGAAGAAGATGACAGGAGAGAGGCACGGGCAAGCATGCTGGAGGCCTACCCTGAACTGAGGAGAATGTACAACGAGGACGACGGAAACACGGAAGTCTTCAGGCTGAAGAATGCCAGAGCTGTTTTCTCAAGCTTCACTGCCCCTGATGAGTCATTCTCTTTCTGATGGGTGACTTTTTCCGTCCTCAGTGCTAATAATACCTTCATGACTTCAGAGCGCCTCGCCCTTTTTGAAACCGAGAAGATATCCAGCGCGATACTCAAGCTCGCGCTTCCGACAGTGCTGTCATCCCTTGTTATGACACTGTACTCGCTTGCCGACACATTCTTCGTCGGCATGCTGAACAACAGCGTACAGAACGCGGCCGTCACGCTGAGTGCTCCTGTTCTGCTGGCATTCAACGCTGTCAACAATCTCTTCGGGGTCGGCGGGTCCTCCATGATAAGCAGGGCGCTGGGACGGAAAGACTACGAGACAGCTTACAAAAGCTCGGCCTTCAGTTTCTACTTTGCAATCATCGCCGGACTTCTGTTCTCGTCCCTTGCCTTTTTCTTCAACGACGAGCTGCTTGTTTTAATCGGCGCTGACAGCACGACAATGGAGGCGACAAGGGCCTATCTCCACTGGACCGTCGTCCTCGGTGCGGTCCCGTCAATCCTCAATGTCGTCATGGCCTATCTCGTCAGAGCGGAAGGCAGTGCGATGCATGCAAGCATCGGCACGATGACAGGCTGTCTGCTTAACATCGTTCTTGATCCTTTATTCGTCCTTCCTCAGTTTCTGGGAATGGGTGCAGAAGGTGCGGGACTGGCCACATTCATCTCGAACTGCATCGCAGTCATTTACTTCCTCATTCTCAATTTCGTGAAGCGGAAGGACACATATGTATCGCTGGATATCCGCAGAATCTCACTCCAGCGCTTCATCGTGCTCGGAATATGCGCAGTGGGCATTCCGGCCTCAGTCCAGAACCTGCTCAATGTCACGGGGATGACTCTGCTGAACAACTTCACCTCCGTCTACGGGGCTGACGCTGTGGCGGCAATGGGAATCACACAGAGGCTCAACAATGTCCCGTTCAGCATTGCAAACGGTTTTTCTCAGGGGTTAATGCCGCTTGTAAGCTACAATTTCGCAAGCGGGAACTATAAGAGGATGAAAGACGGCATCGTCTTTTCAGCAAAGGTCATCATCACAGGCCTGATTGCAATAGCCCTTGCCTATTTCCTCTTCTCTGACTTCTTCATCTCGATATTCATGAACAATGAATCGGTTATGGAGTACGGCACACGTTTCCTTCATGGTTTCTGTCTTGGAATCCCGTTCCTCGGTGTTGATTTCCTGGCGCTTGCAGTCTTCCAGGCAGTCGGCAAAGGATTCTTCTCATTCATGTTCGCAATCACGAGAAAGATTATACTTGAGATTCCGGCAATCATAGTGCTGAACATCCTTTTCCCGCTTTACGGTCTTGCCTACTCACAGTTCTTTGCAGAAGTCATCATGGCAGTCATTGCCACTGTGACGCTCACCCGTCTGGTGAGAGGACTGACAGCGAAGCAGGCTCACCTGTCCCAGACGTAGCCGCTGAACACAGGCTGGCCCGTGTAGCGTGAAGCCTCCTTCTCTCCAGTCAGGACTTTGAGTACCTCATAGCACATCTCTTCCTGCTCGACTTCTCCTGGATAGACATGTACCGGGGCAATCCACTGGCAGCGCTTTCTTATTCCCATGACGATATCATCAAAGCGGACAAGCCCTCCTGTGAGAAGGATGGCATCGACTTTACCTGACAGGACACAGGACATGGCGCCCACAGACTTGCATATCTGGTAGATCATCGTCTCCCAGACAAGACAGGCATGCTCATCGCCTGAAAGCACAAGCTTATGCACCTTATTTGCATCTGAGGTGCCGAAGTGACTGACAAAGCCGCCGCTTCTTGAACACATCGCCTCAAGTTCTTCTGCCTTGTGATTCTCAAGGTACTTCGCCACTTCCATGACAGGAATGGAGCCAAGCCGGGTCGGTGTGAACGGTCCGTCTCCACCTGCCCCTTCAGTGCCGTCAATCATCTTTCCCTTCTGATGTGCGCTTATCGTGATTCCACCGTCAATATGACAGACAATGAGAGACAAATCCTCATACCTTTTCCCGTTTTCCTGAGCATACAGACGTGCGATTCCCTTCTGGTTGAGCACATGGGACTGAGCCCTCCTGTAGACACCTTTAAGCCCCGTGATCCTCGCATAGGGGATGTACTCATCGACATTCGTCGGGTTAAGAGTGTAAGCGGGTTTTGAATATTTCCTTGCAAGCTCCCATGCAATCATGACACCGAGCTTTGCAGGATGATCACTTCCGCCCCTGTCATCACGCGTGTCCCTGACAAGATGCTCATCGATTTCCATCACCCCTTCCTTCTGTGAGAAGGCACAGCCGCCACGGCCGACAAAGACATCGACTGAAGTGACAGGGATACCGTGCTCTGACAGAAGGTCAAGCACGAGCTGCATGCGCATCGCAAGCTGGTCATTCACGGTCGGAAAGCTCAGCAGCTGGGGTGCATCATGAAACACGCTCTGTGTGAAAAGACAGGTCCTGTCATCGAAAACACTCACTTTAGTCGATGTGGACCCCGGGTTTATTACTAGAACTCTTGGCATATTTAAGACAAGGGCTGTGAAAAATCACAGCCGCTGCATTCACTTTTCCAGAAGCTTTTCTGCTTTCTCTGCGATGTCCTTTCCGGTGAAACCGAAAGACTCTTTGAGGTAAGCAAGGTTGCCGACTTCTCCATACCGGTCAGCGACACAGACGAAGTCCATCTTCACTGGACAGGTCCTTGCAAGATATGAAGCGACCATCTCTCCGACACCGCCCGCATAGCGTCCGTTCTCGCATACGAGGACATGGCCTGTGCGTCTGGCGGCCTTTTCGATTGTCTTGCCGTCAAACGGCCTTATGGTATGGTTGTCAATGACTGTCGCCCTGATGCCTTTTTTCTCCAGGATTGAAGCTGCCTCAAGAGCACCGTCAACCATAAGTACTCCGGTTGCGACAATTGTCACATCATCTCCTTCTTTAAGCGTCACGGCCTTTCCCAGCTCGATGCTGTCACTTGCCTTGTAACGGAAGCTTATTCCCTTTCTAGGTGTCCTTATATAACTGGAGGTGCCGTTTTCATAGACCTGCTGAGTCAGTTCATAGAGGCTTGTCGCGTCAGAAGGCTCAACAATCACGAAACCGGGAATCTGTCTGAAAAGCGCGATATCCTCAAACGGCATGTGGGTGCCCCCGTTGTACTGTGCCACTATACCCGGGTCAGAACCGATGACATGGACACTCTGGTGCGTGTAGCCGCATGAGATGAACAACTGATCATAGGCACGGCGGGAAGCAAAGCATGCGAAGCTGTGGATGAAAGGAGTCAGTCCGGCGCTTGCCATTCCGGCAGCGGCAGCAACCATGTTTGCCTCTGCGATACCGCAGTTGAAAAAACGCTGAGGGAACTCTTTCTGGAACGCGGCAGAGCCGATGCATGAGGATACATCCGCATCAAGCCAGACAATCTCCGGGTGCTTTCTGGCAAGAGTGACGACAGCTTCCACCAGGACATCCCTGTAATTTTTGAAATCAGTAACGTCTCTCATCATGCATTCTCCTCTCTTTCCACAAGGGCCCTGACAGCCTCGGTTCTGGTCTCCTCATTTATGCTCATCGAATGGTTGGACTTTATTCCCTCACCCGGGATGTAACCATAGCTCTTGATTGTATTCATGATGATCATATGAGGCTTTCCCCTGACACCCTTGGCCATCTGGACAGCCTCATCAATCGCATTGAAGTCATGGCCGTTTATCTCATAGGTATCAAAGCCGAAAGTCTCGTATCTCTGCCTGAGCTGGTGCATCGGAACAATGTTGTCAGTATAGTCATCCAGCTGTTGTCCGTTGACATCAGTAAACGCGATGAAATTGTCGAGTTTCCATGCTGCCGCATCCTCGGCAGCCTCCCAGACCTCACCTTCCTGACTCTCGCCGTCTCCGACGATTGCATAGGTCCAGCTGTCAGTATAGCCAAGAACACGCTGAGCCGCAGCGATTCCCACCGCCGCACTGACACCCTGCCCCAGGCTTCCTGCAGTGAAGTCGACGCCGGGAGTCTTGAGCATGTCGACATGGCTCGGAAGTCTCGTTCCACCTTGATTGAGGGTCGTAAGCCAGCTCTCCGGGAAATAGCCTTTCTTCGCGAGAACGGCGTAAAGGGCCGGACCGGCATGACCTTTGGAAAGCACAAGTCTGTCCCTCTGGTCCCATAGAGGCTCTTGTGGCCTCACCTTCATTTCCTTGAAGTAAAGATAGACAAGAAGGTCCATCACAGACATTGCTCCTCCGATGTGGCCAGAGCCGAAGGAACTGATGCATCCGATTGTCTTGATTCTGGCATCAAGAGCTTCCTTTCTAAGCATCGCAAGTGTCTTGGTATCAAGCATTTTCACTGCTCCTGTAAGGCATATGCTTCCGCAATCCTTCTATGAGTCAAAATCCACGCTGTCTGCGGAGCTGACTCATTGTAGCACGGAAATGAGGAAAATTGGTACCTCTGTTTCAGCTCTCTGGCCTCAGGACTTTTTTCCTCACCACATAGTATGCGATTAGAACAGCAGTTCCGGTAATCACCCACGAAACCGGATAGACCAGCAGGAGAACCTCAAACGAAGGAAAGATTCTGCATACGGTCCACACCCAGAGGAGACGGAAGATGCAGGTTCCGAAAACAGTGAGGATGGCAGGAGTGAAAGAATGCCCCATTCCCTGCATTGCAGAGCCCGGAATCTCATAGACAGTCGTAAGGAACTTCGTCGACATGACTATCATCATCCTTATTGAGGCATATTCGATGACCATGCTGTCTGCCGTGAAGATTGAGGCAAATGAAGCCCTCCATATGACAGTGACAAGACCAAAGAGGCCTGTCAGGACAAGAGTGTACGTCATACAAAGCCGGAACACCCTGCGACACCTGTCATATTTCCCGGCACCGAGGTTCTGGCCTGTGAATGTGATTGCCGCCTGATTGAACGAGGTGGTTACGAAATTGGAGAAGCTCTCGAAATTCACTGCAACTGCACTGCCTGCGACAGCAGCCGTTCCATAGCTGTTAGTGACGGACTGGATGATGACATTTGATACAGAGAAAAGCATGCTCTGAATGCCTGCAGGAATGCCGATTTTGAGAATCGGGATGAGGTCCTGAGAGTGAATGGCAAGACGCCGCAAATCGAGGCGGACCTCGCTTTTTTCCCTGGTAAGGAAGAATACAACCAGAGCTGCACTCACTGCATTGGCAAGCACTGTCGCGATGGCGACTCCCGCGACATCAAGATGGAAAACGATGACGAAGAACATGTTGAGGCAGGCGTTCAGCGCACCTGTGGCAATCAGACAGACAAGCGGACGTTTTGTGTCTCCGATGCTTCTGAGTATTGCTGAGCCGAAGTTGAAGACCATGATGAAAGGCAGGCCGATGGAATATATTCTCAAATAAAGAACGGCGCCCTCAAGCACGTCAGCCGGTGTACCCATTACGGTAAGAAGAGGCTGTGCGGCAATAAGGCCGACGGCCATAAGCAATATACCTCCGATGACAGAAAGAAGCATTGCTGTATGCACACTCCGCCCGGCATCCTCCTTCGTTCCTGCACCCAGATGGTTTGCGATAACCACATTCGCGCCGACGGAGACACCTGTGAAAAGATTGACGATCAGGTTGATGACAGGGCTGTTGCACCCGACTGCAGCTGTAGCCTCAGCAGGTGATGAGGCGAAACGTCCCACCACAGCAAGATCAACGGAATTAAAGAGCTGCTGCAGGATGCTGCTTGCGGCAAGAGGAAGGGCAAAAAGGAGAATCTTGTCCCACAGAGTGCCGGAAAGCATGTCCATCCTTCTGCCCTGAATGCTCATTTCAGGCACCTCCCGACAAAAGAAACAGATGCTTTTCCTTCCCCCGGAGTCTTTCTCTCTTCCCCACTCGCCCCGGAATGAAGATATTGCAATGCTAGCATCTTGTGCGGTCTTTGTTAACTGTCTTTCTCATCCAAAAGTTCCCTGTATTTCCTGTACAGCCCCCTGAACTGGTCATAGCTCAGGCCGAGAAGTCCGGCAGCCGTCTTCTGGTTCCCTCCGCTTTTTTCCAGAGCACGGGAAAGAAAGACCAGATCCAGCTGCTGCCGGGCAAGGGAGAAATCCTCAAGAGGCATTGCCTCAAGGCCATTTGAGGAGGCAGAGCCGGTACTCACCTCTTCTTTTTTCTCCTCTTTTTTCTCCTGAGGCTTGCTGTAAGGATTCCTGAAAGGATTGAAATCCACATCTGTAATCACAGGGCCTTCACTTCTGTATACAGCCCTTTCAATGACATTCTTCAGTTCACGCACATTGCCCGGCCAGCTGTAGTTCATCAGACGGGAGACAACCTCGTCCGAGAAGACAGGAAGCTCCTTGCGCCTGCACTCAAGCGCCATCCTTGAAGCAAAGTGAGAGGCAAGCAGGATGATGTCATCACCACGCTCTCTGAGAGGAGGAAGGAATAGAACCTCAAAGGACAGGCGGTCAAGCAGATCCAGCTTGAACTGTCCCTTCCTGCACAGTTCAGGAAGGTCGGCATTGGTGGCCCCCACGATTCTCACATCGCACTCATGCGTCACAGACGAACCGACACGCTCATATGTCCCGTATTCGACAACGCGGAGAATCTTCTCCTGCACCTCAAGCGGGAGAAGTCCGATTTCATCAAGAAAGAGGGTTCCTCCCTCCGCCTCTTCAAAACGTCCTTTACGCGCCTTCACGGCTCCGGTGAAGGCCCCCTGCTCGTAACCGAAGAGTTCGGATTCAATCAGACTGGCAGGAAGAGAAGCACAGTTCACTGCCACAAGGTTCTTCTGCCACCTGTGGGAAAGATAGTGGATTCTCCTGACAGCCAGCTCTTTTCCGCTTCCCCTCTCCCCTATGATGAGGACAGGCCGGTCCACTCCTGCAACACGGGAAAGCCTTTCCTGAAAATCAAGAAAGACATCGCTTTCCCCTATACCCATTTTTCCGCTTTCGCTCATGCCGTCCATATGGTGGATTCTACCACCAGTGGTGCATTTTACCAAGCTTCAGGACTTCATCTTTTTCCTTTCATCGTGTAAGTTCTTGCTTATAAACGACTTTGTTTTTTTGGCATGGTTTATGCTTTCTATAAGGCAAGAGGTGAAACATGGGAGTGTTTTCCAGATTCAAGGACATTGTGAATGCGAATATAAACGCGCTGCTGGACAAGGCAGAAGACCCACAGAAGATGCTCAAGCTCATGACTCAGGAGATGGAGGACACCCTGATTGAGCTCAAAAGCAGCTGTGCTGCCCGTATGGCATCATCAATAAGGCTCTCAAAACGGATAGAAGAGCAGAAAGAGCTTGTAAACAGATGGCAGAGCCGTGCCCGCATGGCAATCGAGCGCCAGCGCGATGACCTTGCAAGAGAAGCCCTTCTCGAAAAGAGGAAGGAAAGCGGGACTCTCAGCGCTCTGGAAAAGGAAAAGCGCGGTTACGAGGAGATGATTGCCCAGAGCAGGAAAGAAATCGAGGAGCTTGAAAAAAAACTGGAGGAGACCCGTGACAGGCTGCGTCTTCTGCAGGAGAAGGCCCGCCTTGCAAAGCAGGCAGGTCAGGTGGCAGGCCATATGAACAGCAACACCCGCCAGCACTTCGAGAATCTGGAAGAAAGGATTGACAGGATGAACTGTGAAACCGAGCTGAACAGGCATAGGGAAAGCACTGATGAGATGTTTTCCTCCCTTGAGGAGCAGGAAGACATCGAAAGAGAACTTGAGGATCTCAAGAGGAAGGCGGCAAGATGAGCGCGGTTCTTATCACTCTCATAGTCTGCGTATGCATTGTCACACTCGCAGTGCTGGACAATTTCTTCAAGCTCAGGAAAGAGGAGCTTGAGACCAGGCTGAGAATGGCGGAGATGGAAGCTGGATTCCCGCCCGGAACATACTCCGGACTTTCGAAAAAGGAAAGGAAGAAGGCACACAAGAACGGACAGATTCCCTCCTGGAGCGATATAGAGAAACTCAGGGAGAGCAGAGACGAAGAAACCGAGCGCAAGGAGCTTCTGGAAGGCATCGCCTCTCTTAAAAGCCGCATAGACAATCTTGATACGATAATGAAGGAGAAAAGAAAATGACAGACAGATGGATGCGTTCCCCGCGCGGTAAGATATTCGGCGTCGCGACAGGACTGGCAGAATGGCGTGACCTTCCGCCTGAATCTGTCCGTATCATAGTCTTTCTCATCATCCTCTTCACCGGAGTGTTCCCGGGTGTCTTTATATATCTTGTCCTGGCCCTCATCCTGCCTTATGAAGGCGCTGGGACGGCAAGAAGGAAAGGCAGAAGTTTTGATGATATCAGGCGGGATGCAGAAGATGCTGACTGGCAGGAGAGCGGGAAAACCAATGAGGATTTAAGATCTGAATACGAGAAGCTGAAGAGAAAGGTTGAAGAGATGGAAAACGAGATGTTCGACAAGGAGAAAGACTGGGACGACAGGTTCAGCAGAAGCTGACAGATTTACCATTCAGGAAATCTTTTTTACGAAAAAAGCCCTTAAAGACAATTGACGATGCCGCCTTCCTCTGCCATTTTTCTTGCAGGAGAGTTTAAAATGGCTTACAGATTCAATCTTAACGAAACAAGCTACCATGGAAGCGGTGCAATCAAGGAGATTGCAAACGAAGCAAAGGGAAGGCACTTCAAGAAGGCCTTTGTCTGTTCTGATCCGGACCTGATCAAGTTCTCTGTCACAAAGAAGGTCCTTGATGTGCTTGATGAGGCAGGACTTGCATACGAAGTCTACAGCGACATCAAGGCAAACCCGACAATCGAGAACGTCCAGCATGGAGTCCAGGCATTCAAGGACAGCAAGGCTGACTACATCATAGCAATCGGCGGCGGCTCCTCAATGGATACGGCAAAGGCCATCGGCATCATCATCGCAAACCCGGAGTTTGAGGATGTACGTTCCCTTGAGGGCACAGCACCGACACAAAACCCCTGTGTTCCTATCATCGCAGTTCCCACAACAGCAGGAACAGCGGCTGAAGTCACAATCAACTACGTCATCACCGATGTCCAGAAGAAGAGAAAATTCGTCTGTGTCGACCCGCATGACATGCCAATTGTAGCAGTCGTCGATCCTGACATGATGTCAAGCATGCCGAAAGGACTCACGGCAAGCACAGGAATGGATGCCCTCACCCACGCAATCGAAGGATACACCACAAAGGGTGCCTGGGAGATGAGCGACATGTTCCATATCAAGGCAATCGAGATTATAGCGAAGAACCTCAGAGGCGCTGTAGCGAATGAGAAGGCAGGACGTGAGGGAATGGCTCTTGGACAGTACATCGCCGGAATGGGCTTCTCCAACGTTGGACTTGGAATCGCACACTCGATGGCTCACACTCTTGGCGCAGTCTATGACACCCCGCACGGAGTCGCATGCGCCATGATGCTCCCGATTGTCATGGAGTACAATCAGGAAGCCACTGGAGAGAAGTACCGCGAGATTGCACGCGCAATGGGTGTAAAGGGTGTTGACAGCATGAGCCAGGCCGAGTACAGGAAGGCCGCAATCGACGCTGTCAGACAGCTTGGACAGGATGTCGGAATCCCGGCAACAGTCGATGCTATCAAGGAAGAGGACCTTCAGTTCCTCGCAGAGAGCGCAGCTGCGGATGCATGCGCACCTGGCAACCCGAAAGAAGCATCCATTGAAGACTTCAAGGCTATGTTCAGGCTTGTCATGAAGCACTGAGATACACTGTGAATCAGTACTGGCAATGTTAAGGACTGAGCGATGAGCTTAGTCCTTTTTTTGGTTCTTCACGGAAAGTTGAGGGGTGGAAGGTAGAGATTGAAAAAAGGAGCATGTGAGTTCTAAAGTTTAGT